>NZ_CP011868.1:2423520-3029401 GCF_001294645.1 Pseudonocardia sp. HH130629-09
CCGCGGTCGCCGTCGCCGCCGACGCGGGGACGGTCGTCGTGTCCTCCCCCACGCTGCCCGGTGCCACCACGACCGACGAGGACGAGCAGCGCCGCACCGCGCGCACCGAGGGCAAGGTCACCGCGATCCTGCACACCGGCTACCCGGTGCGGCACTGGGACCACGACCTCGGCCCGGCCGAGGAGCGGCTGCTCCTGTCCACGCCCGGTGACACCGACCCCTGGCAGGACCTCACCCCGGCGCCGGGCCGCGCGCTGGACGAGACCGCGTTCGACGTCTCCCCCGACGGCGGCTCGGTGGTGACCGGCTGGAACCGCGCGCACGGCCACGGCACCTGGCGGCCGGGCCTGGTCGTGGTCGACACCGCGTCCGGGGAGCACCGCGACCTCACCGACGACGACGGCCACGAGTACTCCGCGCCCCGGGTCAGCCCGGACGGGCGGACCGTCGTCGCGCTGCGCGAACACGTCTCCACCCCGGAGGTCGCGCCGCGGACCGAGCTGGTCCTGGTCCCGCTCGCCGGTGGCGCACCGCGCCCGGTGGCACCGGGCTGGGACCGGTGGCCCACCGCGGCGCGCTGGACCCGCGACGGGTCCGCGCTGGTGGTCACCGCCGACGAGAACGGCCGCGGCCCGCTGTTCCGGATCGACCTGGGCACGACCGGGGAGGACGACACCGTCACCCGGCTGACCGGCGACCACGGCACCTACTCCGACCCGTGCCCGTCGCCGGACGGGCGGTGGGTCTACGCACTGCGCCACGCCTACGACGCGCCCCCCGTCCCGGTCCGGATCCCCGCCGACGGCCACGACGCCGACCCGGAGCACCTGCCCGCACCCGCCGCGGCGCCCGCACTGCCCGGTTCGCTCACCGAGCTGGAGACCACCGCCGCCGACGGCACCCGGGTCCGCGCCTGGCTGGTCCTGCCCGAGGGCGCCGACGCCGAGCACCCGGCCCCGCTGCTGCTGTGGATCCACGGCGGCCCGCTGGCCAGCTGGAACGCCTGGTCGTGGCGGTGGAACCCGTGGCTGATGGCCGCACGCGGCTGGGCCGTGCTGCTGCCCGACCCGGCTCTGTCGACCGGCTACGGCCAGGACTTCGTCCAGCGCGGCTGGGGCGCCTGGGGCGGCGCGCCGTTCACCGACCTGATGGCCGCCACCGACGCCGCGACCGCCCGGCCCGACGTCGACGACACCCGCACCGCGGCGATGGGCGGCTCCTTCGGCGGCTACATGGCCAACTGGGTCGCCGGGCACACCGACCGGTTCGCCGCGATCGTCACCCACGCCAGCCTGTGGGCGCTCGACCAGTTCGGACCGACGACCGACCACGCCGAGTACTGGCTGACCGAGATGACCCCGGCGATGGCGCAGGCCAACAGCCCCCACCGGCACGCCGACGCGATCGTCACCCCGATGCTGGTGATCCACGGCGACCGCGACTACCGGGTGCCGATCGGCGAGGGGCTGCGGCTGTGGTGGGACCTGGTGTCCCGGCAGGCCGACCCGGAGGCCAACCCGCACCGGTTCCTGTACTTCCCCGACGAGAACCACTGGGTCCTCGCCCCGAACCACGCGAAGGTCTGGTACCGCACGGTGTGGGCGTTCCTGGACCACCACGTGCTGGGCACGGAGTGGGAGACCCCGGACCTGTTGCGCTGACCGGCCACCGCCCCGGCGGGCTGCCGGTCCGGGCTCAGAACAGGACCGGCAGCCCCAGCGCGGCGTCGACGGCGATCGCCGCGAACAGCACGCACAGGTAGATGTTCGACAGGTGGAACAGCGGCATCGGGGAGATCTCGCGGCCCTCCTTCACCTGGTGGTGCAGCCGGTGCGCACGGAACACGAAGTAGGCCCCGCCGAGCAGCGCCACCGCGAGGTACACCCACGACGTCACCGGCAGCAGGAGCAGGCTCCAGGCCACCATCACCCAGCTGTAGACCACGATCCGCACCGACACCGCGGGCGCGGGCGCGACGACCGGGAGCATCGGCACCCCGGCGGCGGCGTAGTCCTCGCGGTAGCGCATCGCCAGTGCCCAGAAGTGCGGCGGCGTCCAGAAGAAGATCACACCGAACATGACCAGCGCGGGCCACTCGACGGTGCCGGTCACCGCGGCCCAGCCGATCACGACCGGCATGCAGCCCGCGGCACCGCCCCACACGATGTTCTGCGAGGTCCGCCGCTTGAGCAGCATCGTGTAGACGAGCACGTAGAACGCGATCGCGGCCAGCGACAGCACGGCGGCGAGCCAGTTCGTGCTCAGGCCGAGCCACACCGAGCTCAGAGCGGCCAGCACCAGGCCGAACACCAGCGCGTTGCGGGTGGGGACCTGTCCCCGCGCCAGCGGACGGCGGGCGGTGCGCGCCATCTTCTGGTCGATGTCGGCGTCGACGACGCAGTTCAGCGCGTGCGCCGCAGCGGCGGCCATCGCGCCGCCGACCAGGGTGGCCGCGATCAGCAGCAGCGACGGCACGCCGCGCTGGGCCAGGAACATGGCGGGCACGGTGACGACGAGCAGCTGCTCGATGATCCGCGTCTTGGTGAGGCCCAGATAGGCCGTCACCGTGGCGCGGACGCGGGCGAGGCGCCCGGTCGGTGCCGCCGGGACCACCACGGTCGTGGCGGGGGGCGTCACCGCCGGCGCGGCGTCCGGTCCGGCCGGGACGTGCTCGGCCGGCGCTCCGGCCTCGTCGGCCCGGCTCCGCCCTGACGCGGGTGCGCTCACCTGTTCGTACCTCGCTCGGTTCGACGTAGTGATCCCGCGCCGCCCGAGGGGCCGCACCGGCTCGGTGCCGTGGACACCGGTTGGGTAGCCGCGGTGGCGACCTCCCTAGTTCTACAGCGCGTCGATGCTAACCGGTGGCATGCGTGGCGGGCCCGCCGGGTACACCGACCTCGGCGCCCCGGTCCGCCGAACGCCACGAGGCGCAAAGCCGCAGGCCGCGGGCGTGAGCAGTAGGGTGTTCCGGGTCGGGGCGGCGAGGATGCCGCCAGGTGGTCCGGGTCACCACGACACCCGCCGACGTCGCCGCCACCGCAGTGGCCGCGACCACCGGGCGGACCTCCGGATCCACCACCGGCAGACCGACGACCGTCGACGCGAGTACAGGAGCCATCGCCTTGTCCGAGACCGCTACGTCCCCCCACGCCGGGGACAGCGCCGTCGCCGCGCTCACCCGCGCGCACGTCCCCGACGACTGGACCGACCTCGACCGCAGGGCCGTGGACACCATCCGTGTGCTGGCCGCGGACGCGGTCCAGAAGTGCGGCAGCGGACACCCCGGCACCGCGATGAGCCTGGCCCCGCTGGCGTACACGCTGTTCCAGCGCGTCATGCGCCACGACCCGGCCGACCCGGACTGGATGGGCCGCGACCGGTTCGTGCTCTCCGCGGGCCACTCCAGCCTCACCCTCTACATCCAGCTCTACCTGGCCGGCTACGGCCTGGAGCGCGAGGACCTCGAGAGCCTCCGCACGTGGGGCTCGCTCACCCCGGGCCACCCGGAGTGGGGCCACACCCGCGGCGTCGAGATGACCACCGGCCCGCTGGGCCAGGGGCTGTCCTCGGCCGTCGGGATGGCGATCGCCGCCCGTCGCGAGCGCGGCCTGTTCGACCCGGACGCCCCCGAGGGGTCCTCGCCGTTCGACCACCAGATCTACGTGATCGCCTCCGACGGCGACATCGAGGAGGGCGTCACCTCCGAGGCGTCGTCGCTGGCCGGCCGCCAGGAGCTCGGCAACCTCACGGTGATCTACGACGCGAACGAGATCTCCATCGAGGACGACACCAACATCGCGTTCAACGAGGACACCGCGAAGCGGTACGAGGCCTACGGCTGGCACGTGCAGGTCGTCGAGGGCGGCGAGAACGTCACCGGCATCCTCGCCGCGCTCGAGGCCGCGAAGGCCGAGACCGGCCGTCCGTCGATCATCGTGCTCAAGACCGTGATCGGCTACCCGTCGCCGAACAAGATGAACACCGGTGCCGCGCACGGCTCGGCGCTCGGTGACGACGAGGTCCGCGAGGTCAAGAAGGTCCTCGGGTTCGACCCGGACCAGGACTTCGAGGTCGACGCCGACGTCCTCGCCCACACCCGGGCCGTCGGCGCGCGCTCCCGCGCCGCGCAGGACACCTGGCAGGGCACCTTCGACGAGTGGGCGCAGCGCGAGCCGCAGCGCAAGCAGCTGCTCGACCGGCTGCTCGCCAAGGAGCTCCCCGAGGGCTGGGCGGACGCGCTGCCGCACTTCGACACCGACGAGAAGGGCCTCGCGACCCGCAAGGCCTCCGGCACCGTGCTCGGCGCGCTGGCCGAGGTGCTGCCGGAGCTGTGGGGCGGCTCGGCCGACCTGGCGGAGTCGAACAACACCACGATGAAGGGCGTCGACTCGTTCGGCCCGAAGTCGGCCTCGACCGGCATGTGGACGACCTCCCCCTACGGCCGCACGCTGCACTTCGGTGTCCGCGAGCACGCGATGGGCGCGGTCCTCAACGGCATCGCCCTGCACGGCCCGACCCGCGCCTACGGCGGCACCTTCCTGGTGTTCTCCGACTACATGCGCCCGGCGGTCCGCCTCGCCGCCCTGATGAAGACCAACCCGATCTACGTGTGGACGCACGACTCGATCGGTCTGGGCGAGGACGGCCCGACCCACCAGCCGATCGAGCAACTGGCCGCGCTGCGCGCGATCCCGGGCCTGTCGGTGGTCCGCCCCGGTGACGCCAACGAGACCGTGTACGCCTGGAAGGCGGCGCTGGAGCGCCCGTCGGACGGGCCGATCGGGTTCGCGCTGACCCGCCAGAACGTGCCGACACTGCCGGGCACCTCCGCCGAGGGCGTCGCGCGCGGCGGCTACGTGCTGTCCGACGCCTCGACCGGCGTCCCGCAGGTCGTGATCGTCGCCACCGGCTCC
The DNA here is from genome assembly GCF_001294645.1 of Pseudonocardia sp. HH130629-09. NCBI lineage: Bacteria > Bacillati > Actinomycetota > Actinomycetes > Pseudonocardiales > Pseudonocardiaceae > Pseudonocardia > Pseudonocardia sp. HH130629-09. The sequence continues at coordinate 2,428,434 of NZ_CP011868.1, forward strand.
GAGCTGCACCTCGCGGTCGAGGCGCGGAAGAAGCTGGAGGCCGACGGCGTCGGTACCCGTGTGGTGTCCATGCCGTGCGTCGAGTGGTTCGACGCCCAGGACGAGGCCTACCGCGAGTCGGTCCTGCCGTCCGCGGTGCGGGCCAGGGTCTCGGTCGAGGCCGGGATCGCGATGCCGTGGCGCGCCGTCGTGGGTGACGCCGGGCGCTCGGTGTCCATCGAGCACTTCGGTGCCAGCGCCGACGCCGCCACCCTGTTCGAGAAGTTCGGCTTCACCGCCGACACCGTCGCCGACGCCGCGCGGGAGACCCTCGCCGCGACGACGGCGTGAAGGGAGCGAACGTGAGCAACGACCGACTGGCCGCACTCTCCGCGGCCGGAGTCTCCATCTGGCTCGACGACCTGTCCCGCGAACGGCTGACCTCGGGCAGCCTGGCCGAGCTCATCGAGGACAAGCACGTAGTCGGGGTCACCACCAACCCGACGATCTTCGCGGGCGCGCTGTCCGACGGCGCCGCCTACGACGCCCAGGTCCGCGAGCTCGCCGCCCGCGGCGCCGACGTCGACACCGCGATCCGCGAGATCACCGTCGCCGACGTGCAGCAGGCCTGCGACGTGTTCTCCGGCGTCTTCGAGCGCACCGGCGGCGTCGACGGCCGGGTCTCCCTGGAGGTGGACCCGCGGCTGGCGCACGACACCGAGGGCACCGCCGCCCAGGCGAGCGAGCTGTCCAAGGCCGTCGACCGGCCGAACCTGCTGGTGAAGATCCCGGCGACCGAGGAGGGCCTGCCGGCCATCACCCGGGCGACCGCCGAGGGCATCAGCGTGAACGTGACGCTGATCTTCTCCGTCGAGCGTTACAAGCTCGTGATGGACGCCTACCTGACCGGCCTGGAGCAGGCCCTGGAGAACGGACAGGACCTGTCCCGGATCCACTCGGTCGGCTCGTTCTTCGTGTCCCGTGTGGACTCCGAGATCGACAAGCGGCTCGAGGCGATCGGCGGCGAGCAGGCGCTCGGTCTGCGCGGGAAGGCGGCCGTCGCGAACTCGCGGCTGGCCTACGCCGCCTACCGCGACGCGTTCTCCGGCGCCCGCTGGGACGCCCTCGCCGCGAAGGGTGCGCACGCCCAGCGCCCGCTGTGGGCCTCGACCGGGGTGAAGAACCCCGACTACCCGGACACGCTGTACGTGTCCGAGCTGGTCGTGGACAACACCGTCAACACGATGCCCGAGAAGACCCTGCTGGCCTTCGCCGACCACGGCGAGGTGAACGGGGACAAGGTCACCGACACCGCCGGGGCGTCCCAGCAGGTCTTCACCGACCTGGAGGGCCAGGGCATCGACCTCGACGACGTGTTCCTCACCCTGGAGAACGAGGGCGTCGAGAAGTTCGCGAAGTCCTGGACCGAGCTGCAGGACACCGTCCGCGGCCAGCTCGACTCCGCGAAGTAGTTGGACGAGGTCACTCCCGGCGGCGACGGGGCCGACCTCGGCTCCGCCGCCGGCGGCCCGGCCGCACCCGCACCCTCCCCGGTGCGGGTGCGGCTCGCCGGTGAGCCGTTCGCCGGGGCCGCCCGGCGGATCGCCGCCGAGCTGGCAGGCGAGACCGTCGCCTCCCGCCTCGCCGACGGCGACCCCAGCGTCTGGGGGCCCCGCGCGGCGGGCGCCCCGCCCCGCACCGGCTAGGCCGGGCTCGCCACCCGCAGCCGGCCACTCGTCGGCCAGGTCGCCGCGCTGCGCGAGCGGTTCGCCGTCGCCGGTGCGCACCGCGTGCTGCTCGTCGGCACGCCCGACGCGGTCGCCGCGGCCCGGGTGGTCGCCGGGACCGCCCCGGACGGGACCCGGCTGACCGCACTGGACTCCGCGGACCCCGTGCAGGTCGCGGAGGCGCTGTCCGGGGAGCTCGCCGAGACCGTCCTCGTCGTCGCCGACGCGGCGGGCACCGACCCGGTCGTCGCGGCCGTCACCCGGGTGGTCGCCGCCGCGATCGCCGAGGAGGTCGGCGCGCAGGCACTCGCCGCGCGCACCGTGTACGTGACCGAGCCCGGCTCGCCGCTGGACGTCCCCGCCGACCCCGGTCCGGTCGTGGTCAGCCTCGATGCCGACGTTCCCGGCCGTTTCGGCGTGCTGGGACCGCTCGGGCTGGTCCCCGCGGGGCTCGCCGGAGCGGACGTGCCCGCCGTCCTGGGCGACGCCGTCGCCGCCGAGCGGGCACTGGCCGCCGACGACCCGGACAACCCGGCGCTGCTGCTGGCCGGTGCGCTCGTCGCGGGCCGCGGCTCGCTGCTCGCCCTGCGCGACGTCGAGCGCTCCCCCGCCCTGACCGGCTGGCTGGCCCCGCTGCTCACCGCCGCCGGGCTCACCGTCGTGCCGGTGCCGCCCGACGAGCCGGTCGGCGCGGGCCCCGGCCCCCGCGAGCCCACCGCTCCCGCGGGCGTCGTGGACGTGCACGCCGACGGCACCGGGCCGCGGCCCGGGCCGGGCCACGGCGCGGTGCGGCTCGACGCCGGACCGGGGGCCGCGGTCGTGCTGTGGCAGGCCGCCGCGGCGCTGGCCGGGCGGGTGCTCGACACCGACCCGTTCGCGCCCGCCCCACCCGCGCCCGCCGACGGCACCGACCCCGCGCCGTCGTTCGTCGACGGTGGGATCGCGGTGCACGCCGGGGACTGGCTGCCGGCCGGCACCCGCACCGTCGCCGGTGCGCTCGACGCGCTGGCCGCCGTCGCCGACGGGGCCCCGGCGGTCGTCTCGGCCTGGCTGGACCCGGAGTCCGACGCCTCGGTCTCGGTGCTGCGCGGGCCACTGGTGGCCCGGCTCGGGCTGCCCGTCGCGTTCGGCTGGGCCCCGGCCTGCCGCAGCGGCGACACCGGTGCACCGGACGTCGCGGTGCACTGTCACCTGACCGGGGACGGACCCGGCGGTGATCTTCCGGGATCCGTCGGCGCGGGCGCCTCGCCGCCCGGCCCGGGACTGGATAGCCTGCACGCGGCACAGGCCCGGGCGGTCATCGACGACCAGCGACGCCGGGGACGTCCGGTGCTGCGGCTGCACCTGACCGACCGGCTCGCCGGGCTGGTCACCCTGGCCAGGGCCGTGACATCGGCACAGTCGTCGACAGAGCCGTGACCCGGTGTCCCGATCACGAGAACACCAGTACTAGGAGGGGCGATGCCCACCGCGAACGGCGGACGGACCAACCCGCTGCGCGACCCCCGTGACAAGCGGCTCCCCCGGATCGCCGGCCCCTGCGGACTGGTGATCTTCGGAGTGACGGGGGACCTGTCACGCAAGAAGCTCATGCCCGCGATCTACGACCTCGCCAACCGAGGACTGCTGCCGCCGGGCTTCGCCCTGACCGGTTTCGCCCGGCGCGACTGGGACAACGAGGACTTCGGCCAGGTCGTCTACGAGGCCGTGCGCGAGCACGCCCGCACCCCGTTCCGGCAGGAGGTGTGGGACCACCTCGCCGAGGGCCTGCGGTTCGTCCAGGGCTCCTTCGACGACGACGCCGCCTTCGACGAGCTGGAGCGCACGGTGCGCGAGCTCGACGAGAAGCGCGGCACCGGCGGCAACCACGCGTTCTACCTGTCGATCCCGCCAGGCGCGTTCCCGGTGGTCTGCAAGCAGCTCGCCCGCTCCGGACTGTCCGCCCAGGAGGACCCGGACGTCTGGCGGCGGGTCGTCATCGAGAAGCCGTTCGGCCACGACCTGACCTCGGCCATCGAGCTCAACGCCATCGTCAACGACGTCTTCCCCGAGGACTCGGTGTTCCGCATCGACCACTACCTCGGCAAGGAGACCGTCCAGAACGTGCTGGCGCTGCGGTTCGCCAACCAGCTGTTCGAGCCGATCTGGAACGCCAACTACGTCGACCACGTCCAGATCACCATGGCCGAGGACATCGGCCTGGGCGGTCGCGCCGGCTACTACGACGGCATCGGCGCGGCCCGCGACGTCATCCAGAACCACCTGCTGCAGCTGCTCGCGTTCACCGCGATGGAGGAGCCGACGTCGTTCTCCTCCGACGAGCTGCGCGCGGAGAAGATCAAGGTCCTCAAGGCGGTCAAGCTCGCGCACCCGCTCGACGCCACCACCGCCCGCGGCCAGTACGAGGGCGGCTGGCAGGGCGGCGAGCAGGTGCCGGGACTGAAGGAGGAGGAGGGCTTCAACCCGGAGTCCACCACGGAGACCTTCGCCGCGATCACCTGCGAGGTCGAGAACCGCCGCTGGGCAGGGGTGCCGTTCTACCTGCGCACCGGCAAGCGCCTGGGCCGGCGCGTCACCGAGATCGCGGTGGTGTTCAAGCGTGCGCCGCACCTGCCGTTCGACGCGACGATGACCGAGGAGCTGGGGCAGAACGCCCTGGTCATCCGGGTGCAGCCGGACGAGGGCGTCACCATGCGGTTCGGGTCGAAGGTGCCGGGCAGCCAGATGGAGGTCCGCGACGTCACGATGGACTTCGGCTACGGCAACGCGTTCACCGAGGCGTCCCCGGAGGCCTACGAGCGCCTCATCCTCGACGTGCTGCTGGGCGAGCCGTCGCTGTTCCCGGTGAACGAGGAGGTCGAGCGGTCGTGGGAGATCCTGGACCCGGTGCTGGAGCACTGGGCCGCCGACGAGCGCGGCCCGGACTCCTACCCCGCGGGGTCCTGGGGTCCGGTGTCGGCCGAGGAGATGCTCGCCCGCACCGGACGCCACTGGAGGCGGCCGTGAGCGGACCGACGGCAGTCGCGGAGAAGACGGAGACCCCATCGTGATCATCGATCTCCCGTCGAGCACCACCTCGGCGGTCAACCGCAAGCTCGTCGAGCTCCGTGAGTCCGGCGGCGTGTTCGCGCTGGGCCGGGTGCTGACCCTGGTCGTGCTGACCGAGGACGGCCCGGAGCTCGAGCGGGCCGTGGACGCCGCGAACACGGCCAGCCGCGAGCACCCCTGCCGGGTGATCGTGCTGGCCCGCGGGCAGCGCCGGGCCTCGCCGCGGCTCGACGCCCAGATCCGGGTCGGCGGCGACGCCGGCGCCAGCGAGGTCATCCTGCTCCGCGGCTACGGCGCCCTGGCCGACGTGGACGCGGGCGCCGGGATGGTCATGCCGCTGCTGCTGCCCGACGCCCCGGTCGTCGCGTGGTGGCCGAACGAGGCGCCGGCCTCGCCGTCGGAGGACGCGGTGGGCCGCCTCGCGCAGCGCCGCATCACCGACGCGCTGTCGGCGAAGAACCCGGTGAAGGCCTTCGAGGCACGCCGCAAGGACTACGCGCCCGGCGACACCGACCTGACCTGGACCCGCCTCACCCAGTGGCGGGCCCAACTGGCCGCGGCGCTGGACGTGCCGCCGTTCGAGGGCATCACGTCGGCGCTCGTCGCCGGGGAGGCGGTGTCGCCGTCCACCGAGCTGATCGCGGGCTGGCTCGCCGCGAGCCTGGGCGTGAAGGTGAAGCGCTCGCCGTCGGAGAAGGACAACGGGCTCGCCCTGGTCCGGCTGACGCGCCCCTCCGGTGACGTCGAGCTGGCCCGACCGGACGGCAAGACCGCCCGGCTGAGCCAGCCCGGGCAGCCGGAGCGCCTCATCGCGCTGGCGCGTCGGCAGGTGTCGGACTGCCTCGCCGAGGAGCTGCGCAGGCTCGATCCGGACGAGGTGTACGCCGATGCCCTCGCCGGGGTGTCGAAGGTGACCCGCGGCCGCACCCCGGTGAAGGTGCGCGCGTGAGCGCCGCGTCGCAGGTCCGGGTCGTGGTGCACCCGGACAAGGACACCCTCGCCGCGGCTACCGCGGCCCGGCTGGTCACCGCGCTGGTGGACCTGCAGGCCGCGGGCACCGTGCCGCGGCTGGTGCTCACCGGCGGCGGGGTCGGGATCCAGCTGCTGCGCGACGTCGCCGCCTCCCCGGCGCGCGACGCCGTCGACTGGGCCCGGGTGGAGCTGTTCTGGGGCGACGAGCGCTTCGTCCCCGCCGACGACGCCGAGCGAAACGACCGCCAGGCCCGCGAGGCGCTGCTCGACGCGCTCCCGCTGGACCCGGCCCGGGTGCACCCGATGCCCGCGGCCGCGCCCGGCGGCGGCACCCGCGACGACGCGCTGGCCGCCGCGGCCGACTACGCGCGGCTGCTCGACGACCTGGCGGGCCCCGACGACGACGGCATCCCGGCGTTCGACGTGACCCTGGTCGGGATGGGCGAGGAGGGCCACACCCTGTCGGTGTTCCCCGACTCCCCCGCCGTGCACGAGCAGGCGGCGACGGTCGTCGCGGTGTTCGACTGCCCGAAGCCGCCGCCGACCCGGATCTCGCTGACCCTGGCCGCGGCGCGCCGCTCCCGCGAGGTGTGGGTGGTCGCCGCCGGGTCGGGCAAGGCACCGGCCGTCGCGGGTGCGCTCACCGGCACACCGGAGACCGAGCTGCCGGTCGGCGGGGCCCGCGGCACCGTCACGACCCGCTGGCTGCTCGACACCGAGGCGGCCGCGGAGCTGCCCGACGGGTTCGTCGCCCGGGTGTCCTGACCACCGCCCGGGCGCGGATGTGAGATGCCGCCCGGGCGGGGTGCCGCAGGTGGACCTGCGGTTAGGGTCCCCGTCATGCGTATCGGCACCCCGCTCGGCCCGGATCCCACCCGCGTGCTGCTGCTCGGCTCGGGTGAGCTGGGCAAGGAGGTCGCGATCGCGTTCCAACGCCTGGGCGTGGAGGTCGTCGCCGTCGACCGCTACCCGCACGCACCCGCGCACCAGGTGGCGCACCGCTGGCACGCGATCGACATGACCGACCCGGTGACGCTGGCGACGCTCATCGAGCAGGAGGCGCCCGATCTCGTCATCCCCGAGATCGAGGCCATCGCCACCGGCGCGCTGCTGGAGATCGAGGCGGCCGGGACGACCGTGGTGCCGACGGCACGGGCCGCGAAGCTGACCATGGACCGCGAGGGCATCCGGCGCCTCGCCGCCGAGGAGCTGAGTCTGCCCACCTCCCCCTACGTCTTCGCCGACACCCTCGACGAGGTCCGCGACGCCGTCGCCACGGTCGGGCTGCCGTGCGTACTCAAGCCGGTGATGTCGTCGTCGGGCAAGGGGCAGTCGGTCCTGCAGAGCGCCGACGACGCCGAGGCCGCCTGGGAGCACGCCCGCACCGACGCCCGGGTCTCGAACCCGCGGGTGATCGTCGAGGGCTTCGTCGAGTTCGACTACGAGATCACCCAGCTCACCGTCCGGCACGCCGGCGGCACCGCGTTCTGCGAGCCGATCGGGCACCGTCAGGAGTCCGGCGACTACGTCGAGTCCTGGCAGCCCCAGCCCATGTCCGACGCCGCGCTGGCCGCCGCCCGCGACGTCTCCGCCCGGATCACCGAGGCGCTCGGTGGGTGGGGGCTGTTCGGGGTGGAGCTGTTCGTCCGGGAGGGCCGGGACGGGAGCGGGGACACCGTGCTGTTCTCCGAGGTCAGCCCGCGCCCGCACGACACCGGCCTGGTCACACTGGCGACCCAGCGGCTCTCCGAGTTCGAGCTGCACGCCCGCTCCGTACTGGGCCTGCCGGTGGACACCGCGCTGCGCTCCCCCGGTGCGTCGGCGGTGGTCTACGGCGGCAAGGACATGGACGCCCCTGCCTACGAGGGCGTCGCCGAGGCGCTCGCGGTCGAGGGCGCGGACCTGCGGCTGTTCGGCAAGCCCACCGCGACCGAGCGGCGCCGGATGGGCGTCGCGGTCGCCCACGCCGACGACGTCGACACCGCCCGGGAGCGCGCGACCCGCGCCGCCGGTCACGTCCGGCCGGTGCCCCGGGCCTGACGGCGGGTCCCCGCCGTCGCCGTGGAGCGCGCCCACCGCGGGTAGCCTGGCGGGGTGGCTCGGACCGGACTCGTCGTGGCAGGCGCCGGGGCGCGCGGGGCCTACGTGTGATGTCCATGGACGTTGTTCCAGGTTGAGCTGATGACGGCCTGTCGCTGAGACAGGCGAGGACCCCCGGTTGTGAAGTGGAGCTGTCTAGGAACCGCTTCACCAACCGGAGGCCCTTGTGACCCACGCTAACGCTGCGCTGACTCCGCGTGCCCGGCTACGGCTGGCCCGTCTGATCGTCGACCAGGACTGGACCTGCTCCACCGCGGCCAGAATGTTCATGGTCGCCCCTCGCACCGCCCGAAAGTGGGCTGACCGCTACCGCGCCGAGGGCCCGCCCGGGATGGTCGACCGCAGCTCCCGACCACGGTCGATGCCGGCCAAGACCCCGCCGAGGCTGGTGAAGCAGATCGTGCGACTGCGGTGGCACCACCGACTCGGACCAGTACAGATCGGCGGCCGACTCGCTCTCGCCGCCTCGACCGTGCACGCGGTCCTGCGCCGCTGCCGGATCAACCGGCTCTCCCACATCGACCGGGTCACCGGCGAGCCCCTACGCCGCTACGAACACCCACACCCCGGCTCGTTGATCCACGTCGACGTCACCAAGTTCGGCAACATCCCCGACGGAGGCGGACACCGCTTCGTCGGACGCCGACAAGGCGCCCTGAACAAGCGGTCCACTCCCGGACTGCCCAGGGGAACCGACTACAAGCCGCGCACCGGCAGAGCGTTCGTCCACACCGTCATCGACGACCACTCCCGCGTCGCCTACGCCGAGATCCACAGCGACGAGAAAGCCGACACCGCCACCGGTGTGCTACGCCGGGCCGTGGACTGGTTGAACGCCCGCGGCGTGACCGTCGAACGGGTCCTGTCCGACAACGGCAGCTGCTACCGCTCACACGCCTGGCGTGACACCTGCAGCGAACTGGGCATCACCCACAAGCGAACCCGGCCCTACCGGCCTCAGACCAACGGCAAGATCGAACGTTTCCACCGCACCCTCGCCGACGGGTGGGCATACGCCCGCTTCCACCCCTGCGAAACGGCTCGGCGAGACGCGCTCCCCGGCTGGCTGCACTTCTACAATCACCACCGGCCCCACAGCGCAACCAACGGCCTACCGCCGATCAGTCGCCTGACCAACCTGCCTGGACATCACACCTACGAGGCGGGTGCGCTGACCGAGCTCCTGCCGCGGATGGCGAGGACGTGGTCGGCGCCGTCGGTCCTGGTCGGCACGAGCGCGGGCGCGCTCAACGTGGCCGCGCTGGCCGGGCTGGCCGATGTCGCTCCCGACGCCGCGGCGGCCGAGCTCGTCGCCCGGTGGTCCTCGGTGCGCACCGACGAGGTCGTGGCGCTGCCGTCGTCGGCGGTGGAGGCGACCGCAGCCTACCTCGGTGACCTCGCCGGGGTCCCGTCGTGGCTGCGCAGGCTGCTGCTGGTGCCGGACCGGGTGACCCGGCTCCTGGACGCCGACCGGCTGCGCCCGGTGGTGGACCGGGTCGTCGACTGGGACCGGTTGCACGACGCCGTCGCCCGCGGTCGGGTCGACGCCGTCGGCGTGGCGTGCACCGCGGCCGGGACCGGCGGGACCACGGTGTTCGTCGAGCGCGGGCCGGACGTGGCGCTGCCGCCGTACGACCCGGGGCGCGACATCCGCTACGTCGACGCCCGGCTGGGTCCCGACCACCTGCTCGCCTCGGCCGCGGTGCCGGTGCTGTTCGCCCCGCGCCGCATCGAGAGGGAGGCGGCCGGCTGGTACCTCGACGGCGGGGTCCGGCTCAACACCCCGCTGAAGCCCGCGCTGCGCCTGGGTGCCGACCGGGTCGGGGTCGTCGCGACGACACCGGACGTCCCGTTCGGCGCGTCCGCCGCAGCGCTGTCCCCCGCCGACCGGGTGCCCGACGTGTACGCGGTCGCCGCGCTGGCGCTGCGCATCGTGCTGGGCGCCGGGGTGACCGAGGACCTGCGGACCCTGCGCGCGGTCAACGCGCTGGTCGAGCGCGGCGAGGACCGGCGGCACCGCCGGATCGCGACCTGGTTCGCCGGGCCGCCCGCCGACCGGGCCACCGAGCTGGCGGAGCTGGCCGACGCGGTGCGCCGCCGCGAGTACGGCGGGCTGCGCGCGCTGCGGAACCCGTCGCTGGCCGTACTGGAACGGCTGGTGGGCGGCGCGGTGCCGGACGCCGACACCACCCACGGCGCGGAGCTGCTGAGCTTCCTGTTCTTCGACCCGGCGTTCGCCGCCGCGGCGGCGGAGCTGGGTGCGGCGCACGCGGCGGGCACCGCACCCGAGGGCAGGGTCGCGCGTCGCCGGACGGCCCGCCCGGCGACGCGCTGACCGGCTCAGACGGCGTCGCTGCCGCGTTCGCCCGTGCGGACCCGCACGATGGTCTCGACCGGCTGCACCCAGATCTTCCCGTCGCCGATCTTGCCCGTGCGCGCCGCCTCGGCGACGGCGTCGACGACCTTGTCGACGAGGTCGTCGTCGACGACGGTCTCGATGCGCACCTTGGGCACGTAGTCCACCGAGTACTCCGCGCCGCGGTAGATCTCGGTGTGCCCCTTCTGTCTGCCGTGGCCGCGGACCTCCCCGACGGTCAGCCCGAGCACGCCGAGGCGTTCGAGCGCGGCGCGGACGTCCTCCAGCGCGAACGGCTTGACGATGGCGGTCACGAGCTTCATCGGGTCTCCCCCACGGGCTCGCGGGTGGCCGGCGTCGCGGGGCGCGAGGCCCCGGCGAGCGCGCGGGTGCCCAGCGACGAGAAGTCGTAGGCGGTCTCGGCGTGCTCGGTCTCGTCGATGCCGGTGGCCTCGTTCTCCTCGTCGATGCGGAACCCGATGGTCACCTTGATCAGGTAACCGAGGACCAGCGCGACGACGAAGGAGTACAGCAGCACCGCGCCCGCGGCGAGTGCCTGACGGCCCAACTGGACCAATCCACCGCCGTAGAACAGGCCGTTGTCGCCGGCGGCGGCGGAGTTGACGCTGTTGTCGCCGAAGAAGCCGATGAGCAGGGTGCCCACGATGCCGCCGACGAGGTGGACGCCGACGACGTCGAGGGAGTCGTCGAGGCCGAACCGGAACTTCAGCCCGACGGCCAGCGCGCACACCGCACCGGCGATGAGCCCGATGGCCAGCGCCCCGACCGGCCGCACGAACCCGCAGGCCGGGGTGATCGCGACCAGCCCGGCGACGGCACCCGAGGCCGCACCGAGGGTGGTGGGACGCCCGTCACGGAACTGCTCCACGAGCAGCCACCCGATCAGCGCGGTCGCGGTGGCGAGCATGGTGTTGGTGAACACCGTCGCGGCGAGGTCACCGGCGGCGAGCGCGGAACCGGCGTTGAAGCCGAACCACCCGAACCACAGCAGCGCCATGCCCAGCAGCACGAAGGGCAGGTTGTGCGGGCGCATCGGCTCGCGCGGCCAGCCGCGCCGCTTGCCGAGCACGATCGCCAGCGCGAGCGCCGCGGCACCGGCGTTGATGTGCACCGCGGTGCCGCCGGCGAAGTCCTCGGCCTTGAGGGTGTTGGCGATCCAGCCGCCGACGTTGTCCGGGCCGGTGAACCCGTCGAAGGCGAAAACCCAGTGTGCGACCGGGTAGTACACGATGGTCACCCAGAGCACGACGAAGGCGGTCCAGCCCCAGAACTTCGTGCGGTCCGCGACGGCGCCGGAGATCAGGGCCGGGGTGATGACCGCGAACATGAGCTGGAACATCACGAACGCCAGCGCGGGCAGGGCGTCGGGCCCCGGCCACGGGGCCGAGTCGCTGCCGACGCCGACCATCGCGCCGACGGTGTTCGCCAGCCCGGCGAACTCGCCGCCGCCGAGGAGGCCGCCGCCCACGTCGTTGCCGAAGGCCCAGCTGTAGCCGTACAGCGCCCACAGGACGCTGACCACGGCCAGACAGATGGTGCTCATCATCAGCATGTTGAGCACGGACTTGCTGCGGGTCATCCCGCCGTAGAAGAACGCCAGTCCCGGCGTCATCAACATCACCAGCGCGGCGCTGACCAGCACCCACGCGGTGTCTCCCGCATTCACGCCCACGCGTCCTCCGTCGTCGCAGTTCCCCGACCCCGGCAGGGATCGTTCGCCCGCGGTGTTTCGTAGCGCAACCATGCGTGGTTTCCGATGGGTGTCGGGTCCGGGCACCCGGCGCGGGGCACGCAGACGCCGCCCATGCGACATACGGCACCGACGGCACGGACCGGACCGGGGGCAGGACCGGACCGATGAGTTCCGGCGCGGGGTGCGGTCTCCCCCTTACGAGGCAGGGCCGCACCACCGAGGGAGACCGCCATGACCACCATCCGCACCGAGTCCGCGTCCACCACCGCCCGTCCCCGCCGGCCGCGCGCCGCCACCGTGGGCCTGTGGGTGCTGCAGGTGCTGCTCGCCGGGATCTTCGTGATGGCCGCCGTGCCGAAGATCGGCGCCGACCCGGTCGCGGTCTCCGGCTTCGACCTGCTGGGGCTGGGGACCGCCGGGATGGTCGTCGTCGGGTGGCTGGAGCTGGCGGGCGCGGTGGCGCTGCTCGTCCCGCGGCTGTGCGGGCTCGCCGCGGCCTGCCAGGTGGTGCTGATGGTGGGGGCCACCGCGGTCACCGTGGTGCTGATGCCCGCGATGGTCGCCTTCCCGGCGCTGACCCTGGTGGCGGTGTGCGTGGTCGCGTGGGCCCGCCGCCACGACACCGCGGCCCTGGTCCGCGGCCTGCGCCGCTGACCGCCCGCACGGCGACGGCCCGGCACTCCCGCCACGGGGGTGCCGGGCCGTCGTCACGTGCCCGGGGGCTCAGCCCATCTCGTCGAGCCGGCCGTGGGTGTAGTCGTCGTAGGCGGCGAGGTCGAGGAAGCCGTGGCCGCAGTAGTTGAAGAGGATCACCTTCTCCTCCCCGGTCTCCTTCGCGGCGAGCGCCTCGTCGATGGTGGCGGCGATGGCGTGCCCGCACTCCGGCGCCGGGACCTTGCCCTCGGCGCGCGCGAACTGGATGGCGGCTTCGAACACCTTGCCCTGCGGGTAGGCGACGGCCTCCATCCGCTCGTCCTTGACCAGCGACGACACCAGCGGCGAGTCACCGTGGTAGCGCAGCCCGCCGGCGTGGATCGACGGCGGCACGAAGTCGTGGCCCAGGGTGTACATCGGCATGAGCGGGGTGAGACCCGCGGTGTCGCCGAAGTCGTAGTCGTAGCGGCCCTGGGTGAGGGTCGGGCAGGACAGCGGCTCGACGGCGCGCAGCCGCACGCCGGGGTCCGGCACGAACGGGAAGGTGATGCCGCCCAGGTTGGACCCGCCGCCGCAGGGCGCGATGACGACGTCGGGCAGCCGCTCCCCCGCCAGCGCCAGTTGCTCCTTGGCCTCCAGACCGATCACGGTCTGGTGGAGCAGCACGTGGTTGAGCACCGAGCCGAGCGCGTAGTGGGTGTCGGAGCGGCCGACGCAGTCGCGGACCGCGTCGGAGATGGCCGAGCCCAGTGAGCCGGGCTGGTCGGGCTCGTCGACCGGGGACGGCACGACCTCCCCGCCCCAGGTCTCGATCGCGATCCGCCGGTAGGGCTTCTGCCCGTAGGACGCCCGCACCATGTAGACCTTCAGGTCCAGGTCGAACTGGGCGGACGCGAACGCCAGCGCGGTCCCCCACTGGCCGGCGCCGGTCTCGGTGGTGAGCCGGGTGGTGCCCTCCCGGGCGTTGTAGAACGCCTGGGCCACCGCCGTGTTCGTCTTGTGGCTGCCTGAGGGCGAGAGCGACTCGTCCTTGAAGTAGATGCGCGCCGGGGTGCCCAGCGCCTTCTCCAGCCGGATCGCGCGGACCAGCGGCGTGGGCCGCCAGAGCCTCAGGATGTCGAGGACCTCACCGGGGACGTCGATCCACGGCTCCGCGCTGACCTCCTGCTCGATCAGGGCGGCCGGGAACAGCGGCGCCAGGTCATCCGGCACCACCGGCTCACGGGTCCCGGGATGCAGGGGCGGCTGCGGCGGCGTCGGCAGGTGCGGCACGACGTTGAACCATGCCGAGGGGATCCGGTCCGGGGGCAGCGTCCAGCGGCTCATGACCACCGAATCTAACCGGAACGTGTGCCCGGTCACGACCCGGGGCCGGGGTCAGAACTCCCGGGACGCCCGCAGCCGCCCGAGGGCCTCCTCGAGGATGGCCTCCCCGTCGGCGTCGCTGCGCCGCTCCTTCACGTACGCCAGGTGCGTCTTGTACGGCTCGGTGCGGGGCGCGGCGGGCGGGTTCTCCGCGTCGCGCCCGCCCGGCAGCCCGCAGCGCGGGCAGTCCCAGGTCTCGGGGACCTCGGCCTCCGCGGCGAACCAGGTGTTGTTGACGTGCCCGTTCGCGCAGTAGAAGGGGATGCGCTCGCGCGGGGCGGTCTCGCCCCGCTCGTTCTCGCCCATCGGACCCGCACCGACCCGGGTACCGCGGATCGCGTTGCCGCCTGCCATGTCCCGCTCCCTCTCGTCCGTCCGACCGTCAGCCGGTGGCCAGCAGCAGGCCGTTGCCGACCACCGCGATGAGCCAGATGAGGCCGACGAAGACCGTGTAGCGAGCGATGTTGCGGTCCGCTGCCGCCGAGCCGGACAGGCTCGACTGCACGCCGCCACCGAAGAGGCTGGTCAGACCACCACCCTTGCTGCGCTGCAGCAGGACCATCGCGATCAGCAGGAGGCTGGTCACGATCAGGATGATCTGGAGGGTCAGGATCACGTGCGCTTCCCCATCAGTGGTCGCTCGCCGGAGTGGCCGAGAATACTCCAGCGGCCCCGGCCCCCTCACGAGGGGACCGGGGCCGCGGTGGTCGTGCCGGTGCTAGTGGTTGCCGGTCACGGGAGCGGGCCGCCGGCGGCGATCGCCGAGAGCTTCGCGAACTCCTCGGCGTCCAGGCTGGCGCCGCCGACGAGCGCGCCGTCGACGTCGGGCCGGGCCACGATCTCGCCCACGTTCGACGACTTCACCGAGCCGCCGTAGAGGATGCGGACGCCACCGGCCACCTCGTCGGAGTACAGCTCGGCCAGCGTCGCGCGCAGCGCGGCGCAGACCTCCTGCGCGTCGGCCGGACCCGCCACCTTGCCGGTGCCGATCGCCCAGACCGGCTCGTAGGCGAGCACGATCCCGGCGGTCTGCTCCGCGGTGACGCCCTTCAGCGCCGCGCGCAGCTGCTCGGTGCAGTGCTGCACGTGGGTGCCGGCCTCGCGGACGTCCAGGCCCTCGCCGACGCACAGGATCGGGGTGAGCCCGTGCTTGAGCGCGGCGTGCACCTTGGCGTTGACGACGGCGTCGTCCTCGCCGTGGATCTCGCGGCGCTCGGAGTGCCCGACGACGACGTAGGTGCAGCCCAGCTTGGCCAGCATGACCCCCGACACGTCACCGGTGTAGGCACCGGAGTCGTGAGGGGACAGGTCCTGGGCCCCGTGCACGAGGCGCAGCTTGTCCCCGTCGATCAGCGTCTGCACGCTGCGGATGTCGGTGAACGGCGGGATGACGGCGACCTCGACCTTGTCGAGGTACCAGTCGGGCAGGGCGAAGGCGAGCTTCTGCACCACCGCGATGGCCTCGAGGTGGTGGAGGTTCATCTTCCAGTTGCCGGCGATCAGCGGCTTGCGGGTGGCCATCAGGCGTTCTCCTCCAGCACGGCGACGCCCGGCAGGGTCGCGCCCTCCAGGAACTCCAGGGACGCGCCGCCCCCGGTGGAGATGTGGGAGAAGGCGTCCTCGGCGATGCCGAGCGCCCGGACCGCGGCGGCGGAGTCCCCGCCACCGACGACGGAGAAGGCGTCGCCGTCCGCGATCGCCTGCGCCACACCGCGGGTGCCCTCGGCGAACGGCGCCAGCTCGAACACGCCCATCGGGCCGTTCCAGAAGATCGTCTTAGCGTCGGCGATGCGGGCCGCGAACTCCCGCACCGAGTCGGGCCCGATGTCCAGGCCCATCCAGCCGTCGGCGATCTCCTCGACCGACACCGTCTTCGTGTTCGCGTCCGCGGAGAACGCGTCGGCGACGACGACGTCGGTCGGCAGGACGATCTTGCCGGACTCCAGCAGCGTCCGGCAGACCTCGACCTGGTCGGCCTCCAGCAGCGAGGACCCGACGCCGTGGCCCCGGGCGGCCAGGAACGTGAAGCACATCCCGCCGCCCACGAGCAGGGTGTCGACCTTCGGCAGCAGCGCCTCGATCACGGCCAGCTTGTCCGAGACCTTCGAGCCGCCGAGCACGACCGCGTACGGCCGCTCCGGGTTCCCGGTCAGGGTGCGGAGCACCTCGACCTCGGACAGGACGAGCCCGCCGGCGTAGGGGTCGAGCCGCTGGGCGACGTCGTAGACCGACGCCTGCTTGCGGTGCACCACGCCGAACCCGTCGGACACGAACGCCGCGTCCTCGCCGACCAGGGCGACGAGCTCGTCGGCGAACGCGCCGCGCTCGGCGTCGTCCTTGCTGGTCTCGCGGGCGTCGAACCGGATGTTCTCCAGCAGCACGACGTCACCGGCGGCCATGCTGGGCAGAGTCGGCAGCCCCCCCGCCCCACCCAGCTCGACCAGGCGCACCGGGGCGCCGAGCAGCTCGCCGAGCCGCTGCGCGACCGGGGCCAGCGAGAGCTTCTCGTCCGGCCCGTTCTTCGGACGGCCGAGGTGCGCGGTGACGACGACCCGGGCGCCGCCCTCGTAGAGGGCGTTGATCGTCGGCACGGACGCGCGGATGCGGCCGTCGTCGGTGATGTTCCGGTCCTCGTCGAGGGGAACGTTCAGATCGCTGCGGACCAGGACGGTCCGGCCCTGCACGCCCTCGGCGACGAGGTCGTCGAGGGTCCTCACAGCTTCGACGCCACCAGACCGGTGATGTCGACGAGCCGGTTGGAGTAGCCCCACTCGTTGTCGTACCAGCCGACGACCTTGACCTGGTTGCCGATGACCTTGGTCAGACCGGCGTCGAAGATCGTCGAGTGCGGGTCGGTCACGATGTCGGAGGAGACGATCGGGTCCTCGGTGTACTTGAGGATGCCCTTGAGCGGGCCCTCGGCGGCCGCCTTGAACGCCGCGTTGATCTCCTCGACCGAGGCCTCCTTGCGGACGTCGACGGTCAGGTCGGTGGCCGAGCCGGTGGGGATCGGCACCCGCAGCGCGTAGCCGTCGAGCTTGCCCTTGAGGTGCGGCATGACCAGTGAGATCGCCTTCGCCGCACCGGTGGAGGTGGGGACGACGTTGAGGGCGGCGGCGCGGGCGCGGCGCAGGTCCTTGTGCGGGCCGTCCTGCAGGTTCTGGTCCTGGGTGTAGGCGTGGATCGTGGTCATCAGACCCTTCTCGATCCCGAGCAGGTCGTCGAGGACCTTCGCCAGCGGGGCGAGGCAGTTCGTGGTGCAGGACGCGTTGGAGATGATCGTCTGCGAGCCGTCGTAGTCGCCGTCGTTGACGCCCTTGACGATGGTGATGTCCTCGTCGGTCGCCGGGGCGGAGATGACGACCTTCTTGGCGCCGCCGTCGAGGTGCTTGGCCGCGGCCTCGCGCTTGGTGAAGATGCCGGTCGACTCGACGACGACGTCGACGCCCAGGTCCTTCCAGGGCAGCTCGGCGGGGTCGCGGACGGCCAGGCCCTTGAAGCCCTTGCCGTCGACGACGATCTCGTCGCCGGAGGTGCTGACCTCGTAGGGCAGGCGCCCGAGGATCGAGTCGTACTTCAGCAGGTGCGCGAGGGTCGCGTTGTCGGTGATGTCGTTCACCGCGACGATCTCGATGTCCGTGGTGCCGGCGGCGCGCTGGGCGTCCACCGCCCGCCAGAAGTTCCGGCCGATGCGGCCGAAGCCGTTGACTCCTACGCGGACCGTCACAGATGCCTCCAGGGCTCGTCGTGCCTGTCGTCTTCTCCCCGGCCCGCCGGGTCCCGGCGGCGGGGTGTGGCAGGTCGAACGCGGGTCGGCACCCGTGCGGGCGCCGGCGCGTGCCGTGCTCGGCAGCCACCCTATCGGCGCATCGGCCGTCGCGACGCCCGTAGGGCCCGTGACCTGCGCCGCGCTCCGCGGTCGGGCACGGTCGGAGCGCTCCGGACGGTCCCCGGTGTGGGGACGGACCGGTACCGGCCGGAATCCGGACACCCGGCGGCCCCGTGCCCGGGCGGGTCACGGGGCCGTCGGGTGCGTGCTCAGGCCAGGCGGAGCAGGCGGCGCCAGCCCGGACGGGTGTCGGGGACGTCGGCGGCGGCGCGCTCGTCGTCGGAGAAGCCCTCGACCGGCTCGTGCGGTCGCCCGGCACGGGCCCGGGTCACGAACGCCGACGCCGCGGACAGTGCGGCGGTCACGCCGGCGGCCCCCGGGCCTGCGGTGATGGTCGCGGTGGCCGGCACGCCGAACCGCTCGGCGCCGTCTCCCACGGGGCGCTCGGCGACGGCGACGGCGACGTCCCCGCCCTCGCCCCGGTTCTCCTCGGACGCGGCCGCCCGGGCACCGGCGGTGGCCGGGATCGTGCCGGTGGTCACGTCGACCAGCACGAACTCCCAGGCGTAGGTGTTCTGCTGGTGGACGATGCGCTCGCGGACCGCGGAGGTGTCGCCCACGGTGCCCTCCCCGACGAGCAGGACGACGACCCGCTCGGGGCGGTCGGCCTCGTCGCGGGCGGCGAGCTCGTCGCCGACGGCGCCGAGCAGCCGGGCCGCGCCGCCGCGCAGGTCCGGGCCGCCCAGCGGGCGGAGCTTCGCGGGCAGCGCGGTCCGGGCCTCGCCGGCACCGACCGGGACCGCGGGCGGGTGCGTGCCGTCGGGCAGCGAGCCGGTGAGGTCGTCCCCGGTGGCGACGACGACCTGCAGGTCACCGTCGTGGGCGTCCTGCTCGGCGAGCAGGTCGGCGAGGCCGGAGCGCAGTGCGGGCAGGAGCGGCCGCAGCGTGCTGGATCGATCGAGATGGACGGCGAGGAGGGTGGAGCCCGGGATCGTCACGACAGCATCATGCCCGACGCTGCGCAACCTCTCGTGACGGGGTGTGACCGGGGTCAGCGCCCGCCGCCGTCCTCCTCGAGCATCTCGGCGGTCACGGCGGACTCGGTGTCGGGGATGCCGAGCTCGGCGGCCTTCTTGTCCGCGGTCTGCAGCAGCCGCCGGATCCGGCCGGCCACCGCGTCCTTGGTCATCGGCGGGTCGGCCAGCTGGCCCAGCTCCTCCAGCGACGCCTGGGTGTGCTCGGCCCGCAGCCGGCCGGCGGCCTGCAGGTGCTCGGGCACCTCGTCGCCGAGGATCTCCAGGGCACGGCTGACCCGGGCCGCCGCGGCGACCGCGGCCCGCGCCGAACGGCGCAGGTTGGCGTCGTCGAAGTTCGCCAGCCGGTTCGCCGTCGCCCGGACCTCGCGGCGCATCCGCCGCTCCTCCCAGGACAGCACGCTCTGGTGGGCGCCCATCCTGGTCAGCAGCGCGCCGATCGCGTCGCCGTCGCGGACGACGACCCGGTCGGCGCCGCGGACCTCGCGGGCCTTCGCCGTGACGCCCAGCCTGCGTGCCGCGCCGACCAGCGCCAGCGCGGCCTCCGGGCCGGGGCAGGTCACCTCCAGGGCGGAGCTGCGGCCCGGCTCGGTCAGCGAGCCGTGCGCGAGGAACGCGCCGCGCCAGGCCGCCTCGGCGTCGGACAGGTCACCGGACACCACGGGCGGCGGCAGCCCGCGCACGGGGCGGCCCCGGTTGTCGAGCAGCCCGGTCTGGCGGGCGAGCCCCTCGCCGTCGCGGATCACCCGGATCACGTAGCGGGCGCTGCGGCGCAGCCCGCCCGCGGTGATCACGTGCGCGTCGGCGGTGTGACCGTAGAGCTCGTGGATCTCGCGGCGCAGCCGGCGGGCGACCGAGCCGGTGTCGACCTCGGCCTCGATCACCACCCGGCCGCCCACGATGTGCAGGCCGCCCGCGAAGCGGAGCAACGAGGCGACCTCCGCACGCCGCGACGACTGCTTGGTGACGGTGAGCCGGCTCAGCTCGTCCTTCACCGTGGCGGTCATGGCCATCGGGAGCTCCTTCCACGCTGCGGGCTGTCGTGCTGCGGGCTGTCGTGGGTGCCGTTCTCCGCCGGGATCCGGCCGGGGGCCAGAGCACCGAACACGTCGACGAGTGCCCCGGCCAGTGCGTCCGGGTCGTGACGTGGGGTCGACGCCCGGGCGTCGGCGACGGCGGCCGACCACACCCGCCCGCCGGGGACCAGCAGGTCGGCGGCGGCCGCGTCCAGCCGGTCCGGCAGGCTCACCGACCCGGCGTCGGCCAGGACGGCGTGCACCCGCAGCCCGGGAGCGTGCCCGGACAGTACTTCAAGGTGCTGTTCGGGGGAGAAGCCGGCGGTCTCCCCCGGCTCGGGGGCCAGGTTGAGCAGCACGACCCGGGCCGCCGCGGTCTCCAGCAGTGCCGCACGCAGCCCCGGCACCAGCAGGTGCGGGAGCACGCTGGTGAACCACGAGCCGGGTCCGAGCAGCACGACGTCGGCGTCGCGCACCGCACGCACGGCCTCGTCGCAGGCCGGCGGGCTCTCGGGCCGCAGCCAGACCCGGCGCACCCGGCCGGGGGTGGCGGCGACGGCGACCTGGCCGCGGATCAGGTGGGCCCCGTCCACGCCGTCCAGCGCGACCTCCGCCTCGATGTCCAGCGGCACCCGGGCCATCGGCAGCACCCGTCCGGCGCAGCCCATCAGCTCGCCGACGGTCGCCAGCGCCCGCACCGGGTCGCCGTCGCGCTCCAGCAGCCCGGCGAGCAGCAGGTTACCCACCGCGTGCCCGGCCAGGGCGCCGGTCCCGCCGAAGCGGTGCTGGACCAGCCCGGACCAGAAGCGGCCCCGCTCGTCGTCACCGGCGAGGGCGGCCAGCGCCATCCGCAGGTCGCCGGGCGGGAGCAGACCGAGCTCGCGGCGCAGCCGCCCGGAGGAACCGCCGTCGTCGGCGACGGTGACCACGGCGGTGATGTCGGTGACCGGCGGGCACCGGCGCAGCGCGGTCAGCGTGGCGTGCAGGCCGTGCCCGCCGCCGAGCGCGACCACCCGCAGTCCCCCGCTGTGCTCGGGCGGGCGTGGGCTCACTCGCGCCCCATGTCGCGGTGCTCGACGTTGACCTGGATGCCCTCGCGGTCGGCGAGCCGGCGCCCGATCTCCTCCGAGATCGCGACCGAGCGGTGCTTGCCGCCGGTGCAGCCGACGGCCACGGTCAGGTAGCGCTTGCCCTCGCGCCGGTACCCGGCCCCGACCAGGTCGAGCAGCTCCAGGTAGCGGTCGACGAACTCCTCCGCGCCCTCCTGGGACAGCACGTAGTCGCTGACCTCCCGGTCGCGGCCGGTGAACGGGCGCAGCTCGGGGATCCAGTGCGGGTTGGGCAGGAACCGCACGTCGACGACGAGGTCGGAGTCCAGCGGCAGGCCGTACTTGTAGCCGAACGACAGCACCGTCACCCGGGTCGCGGCGTGCGCGCTCTCCTGGGCGAACGAGCCCTCGATCCGGCTGCGCAGGTCGTGCACCGACAGGTTCGAGGTGTCGACGACGAGGTCGGCGTCCTCGCGCAGCGGGCGCAGCACCTCGCGCTCGGCGTTGAGCCCGTCGGTGATGCGCCCGGCGCCCTGCAGGGGATGCGAGCGGCGGTTCTGCTCGAAGCGGCGCACGAGCACCGCGTCGGAGGCCTCCAGGAACAGCAGCTTCGGCCGGTAGCCGCGGCCGTCGAGGTCCTTGATCACGGCGCCGAGATCGTCGGTGAACGCACGCGAGCGCACGTCCATCACCACCGCGATCCGGGCCACCTCGCCCCGGGCCCGCGACCCGAGCTCGACCATCGTGGCGATCAGCTCGGGCGGCAGGTTGTCCACCACGAACCAGCCCAGGTCCTCCAGGACCTTCGCCGCGGTGCTGCGCCCGGCCCCCGACAGGCCGCTGACCACCGCGACCTCGATCCCCGGGCCCGCGGGCGCCTCGCCGTTGTCCTCGGTCATGCCTTCTCCCCCTCGGTTCCGGCGTGCAGGGCCGCGACCACGGACTCGGCGGTCCGGCGACCGAAGCCGGGCACGCCGGCGATCTCGTCGACGTCGGCGGCGCGCAGCTTGCGCACCGACCCGAAGTGCTTGAGCAGCGCCTGTCTGCGGGCCGGGCCGAGCCCGGGGACCCCGTCGAGCGCGGACGCCGTCATGCCCTGCGAACGACGCTGGCGGTGATAGGTGATGGCGAACCGGTGCGCCTCGTCCCGGATGCGCTGCAGCAGGTAGAGCCCCTCGCTGGTCCGGGACAGGATCACCGGGTCGGTGTCGTCGGGCAGCCAGACCTCCTCGAGGCGCTTGGCGAGCCCGCACACCGCGACGTCGGTGATGCCGAGCGCGGCGAGCTCCGCCGCGGCCGCGTCGACCTGCGGCTTCGCCCCGTCGACGACGAGCAGGTTCGGCGGGTAGGCGAACTTCTTGGGCCGCCCGGTCTCGGGGTCGATCCAGGTGCGGACGGTGTCGCCCGGTGCGACCTCGCCGGAGCCCTCGGTGGGCGCAGGCTCGTCGGCCGTCTCGGCCAGGTAGCGGCGGAACCGGCGCCGCACCACCTCGGCGATCGAGGCGACGTCGCCCAGCTGAGCGGCGTCGCGGATCTCGAAGCGGCGGTACTCGGACTTGCGGGGAAGCCCGTCCTCGAAGACGACCAGCGAGGCGACGACGTTCGTGCCCTGCACGTGGCTGATGTCGATGCACTCGATGCGCAGCGGGGCCTGGTCGAGCTCCAGGTTCTCCTGGATCTCCTGCAGGGCGGCCGAGCGGGCGGTGAGGTCCCCCGCACGGCGCAGCTTGTGCTGGGCGAACGCCTCCTTCGCGTTGCGCGCGACGGTCGCGGCGAGGTCCCGCTTGTCGCCGCGCTGCGGCACCCGGATCTGCACCCTGGACCCGCGCAGCCCGGTCAGCCAGCGCTCCAGCGCGGGCGTCTCGGCGGGCAGCACCGGAACCAGGATCTCCTTGGGCACCGGCTGGGCGGCGTCGTCGGCGGCGCCGGCGAGTGCGTGCTGCTCGCCGTAGAACTGGGAGACGAACCGCTCCACGAGCTGCTCGGTGTCGGTGGGCTCGACCTTGTCGACGACCCAGCCGCGCTGGCCGCGGACCCGACCGCCGCGGACGTGGAAGACCTGGACCGCGGCCTCCAGCTCGTCCTCGGCGAAGGCGACGACGTCGGCGTCGGTGCCGTCACCCAGCACGACGGCCTGCTTCTCCAGGGCGCGGCGCAGGGCGCCGAGGTCGTCGCGCAGCCGGGCGGCACGCTCGAACTCGAGGTTCTCCGAGGCCTCGGCCATGTCGCGTTCGAGCCGGCGCACCATCCGGTCGGTGCGCCCGGACAGGAACTCGGAGAAGTTCTCGACGATCTCACGGTGCTCGTCCGCGCTGACCTTGCCCACGCACGGGGCGGAGCACTTGTCGATGTAGCCGAGCAGGCAGGGCCGCCCGATCTGGCCGTGCCGCTTGAACACCCCCGTCGAGCAGGTGCGCGCGGGGAAGACCCGCAGCAGCAGGTCGAGGGTCTCGCGGATGGCCCAGGCGTGGGCGTACGGGCCGAAGTAGCGCACGCCCTTGCGACGCGGGCCGCGGTAGACGTGCAGCCGCGGGTACTCCTCGTGCATCGTCACGGCGAGCACGGGATAGCTCTTGTCGTCGCGGTAGCGGACGTTGAACCGCGGGTCGTACTCCTTGATCCAGTTGTACTCGAGCTGGAGGGCCTCGACCTCGGTCCCGACGACCGTCCACTCCACCTTCGACGCGGTGGTGACCATCTGCCGGGTGCGCGGGTGCAGGCCGGACAGGTCGGCGAAGTAGGAGTTCAGCCGCTGCCGCAGGCTCTTGGCCTTGCCGACGTAGATCACCCGGCCGCGCGGGTCGGAGAAGCGGTACACCCCGGGCGACTCCGGGATCGTCCCGGTCGCCGGACGGTAGGTGCTGGGGTCGGCCATGATGACTCCCAGGGTAGTTGCGGGCACCGACAGTCCCGGTCCGGCCCCGGTCTCGGCGCGGGCCCCGGACGAGGTGTAGGGACGCGTGTCGACCGGGGACCTCGCACGGCGCCGCCGGAACTGTCGGTAGGGTCCGGTACACCTCGCCCTCGAACACGAGTTCGACCCTACCGAGCCCGAGGAGACCGCCGTGGCCACCGCGCAGGAGACCGGCCCCCGCACCGACATCGGCACCGCTCCGGGAGAGCAGGTGCCCGGGGCCCGGCTGGACCGGATCCGGAAGCTGCTGGCGAAGGCGGAGCGGGCCGGCACGCCGGACGAGGCCGAGATCTACACCGACAAGGCGTTCGCGCTCATGGCGCGGCACGGGATCGACGAGGCTCTGCTGGCCGCGGCACCCGGTGCCGGGGCGCGGGCCGATCCGATCGGCCGGAGCCGGATCACCGTCGACAACCCCTACAGCGGGGCGAAGGCCCGGCTGCTGGGGTGGACGGCGTCGGCGCTGCGCTGCCGCTGGGTGATGCACGACCAGCGGGGCGGCTCGGTCGCCGCGGTCACCGTGTTCGGGTTCGCCGCGGACCGCGAGCGGGTGGAGCTGCTCTACACGTCGCTGCTGCTGCAGGCCACGGCCGCACTGGCCGCGGTCCGCCCGCCGGACCCCGGCGAGTCGGTGGCGGCCTACCGGCGGTCCTGGATCTACGGCTTCGCGGGCCGGGTGTACGAGCGGCTGTGCGCGGCCGAGCGCTCGGCACTGGGCGAGACCGAGGCGGAGACCGGGCGGGCGGCGGCCTCGACCGAGCTGGTGCTGGCCGACCGGGGCGCCGAGGTGGACCGCGCCTACGACGCCGAGTTCGGCAGGCTGCGTCGCGCCCGCCGCCCGCAGGTGTCGGGCAGCGGGTTCCGGCACGGGGCCGCCGCGGCCGACCGGGCCGACCTGGGCGGCCCGGTCCTGGACCACCGGGCCGGAGCGCCGGGCATCGGCGCCTGAGCCGTCACTCGCCCAGGACGGCGGCGCGGTGCAGGGTGCGCAGCGTGCGGACGTGGCGCACGGCCAGACCACGGTCGACGGCCTGCACGGCGAGCACCGACTGGTACTCGTCGTCGGGCAGCTCCAGACGGGCCGAGGCGGCGCCGTCGAGGAACGAGACGCCGTGCACGTCGGCCCAGTCGTACCACCGGGCGGTGATGACGTTGCGGACCTCGATGCCGTGGGAGTCGGCGCGCACCCGGGGGCGGGCCATGAGCAACAGCCCGCCGGCGACGAACGCCCCGACGACCATCATCGCGACCTGGTCGGCCGGCTGGAAGATCACCCCGGTGTCCTCGGCGGGCATGTAGTAGGCCGCGATGAGGAAGAACACCATCACGCCGAGTGCGCTGAGCCAGGCCGTCCAGCGGATGACCCGCGGGCGCAGGGTCACCGCGTCCGGGCCGGGTCCGGTGCGGGGCCGGGCGTGGGGCGCCGCGGTGCCGGCGGTGGTGGCGTCGGGTGTGGTGGAGTCGGTCGGCTGCTCGGTCACTGGGGTCTCCCTGTGCTGACCCGGGTCGGGGTCACGGGCTGGTCGGGGCGCTGGCGCGCAGGTCGCGCAGCGCCAGCGCCGATTCGAGTGCGGCGGTGCAGGCCTCGGCGCCCTTGTCCTCGGCCGCGCCCGGCGCGCCGGAGCGGTCGACCGCCTGGTCCACCGTGTCGGTGGTGAGCACGCCGTTGCCGACCGGGGTCGACTCGTCGAGGGCGACGCGGGTGAGGCCCGCGGTGACGGCGTCGCAGACGTACTCGAAGTGCGGTGTGCCGCCGCGGACGACAACACCGAGCGCGACGACGGCGTCGTGGCCGCGGGCGAGCTCCTGGGCGATCACCGGGAGCTCGATGGTGCCGGGCACCCGGACCACGGTCGGTTCGACGCCGGCCTCGCGGGCCGTGGCGACGGCCCGGTCCAGCAGCCGGTCCACGATCTCGGCGTGCCAGCGGGTCGCCACCACCCCGACCCGCAGTCCGCTCGCGTCCAGCTGCGTGGCCCCGGAGGGCCGGCCCTCACCGCTCATGGGCCGATTCTCGCCTCCGGGTCCGTGGGGCGCAGCAGGGGGTCCGCCGACCGCGCTCGCCCGCGGTGCGCGGCGCCGGTCAGAGCGCCGGGTCGGCGACCTCACCGAGGTCGGGCAGGTCGTGGCCCATCCGGTCCCGCTTGGTCCGCAGGTACCGCAGGTTCTGCGGGGTGGCGCGCACCGGCATCGGCTCGCGGCCGACGACGCGCAGGCCGTAGCCCTCCAGCCCGGCGCGCTTGTCCGGGTTGTTGGTGAGCAGCCGCATCGACTTCACGCCGAGGTCGGCGAGGATCTGGGCGCCGATGCCGTAGTCGCGGGCGTCGGCGGGCAGCCCCATCGCGAGGTTGGCGTCGACGGTGTCGGCGCCGGCCTCCTGGAGCTGGTAGGCCTGCAGCTTGTGCAGCAGGCCGATCCCCCGGCCCTCGTGCCCGCGCATGTAGAGCACGACACCGCGGCCCTCCTTGGCGACGGACTCCAGGGCCGCGTCGAGCTGGGGGCCGCAGTCGCAGCGCAGCGAGCCGAGGACGTCACCGGTGAGGCACTCGGAGTGCACCCGGACGAGCACGTCCTCGCCGTCGTCGGCGGGGGTGGCGACGTCGCCCATCACCATGGCGATGTGCTCGGTGCCGTCGAGGGTGCAGTCGTAGCCGTAGGCGAGGAAGTCACCGTGGCCGGTGGGGATCCGCGCGGTCGCGACCCGTTCGACGTGCTTCTCGTAGCGGCGCCGGTAGGCGATGAGGTCGGCGATGGTGATCAGGGTGAGGTCGTGGTCGGCGGCGAAGACGCCGAGCTCCTCGCCACGGGCCATCTCGCCGGTGTTCTTCTCCGAGACGATCTCGCAGAGCGCCCCCGCGGCGGGCAGGCCCGCCATCCGGGCGAGGTCGACCGCGGCCTCGGTGTGCCCGGGGCGGCGCAGCACGCCGCCCTCGCGGGCCTGCAGCGGCACCACGTGCCCGGGCCGAACCAGGTCGTGCCGGTCGGACTCCGGGTCGGCCAGCGTGCGGATCGTGTGCGCGCGGTCCTGGGCGGAGATGCCGGTGGTGATGCCCTTCTTCGCGTCCACGGTGACCGTGTACGCGGTGCGGAAGGAGTCCCGGTTGGTGTGGTGCATCGGCGGCAGGTCGAGCCGGTCGCAGGCCTCACCGGTGATGGCCACGCAGACGTAGCCGGAGGTGTAGCGGACGGTGAACGCCAGCAGCTCCGCGGTCGCCTTCGACGCCGCGAAGATGAGGTCGCCCTCGTTCTCGCGGTCCTCGTCGTCCATCACGACGACCGGCTTGCCCTCGGCGATGTCGGCGATGGCCTTCTCGATCAGGGCGAAGCGCTCGGCCCGTTCCGAGGGCGACATCGCGGTGTGCGGGGCGTCCGGCAGCTTGCCAGCCCCCTGGTCTGCCGGGTTGACCGGCGACTCCGACGGCTCGCTCACCGGGTGACCCCTTCCTGTCCGGACCCGGGCCCCTGCAGGTACCCCGCGGTCATGCGTTCCACGTACTTGGCGATCACGTCGACCTCCAGGTTGACCGGGTCCCCCGGGGCGCGCGACCCCAGGGTGGTCTCGGCCAGGGTCGTCGGGATCAGCGCCACCCCGAACCCGTCCGGGTACACCGAGGCGACGGTCAGGGAGACCCCGTCGACGGCGACGGAGCCCTTCTCGACGACGTAGCGGGCGAGCTCGGCGGGCAGTGAGAAGCGGACCTCGTCGCTGCGCTCGCCGGGGGTGCGGGAGACCACGGTGCCGACGCCGTCGACGTGGCCCTGCACGATGTGGCCGTCGAGCCGGCCGCCGGCGGGCACCGCGCGCTCCAGGTTGACCTCGGAACCGGGGCCGACGGCGCCGAGCGACGTGCGCTTGAGCGTCTCGGGCACCAGCTCGAGGGTCAGCGTGGCCGCGCCCGGCCCGGTGACGACGGCGGTGAGGCAACAGCCGTTCACCGCGACCGACTCCCCGTGCCCGACCTCGGCGGCCAGGGCCGCGCGCACGGTCAGCACGACGACGTCGTCGTCGGTGCGGACGTCGACGACCTCGCCGACCTCCTCCACGATCCCGGTGAACATCGCCCGTCCCTCCTACTGCGGCACGTCCGGCCCGGTCGGGCCGGGTGCCGGTCGTGCGTCGATGACCACGTCGTCGCCGGCGCGGTGGATCTCGTCCACGTGCAACCGCACGATGTCGGCGATCGTTACCACCCCCGCGTCGCCGAGGGCGTGCGGTCCCGCGCCGAGCAGGGCCGGCGCCAGGTGCACGAGCACCCGGTCGACGAGTCCTGCGGCGACGAAGGCACCGGCGAGGGTCGGTCCGCCCTCGAGGAGCACGTCCACCACGGTCCGGTGGTCGAGCTCGGTGAGCACCTCCCCCGGATCGCGGGTGCGGAGGTGGAGCACGTCGGCGGCGCCGTCCTCGTCGGTCCGGGCCAGCCGGGCGCCGGGCGGGACGTCGCGGTGTCCCACCACCACCCGCAGGGGCTGGTGGTCGAACAGGGTGCAGTCGGGCCGGCGGGCGGTCAGCGCCGGGTCGTCGCTCAGGACGGTACCCGTCCCCGCGACGATCGCGTCCATCCTGCGTCTCAGGTCATGGACCGTGGCCCGGGCGGCCGGCCCGGTGATCCAGCGGCTGGTGCCGTCCGCGGCGGCGACCCGGCCGTCGAGGGTGGTGGCGACCTTCCAGGTCACGTGGGGGCGACCGGTGCGCTGGCGGTGCAGCCAGCCGCGCAGCGGACCCCGGGCCACCTCGTCGGCGAGGGTGCCGAGTGTCACAGCGACGCCGGCGGCGCGGAGCCGGTCGAGGCCGCCCGCGGCGACCGGGTTGGGGTCGGCGACGGCGGCGTGCACCCGGGCGACGCCGGCCTCGAGGAGGCCGTCCACGCACGGCGGGGTGCGACCGATGTGGTTGCACGGCTCCAGGGTCACCACGGCGGTCCCGCCCGCGGCGCGGGTCCCCGCCTCCGCGAGCGCGACCCGTTCGGCGTGCGGACCGCCGGGCGGTGCGGTGGCGCCGGTGCCGACGACGACGCCGTCGCGGTCCAGGACCACGCAGCCGACCGCCGGGTTGGGGCTGGTGCTGCCGTGGACCTCGACGGACGCGGCGAGGGCGCGACGCATGGCCGCGGCCGTGCGCTCGTCGGTGCCGGTCGGGCGGTCCACTGCGGTGTGCTCGGTCGTCCGCGGCGGGCTCAGTCGGCCCAGCGGTGCGGGGTCGCCCGGCGGACGCTGTCGCGCAGCGCGGCGACGGCGCGGCCCGGGTCCTCGGCGCCGTAGACGGCGGACCCGGCGACGAAGCAGTCGACACCGGCCTCGGCGGCCGCGTCGATGGTGTCGGCGTTGATGCCGCCGTCGATCTCGACGAGCACCGTGAGGTGCCCGGTGTCGACCAGGTTGC
Organism: Pseudonocardia sp. HH130629-09; assembly: GCF_001294645.1. Lineage (NCBI taxonomy): Bacteria > Bacillati > Actinomycetota > Actinomycetes > Pseudonocardiales > Pseudonocardiaceae > Pseudonocardia > Pseudonocardia sp. HH130629-09. The sequence continues at coordinate 2,457,571 of NZ_CP011868.1, forward strand.
GGACGGTGCGGACCTTGTCGAGCACCTCGGGCATGAAGCTCTGTCCGCCGAAGCCGGGCTCGACGCTCATCACGAGCAGCGTGTCGTAGTGGCGGAGCACCTCGACCCACGGGTCGAGCGGGGTGCCGGGCTTGAGCGACAGACCGGCGAGGGACCCGGCGGCACGCAGGTTCTTCGCGAGCATGACCGGGTCGTGGGCGGCCTCGGCGTGCACGGTGACGTTGCGGGCGCCCGCCTCGGCGTAGCCCGGGGCCCAGCGGTCCGGGTCCTCGATCATCAGGTGGCAGTCGAGCGGGATGTCGGTGGCGGCGCGCAGGCTCTGCACGACCGGCAGACCGAGTGTCAGGTTCGGCACGAAGTGCGCGTCCATGACGTCGACGTGCAGCCAGTCCGCGCCGTCGCCGGCCCCGTCGCCGCGCACGGCGGCGGCCTCCTCGCCGAGTCGGGCGAAGTCGGCCGAGAGGATGCTGGGCGCGATCATCGGGTGCACGCGGAGCAGGCTACTGGCCGTGTCCCGGCGGCCTCGCACCCGTGGGCGAGGCCGCCGTCACACGGCTCACTCGGTGAGCGGGCGGCGCAGCAGCGCCAGGAACATCGCGTCGGTGCCGTGCACGTGCGGCCAGAGCTGCACGGTCGGGCCGTCGCCGAGGCCGGGCATCCCACCGGGCAGGCAGGCGCGCGCGTCGAGCTGTTCGACGGCACCGGCCGGGCCGGGCCGTCCCTCGCGGCCGACGATCCGGCCGACGACGCCCAGGGTCTCGGACACGTGCGGCGAGCAGGTGACGTAGGCGACGACGCCGCCGGGGCGGACGTGGCGCAACGCGGCGGTGAGCAGCTCGCGCTGCAGCCGGGTCAGCGTCGCGATGTCCTCGGGGCGGCGCCGCCAGCGGGCCTCGGGGCGGCGGCGGAGCGCGCCCAGCCCGGTGCAGGACGCGTCGACGAGCACCCGGTCGTAGCCGCCGTCAGGCAGCGGGGCCTCCCGGCCGTCGGCGACGTGCACGGTGACCGGCAGCTCCGCCACGGACCGGCGGACGAGGTCGGCGCGGTGCTCGCTGGACTCGACCGCGTCCAGCGTCCCGCCCAGGGCGGCGACGAGCCCGCCCAGCAGCGACGCCTTGCCGCCCGGTCCGGCGCACAGGTCGAGCCAGCGCCCGGTGTCCTCGCCGAGCAGCTCGGCGCGGGCGAGCGCCGCGGCGACGAGCTGGCTGCCCTCGTCCTGGACGATCGCGAGCCCCTCGGCGACGGCGTCGAGCTCGCCGACGTCTCCGCTGCCGGGTTCCAGGTGCACCCCGTAGGGCGAGTACGGCGCCTGCTCACCGCCGGTGGCCAGGGCCAGCTCCTCGGCGGTGATCTCGCCGGGGCGGGCGAGCAGGTGCACCCGGGGCCGGGTGTCGTCGGCGGCGAGGGCGGCGGTCAGCTCCTCGCCGGTGCTGCCGAGCGCGTCGGCGAAGGCCTGTGCGATCCAGCGCGGGTGGGCGTGGCGCAGCGCGGCGTCGCCGACCGGGTCCTCGGCGGGGTCGGGCGCGAGGCGGTCGAGCCACTCGGCCTCGGTGTGCTCGCCGATGCGGCGCAGCACCGCGTTGACGAACCCGGCCGACTGCGACCCGTGGTCGGAGCGGACCAGCTCGACGCAGGTGGTGACGGCCGCGTGGTCGGGCACCCGGGTGCGCAGCAGCTGGTAGGCGCCCAGGCGCAGCGCGTCGAGCAGCGCGTGCTCGATCTTGGCCAGCGGGCGGTCGGTGCAGGTGTCGATGATCGTGTCGAGCAGGCCCTGGGCGCGCAGGGTGCCGTAGCCGAGCTCGGTGGCGAGTGCGGCGTCGCGGTCGCGCAGCCGGTGGCGACGCAGGATGCCGGGCAGGGCGAGGTTGGCGTAGGCGTCGCGCTCGCGGACGGCGGTCAGCAGCTCGTAGGCCGCCTGCCGGGCCGGGTCGACGGCCGGGGGCCTGGTGGGGCCGCCGCGGCCGCGGGACGGGCCGGAGTTGCGGGGGCCGGAGGTGCGTTCGCGGCGGGGGCCGCGGTCGCCACCCCGGCCGTCGCGCGGGCGGTCGTCACGGCGGTCGGAACGGTCGCCATGGGGGCGGTCCGCATCCCGCGGGCGGTCGCCGCGACCCCGGACCGGCCGGTCGACGCGGGGTCGGTCGTCGCGCGGACGGTCACCGCCATCGCGCGGGCGCGCCGCGTCCCGGCCGGAGCGGGACCGATCGGGCCGGTCGGAGTCGCGCCCACCACGACGCTCCCCGGATCCACCGGAACCGGGCCCGCCGCGCCGGTCACCGGACCCCGATCCGGAGCCCGGTCCGCCGCCCCAGCCGGACCCGGCGCGCGGGCCGCGGTCGCCGCGCTGCCGGTCTCCGCCGGTCCGGTCACCGCCCGTTCGGTCACCGCCACGGTGCCGGTCGTCGCCGGAGCGCCGCTCGGAGCGGTCCGGCCGGTCGCGGTCGGGTCGGGGGTCCTGCTCGCTCACGTGGTCTCCTCGGCGGTGGTCCGCCGTGGCCGGGGTCCGGCCGTCGTCCGGGATGTCGGGAAGTCGGTGGGTGTCGGGAGGTCGGTGCGCCGGACCGGGCTGGGCGTCGGCGGTCAGCTGAGGTACTCGACGCCGTCGATCCGGGCGCCGCGGGCCCAGTCCGGCGCGGGCATGGACCGCTTGCCCTTCGGCTTCACCTCGCCCAGCTCGACCGGGACGGTCGCGGTCCCGGCCAGCACCCGGCGGCGTTCGACCCGCAGCTCCCCGGGGGCAAGCTCGACCTCACCGGTGCGCAGCGGGCGGACCGGGCCGAGTCCGAGGCGGTCCCCGCGGAACCCGCACCACGCGCCGGGCTCGGGGGTGACCGAGCGGATCAGCCGGTCCAACGCCGCGGCCGGGGTGGTGAAGTCGGCGCGGGCGTCGGCGGTCGTGACCTTCGGCGCGAGCGAGACGCCCTCGGCAGGCTGCGGGACGGCGGTCAGCGAGCCGTCGGCGATGCCGTCCAGGGTCGCGGCGAGCAGCCGGGCGCCGGACTCGGCGAGCCGGCCCAGCAGGTCCCCCGCGGTGTCGGTGGCACCGACGGTCTCGGTGACCAGGCCGTAGGTGGGCCCGGTGTCCATGCCCTCCTCGAGCCGGAACGTGGTGGCGCCGGTCACGTCGTCGCCGTGCCGGATCGCGGCCTGCACCGGGGCCGCGCCGCGCCAGGAGGGCAGCAGCGAGAAGTGCAGGTTGACCCAGCCGTAGACGGGGATGTCGAGCACCGGGCGGGGCAGCAGCGCGCCGTAGGCGACGACCGGTGCGCAGTCCGGGGCGAGCGCGCGCAGCGTGTCGAGGAACCCCGGGTCCGAGGGCTTCGCGGGCGTCAGCACCGGGATCCCGGCGGCGTCGGCGAGCTCGCCGACCGGGGAGCGGGTGAGCCTACGACCGCGCCCGGCGGGGGCGTCGGGGCGGGTCAGCACCGCGACGACCTCGTGGCCGGGGTGCTCGAGCAGCGTCCGCAGCGACGGCACAGCCGGGTCGGGGGTGCCGGCGAACAGCAGCCTCATCGAGCCTTGCCGAACATGGGGTGCGGGCTCGCCTTGACGACCGGCTCGGGCTCGCCGAACCAGGCGGCCTCGCGGATCTCGCGCATCGCCAGCTTGCGGGTCTCGGCGTCGAGCCGGTCGACGAACAGCACGCCGTCGAGGTGGTCGGTCTCGTGCTGGATCGCCCGCGCCAGCAGCTCGGAACCCTCGATCACCTGGGGCTCGCCGTGCATGTCCCAGCCCCGTGCGACGACGTGCAGCTTGCGCCGGCAGTCCCAGCCGAGCCCGGGGATGGACAGGCAGCCCTCCATGCCGACCTGCTCCTCGTCGCCGACGGCCTCCCAGGTCGGGTTGACCAGGTGCCCGGAGAAGCCGTCGCAGTCGTAGACGAACACCCGCTTGCCGACGCCGATCTGCGGCGCGGCCAGGCCGGCGCCGCCCTCGTCGTGCATGGTGTCGGTCAGGTCGCTGACGAGCTTGCGCAGCTCCGCGTCGAAGTCGGTGACCTCGGTGGCGCGGGTGCGCAGGACCGGGTCGCCGAACAGCCGGACGGGCTGGATGGGCACGGGCTCTCCCTCGGGCGGACGACTGCGGTGATCAGCGCTCCATTGTGCCACTGCGGCACCGCCGGTCCCGTCCGGTGTCGCGGCGGTGACCCGGTGCGCGCGGCTCAGTCGATCTCGTCGGGGTCGAGCCGGACCCGCACGGTCTCGGGGGCCTTGCGGGCGGTGCGCAGGGCCTGCGCGTCGTGCAGGGCCCGGGCCAGGTCGCGGCCGGCCCGCCGGGGGACCCGCAGCAGTGCGCGCTCCCGGACCTCGTCGGCGGCGCCGTGGCCGGCCCCGGGGCGGTCCGGCGGGTCGATCTCGACCGGTCCGAGCACCTCCACCCCCTCGGGCGGGGACGGGTCGACGCGCCCGGTGCCGAGCACCGCGTCGCAGATCTCGGCGACGGTGGCGGGCGGCCCCTCCACCGAGGCCATCCGGACGGCAGGCGGGAAGCCCACCTCGGCGCGTTCGGCGAGCTCGGCCTCGGCGTGCCCGGCCGGGTCCCAGCGCACCAGTGCCTGCACCGTCGGCAGGGACGCCTCGGCGACGACCACCACCCGTCCGCCGTCGGTGTGCGGGACGACCCCGGCGGCCGCGGCGAACCAGCGGCGCAGCGTCTCCTCGGCGACGCGCAGATCGGGCCGGGCGAGCATCGCCCAGCCGTCGAGCAGCAACGCTGCGCCGTACCCCGCTCCGCCGCCGCCCTCGACGACGGGCTCCGCACCCGGGGTGGCGACGACCAGCGCGGGCCCGGCCGGGACGGTGTCGAGGACCTCGGCGCCGCCGCCGGAGGTGCGCACGGTGACGCCGGGGAACGCGCGGCCCAGCTCCTCGGCGGTGCGCCCGGCACCGACGACCCCGGCCCGCAGCCGCCGCGACCCGCAGTGCCCGCAGCGGAAGGCCGGCTCCGCGCGGCCGCACCAGCGGCAGGCGGGCAGCGCGCCCTCGGAGCCGGCGCCGGAGCGCGGCAGGCCCAGCGGGCCCGCGCAGTGCCGGCAGCGGGCGGCGTCGCGGCAGGACGCGCACGCCAGGAACGGCAGGTACCCCGACCGCGGCACCTGCACCAGCACCGGGCGGCCGGCGCTCAACGCGGCGCGGGCGGCCTCGAACGCGACGCCGGGGACCCGGGCGGCGCGGGCGGCCGGGTCGCGCACGAGCTGGGTGTCGGTCTCGCCGATCGCGGTGACCCGCGGCATCCGGGCCCGCACGGTGGCGCGGTCGGCCGCGACCGAACTCGCCCAGCGGGTCTCGACGAGCACCTGGGCCTCGGCGGTGCGGGCGAACCCGGCGAGCAGCAGCGCGGCGCCCTCGCGGTGCGCGCGCAGCACCAGCACGTCGCGGACCTGAGGGTAGGGGGCGCGGGGCTCGGACTGGGAGTCGTCGCCGTCGTCCCACACGGCCAGCAGGCCCAGCTCGCCGAGCGGGGCGAACGCCGCGGACCGGGTGCCGACGACGACCCGCACACTCCCCCGCCGCACCGCCAGCCAGCGCCGGTAGCGCTCGGCCGGCCCGAGCTCCGCGGTCAGGGCCACCACGCCGGCCTCGCCGAGCAGTGCGGCGCACGCCGCGTGCAGCCGGGCGACGTCGCGCTGGTCGGGGACGACGAGCAGCGCTGAGCGCCCGGCCGACCGGGTGGCGACGGCGGCCTCGGCCAGCCGGGCCGCCCACTCCTCCCCCGGCAGCGCCTGCCAGACGGCGTGCGCGGCACGTCCGCCCGCCAGCGCGTCGAGGAAGGCGCCGCCGCGCGGGTAGGCCTCCCAGCCCGCCCGGTCCACCGGGGCGGGGTCGGTCGTGTCGCGCTCGCGCGGGGTCTCGGACTCGACGCGGGCGTGCCGGGCCGGCACCGCGAGGCGCAGGACGTCGGCCATCACCCCGGCGTAGCGGTCGGCGACGGCGCGGGCCAGGCCCGCCACCTCGGCGGTGAGCACCGGTTCGGGCGAGACGACCTTGTCGACCCAGGCGAGCCACCCGGCGTGGGCCGTGTCGTCGGAGCGTTCCAGCAGGAAGCCGTCGACCAGCCGGCCGGCGAACCGCACCCGCACCCGCACGCCGGGGACGGCGGCGTCGTCGAGATGGGTCGGGACGCGGTAGTCGAAGGTCCGGTCCAGGTGCGGGAGCGCGACGTCGACCAGCACCCGCGCGACCGGACGGACCGCGGCGGGCTGCCACTCCCCTCGGTTGCGCCCCGGGCGGCGGGTGCGGGTCGCCGGGGCCGGACGCGGAGAGCTCACGCCGAGGGTCTACCACGAGGCACCGACGTCCCCCGGACACGCCCGTGGCCGCCGACCGCACGGTGCGGTCGACGGCCACGGGGCACGTGCTCGGCGGTCAGGCGCCGGCGACCGACTTCAGGGCCTCGGCGCGGGAGGTGTCCTCCCACGGCAGCTCGACGTCGGTACGGCCGAAGTGGCCGTAGGCGGCGGTCGGGCCGTAGATCGGGCGCAGCAGCTTCAGGTCGCGGATGATCGCGGCCGGGCGCAGGTCGAAGACCTCCTCGATGGCGGCCTGGATCCGCGCCGGGTCGACGTTCTCCGTGCCGAAGGTCTCCACGAACAGCCCGACCGGGGCGGCCTTGCCGATCGCGTAGGCGACCTGGACCTCGATCCGCCCGGCGAGCCCGGCGGCGACGGCGTTCTTGGCGACCCACCGCATGGCGTACGCGGCGGAGCGGTCGACCTTCGACGGGTCCTTGCCGGAGAAGGCGCCGCCGCCGTGGCGGGCCATACCGCCGTAGGTGTCGACGATGATCTTCCGGCCGGTGAGGCCCGCGTCACCCATCGGGCCACCGAGCACGAACCGGCCGGTCGGGTTGACCAGCAGCCGCGGCTCCGACGGGGCCCAGCCGAGCGCCTCCACCTCGGGGGTGACGACGTGCTTGAGGATGTCGGGGGCCAGCATGCCGTCGAGGTCGACGTCCGCGGCGTGCTGCGACGACAGGACCACGGTGTCGAGCCGGACCGGCTTGTCGCCGTCGTACTCGATCGTGACCTGGGTCTTCCCGTCCGGGCGCAGGTAGGGCAGCGTCCCGTTCTTGCGGACCTCGGTCAGCCGGCGCGACAGGCGGTGGGCCAGCGCGATCGGCAGCGGCATGAGCTCGGGGGTGTCCTCGCAGGCGTAGCCGAACATCAGGCCCTGGTCGCCGGCGCCCTGCTTGGCGATCTCGTCCTCGGCGGACTCGACGCGCTTCTCGTAGGCGGTGTCGACGCCCTGCGCGATGTCGGGCGACTGCGCGCCGATCGCGACGTTGACGCCGCAGGAGGCACCGTCGAAGCCCTTGGCGGAGGAGTCGTAGCCGATCTCGAGGATCTTGTCCCGGACCAGCTGCGGGATCTCGACGTAGGCGCCCGTGGTGACCTCGCCGGCGACGTGGACCTGGCCGGTGGTCACCAGGGTCTCGACGGCCACCCGGCTGCTCGGGTCCTGCGCGAGCATCGCGTCGAGGATGGTGTCGCTGACCGCGTCACAGATCTTGTCGGGGTGGCCCTCGGTGACCGACTCACTGGTGAACAGGCGACGGCTCGTGGTTGACACGCGCAGATTCTCCATCCCGTTGGCAATGTTCTCCGCACCGGCGCGACGGCGCCGTCGCGCTCGCTCGGACGCACGCCCATGATCGCGGGCGCCCCTCGCCATGCAGGGTAGTGCAGACCGGCCGCCCGGACGGGACCACCTGCGACGAACTCACACACGGAGCGTGACGCGCCGTGGTAATGATGCTACTCAGTGTCGCCGGATGGGGTGATTGACCCTGCGCGCACGAATCGAACGGGGGTCGGCTCGTTGGGCCGGACAACACCTCGCACGCCCCGCGGGGTCGCCCACGAACGGATCCGCACGGTGGCCTCCCCGGCCCCGGCGGCACGGAGGTTGTTCCACGATGAAGCCGAACTCGCGACGCGTCGCTGCCGTCCTCGGCGCCCTGGCCGTGGCCGGCGTCACCACCATCGGGATCGTTGCCGGCACCGCGTCGGCCGCCGGTACCGGCACCTGCACCCAGAGCGTCAACGTCCGCTCCGAGCCCGAGACCGACGCCCCGATCGTCGGTGTGTGCGAGCGCGGGGAGACCACCTCGACCGGGGACACCCAGGACGGGTTCGTCGAGCTCCCCGAGTACGGCGGCTGGGCGATGTCCCGGTACGTCTCGACCTCCGGCACCGAGCGCTCCGGGTCCTCGGAGGACTCGCTGACCCCGAGCAGCAGCGAGCGGTCGACCCCGTCGACCTCGTCGCCGTCGACCACGAGCCCGCGGTCGACCTCCTCGGCGACGCCGTCCACCTCCACGCCGCGGTCGACCTCGTCGGCCACGCCGTCGTCGGACGAGGGGTCGGGCGAGGGCTCCGACTCCTCCTCCGGCGAGGCGACGCCCACCCGCAGCTCGTTCTTCGACGAGGACTGAGCCGGGGCGCACGACGACGTGCCCGCACCGGAAGCTCCGGTACGGGCAGGTCGTCGTGTGCGGGGGCTCAGCGCAGGCGCGGGGTGACCGCATCCCAGATGCGGGAGGCGAGCAGCGCCTTGGAGCCGAACGGCAGCTCCTCCTCGCCGCCGTCGCGGGCGAGCAGCCAGCCGGCGTTGTCCGCGGTCTCGAAGGCCTTGCCGTCGCCGACCGCGTTCACCACGAGCAGGTCGCAGCCCTTGCGGGCGAGCTTGGCGCGGCCGTGGTGGAGCACGTCGCCGTCGGCGTCGCCGGTCTCGGCCGCGAACCCGACCACCACCTGACCCGGCCGTGGCGGGTCGGCCACGAGCCCGGCGAGGATGTCGGGGTTCTGGGTCAGCCGCAGCGGCGCCGGCTCGGCGTCACCGCGCTTGATCTTGTCGACAGCCGTGTCGACCGGCCGGAAGTCCGCGACGGCGGCCGCCATGACCACCGCGTCGGCGTCGGCGGCGGCGCCGCGGACGGCGGCCTCCATCGCGACGGCGGTCCCCGCCGCGACCACGTCCACCCCGGCCGGGGCGCCGAGGTCCGCGGTGTGTCCGGCGACGAGCGTCACCCGCGCGCCGCGCTGGGCGGCGACCCGGGCCAGCGCCCAGCCCTGCCGGCCGGAGGAGCGGTTGCCGAGGAACCGGACCGGGTCGAGGTTCTCCCGGGTCCCACCGGCACTGACCACCACGTGGCGGCCCTCCAGGTCGCGCGGCAGCGCGTCCGGGCGCTCCAGCAGCAGCCGGGCCAGATCGACGATCTCGGCCGGGTCGGGCAGCCGGCCCTTGCCGGTGTCCGCGCCGGTCAGCCGGCCCGCTGCGGGTTCGATCACCACGGTGCCACGGGCGCGCAGCAGCGCGACGTTGTCGACCGTCGCGGGGTGCTCCCACATCTCGGTGTGCATCGCGGGCGCCAGCATCACCGGGCAACGGGCGGTCAGCAGCGCGGCGGTGAGCAGGTCGTCGGAGCGGCCGTGTGCCAGGCGGGCCATGAGGTCCGCGGTCGCCGGGGCGACGACGACGAGGTCCGCACCCTTGCCCAGGGCCACGTGCGGCACCTCGTGGACGTCGGAGAACACCCCGGTGGCCACCGGCCGCCCGGACAGAGCCTCGAACGTCGCGGCGCCGACGAACCGCAGCGCGGACTCGGTGGGGATCACCCGCACCGCATGGCCGGACTCGGTCAGACGGCGCAGCACCTCGGCGCTCTTGTAGGCGGCGATGCCGCCGGAGACGCCGAGGAGCACCTCGGGAGGAGCCATCGAGAGGTCTTACTCGCCCTCGGTGTGCTCGAGCATCCCCGCCTGGATCTCGCGCATCGCGATCGACAGCGGCTTCTCGCGCGGGCCCGGCTCGACGAGCGGGCCGACGTACTCGAGCAGTCCCTCACCGAGCTGGGAGTAGTAGTCGTTGATCTGCCGGGCGCGCTTGGCCGCGTAGATGACCAGCGCGTACTTCGAGCTGACCTGGCCGAGCAGGTCGTCGATCGGCGGGTAGGTGATGCCCTCGGGGGCGGTGGAGGTGCCGGTGGGCGTGCTCACGTGGTGGACTCCTGAAGAACGAGGGGGACCTGGGGCACTCAGACGGCGCCGCGGTCGACCGCCAATGCTACCAACCGGCCGATCACGGCCTGCAGGTCGTCGTTGACGACCACCTCGTCGAACTCCCCCTGGGCGTCCATCTCCTCGATGGCGGTCCGCAGCCGGCGCTCGCGCTGCTCGGGGGTGTCGGTGTTGCGGTCGGTGAGCCGACGGGTCAGCTCCTCCATCGACGGCGGCGCGACGAAGACGGTGACGGCCTCGGGCACGACCCGTTTGACGGACCGGGCGCCCTGCAGGTCGACCTCGACCAGGACCGGACGGCCCTGGTCGAGGGCCTGCTGGACGGGTACCCGTGGCGTGCCGGAGCGCTGCAGCCCGCCGTGCACCTCGGCCCACTCGAGGAGTTCGCCGCGCTCGATGAGCGCGTCGAACTCCTCGCGGGACGCGAAGTGGTAGTCACGGCCGTCCACCTCACCCGGCCGCGGGGGCCGGGTCGTGGCGGACACGCTGAACAGCAGCTCCGGCAGCGCCTCGCGCAGTCCCGCGACCACGCTGCTCTTGCCCACCCCGGACGGCCCGGCCAGCACGAGCAGCCGTCCGCGGGCGGGGCCGGTCCGGCCGGAGGACATGACGGAGGAGGTGTCGGTCACGGGACGCCCGGATCAGCTCGGGTAGCGCTCGAGCAGCGCCTTGCGCTGACGGTCGCCCAGGCCACGCAGGCGGCGGCTGGTCGCGATCTCCAGCTCCTCCATGATCTGCTGGGCACGGACCTTGCCGACGTTCGGCAGCGCCTCGAGCAGCGCCGAGACCTTCATCTTGCCGAGCACCTCGTCGGTCTCGGCCTTCTTCAGCACCTCCTCGAGGGTGGTGCCGCCGCGCTTGAGGCGGTCCTTCAGCTCGGCCCGGGCCCGGCGCGCGGCCGCAGCCTTCTCCAGCGCGGCGGCGCGCTGTTCCTCGGTCAGCTGGGGAAGGGCCACGGTTGGTTCCTCCGTACTTTCCTGTGTCGTTCTCGTCGTTCTCGCCGCCGTGATCCCGGCTCGCGCCGGGGTGTCGCGTCAGCGATCGGGCGGCGGGTCGCACCTACCCGTCCGGGGGACGTCCCGGCTGGTGCGATCGAACGTACCCACGACCTCCACGGAAGCGTCAATGGGGGTCCCACCTCCGGTTTCGGCCGTACGGAGGTGATCAACGGCACGCCGGCGGTCCCGCCACACCACTGCCACCCGGCTCCGCCGGACGGCGGGTCGGCGCAGTGGGCGTGCCGGGGTGCACCCCACCGACACGGTCGGGCGCGCCCGATCGACGTCCCGGTGCGCCGGGGGGCTCCCGACCGGCACGACGGACCGCCGGCCGCCCTCCCGGCGCGTCCGGCGTCGCCGACAGCCACGGTCGCCGTCGGTGTGCGGGGGACCGGTGCCGGACGTGGCACCGGTCCCCCGCACACCGACGTCGGCCGGTCCGGTTCAGTGCGATCCGGCGGTCGCCGAGGCCAGATCCTCGCTCAGGGCGTGCGCGGCGTCACGCAGCGCGGACGGGTCGGGGCCCGCCCGGAGCACCCCGCGGGCCGACACCGGCAGCACCGGGCCCGTGGTGCCCGCGAACCGCGCCACCACGTCGGCCGGGCTCGCGCCCTGGGCGCCGAGCCCGGGCACCAGCACCGGACCGTTCAGCGCGCTCAGGTCCAGGCCGTGGTCGTGGGTGCCGCCGACGACGACCCCCACCGCCCCGCCGGGCCGTGCGCCGGCGTTGCGCGCGGCGGCATCGTCGACCATCTGCTGGGCGACGGACAGCCCGCCCGGCGTCGTAGCGCACTGCACCGCGGCACCGTCCGGGTTGGACGTCCGGGCCAGCACGAACACCCCGCGCCCGGACTCGTCGGCCGCGGTCAGTGCCGGTTCCAGCGACCCGAACCCCAGGTAGGGCGACAGGGTGAGCGCGTCCGCCCCGAGCGGCGCGCCGACGCGCAGATAGGCGTCGGCGTAGCCGTCCATGGTGGAGCCGATGTCGCCGCGCTTGGCGTCGAGCAGGGTCAGGGTGCCCGTGCCCGCGTACCCGGCGAGCAGCTGCTCCAGCACCGCGACGCCCGCCGAGCCGTGCCGCTCGAAGAACGCCGACTGCGGCTTCACCACCGACACCGCCCCGGCGAACGCGGTGTGGCAGCGGTCGGCGAACGCGGCGAGGCCGTCGGCGTCGTCGGTGAGGTCCCAGGCCGCCAGCAGGGCCGGGTGCGGGTCGATCCCGACGCACAGCGGCCCGTGGGCGGCGACGGCCTCGCCGAGCCGGGCGGCAACGCTCACGCCTTGGCCTTCAGCGCCGCGTGCGCCTGCTGCAGCGACCGCACACCGAGCCCGCCCGAGGCGAGCGCCTCGATTCCCTGTACCGCGGCCGCGGTCCCCTGCACCGTGGTGATGCACGGGACACCGCGGGACACCGCGGCGGCGCGGATCTCGTAGCCGTCCACCCGCGGGCCGGGGTTCCCGACCGGGGTGTTGACGATCAGGTCGACGTCACCGGCGAGGATAGTGTCGACGATCGTGGGGGTGTCCGGGCCGGATCCCTCGCTGTGCTTGCGCACCACGGTGACGTCGATCCCGTTGCGGCGCAGCATCTCCGCGGTGCCATCGGTGGCCAGGACCTGGAAGCCCATGTCGGCCAGGCGGCGGATCGGGAAGACCATCGCCCGCTTGTCGCGGTCGGCGATGGACACGAACACCGTGCCCGAGGTGGGCAGCGAGCCGTAGGCGGCGGCCTGGGACTTGGCGAAGGCCGGGCCGAAGGCGGAGTCGAAGCCCATGACCTCGCCGGTGGACTTCATCTCCGGGCCGAGCAGCGGGTCGACGCCCTGGCCCGCGGTGTTGCGGAACCGGTTGAACGGCAGCACCGCCTCCTTGACCGCGACCGGGGAGTCGGCGGGCAGCGCTCCGCCGTCGCCGGTGGCCGGGAGCAGGCCCTCGGCGCGCAGCTCGGCGATGGTGGCGCCGAGCATGATCCGGGCGGCGGCCTTGGCCAGCGGCACCGACGTCGCCTTGGACACGAACGGCACCGTCCGCGACGCCCGCGGGTTGGCCTCCAGCACGTAGAGCACGTCGCCGTGCAGGGCGTACTGGACGTTGAGCAGACCGCGCACGCCGACGCCGTGCGCGATGGCGGCGGTGGCCTCGCGGACCTTCGCCAGGACCGAGGAGCCCAGCGTGATCGGCGGCAGCGTGCAGGAGGAGTCACCGGAGTGGACCCCGGCCTCCTCGATGTGCTCCATGACCCCGCCGAGGTAGATCTCCTCGCCGTCGCACAGGGCGTCGACGTCGATCTCGATGGCGTCGTCGAGGAACTTGTCGACCAGCACCGGGCGGTCCGGGGAGATAGTGGTGGCGCGGGCGATGTAGCCGGCCAGGGTCGCCTCGTCGTAGACGATCTCCATGCCGCGTCCACCGAGCACGTAGGACGGCCGCACGAGCACCGGGTAGCCGATCCGCGAGGCGATCCCCCTGGCCTGCTCGAAGGAGGTGGCCATGCCGAACTCCGGGGCGGGCAGGCCGGCCTTGTGCAGGACCTCGCCGAACGCGCCGCGGTCCTCGGCCAGGTCGATCGCGGCCGCGGAGGTCCCGACGACCGGCACCCCGGCGTCGGTGAGGCGCTGGGCGAGCCCCAGCGGGGTCTGCCCGCCGAGCTGCACGATGACCCCGGCGACGGTGCCGGAGGCCTGCTCGGCGTGCACGACCTCCAGGACGTCCTCGAAGGTCAGCGGCTCGAAGTAGAGGCGGTCGGCGGTGTCGTAGTCGGTGGACACCGTCTCCGGGTTGCAGTTGACCATGACGGTCTCGAACCCGGCGGCGCGCAGCGCCATGACCGCGTGCACGCAGGAGTAGTCGAACTCGATGCCCTGCCCGATGCGGTTCGGGCCGGAGCCGAGGATCAGCACCTTCGGCTTCTCGGTCTGCGGGGCGATCTCCGACTCGGCCGCGGGGTCGGTCTCGTAGGCCGAGTAGTGGTAGGGCGTCTTCGCCGCGAACTCGGCGGCGCAGGTGTCGACGGTCTTGTAGACCGGCCGGATGCCGAGGCGGTGGCGCAGGGTGCGCACGCCGTCCTCGCCGGCGAACTCGGGGCGCACCGCGGCGAGCTGACGGTCGGACAGGCCGTGGCGCTTGGCCCGGCGCAGCAGGTCGGCGTCGAGGACGGGTGCGGCCTCGAGCTCTGCGCGGATCTCCCCCAGCAGCGCGATCTGGTCGACGAACCAGGGGTCGATGCCGGAGGCCTTGGCGACGTCGTCGACCGACTGGCCGCTGCGCAGTGCGCGCTCGACCTCGTAGATGCGGCCGTCGACCGGGACGGCGTACTCCGGCTCGCCCTCCGGGTCGGGGGCGGTCCAGAACCCGGCCCGGTCCCGCTCCATCGAGCGCAGCGCCTTGCCCAGGGCCTCGGGGAACGAGCGGCCCAGCGCCATCGCCTCGCCGACCGACTTCATGGTCGTGGTCAGCTCGGGGTCGGCGCTGGGGAACTTCTCGAAGGCGAACCGCGGGATCTTGACCGCGACGTAGTCCAGCGACGGCTCGAACGCGGCGATGGTCTCGCCGGTGATGTCGTTGCGGATCTCGTCGAGGGTGTAGCCGACGGCGAGCTTCGCGGCGATCTTGGCGATCGGGAAGCCGGTGGCCTTCGACGCCAGCGCGGACGACCGCGAGACGCGCGGGTTCATCTCGATCACGACCAGGCGCCCGGTCTCGGGGTGGATCGCGAACTGGATGTTGCAGCCACCGGTGTCGACACCGACGGCCCGCAGCACGGCGATGCCGACGTCGCGCATGTGCTGGTACTCGCGGTCGGTCAGCGTCATCGCCGGGGCGACGGTGATCGAGTCACCGGTGTGCACGCCCATCGGGTCGATGTTCTCGATCGAGCAGATGACGACCACGTTGTCGTGGTGGTCGCGCATGAGCTCGAGCTCGTACTCCTTCCAGCCGAGCACCGACTCCTCGATGAGGACCTCGGTGACCGGGGAGGCATCGAGCCCGGCGCCGGCGAGGCGCTCCAGGTCCTGCGCCGAGTGCGCCATGCCCGAGCCGAGACCGCCCATGGTGAACGACGGCCGGATGACCACGGGCAGGCCCAGCTCGTCGGCGGCGGAGCGGACCTCCTCCATCGAGTGGCAGACCCGCGATCGGGGGACGTCGCCGCCGACCCCGATGACGATGTCCTTGAACTTGAGCCGGTCCTCGCCGCGCTCGATGGCGTCGACGTCGGCGCCGATCAGCTCGACGCCGTGCCGCTCCAGGGCGCCGTTCTCGTGCAGCGCGATCGCGGTGTTGAGCGCGGTCTGCCCGCCCAGGGTCGCGAGCATCGCGGTGACCGGGGTGCCGTTGTCGCGCTCGGCGGCGATGACCTTCTCGACGAACTCCGGGGTGATCGGCTCGACGTAGGTGGCGTCGGCGAACTCCGGGTCGGTCATGATCGTCGCCGGGTTGGAGTTGACCAGCGAGACCCGGATGCCCTCGGCCTGCAGCACCCGGCACGCCTGGGTGCCGGAGTAGTCGAACTCGCAGGCCTGGCCGATCACGATCGGCCCGGAGCCGATCACCATGACGTGGTCGATGTCGTCGCGGCGGGGCATCAGTGGTCCTCCTGCCGGGCCTGGTCGTGCCGGTCCGGGTGCTGCGGGGTGGATGGGGCTGCGTGGGGCGGCGGCCACGGGCGGTCGTCGACGGGCCGGGCGCGGCCGGACACCGGGTCGGCGCCCGGTCCCGGGTCGGCCGGGACGTCCGTCGCGTCCGGGTCCGCGGTGGCGCCCGGGTGGGCGGGTGTGCCGCCGTCGCGGCGCAGCGCGTCCTCGATGTCGGAGAACGGCGCCGTCAGCGGGTCCGGGGTGGCGGGACGACCGAGGGCAGGCATCCGGCTGGTGGGCGGCTCCACCTCGTCGCGGCCGGAGACCGGGGTCCCGGCCGGCGGGGTGACGGGCAGCCGAGTGGTGTGCTCGTCGGCGGCGTGCTCGTCGACAGGGCGCTCATCGGCGGTGTGCTCGACGGCCGCCGGGCCGGGCCGGGTCCCGGCATGCGGGACCTCCGGGCTGCCCGGCTCGAACCCGCCCGCGGCCGGGGCCGGGCCCGGTGACGGAGCGGGCGGGGTGGGCCGCAGGTCGACCGACGGGGCCGCGGTCGCCGACGGCGGCGTGGCCGGGTCGGGCTGGGCGGTCATCCCCGGCGCAGGCGCGGGCTCCGGCTCGGACTCGGACACGGGGTCGGACTCGAGCTGCGGGTACGACGCGGGCGCGGTGCCCTCGGGCCGCTGCCCGGCGACGCCGGCGTAGCCGACCGGGTGCTCGGTCATGAGCGCGACGAACCGGTCGAACAGGTCCGCGGCGTCGTGCGGGCCCGCGGCTGCCTCGGGGTGGTACTGCACGGAGAAGGCGGGGAAGTCCAGCCCGGTCATGCCCTCGACGGTGTCGTCGTTGGGGCAGTAGTGGCTGATCTGCGCCCGGCCGTAGGGGGTGTCGAACTCCTCCCCCGGCGACCCGGCGACCGCGAACCCGTGGTTCTGCGAGGTGATCGCGATCCGCCCGGTGGCGTGCTCGACGACGGGGATGTTCACGCCGCGGTGGCCGTAGCGGAGCTTGTAGGTCTCGCGCCCCAGCGCGCGACCCAGGATCTGGTTGCCGAAGCAGATGCCGAACAGCGGGATCCGGCGCTCCAGCACCTGCCGGGCCAGCGCGACCGGACCGTCGGCGGTGGCCGGGTCACCGGGGCCGTTGGCCAGGAAGAAGCCGTCCGGGCGCAGCGACTCGACCGTCTCGATGGTGCTCGAGGCTGGCAGCACGTGCACCTCGATGCCACGGGCGGCCATCATCCGCGGGGTGTTGAACTTGATGCCGACGTCGAGGGCGGCGACGACGAAGCGCCGCTCCCCCACCGCGGGCACCACGTAGGTCTCGGCGGTGGTCACGGCGCCGTAGAGGTCGGCGCCCTCCATCGGCGGGGACTGCCGCACCCGCTCGACGAGCTCGTCGTCCGGGGCGATCGCGTCGCCGGTGAATATGCCGGCCCGCATGGCGCCGCGCTCACGCAGGTGGCGCACCGCGGCGCGGGTGTCGATCCCGGCGACGCCGACGACCCCCTGGGTGCGCAGCGCGTCCTCCAGGGTGCCGGTGGCCCGCCAGTTCGACGGCCGCCGGGCGGGGTCGCGCACGACGTAGCCGGCGACCTGGATGCCGGAGGACTCGTCGTCCTCGTCGTTCCAGCCGGTGTTGCCGATCTGCGGTGCGGTCTGCAGCACGATCTGTCGGTGGTACGACGGGTCGGTGAGGGTCTCCTGGTAGCCGGTCATGGCCGTGGTGAACACGGCCTCACCCAGGGTCTGCCCGGTGGCGCCGTAGGCCTCACCGCGGAAGATCCGTCCGTCCTCGAGAACCAAAAGCGCGGTCACTGCACAACCTTCCCGTCCTGCGCGGTGATGCGTCCCCGCAGCACCGTCGCGACCACCGTTCCGGGCAGCCGCATTCCCTCGTACGGCGTGTTCGCCGCCTTGCTCGCCAGCTCCGCTCCACGGACCGTCCAGACCCCGTCCGGGTCGACCAGCGCGAACGTCGCCGGCTCCCCCTCCGCGATCGGACGGCCCTGGTCGGGCAGGTTCCCGATCTCCGCGGGGCGCTCCGAGAGCACCCGCGCGACGCCGTGCCAGTCCAGCAGGCCCGGCTCCACCATCGTCTCGACCAACACCGACAGCGCGGTCTGCAGGCCGAGCATGCCCGGTTTCGCCGCCTGCCACTCGGTGTCCTTGTACTGCGCGGCGTGCGGGGCGTGGTCGGTCGCGACGACGTCGATCACCCCCTCGGCCAGCGCCTCGCGCATCGCGCGGGTGTCGTCGGCGGTGCGCAGCGGCGGGTTGACCTTGTTCACCGGGTCGTAGCCGGTCAGCCGGGAGTCGGTGAGCAGCAGGTGGTGCGGGGTGACCTCGGCCGACACCCGCACGCCCTGGGCCTTGGCCGCGCGCAGCACGTCGATCGTGCGGGCGGTGGAGATGTGGCAGACGTGCAGCCGCGCCCCGGCCTCGCGGGCCAGCGCGCAGTCCCGGGCGACGATCGTCTCCTCCGCCGTCGCGGGCCATCCGGCGAGCCCGAGCCGGGCCGCGACGGCGCCCTCGTGCGCCTGGGCGCCGCCGGTGAGGCGGTGGTCCTCGGCGTGCTGGGCGATGACGACGTCGATCGCGGAGGCGTACTCCAGTGCCCGGCGCATGATCAGCGGGTCGTTCACGCAGCGGCCGTCGTCGGAGAACATCCGCACCGCGGCGCGGGAGGCGGCCATCGTGCCGAGCTCGGCGAGCTTCTCGCCGCCGAGGCCGACGGTGACCGCGCCGACCGGGTGCACGTCGACCAGCCCGATCTCCTCGCCGCGCCGGCGCACGTGCTCGACGACGACGTCGGAGTCGGCGACCGGGGTGGTGTTCGGCATCGCGAACACCGCGGTGAACCCGCCGAGGGCGGCGGCCCGGCTGCCGGTCTCGATGGTCTCGGACTCCTCGCCGCCGGGCTCGCGCAGGTGCACGTGCAGGTCGACGAAGCCGGGCAGCAGCACGGCGTCGTCGGCGTCGAGGACCTCGGCGCCCTCGGGCGTGGTCAGCCCGGTGCCGATGGTGGCGACGACGCCGTCGGTGACGAGCACGTCGACCGGGTCCCCGCCGTAGGGCCGGGTGTTGCGGATCAGCAGGTCGGTCATTCGGGAGCTCCGGCGAGAAGGTGGTAGAGGACGGCCATCCGCACGTGCACGCCGTTGCGGACCTGGGCCAGGACGGCGGCGTTGGGGGCGTCGGCGACCGCGGGGGCGATCTCCATGCCGCGGATCATCGGGCCGGGGTGCAGGACCACCGCGTGGTCGGGCAGGAGCTTCGCGCGGTCCTCGGACAGCCCGAAGCGCACCGCGTACTCGCGCGCGGAGGGGAAGAAGCCGCCGTGCATCCGCTCGGACTGCACGCGCAGCATCATGACCGCGTCGAGCGCGGGCAGCTCGGCGTCGAGGGAGTGCGCCACCCGGCACGGCCAGGACTCGACGCCGGTGGGCAGCAGCGTCGGCGGCGCGACGAGCACGACCTCGGCGCCGAGGGTCGCGAGCAGCAGCACGTTGGACCGCGCCACCCGCGAGTGCAGGACGTCGCCGACGATCCCGATCCGACGCCCGGCGATGCCGCCGAGCCGGTCGCGCAGGGTCGCGGCGTCGAGCAGCGCCTGGGTGGGGTGCTCGTGGGTGCCGTCGCCGGCGTTCACGATCGCGGTGGGCGTGCCGGTGACCTCGCGGTCGGCATCGACCCAGTGCGCCAGCCGGTGCGCCGACCCCGACGCGGGGTGGCGCACGATCACGCAGTCCGCCCCCATCGACGACAGCGTCAGTGCGGTGTCGCGCAGCGACTCGCCCTTCGACACCGACGAGCCCGACGCCGACACGTTCACGGTGTCGGCGCTCATCCACTTGCCGGCGATCTCGAACGACACCCGGGTGCGGGTGGAGTTCTCGTAGAACATCGTGATGACCGTGCGGCCGCGCAGCGTCGGCAGCTTGCGCACCTCACGGCCGAGCAGCGCCTGACGCAGCCGGTCGGAGGTGTCGAGCAGCGCGGTGGCCTCGGCGGCGTCGAGGTCGGCGACCGAGAGCAGGTGCCTCACCTGTCCCCCTCTCCCTGGGTGATCCAGACGCCGTCGCCGCCGTCGATCTCGGTCAGCGAGACCAGGATCTGCTCCGAGCGCGACGTCGGGACGTTCTTGCCGACGTAGTCGGCGCGGATCGGGAGCTCCCGGTGGCCGCGGTCGATCAGCACGGCGAGCTGCACCGCGCGCGGGCGGCCCTCGTCGCGCAGGGCGTCGAGCGCGGCGCGGGTGGTGCGCCCGGACATGAGGACGTCGTCGACGAGTACGACGAGCCGGTCGTCGACACCGCCCTCGGGCACCGCGGTGGACTCCAGCGCGCGGGCCGGGCCGCGGCGCAGGTCGTCACGGTAGAGGGTGGCGTCGACCGAGCCGACCGCCGGCGCGGCGCCGGCGAAGTCGGTGATCGCGGCCGCGAGCCGGTGGGCCAGGTGCACGCCGCGGGTGGGGACGCCCATCAGCACGAGCCCGTCGGGGTCCTCGGCGCTGAACGCGGTCTTCTCGATGATCTGGTGCGCGATGCGCGCGACGGTGCGGGTGACGTCGGCGGCGGACAGCAGTTCCCGTGCGGGCTGCTGCGCGTCGGCGTCCCCGCGGCGGTTCTGCGCCACGAGGTGGTCTCCTTCCCCGCCTCACCGGACGGGTCTTAAAGGACGGTCGTGCAAGAGCTGTGCGTCAACCTATCAACCCGGCAGGTGCCGCGCGGGTCGGCCGCAGCGCGTCACACCGCGAGCCGCACCACAACGGCATCACTCGTTCGAGGTCACGTTCCCGTCACGATGCGCGATGATCGACGGCCGGGCCGGACGGGACTTGCGATACCCGATTCCGCCCAGGCGCACCCACAGGGGCGGGTGGCGGAGTCGGCACCCGTACCCTGCGCTACCGCTGTCGAGGGACACGGACTGCCCCGTTCGTGTGGGAAACCGCTCGTCAACCCCCCGAGCAGGGGGTCGAGCTTGACCACGCCGGACCGGACCCGGAGGATTACTCTCCGTATCAATCAGCAATCACTCAGCATCAATCAGCACGCGTGCAGCAGCGCCGCAACACACGGGACGGCCGGGAGGCCGGCCCCCCGCCGGAGCTGCCGCCCCGAACGGGACCATCCACAGGGGCGATGACGCGGCAGGCGCGACCATGCCACCGGTGACCGCCGGTCCGTCCTCACCGGTACGGACCGTCAGGAACGAGGAGATCGATGGGCGACTACGCCAAGGCGCTCGGGGGCAAGCTCCGGGCGATCAGGCAGCAACAGGGGCTCTCCCTGCACGGCGTCGAGCAGAAGTCGGGCGGACGCTGGAAGGCGGTCGTCGTGGGCTCCTACGAGCGCGGGGACCGTGCGGTCACCGTGCAGAAGCTGGCCGAGCTGGCCGACTTCTACGGCGTCCCGGTGGCCGAGCTGCTCCCCGAGGGCCGCATCCCGTCCGGCAGCGAGCCCGCCACGAAGATCGTGATCAACCTGGAGCGGCTGCAGCAGCTGCCCGCGGACAAGGTGGGCCCGCTGGCCCGCTACGCCGCGGCCATCCAGAGCCAGCGCGGCGACTACAACGGCAAGGTGCTCTCGATCCGCGCCGAGGACCTGCGGTCGCTCGCGATCATCTACGACATGTCCCCCGGCGAGCTGACCGACCAGCTGATCGACTGGGGTGTCCTGCCTCCCGAGGCACGCCCCGGACAGCACGTGGGATGATCTGCCCCGCCGGCCGCGTCCCAGGGGAAGGGTGACGCGACCGGCACGACGGCGGCCGGGGTATTCGCACAGTCCCCCGGCCGCCGTCCTCGTCCCGCGGTGCCCGGCCACCGCGCGCGGGGCCGGTGTGCCGCGCGGCGCACCTCACGGTGGGGTCGGCGCCGGCTGGTCACCGGTCGCGGCCCGGTGCGCCAGCATCGCCAGGTGCAGTCCGGTCCGGACCTCCGCGTCGCCGAGGTCCGCGCCGAGCACACGTCGCAGCGTGTCGAGCCGCGCGAAGGCCCCGGCCCGGCTCAGGTGCAGCGAGCGGGCGAACACCGCCATCACCCCGTTGCAGTCCAGGTAGGACTCGAGCATGCGCAGCGTGTCCTCACGTCGTCCGTGGGGAAGCGCGAGAACCCGTCCGAGCTGTTCGTCGACGAAGGCGTGCAGTCGTACCTCGCCGCGCAGCTGCCACAGCAGCCTGCGGACACCGAGGTGCCGCCCGCGCGACACCCGGACCGCCTCACCGGGCCGCGTGGGCCGGGCGATGCCGGCGATCTGTTCGGCCTCGGTGAGGGCCTCGGCCAGCTCCCGCCATCGTCGCACCGGGGGCCCGAGAGCCAGGACGGCCACCGCCCCCGCCCCGAGCTCGCTCGCCGAGCGGTCGTCGACCCCGTCGAGCAGAGCCAGGACCAGGTTGCGGCGGACCCGTCCGACCAGGGCCGTTCGTTGGATGCGGTGCACCGCCGCGCCGGACTGCTCGACGAGCTCGGCATCGGGCCCGCCGTCCCCGCCACGCCCGCGGGCCATCAGCACCGCGATCTCCCCGGCCGGGCTGAAGCCGAGGGCCTGTGCCCTGGCCCCGACGGCCGCCTCGTCGCCGCCGTGTCCGCCGAGGACGTCCCGGATCAGCCGCTCGACGGCCATCACCTCGAGCTCCTCGGCAGGCCCGCCCACCAGACGGGTGATCGTCACCGCCTCGGCCGCCCGTTCGAGGACCAGTGCCACGTCCTCGGCCTCGAACCGGTCGACCCGGGTGGGCACCACCAGCCGCCCCCACCGGGCGCGGCGGAGCCCCACCGGGATGGCCATCCACCGCTCCGGCCCGCCCCGGATCGTGTCCGCCGCCGGCGGGACCTGCCGTGAGCGCGCCGTCCAGTCGCGCAGGATGTCCTCCGGTGCGGATGCGCCCGCGAACCCGATGACCCGGTGGGAGAGGTCCTCCAGCACGACCGCCCGGTCGACCAGCTCCGCGCAGCGAGCCAGGATCACGTCGACGGGGGCGCCCTCGACCCCCAGCGGTCCGAGCACCCGGTGAGCCCGGCGCGCGGTAGGCAACAGCGAACGGGGTCGAGCGACTCGCCCCGACGACCGCGGTGACGTCGTGCAGGTCGCTCTCCGGCTCGTCTGCGGGTAGACCGGGTCCGACGAGATGGAGCGGATCCGACGGCGGACGACCGGCGACGCCGCGTCCGCCGTCCGACCACGGCCCCGACACGGAAGAGGATCATGACGAGCACGCTGCAGAAGACGCTCCACCACTGGGTCGCGGGCACGCGGGTCGAGGGCACCTCCGGGCGGACCTGCGAGGTCACCGACCCCGCCACCGGCGAGGTCACCGCGCACCTGCCCCTCGCGAGCGCCGACGAGGCCGCCACGGTGATCGCCGCGGCGAAGGCCGTGTTCCCCGCCTGGCGCGACACCAGCCTCGCCAAGCGCACCCAGATCATGTTCCGCTTCCGCGAGCTGCTCGATGCCCGCGCCCCGGAGCTGGCCGCACTCATCACCGCCGAACACGGCAAGGTCCTCTCCGACGCCGCCGGCGAGGTCGCCCGCGGCCAGGAGGTCGTCGAGTTCGCCTGCGGCATGCCGCACCTGCTCAAGGGCTCGGCGACCGAGAACGCCTCCACCGGCGTCGACGTCCACTCGATCCGCCAGCCACTCGGCGTCGTCGGGATCATCAGCCCGTTCAACTTCCCGGCGATGGTCCCGATGTGGTTCTTCCCCATCGCGATCGCCACCGGCAACACCGTGGTGCTCAAGCCGTCGGAGAAGGTCCCCTCCGCCGCCCTCTGGATCGCCGAACTCTGGTCGCAAGCCGGCTTGCCCGACGGCGTGTTCAACGTCCTACACGGCGACAGGACCGCCGTCGACACCCTGCTGACCAGCCCGGACGTCAAGTCGATCAGCTTCGTCGGCTCCACCCCGGTCGCCCGCCACGTCTACGAGACCGGTACCGCCCACGGCAAGCGCGTCCAGGCACTCGGCGGGGCGAAGAACCACATGGTCGTCCTCCCCGACGCCGACCTCGACCTCGCCGCCGACCAGGCCGTCAACGCCGGGTTCGGCTCCGCGGGTGAACGCTGCATGGCCGTGTCCGCGCTGGTGGCCGTCGGCGACATCGCCGACACCCTCGTCGCGAAGATCGCCGACCGCGCCCGCGACCTGCGCACCGGCGACGGCCGCCGCTCCTGCGACATGGGACCGCTCGTGACGCGGGCGGCCCAGGAACGGGTGTCGGGCTACATCGACGCCGGCGAGTCCGAGGGCGCCACCGTCGTCGTCGACGGCAGACAGGGCGAGTTCGACGCCGACGGGGCCGGCTTCTTCATCGCCCCCACCCTGCTCGACCACGTCACCCCCGACATGAGCGTCTACACCGACGAGATCTTCGGCCCGGTCCTGTCGGTGGTGCGCGTCGCGACCTACACCGACGCCGTGGAGCTGATCAACGCCAACCCCTACGGCAACGGCACCGCGATCTTCACCAACGACG
The DNA here is from genome assembly GCF_001294645.1 of Pseudonocardia sp. HH130629-09. Taxonomy (NCBI): domain Bacteria; kingdom Bacillati; phylum Actinomycetota; class Actinomycetes; order Pseudonocardiales; family Pseudonocardiaceae; genus Pseudonocardia; species Pseudonocardia sp. HH130629-09. The sequence continues at coordinate 2,481,635 of NZ_CP011868.1, forward strand.
GCGGCGCCGCCCGCCGCTTCCAGAACGAGGTCGAGGTCGGCATGATCGGCGTCAACGTCCCGGTCCCCGTCCCGATGGCCTACTACAGCTTCGGCGGCTGGAAGAACTCCCTGTTCGGCGACACCCACGCCCACGGCACCGAAGGCGTGCACTTCTTCACCCGCGCCAAGGTCGTCACCACCCGCTGGCTCGACCCCAGCCACGCGGGGCTGAACCTCGGCTTCCCCACCAACACCTGAGAGGCCCCACCATGCGAAGGCCCCTGCGTATCGCCGTCCCCGACCGGCTCGACTCGTCGACGACCGACCCCCGCGAGGCCTCCGCACGCCGGCTGCTGCACGACGTCGTGGCGATGATCGCCGCCCGGGGGCTCGGGGCGGTGCTCGTCCGGGAGACCCACCTCGACGGGTTCGACGGCCCGGTGCTGCCCGGCGGGAACGACATCGACCCCGTGCGCTACGGCGCACAGCCGTGCGCCGAGGTCTACGGCGTGCAGCCCGACCAGGACGCACTCGACTGCGGGCTCGCCGAGGCCGCGCTGTCCGCCGGCGTTCCAGTGCTCGGGATCTGCCGCGGGCTGCAGGTGCTCAACGTCGTCCGCGGCGGGACGCTGGTGCCCGACCTGCCCCCGGGAACGGTGCTGCACCGCGACTCGACCGCGGCCGGCCCCCGGTGGGCGTGGCACGAGGTCGCGCTCCGCGCGGGGTCGCTGCTGGCCGAGGAGGTCGGTGCGCCCCGGTTGCTGATCGCCTCCGGGCACCACAGGCGGTCGACCGGCTCGGCGCGGGACTCACCGTGGATGCGGTGGCCGACGACGGGGTCGTCGAGGCGTTCTCCGACGCCGAGCACGACGTGCTCGCCGTGCAGTGGCATCCGGAGGCGACCGGTCGTGAGGACGAGGGGCAGGCCGCACCGGTGCGCTGGTTCGCCGCTGCCGTCACACGGCGAGCGACGGCGGTGGCGGCGTGACCGCCGCGCGGGCGAAGGAGGCGGCCACCCGGCGCATCGGCGAGATCGAGCGGGACGTCGTCGGGCTGAGCCGACGCATCCACTCCCGCCCGGAGCTCGCCTTCGAGGAGACGCGGGCTGCGGCCTGGGTGGCCGAGGCGGCGCAGGCGTGGACGGGGTGCGGTCCCGCCGTCGGCGTCGGTGGTCTCCCGACCGCGCTCTCCGTTGTGAACGATCGATCAGATGAGCGCGCGCCTGCCGCCGTTCTCGATCGGGTTCGGGGCCCCGGTCAGGACGTCCGGGTACGGCGGATCCGAGGAGGACCGGCGGCGGGCAGCGGCCGGGTGTACTCGTCGCCGAGGCTCGTCCGCCCGCCGACGCGGGGATAGCCGCCAGGTGGCGGGGTCGATGCGGCGCGCCGTCGAACGGCAGCTGCGGGGCAAGGCTGCGCGGGGGCATCGGCAGGCCGGCGGCGGACACCGCCGGGGCCGGGGATCGTGTCCTGGGGGCGACCAGCAGGTGAGGGCCGCGACCGAACAGCGCCGCGGAGTCGGACGTCGGCGACGACCGGCGCGCTCTACCGCGACGTCACCATCCGCGTCGGCTGCAATCCAGGGACGGGGTCGGGCGCACACGTGCAGGGCCGACCGCGCCGGTCGCAGCGACGGTGCTCGTCGGGGGCGGCGCGGTCGGCTCCGAGGACGGACCGGGGTCAGGCCCGGGCCCCGGGGCGGCGGGGACGCGGCCACCGTCCGCCCGGGACCGCTCGGGCACCGGCACCGAGCGGCCGGGGCCTACAGGGTGGCGCGCAGGTGCTCGGCGATGTCGGAGATCTGGCCCAGCACCCCGTTGACGTAGCGCGGGGAGTCGTCGGTCGACAGCGTCCGGGCCAGCTCGACGGCCTCGGTGATCGCGACCGGGTCGTCGACGTCGTCGACCCACAGCAGCTCGTAGATCCCGAGCCGCAGCAGGCCGCGGTCGACCGCGGGCATCCGGTCGACGTCCCAGCCCTCGGCGTGCTCGGCGATCAGCTGGTCGATCCGCTCCTGGTGGGTGGCGACACCCTCGACGAGCCGCGCCGCGTAGTCCTGGACGGGCGGCGCGTCGTCGGTCTCGCGGCGCGCGGTGAGCACGGACAGCGCGTCCTCACCGCGGGCCTCGGCCTCGAACAGGATGTCCAGTGCCCGCTTACGGGCCTTGGTGCGTGCGCGCACCTCAGCTCACGCGGCCGAGGTAACGGCCGTCCCGGGTGTCGACCTTGACCTTGGTGCCGCTCTCCAGGAACAGCGGCACCTGGATCTCGGCGCCGGTCTCCAGGGTCGCGGGCTTGGTGCCGCCGGTGGAGCGGTCACCCTGCAGGCCCGGGTCGGTGTGGGAGATGACCAGCTCGACCGAGGTCGGGAGCTCGACGAACAGCGGCTCCCCCTCGTGCAGCGACACCTGGGCGGTGGCGTTCTCCAGCAGGTAGCGCGCGGCGTCGCCGACCGCCTTCTCCGGGATCGGGATCTGGTCGAAGGTGTCGGCGTCCATGAAGACGAAGTCGGTGCCCTCGCGGTACAGGTAGGTCATGTCGCGGCGGTCCACCGTCGCGGTGTCGACCTTGGTGCCCGCGTTGAAGGTCCGGTCCACGACCTTCCCGGACATCACGTTCTTCAGCGTGGTGCGAACGAACGCACCGCCCTTGCCGGGCTTGACGTGCTGGAACGCCGTCACGGTCCACAGCTGGCCCTCAATGTTCAGGACCAGGCCGTTCTTCAGGTCGTTCGTGGTCGCCACGTGCGCGCTCTCCTGCTCGGATCTCGGATTCGTGCGTCGGTCAGGGTACCGCCACCGGGTTCACCGGCCAGCCCGAGGGGCGGGCGACCTGCCAGGATGGGCGCCATGACGGTGCGGGTGGTGGTGGCCGACGACCAGGCCGTGGTGCGGGCGGGGCTGCGGACGGTGCTGGCGGCGGCACCGGACATCGACGTCGTCGGGGAGGCAGGGGACGGCGCCGAGGCCGCCGAGCTGGCCGAGACGCTGCGTCCGGAGGTCGTCCTGATGGACGTGCGGATGCCCGGCACCGACGGCATCGAGGGGACCCGGCGGATCCGCGCGTTGCGCGACCCCGGCATCCGCGTGCTGGTGGTGACGACCTTCGACCTGGACCGCCACGTGTACGACGCGCTGCGGGCCGGCGCGTCCGGCTTCGTGCTGAAGGACGTCGAGCCGGAGGACCTGCAGGTCGCGGTACGCACCGTGCACGCAGGGCACGAGCTGTTCGCGCCGTCGGTCACGCGGCGGCTCGTCGGCTCGTTCGTCCCGACCGACCCGCCCGCGCAGGCCGGGCCGGCCGCCGCGCTGACGGAGCGGGAGCGGGAGGTGCTCGGGCTGGTCGCCGCCGGGCTGTCCAACGCCGAGATCGCCGACCGGCTGGTGCTGGGCGGGACGACGGTCAAGACCCACGTGTCGAACCTGCTCACCAAGCTGGGGCTGCGCGACCGGGTCCAGCTGGTGGTGTTCGCCTACGAGCACGGGCTGGTGGGAGCGGCCGGTGCCAACGGCTGAGCCCGGCGCGGACGCTCCCCCTGCACCGCTGCCCGGCAGCCGCGCCGGGGACATCGCGCTCGCGGTCCTGGCGCTGCTCCTCGCCGCCCAGGAGATGGTGACGACCCTGGTCGTCAACACCTACGGCTACGTCCACCGGCTGCCGTTGCCGCTGGAGGTGGCACTGGCGGTGGGTTTGAGCCTGGCGGCGGCCGCGGCGATGCTGCTGCGCCGCCGGCGGCCGCGGTGTGCCTACCTGGTCCTGGCCGTGATCTCCGCCCCGGGGATCGCGTTCCTCGGCGGGGCCGCGGCGCTGGTGTGGCCGCTGCTCGCGTTCTCCGTCGCACGGGCGCCGCAGCGCGGCCCGGTCGGTGCTGCGGCGTGGGTGGCCCTGCCCTGGCTCGGTTCGCTCGGACTGGCCGGGCTCCTGCGCCTGCCGGTCTCGGCGGACGTGGCGACCGACACCGGGCTGATCGTCGGCGGCGCGACGGTCGTGATGCCGATGCTGGTGATCGCCACCGTGGCGGGGCGCTGGAGCCGGTCCGCGGCGCTGCGCGCCGAGCGCGAACGGGCCGAGACCGACCGGCTGCAGCACGGCACCGCGCTGGACGCCGAGCGGTCCCGGATCGCCGAGGAGATCGGCGGTGGCGTGCTCAGCGGTCTGCGCAGCCTGGTCGCCCAGGCCGGGGCACTGGGCCCCGACGCGACCGAGGCCGACCTGCGGGCCGCGCGGGAACGGGCCCGGTCCGTGCTGGCCGCGATGCGCCGGGTCCTGGGCGTGCTCCGCGCCCCCGCCGCCACCGCCGCCGCCGAGCCGGGACACCTCGTCGTCCCGGTGCCGGCCCCGGTCCCGGCAGCGTCCGCGCAGCGTCGCCGGATGCCGCTGCCCGACCGGGCCGGGCTGTGGGCGCTCGTCGCGTTCGTCGTCCCGGCTCTGCTGGTCGGTGCGCTCGTCTCCTCGGCGGGCGACGTGGACACCGGGCTGGTGGTCGTCGACGGGCTCCTGCGCCTGCTGCAGCTGCCGTGGGGGAACCCGGCCGCGGCGCTGGTCGTGGCGGTGCAGTTCGCACTCGTCACGTGGTGGCGGACCGCGCCGGTGCCGGCGCTGCTGCTCGCCGGAGTGGCGTCGTTCGTCGCGACCATGCTCGACGGATCCAACACGTTCGCCGAGGCCACCTGGATACTTCTGGTGTGGGGCGCGGCGTCGACGGCGCCGGTCGTGACGTCCGCGGTGGCGGTGTCGGTGTCGACGCTGATCGTCCTCACCGGGGGCGTCCTGACGGGGGTGTGGCACCGGCTCGGGACCCCGGCGTCGGTGGTCGTGCTCAGCTTCCTGGCCGTGGTGCCGCTGTGGGCGGCCGGGGTCGCGGTCCGCCACCACCGGCTCGACACCGCGACCCGGCGACGCGCGCTCACCGAGGCCGGGGTGCGCGACGCACTCACCTGCGAACGCCTGCGGGTGGCCCGCGACCTGCACGACGTCGTCGCCCACCACGTCTCTGCGGTGGCGGTACAGGCCGGGGCGGCGCGGCTCGCCGCCGACCCGGCGGCCCGCGCCGAGGCGCTCGGGCACATCGCGGACTCGGCCCGCCGGGTCGCCGAGGCGCTGCCCGCCCTCGCCGACCTGGGGCCGGACCCGGACGGCGCGGACCTGTCCCCCGCCGCGCTGGAGGCCCTGGTCGCACCGTCACGCGCAGCAGGGCTGCCGGTCACGGTGACGGTCGAGGGCTCCCCGACGCCGACGCCCGGCGAGGCCGAGCTGTTCGCGCGGCGCATCGTCACCGAGGCACTGACCAACACCCTGCGCCACGCCGGGCCCACCCCCACCCGGGTGCGGGTCGTCCACGGCGGCGCCGCCGAACCCCTCGTCGTGGAGGTCGACGACGACGGCCCGGTGACCGGCCACCGGCCCGACGACACCGGCTCCCGCCTGGGCCTGCTCGGGATGCGGGAACGGGTCGCGCTGCTCGGCGGCGAGCTGTACACCGGCCCCGGCGACGGTCGGGGCTGGACGGTCCGCGCGGTGCTGCCCCGCAGCCCGCTCGTCCGCGAGGACGACCCCGCCGCGGCACCGATCTCGTCCTTCGCGCCGATCCGCGAGGGCACCCCCGGCTCCTAGCGTCGGTGCCCACAGCGGGGGAGGGACCGATGACCACACAGCAGCAACAGCTCCGGGCCGGGCCGGTGGCGGACACCGGCGCCACACTCGAGATCGACGCGTTGACCAAGCGCTACGGCGGCACCGTCGCCCTGGACGGAGTGAGCTTCGACGTCCGCCCGGGCGAGATCTTCGGCTTCGTCGGCTCCAACGGCGCCGGGAAGACGACGACGATGCGGATCGCCCTGGGCGTGCTGGCGGCGGACTCCGGACAGGTCCGTCTCGGTGGGCGCCCGGTCGACCTCGACGTCCGCCGCACGATCGGCTACATGCCCGAGGAGCGCGGGCTGTACCCGAAGATGAAGGTCGGTGAGCAGCTCGCCTACCTGGCCGAGCTGCACGGCGTCGACCGGGTCGCTGCGCGCCGGGCGGTGCTGCGCTGGGCCGAGCAGCTCGGCGTCGACCACCGGCTCGACGACACCGTCGACGCGCTCAGCCTGGGCAACCAGCAGCGCGTCCAGCTCGCCGCGGCACTCGTGCACGACCCGGCCGTGCTGGTGCTCGACGAACCGTTCTCCGGGCTGGACCCGGTGGCCGTCGACGTGATGAGCGAGGTGCTGCGACAGAAGGCCCGCGCCGGGGTGCCGGTGCTGTTCTCCAGCCACCAGCTCGACCTGGTGCAGCGGCTCTGCGACCGGGTCGGGATCCTCGTGGCCGGCCGGATGCGGACCGTCGGCACCGTCGGCGAGGTCCGGCGCGGTGGCGGCACCCGGCTGGAGGTGCGCGCCCCCGCCGCCCGCCCCGGCTGGGCACACGGGCTGGCCGGGGTCACCGTGCTCGCCGAGGAGCGCGGCCGCACCGTGCTGGCGCTCGGCGACGGCGTCGACGACCAGCGGGTCCTCGCCGCCGCGCTCGCCACCGGACCGGTGCACGGCTTCACGGTCACCACCCCGTCGCTGACCGATCTGTACCGGGAGGTCGTCGCATGAGCGCCCCGTCCACCACCCTGCCCGCGCGGCGCGCGGTCGCGCTGGTCGCCCGTCGCGAGTTCCGCGTGCAGGTGCACAAACGCAGCTTCTGGGTCAGCAACGCGATCATGCTCCTGCTCATCGCGGGCAGCATGATCGCCTTCTCGCTGTTCGGCACGGGCGACGACCGGCCCTCGGTCGGCGTCGCCGGTGACCCGGCACTGGCCGCCGCCGTCACCTCCGCCGCGGAGCGGCTCGGGTCACCCGTCGACGTCCGGGAGATCGCCTCCGCCGGCGACGGCCGGGCCGCCGTCGCCTCGGGGGACCTCGACGTCGCCCTGCTCGGCGACCACTCGGGGCCGGGCGCGACGGCCGTCGTCGACTCCGAGCTCGCCCCGGCGACCCGGGCCGTCCTCGACGCAGCACTGGCCGACCGGGCCACCGGCGTCGGGCTCGCCGTGGTGGGCGTGACCCCGTCCCAGCTGGCGGCCGCGACCCCGCCCGCCGGGCTGACCGTGGACGCACTCGACCCCGCCGAGCCGGAGGCCGGGCAGCGGTCGGCGCTGTCCTTCGCGGTGCTGATCGTGATGTTCCTGCAGATCGTCGGTTTCGGGCTGACCGTCGCGATGGGCGTGGTCGAGGAGAAGTCCAGCCGGGTGGTGGAGCTGCTGCTGTCCACGATCCGCCCGCTGGACCTGCTCTGGGGCAAGGTGGTGGGAATCGGCGCGGCCGGGCTGGTCCAGCTGCTGCTCTACGGCGTCGTCGGGATCGCGACCGGGCTCGCCACCGGGCTGCTGACGATCACCGGCACCGCGGTCGGGGTGTTCGGCGCGGCGCTGGCCTGGTTCGTGCTCGGCTACGCCTTCTTCGCCGTCCTCTACGCCGCAGCCGGGTCGCTGGTGTCGCGCCAGGAGGACGTCAACTCGACGACCGGGCCGCTGATGATGCTGCTGTTCGCGATGTACGGCGCCTCGTTCTGGTACCTCGGCTCGCCGGACGCGATGGCGCTGCAGGTCCTGTCGTGGATCCCGCCGTTCCCGGCGATGCTCATGCCGCTGATGGTCGCCCAGGGCACCGTCTCGGCCTGGCACGTGGCCGGCTCGGCGCTGGTCATGATCGTCGCCGTGGCGCTGCTGGCCCGCGCCGGGGCCCGCGTGTACGAACGGTCCGTGCTGCGGATCGGTGCCACGGTGCCGTGGCGGGAGGCGCTCAGATCTCGATGAGCTCGCGGGGCAGCCCGGTCAGTGCCCTGGCCGGGCCGCCCGCGGCCACGTGCAGGGTGTCCTCGATCCGCACCCCGCCCCGCCCGTCGAGGTAGATGCCCGGCTCGACGGTCACGACGGTGCCGGCGTCGATCCGGCCGGTGGCGGTGGTCGCGAGCCACGGCGGCTCGTGCACCGCGAGCCCGACCCCGTGCCCGAGCCCGTGCAGGAACCGTTCGCCGTGCCCGGCGGCGGTGACGAGGTCCCGGGCCGCCGCGTCGACGGCGGTCACCGAGGCCCCGTCGACGAGCGCGGCCCGCCCGGCCGCCGCCGCGGCGTCGACCAGGGCGTGCAGCTCACGCTGCCAGTCCGCGGCCGGGCCCAGGCAGAACGTCCGGGTGGTGTCGGAGTGGTAGCCGTCGAGCGCCGCCCCGAAGTCGATCTTGACGAGGTCGCCGCGACGCAGCTCGGTGCCGGTGGGGCGGTGGTGCGGCACCGCGGAGTGCGGGCCCGCGGCGAGGATGGTGTCGAAGGCGGGGCCGTCGGCACCCAGGCGGCGCATCCGGTCGTCGAGCTCACGCGCGACGTCGGCCTCGGTGCGTCCCGGGCGCAGGCCGCCGTCGTCGAGCAGGCCGCGCAGCGCGGTGTCGGCCAGCGCGCAGGCGGCGGCGATCCGCTCGACCTCGTCGGCGTCCTTCACCGCGCGCAGCCGCCCGACCAGGCCGGGTGCCCGGCGCAGCCGGCGGCCGGGGACGGCGTCGCGCACGGCCGCCAGGCCGTCGACGGTGAGCGTCGCGGAGTCGTAGCCGAGGGTCCGCCCGGCCCGGACGCGGGCCGCGGCGGCCGGGGCACTCGGCCGCTCGACGAGGATCTCCAGGCCGGGGCACTGCTCGGCGGCCTGGACGCGGTAGCGCCCGTCGGTGCAGAGCAGGTCCTCCCCCGGGTCGACGGCGATCACCGCGGCGGCGTTGGAACCGGTGAACCCGGTGAGGTAACGGACGTCGAGCAGGTCGGTGACCAGCAGCGCGTCCAGTCCGGCGGCGGGGAGCAGGGCGCGCAGGGTGTCGCGCCGGGCGGGGTGGGACATGCCCCGAACCCTATGTCTAGGGTCGCGGCCATGGGTCTCTACTTCCGCCAGCTGCTGTCGGGCCAGGACTACGCCGTGGGCGACCAGGTGGCCACCCAGATGGTCAACTTCTCGTACCTGATCGGCGACGACGAGACCCGCGAGGCCGTCGTCGTCGACCCGGCCTACTCCCCCGACGAGCTGGTCGCGACCCTCGACGCGGACGGCATGCGCCTGACCGGGGTGCTCGCCACCCACCATCACCCCGACCACGTCGGCGGCACGATGATGGGCTTCGACCTCGTCGGCGTCGCGCAGCTGATCGGGTCGCACCCGGTGCCGATCCACGTGCAGCGCGCCGAGGCCGACTACGTGACCCGGGTGACCGGACTGTCGGCGACCGACCTGACCCCGCACGACCACGACGACGTCGTCGAGGTCGGGAACGTCGCGATCCGGCTGCTGCACACCCCCGGCCACACCCCGGGCTCGCAGTGCTTCCTGGTGCCGGACCCGGACGGCGACCGGCTCGTCGCCGGGGACACCCTGTTCCTTCAGGGTTGCGGGCGCACCGACTTCCCGGGCGGCGACACCGCGCAGATGTACCACTCACTGCAGCAGCTGGCGGCGCTGAAGGGCAACCCGACGGTGTACCCGGGGCACCGCTACTCCCCGGCGTCGCACGCCCCGCTGGCCGAGGTGCAGCGGACGAACACCGTCTACCGGGCGACGTCGGTGCAGCAGTTCGTGGCGGCGTTCGGCTCCTGAGCCGACCCGGCGTCGTGTGGGTGGTGATCACGGCCCGGACGGCGACCGCCTGCTCACGCTGCCTCAGTGGGTCTCGTCGTAGTCGAGCCGGGACACCTGGACGTGCGTCTGGTGCCGCTCGGCCCAGTCGGTGAGCAGCGACAGGGTCCGCGCGAGCTCCCGGGCCGCCTCGGTCAACCGATACTCCGCCCTGGGCGGCACCGTCGCGTACACCGTGCGAGTCAGCAACCCGTCCCGCTCCAGGTTCCGCAGCGTCAAGGTCAGCATCCGTCTACTGATGCCCGGGATGCCCCGCTAGAGCTCGGTGAACCGCGCGACCTCCTCCGCACCGATGAGCGTGAGCACACCGATCGCCCACTTCCCACTGACCCGGTCCAGCACCTCGTTCAACGGACAGACGTGGTGGACGGCGTCGTGCCCGCCGGAGGGACGGGGTCGAGCGGCCTCGTCGAACGCCGAGGCCTGGTCACTGTTCGACACCTCCGTCATCGTAGGTGGCCAAGGCGCCGTGGCCGAGGAGGATCTCCGTCGCCGATCGCACGGCTGCCTCCGCGCTCGTGAAGCTGCTGGATCATGCGGCAACCCAGTCCGGGGACCAGACCTGGTCTGCCGTGGCGGTGCGGTGTGCTCGGAGGTGGTCGCGCAGTCTGTCGAGGACGGGGTGCTGGTGGCCGGAGCGGGTGAGCAGCACGTGCGGGTAGAGCGGCGTCGGGTCCCGTAGTGGGATGCGGCGCAGCCGGTAGCTCTCGGGCCACAGGTAGCGGTCACCGGCACCGACCAGGGTCGCCTGATCCGCGGAGTCGGCCAGAGCGTCCATGAGTGCCTCGTCGCCGAAGTGGGGGCCCAGCGCGTCGCATGGTGAGCCCGAACTGCTGCGAGAGTGACCGGTAGAAGTCTGCCCACTCGGTACCCGGCCGGATCCCTGCGGTTCCCCCATGATCGGGGAGGCATCAGCTATAAGGGGTAGCGATGCCAGAGGTACGGAAGCGCTACGACCGGGAGTTCCGTGACGGAGCGGTCCGGGTCGTGGAGGAGACGGGCAAGCCGATCGCCCAGGTCGCCCGTGACCTGGGGGTCAACGAGGGCACGCTGGGCAACTGGGTGGCCCGTGCACGAGAGGCCCGCGAGGACACCGAGGGCCTGTCTCGCGGCGGCGTCGAGGAGCTCAAGCGGCTGCGCGCGGAGAACGCCGAGCTGCGGATGGAGCGTGATGTCCTCAAGCGATCCGTGGTCCTGTGGGTCAAGGAGGCGACGAAGTGAGCGTGGCCCGTTTCATCGCCGACCAGAGGACCTTCCACCGGGTGCCGCACACGCTGGCCTGCGCCCTGTTGGGGGTGTCGATCTCCTGGCTGTACAAGTGGCTCGACCGCGCCGCGCGTTCCGACGGTGGTGCCACCGCGACCGAGAAGCGCCGCTGCGCGTTGGACGCCGCCGTGGCCGTGGCGTTCGACGACGCCCAGCGGCTACACGGCTCACCCCGTCTGCACGCCGACCTGTGTGAGGCCGGATGGCGGGTGTCGGAGAAGACCGTGGCGGACTCGATGCGCCGCCAGGGCCTGGTCGCCCGCCGGATCAAGCGGCACAACGGGCTGACCCGCCAGGACCGCACGGCGCCGAAGTTCCCGGACCTGCTTCGTCGGGGTTTCACTGCGGCCGAGCCGAACCGCAGATGGGTCGGGGACATGACCGAGATCCCCACCGCGGCCGGGAAGTTGTATCTGGCCACGGTGATCGACCTGTACTCGCGGCGGCTGCTCGGCGCGGCCACGGGGCTGCACCCGAACGCCGAGCTGGCGTGTGCGGCGATCCGGATGGCGGTGGCGGCCCGCGGCGGGGCGGACCGAATCGCCGGGGTGATCTTCCACACCGACCGCGGGTCGACCTACACCGCGGGCGCGTTCACCGCTCTGTGTCGGCGGCTCGACATCCGTCAGTCGATGGGCCGGGTCGGGTCGTGTTTCGACAATGCCGCGGCGGAGGCGTTCTTCTCCAGCCTGGAGTGGGAAGTGCTGTCCCGCAACGACTTCGACACCATCAGTAGGGCGCGGGCGGCGGTCATCGACTGGTGTTACGGCTTCTACAACCACCGGCGGCGACACAGTGCCGCCGCCGGGCTCTCACCGATCAACTACGAGAACGCCGCCCTCACCCGAGACGCGGCATAAGAACCCTCCACGATCTCGGGGGAACCGCATCCCGGGGATCCAGACCCTGTGCCCGGCGAGATCCTCCGGGCGGAGCTGGTCTGCGCCGGCCAGGGGGTGGGCAGGGCCGAGCAGGGCCTGCAGCGGGTTGTCCAGGAGCCGCTCGGCCCGGACCCCGGGCGGGATCTGGTCAGCCCGGATGGCGCGGAAGGAGACGTCCACACTCCCGTCCAGGACGGTGCGGACTGCGTCGAGGGCTCCCTGTGCGGCCAGGGTGACCGTGTCCAGAGCGGTGCCCGGGTTGGCGCGGTAGAAGGCGTAGACGGCCTGGGCCGGGGCGATGCGCCGGTTGAGGACGTCCACCCGCAACGGCCTGCGCTGCGGGTGGACCGCCTGCTGAGCCTGCTCGACCGCGGCGAGGATCTTCTTCGCGTGGGGGAGGAACGCCTGCCCGTCCAGGCTCGCCCGCGACCCGCGGGAGCTGCGTACCAGGAGCGTGACCCCCAGGTGTTTCTCCAGGGCGGCCACCCGTTTGGAGACGGCCTGCTGGCTGATCCTCAGGTCGTCGGCGGCGGCCTGGAACTGCCCGGTCTCCGCCACGGCCACGAATGTGCGGAGCGCCTGGAAGTCCACGCCCTGACTGTAGGAGCACAACCGGTGGTTGTGGCCAGGGGCGCGCGGTTGTTTGATCCGTGTCCGGGTGCGCTGCTGGGATCAGGCCTCATGAGCACCCGCACAGACCAGGTCATGCATGTCCGAACTCGCAACTTCGCGCGTTTCGCGGCGCGGATCGCGGAGGTGACCGATGCGACGTCCCGACTGAACGTGCTTGCGTTCAGCGACACCGAGACCCGCGCTGAACTCCTGGCAGTTGTCTTCGGCAGGCCGCTGCCGGAGACGGTGACGATCTACCCGCCGTTCTTCACCGAGCACGGCCTGCGTACACGGTTCGGGACGAACGTCTTCGTCAACCAGGGCTGCACCTTCATGGACGGTGGCGGCATCACCATCGGTGACGACGTCATGATCGGCCCGAAGGTCAACCTGATCACCGGTGGGCACCCCCTACCTCTGGCAGAGCGACGTGAGTACACCGCCAGCGCCCCGATCGTGATCGAGGACGACGTGTGGGTCGGGGCGGCTGCCACCATCACGCAGGGCGTGACCATCGGCCCCGGCGCGGTCGTGGCGGCCGGAGCGGTCGTGACCCGGGACGTTCCCGCCGGGACCGTGGTGGCCGGGGTGCCCGCACGGGTGGTCAAGACCATCGGCTGATCACGGGCAGCCCCCTGGGCCCTGCCCACGCGCGGACCGCCCGCGCCGTCCTGCGACTACGCCGCCACGACCCGACAACCGGTGCTAGCTGCCGCTGGTCAGGAAGTTCTTGATCCCTCAGCGCTGCTGCGCGAGGACCTCCCCGAGGATGATCGCCGCTTGGTCGAACGCGTCAGGGTTCGGGCCTGCGAAGCTGAGGCGTACGTACGGAGCCGTGGGCTCGGCGGGGAACCACTCGTTCCCCGCAGCGACGGCGAGGCCGCGCAGCTCCGCTTCCTGTGTCAAGCGGGCGAGGTCGGTCCCGTACGGGAGACGGACCCAGAGGCTGAGGCCGCCCGCAGGGATTCCCTCGATCGTCGCGTCGGAGGTGTGCGTTGTGAGCGCGGCGACGAGGAGATCCCGTCGGGCGCGGAGCTGCTTGCGGAGGGCACGGCGGTGTGATCGCCATGCGGGCTGCGTCACAACGTCGAGGGCGGCGGCCTGAAGCAGTCCGCTCACGTACATCGACTGGGGCTGCAGCTCCGTGAGGAGACGATGGTGGAGCGGGCCGCGGGCGACGAGCGCGGCCACGCGGATGGCCGGCGAGACGCTCTTGGTCAGGGAGCGCAGGTAGACAACGTGCCCGGAGTCGTCCCTCGTGACGACCGGTACGGGGTCAGCAGTGATGCCGAAGTCGTGGGCCCAATCGTCCTCGATGAGGAACGCGCCGTGCGCGCGGACGATTTCGAGGACGTGGGCGGCGCGTGCGGCGGACCATCGCGCACCAGTGGGGTTGGCGAAGTTCGGCTGCGCGTAGAAGCCGCGCGCGCCGGTCTCGGTGAAGGCGCGCTCGAGAGCGCTGACGTCGGGGCCCTCGGTGCTCGCGGGAACGGGCACGAGGGCGGTGCCGACCTGACCAGCGGCGAGGATCGCTCCCCAGTACGTCGGCGATTCGATGAGGATCGCGCCGCCCGGTCCCGCGATGCTACGGAACAGGACGGCGAGGCCGAGCTGGCTGCCGGGCACGATGATCACGTCCCGCGCCGAGGGGCCGGTGACGTCTGCGGGCGTCTGGGCGGCGATCTCGGCGGCGAACCAGGCTCGGAGCCCCGCGAGCCCTGCCGACCCGGTGCGTTCGAGTGCCGCGTCGCCGCGGCCCGCCCGGGCAATTGCCGGCCGCAGGAGGCGTTCGGGGAGCAGGCCGCGGTCGGGGTAACCCGAGTGCAGGGAGATCGCATCGCTGCGGACCGTGCGGAGAGCACTCGACGCGGCGGCGGGGACTGCTCCTGCCGCCCCGAGGGTGGCGGTCTGCCAGGAGAGGTCCACCGGGCGCAGCTCACGGGTGGCACTGACGAACGTCCCCGCGCCGGGGCGGGTCTCGATGAGCCCACGACACACCAGCGATCGCAGAGCCGCCTGAACCGTGACCGGACTGACGCCGTGGTGCGCCGTCAGTTCGCGCGTCGACGGCAGGCGCGCACCGGGCGCGGCGGAGGAGATCCATGTCTCCAGAGCCGCCTCGACCAGCCCACTGCTACGCTGATTCATGAGTGAGGATAGTAGCGCTACTGTCTCTCCCGGCCGTCCGCTATCGCTGTTCGTTCTACCGTCTCGTCCAGGCCTGAGCTGGGGCTTCCTCGGCGTCCTCGCCTTCTCGTTCACCGTCCCGCTGACTCGGCTCGCCCTCGGGTCCGGGCACCTGTCGCCGCTGTTCGTCGGCAGCGCCCGCGCGGTGGTTGCCGCGTTGCTTGCAGGTCTGGCGCTCTGGTTCTCGCAGTCCCCACGTCCACGCGGACGGGAGTGGATCGGCGTCGGGGTCGTGGCAGCTGGTGCCGTGCTCGGCTTCCCGCTACTCACCTCGATCGCGCTGACGCAGACGCCCGCGAGCCACGGGGCAGTGGTCATTGCACTCCTGCCCGCCACCACTGCGATCGTCTCCGTCGTTCGCACGGGCGAACGACCCGGTCGCATGTTCTGGGTCACCTCGGCAGGCGGGGCGGTCGCCGCCGTGCTGTTCGCCGCGGTACAGGGACATACATTCGGACAGCTGCAGGCCGCCGACGTCCTGCTGTTCGCAGCCGTGATCGTCTGCGCCCTTGCCTACGCCGAGGGCGGGATCCTGTCCCGCCGCCTCGGAGCCTGGCAGACGATCTCGTGGGCGCTGCTCGCTACCGCGCCGGTGACCGTCCTCCTCACCGGATGGGCAGTCGTCGACCAGCCACCGGCCGGAACGCCGGCTGAGTGGCTCGCCTTCGCCTACCTGGGCGTCGTGAGCATGTTCCTGGGCTTCGTCGCCTGGTACCGCGGCCTCGCGATCGGCCCACTCGCGCAGGTCAGCCAGATCCAGCTCGCCCAGCCCGTGATGAGCATCGGCTGGGCGGCGCTGATCCTCCACGAGAGCATCACCTGGCCAACACTCCTCGGCGGCGTCGCGGTCGTCGCGTGTGCGCTCGTCGCCGTCCGATCACGCACCCGGCCATCGTCGACGTTGCGCAGGCACGCACACTCGGGCGACAGGGTCGGGCAGTGAGGCGGGCGTCCGGCCGGTCCATCGTCGGAACGCACTGCTCACTGGCGGAAGGGGCGTCAGCGTCAAGTCGCGGGGCCCCCGAGCACAGCGGCTCACTGCCGCACAGGAAGTACCGAGCAACTCAACTGAACACAGTGTCCACCATAAGTTACGCTGTGCCAACTACGGCAATGGCGCTACTGGAGGTCGGTGGATGTCGGGACGTCGGTTCAGGGGACACGCGATCATGCTGGCGGTCGCGCTCGTCCTGATGACGGTCGCGCCGGGCTTCGCGGCGGCGGCGCCCGGGCCGTCAGGCCCACGGGGCGAAGACCGGGACGAGTCCTACACCAGCGCTGAGGGGGTTCTGCGCTACCAGGTACATCTCCCGCCGCCGCGGCCCGGAGGCTCGACGGGCGCGCCGCCGGCGGTCGTCGTCGCGATCCACGGGTGCGCGATGACCGGCTTCGGGCTCAACTCGATGAAGGACACCACGCGGCTCAACGATCTGGCCGACCGCGAGGGCTTCATCGTCGTCTACCCGACCCAGTCCGTGCTGCGGAACCCACAGCTGTGCTGGAACTCGCTGTCGCCCGAGCACCAGCACCGCGGTCGTGGTGAGCCGGAACTGATCGCCGGAGCCGTGCGGCAGGTCGTGGCCACGCACCACGCCGACGGTGACCGCGTCCACGCCCTCGGCGTGTCCTCCGGAGCGGGCACGGCCGTCATCCTCGGCGTGACCTATCCCGACCTGTTCGCGACGGTCACGTCCGTGGCCGGAGGCGAGTACGGATTCCGGCGCGAGTTCGCCGAGCAGCCCGTCCCGCCGTCACCGGCCGAGACGGCGGTGCCGGCTCGCGCCGAGATGGGGCCACGGGCTCGCCAGGTCCCGCTCCTGGTCGTCCAGGGCGACCAGGACACGACCGTTCCGCCCGTCATGGCGGAGCGACTCGTGCAGCAGTGGGTCGCGCTCGGCGAGCTCATCGAGGGCCGCACCCCGGACGCGTCGACTCCGGTCCGCCCCGACACGACGGTGCACTCCACGCCGCCGGACGGACACGCCTTCGAGACCGACACCTACCGCCGCCCCACCACCCCCGGTCTCGTCATCCAGCGGTTACTGATCCACGGACAGGGCCACGCATGGTCAGGTCCCCGCAGCACAGGGCTCTTCGTCGACCGGCATGGCCCCGACCTTGCCGCCGTGATGTGGGATTTCGTGTCGGAGCGTCGGCTCTCGGGGTGACCGTCGAGTGGGCGCAGGTCGACACCGCGCGGCGACGTACCGTCTCGTACATGACCGAGCGACCCCCGCGACGGCGCCTGTCCCGCGAGGCCAGGCAGGCGCAGCTGGTCGCCGTCGCCGAGCGCCTCTTCGCCGAGCGGGGCTTCGAGGGCACGAGCATCGAGGACATCGCCCGGGAGGCCGGGGTCAGCCGCACGATCGTCTACGCCCACTACGCCACCAAGGACGACATCTTCGTCGCATGTGTCCGACAGGCCCGCGCCGAACTCGAGGACCGGGTCCGCGAGCCGGAGATCCTCATCGAGGCCGGCGCCGACGCCCGCACCGTCATCACGCGGGCGGGCGAGGTGTTCTTCGGCATTCTCGAACGCGACCCGCACCGCTGGATGGTGCTGTTCAACCCCAGCACCGCCCTGTCCCCGGAACTGAACGCACGGCTCACGGAGCTGCGTGAGCAGACCATCACGCGGATCGCGGGAATGGTCCGGAACCTCGGGTCCTTCGACGACGAGCGCAGCCTCGCCTTCGCCTACGCCATCAGCGGGGTCGGCGAACAGCTCGGACGATGGTGGCTCACCCGGCCCGACATCCCCCGCTCGACGGTCGTCGCCTACTACCGCGACTTCATCACCCCCGGCCTGGACCTTCGATGAGCGCACCGCGGCCACAGAGGCCCGGTTCCGGACCGGCGACGACCAACGCCGTCCCCACGCTCGTTGCACACCGGTTGACCAGCTCGGCGGAGCCTGAAATCGGACCGCGCGGATCGGCGGACGTGGCTAGGGTCGTCGCCGATGACCACGATCGTGAGGTTGATCCGTTCTGCCCGCTTGTCCGACGTGGCGGAGTACGCCTATGCCGCGACCGCGCCCGCGGATGCACGACTGATCTTCCTGGCGGGCAGCTGCCCCCTCCACGCCGACGGCTCGACCGCGCGGTCGGGGACGTCGCAGGCCAAGCAGCGCACGGCGTCGAGAACATGAGAACCGCGTTGGCCGAGAGCGGCGCGTCGCTGAGTGACGTCATCAGCACCCGGGTGCTCGTCGCGTCCAGCGAGCAGGCCGATCTCGTGGACGCTTGGGAGGTGGTCCGTAACGCCTTCGGTGACCACGACCCGCCCAGCACCCTCATGGGGGTGACCGTGCTCGGTTATGACGATCAGCTCGTCGAGATCGAGGCGGTCGCCGCGGTCCGCGACTAGTTCCTCCTCCGACGTCGACGTCCGGGGGTCGGTGGTCGACTGTTCGCGGTCGTTGATCGCCCAGTAGTGTACTGGCTCGAACCCTGAGTGTCCGACGCGTTGCTGTTCGTGACATGGTCAGCGGGCCGACTATGAACGATGCCGACTCCGCAGCCGCCGTGCCGAGGCCCCGGCGCCTGACCGAGGTCTTCACGCTTCGCGAGTTCCGTGCGCTCTGGTCTGCCGAGGTCGTCTCGATCCTGGGCGACCAGCTCGCTCGGGTGGCGTTCTCGGTGCTGGTCTACGAGCGCACCAGCTCAGCGGCGCTGTCGGCGGCGGTGTACGCGTTGACATTCCTCCCTGCGCTGCTGGGCGGCGCACTGTTGGGCTGGGTCGCCGACCGGTATCCGCGTCGGCGGGTCATGATCGGCAGTCACCTCACCAGAGCGGCGCTCGTCATGCCGATGGCGTGGCCCGGCCTCCCGCTGCCCGTGCTGTGCGCCCTGATCGTGGTCCTGGTGCTGGCGGGTTCACCGCACTCCGCCGCGCAGGGGGCGTTGTTGCCGGAGATCCTGCGCGGTGACCTGCTCGAACGCGGCTATGCCGTCCGTCAGGTGACGGGCCAGCTAGCGCAGGTTGCCGGGTTCGCGACCGGCGGAGCGCTGCTGGCCCTGCTGAGTCCGCACGCCGCGCTGGTCATGAACGCGGTGACCTTCGTGCTGTCCGCGGCGGTGTTGGCCTGCGGGGTCGCGCCTCGTCCCGCGCCTGCCCCTGCCGCCGGTGCGGTCCGTTCCTGGTCGGGCGACATCGCTGCCGGAGCGCGCACGGTCTTCGCGGACCCCTCGCGTCGCACGCTGGCCGTCGTGGTCTGGCTGGCCGGGACCTACATCGCCCCGGAGGGAGTCGCCGTTCCCTATGCCGCGCAGCTCGGCGCCGGGCCGGTCGCCGTCGGGCTGCTCCTGGCCGCCATCCCGGCCGGCAGTGTCGTGGGGGCGATCGTGTTCACGCGCTGGGTCCCCCAGCGGACCCGGGAACGGTGGATGCTCCCGCTCGCCGTGGCTGCCGGCGTTCCGTTGATGGTGAGCGCGCTCGCGCCGTCCGTCGCGGCGATCACCGTGTTGTGGGCACTCAGCGGCGCGGCCGTGGCCGCCGCGCTGATCCAGGCGCAGGCCGGTTTCGTACGCCGGACCCCGGCCGAGGCGCGGGGGCGCGCGACCGGCCTCGCGGCCGCCGGGCTGATCGGCGCGCAGGGGCTCGGTCTCCTCACTGCCGGTCTGCTCGCCGAGTGGTCCTCCCCCGGCGTGGCGGTGGCGGTGACCGCCGCGGTGGCCGCGGCGGGGCTCGCAGCCGTGGCCACGTCACGGCCCGCGCGAGGACTCTGAGGGGCGGGTCGCCCCGGACGCCTCACGACTCCCCGCCACCTCATCGACGTCGCGCGTCGCGCCTTCCCCGGCCGGACGTCGCCGGCGCGTGCTTCAGATCCGTACACGGCTACATGTCACGAGTTGCCTCTTCCAGATCTCGGACAGCACTACCACGTCACCAGTTCCAGTTGCGCACAGCCATCTCCCCTCTCCGCTCGTGCCCGTCGATCACAGCGCTCACCAGTTCCAGTTGCGCATCCCGCATTCCCCTTTCCGACGATCCCCGCCGGCGCCGACAGCCGGATGGCTCGACACCCGCCCCGACTCGGTCACCGTCACCAGTTCCAGTTGCGCATCGCCCACACCTCCCCGCCTACTTCTCGACACGTCGTTGCATCCACGCCTCACCAGTTCCAGTTGCGCACGCTCGCCGGGCCTGTCTCGCCTCGCCACCCACCCCTCATCTCAGACACCGTTCCGCTCGATCACTGCAGTCACCAGTTCCAGTTGCGCATTACGCCCCCTTTCCGATGGAGTGGAGAATCTTTACACCGAACCGCGCTCCGTCACCAGTTCCAGTTACGCACGACTCCCCCTCTCCGGGCAGCCCCTTCTATCGGGTTACTGCGAACGGCCCAGTCGCCGACCGTCCGCCGACGGCGAGCCGCCGAGGCACCGAGCTCTGCCTCGGGGCCTGTCTCGTGATCGGTGTTTCGGCGTCGTTGCTCAGTAGGTCTCGGCTCCCGGCCAGCGGTCACCGAACGTGATGGCGAACGCGTTGATCACGGGCTTCCAACGCATCGTCCACCTCGTGCGGCCCGTCCCGGTCGGGTCCAGGCTGCGAGTCACAAGATACAAGCATTTCATCGCAGCCTGCTCAGTGAGCCTTTCCCAGTAGGTGCTGGTTGATCATGTGGTTCGGTCGTGCTCGACGTGGAGCAGGACGAGCGCGGCGGCGGTGATCGCGCCGATCCGCCAGGGGCAGAAGCTGACCCGGCGTAGCGCCTTGAAGGTGGTCTTGAGCAGGGAGTTCCCGCGTTCGGCCAGGGCTCGGGTGGCGGAGTGCAGCGTGTTGACGGTGCGTTTGTCCACCGACAGTCCGCCGCCGGTGGGGGTCTTGAACGGGCAGGTCAGGCGGGTGTTCTCACCCTCGTAGCCGAGGTCGGCGAGCACGACGTGGGTGTCGTCGGTCCAGCCCTCGATCGCGTCGAGCAGGCCGGGGTGACCGCGGGCGCAGGTGGTGTCGTGCTCGCGGCCCGGGCGCACCGGGGAGGTCCACAACGGCCACCCGTCAGGCGCGGTGAGGACCTGAACGTTCCCGCCGTGGACGTGGTGCTTACCCGACCACCACAGATCCACTCCCGGGGTCGGTCCGGGAGTGCGGGAGCGGTCAGTGTGGATCACGGTGCCGTCGAGGTGAACGTGGGTGTGCCCGGCGGTGCGGGCCGCGAGCAGCGCGCCGGGCAGTCCAGGCGCGGCGGCGGCCAGAACGTCGATACCTTCGTGCAGGTAGCGGTAGGTACTCGACAGGCTCAGCCGGTTGTCGGCGGCGAGCTGGGCGACCCGGGTCGCGTCGAGGAACCAGCGCAGCACCAGCACCGCGTGGCGGTCACAGTCCAGCGCCCGACGCCCGCGCCGGGTCCCGCGCCGGAGGCGTTCCTCGGCCAACAGCCGCGACAGCAACGACGCGGTGGGCTCCCCGATCGGGAGCACGGCGGTGTAGGTGACAGGATCGGGCACGCGGGACCTCGGTGGTGAGTCGATCTTTGAGCGGACCGACCTCTTCTACCGGGGTCCCGCACCCTCGTTGAGCACCTCCACGCCCCCGGCGTGTCGCCGCCAGCCGCTCCCCACTACTGGGAAAGGCTCAGTGGGGAAATGACCACGCGCCCGCACCGCGCGCCGGTAGCGGGCGTTAAGCGATTCGATCGCATTCGTAGAGCAGATCACCCTTCGAATCTCGACGTCGTAGTCCAAGAACGGCACGAACTCTTCCCACGCGTTGCGCCATAGCCGGATCATCGCCGCGTACTTACGGCCCCATTTCTCGTCGAGCTCATCCATAGCGATAAGTGCTGCATTCGGGTTGGGCGCGGCATAGATTGGTTTGATGTCGCGCTTCACCGCGTCCCAGTCCTGTCGACCCACCAGCCGGAAAGTGTTTCGGATCAGGTGCACGACGCAGGTTTGGACAATGGTTTGCGGCCACACGTTGGCCACGACCTCCGGGAGTCCTTTGAGGCCGTCGCAGACCAGGAACAGCACGTCACGCACGCCGCGGTTCTTCAGGTCGACCAGCACGCTCATCCAGAACTTCGCGCCCTCACTGCCGACGCCCATCCACAGCCCCAGCACGTCCTTGCAGCCGTCCACGGTGACGCCGATGGCTGCGTAGACCGGCCGGTTGGCGACCTGCCCGTCCCGGACCTTGACGTGGACAGCGTCGATGAACACCGCGGCGTACACCGAATCCAACGGCCGACCAACCCAGTCATTCATCTCGGCGACGACCTTGTCGGTGATCCGCGAGACCGTCTCCTTCGATACTGACGCCCCATAGATGTCAGCGAAATGTGCGGAAACCTCCCCGGTCGTCATCCCTTTCGCATACAGCGACAGTACGACCTCGTCGACATCTGTGAGGCGCCGCTGACGCTTCTTCACGATCTGCGGCTCGAAAGTGCTGGCCCTGTCTCTCGGAACGTCGATCTCCACGTCACCCGCGGCATCCGAGAGAACCGTCTTCGAGCGGGACCCGTTCCGCACGTTGGTGGATTCCCGGCCGGGGTCGGCCCGGTTCTTGTCGTGCCCGAGGTGCTCGGTCATCTCCTCGTTCAGCGCCGTTTCCAGAACATTCTTGGTAAAGAGCTTCAACAGGCCGTCCGGGCCGGTCAACGCCAGCCCGCGCGCCTTCGCCTCGGCCACCATCGCCGCCGCAGCGGCCCGCTCCGCCGACGCCTGCCGAGCAGGCTTCGGGTCACCCTCGCTTGGATCCACAAGGTCCGATGTCATCACTGTCCGTGCCCATCTCGCCGGACCTCAGCCCGGCGTGTCGGGCCGAAAACACCGATCTTGAAACAGTCCCCTGCCTCGCGGCGACCTCGACAGGGTAGGCGAGAAGCATCACCACGTCAGCGCCTTAGTTGATCTTGGCGGGTCATTCGAGCCCGGGTGGCGCCCAGCAGATCGGTGAGAGCGACACGACTGAGCAGGGATGAAACCGCTGGACGACGTCTATGCTGACACGAGAGATAACGATCTACGATTCGGGGATTTCGGTGACCTCATCCACCGCGCGAGACACCGACCGGAGTGCGCTCCGGTCGTGGCTGGCGGCGTGGCAGCTGTGGTCACTTCCGATCGGCGTCCGAGCGCTACTCCTCGCGGTAGAGCTCGCCGCTGTGTGCCTACTCACCGTCGATATCCTCCTCGGCGGCGTCCCGCGCGATCTGTCGGCATGGCTGATCGCAGGCACGCTGGTGATCTTGAGCGGGTTCCACGCCGAGATCTCACTGCGTGCCGAACGACTACGGCGGCGCATCGCCGAGACCAGATACGTCGACCTGAGTTCGGTGTGGACGTTCGCGGGCGCGTTGTTGCTACCGCCGATGCTGGCAGCGGCCACGGTGATCGCCAGTTACACACATCTGTACTTCCGCGTGTTCCGACCCGCAGGAACTCCAACGCATCGACAGCTCTATTCGACGTCGACGGTCGTCCTGGCCGTCTACCTGGTTTCCGCGGTCACACTGATCTTTCCCGGATCCGGCGGATTCGACTCCTGGTGGGCGATCGTCGAGATCGCTGCGTGTCTGGTGGTCTACACCGGGACGAACATGTTGCTGGTCGTGAGCGTCATCCGGCTCGCGCAGCCGGGCAGCACATTCCTCGCGATCCTCGCCGGAGGGGAGATCGCGCTGGAGACCGCCACACTGAGCCTCGGCGGAATCGTGGCGACTGTCATCGTCCCCGACCACGTCCTGCTCGTCTGGCTGCTGATCCCGGCGCTCGTGTTGATGGAGCAGACGACCCTCATCAGGCAGCTGGAGACACGGGCAGCGACGGACGCGAAGACCGGTCTGCTGAACTCCGAGGGCTGGCGTTCCCGCGCGCTGCAGCTGCTCGGCGCGGCGAAGCGCGACTGCACCTGCGCCGGCGTGCTCATCCTCGACCTGGACTTCTTCAAGGAGGTCAACGACCGCTACGGGCACCTGGTCGGTGACGCGGTGCTCCGCGCGGTCGGCGAGGCGATCGTCGCCGAGATCCGCGACGACGACGCCGCGGGTCGCTTCGGCGGGGAGGAGTTCGTCATCGCGCTGGCCGGGATGTTCACCTCGGCCAGCCGCAACGCAGAAGCGGTCCTGGAGGTGGGGGAGCGGATCCGACGCAGGATCGAGCGCCTGGCGGTCCACGTCGACGACGAGGTCCCCCCGGTCGCGGTCACCGACCTCACCGCCTCGATCGGGGCCGCGGTCTACCCGCAGGCCGGTCGCGAGCTCGACGTCCTGCTCGCGGCCGCCGATGAGGCCCTCTACGCCGCGAAGAACGCCGGCCGTAACCAGGTCCTGGTCAGCCACGGCCCGGCCGCTCCTCCGTCCGACCCGTCGGTGCCGTCGCCACGCCCGGGAACATGAGGACGTACGCACCGACGACGCAGGCGCCACCTGATCTCGACCGGTGTCGGCCTCTGTTCGGGGTCACGCCCTCGGCGAGCTCGACGGTCGGGTCGACCACTCCCGCCATGCTGCCCGTGCCGCCTTCAACTACCTGGCGTCACAAGATCCGTTGCGCTTCGTGCAGGCGGTTGGTCTCACCAGGTGACGGAGTGCTCGATCGTGTGGCACTACAGGCCGCAATGTGTTGTATCCGCTGCTCCATCCCGCCGGATGAGCGCCAACGGGCTCGGGCGGCCAAGCGACGTGTTCACGGAGGCTGCGCAGGTGACCGCGCGCGACAGCTGGCAGCTCGGTGGAGCTGCTGCCCCGTCACGGGTCGGCGCCGAGCTGACCTGGTGGGGTGCGGCGCTGCCGCACGCAGGTCAGCTGATCGTGGCCGATCCGCTGTTGCCCCGGCCGTTGATGATGGCGTTGTTGTCCGACGCCGCCGACACCGCGACCGAGCCGGGGCCCCGCCGGGCGCGCCTGATCGTGGTCTCGCTGCTGGTCGGTGGCGGGCTCGGCGCAGCAGTCCTGCAGGCGTCAGAAGCGCTGCTGGTGCTCCTTCTGCTCACTGTTGCGACCGGCTTCGTCGCCTGGGCGTGCCGCATGCGCAGCCGCGAGCGAGCGGTCCGGGAGCGCGAGGGGGCACGGCCGCTGTTCGCGGTACGTCCGGCCGCCGGCGAGCCGACCTGGGACCTGCTCGCCCATCTCGACGACCAACAGGCCTCCAGGTCGGACGACGCCTACCTCGCCGCGGCCCGTCATCTGCTGTGGCGGGTCGCGCACCTGAACCCGCGCGACGACGCCGCCATCGCCCGTCTCACCGCACGCGCTCGCGACGGCGAGTTGTCCTCGGCCGAGCAGCTGTGGGCCGCGGCGGACGACCTGACGGCCCTGGCCGTCGCCTCCCCGCGTGACGTGCGCCGTTCGGTGCCCCAGCTGGCCGTCCTGTACCGCTACGAGTCCCACGCGACCCGCTGACCCCGGCGACCACGGCGAGCGGAGCGAGGACATCGGCCCGCGGCACGGGCACGGTCTCAGCGGGAGATCGCGGCGTACGCGGTCGCCAGCAGCTCCGGGTCCGGGCCCTCCAGGCGGCCGGGCTCGGCGAGCCCGTCGAGGACCACGAACCGCAGCGTCCCGGCGCGGGACTTCTTGTCACCGCGCATGGTCTCCGTCAGCTCGTCGAGCACGCCGGGCTCGTAGCTCGTCGGCAACCCGACCAGCTCCAGCACCTCGCGGTGCAGGTCGGCGGTGGCGTCGTCGAGCCGCCCGGCGGCACGAGCGAGCTCAGCGGCGAACACCAGGCCGACGGCGACGGCGTTCCCGTGCCGCCAGCGGTAGCGCTCGCGGCGCTCCACGGCGTGGCCGAGGGTGTGACCGTAGTTGAGGATCTCCCGCAGGTGCGACTCGCGCAGATCCGCCCCGACGACGTCGGCCTTCACCCGGATCGCACGGCGCACCAGCTCGGCCAGCACCGGCCCGGCCGGGTCCAGTGCGGCGGCCGGGTCGGCGCGGACGCGGTCGAGGATGACCGGGTCGGCGATGAACCCGGCCTTCCACACCTCCGCGGACCCGGCGACGAGCTCCGCGCGCGGCAGCGTGCGCAGCGTGTCGAGGTCGACCAGCACCGCGGACGGCTCGTGGAACGCGCCGACCAGGTTCTTCCCGGCGGCGGTGTTGATGCCGGTCTTCCCGCCGACGGCTGCGTCGACCATGGCGAGCAGCGTGGTCGGGAGGTGCACGACCTTCACCCCGCGCATCCAGGTGGCGGCGACGAACCCGGCGAGGTCGGTGACCGCTCCCCCGCCGAACCCGACGACGACGTCGGCACGGGTCAGCCCGGCGTCGGCGCAGGCGTCCCAGCAGTCGGCCAGCGAGGTCAGCGACTTGCCGCCCTCGGCGTCGGGGACCTCGTGCAGCGAGGCGGCCAGCCCAGCGGCGGCGAGTTCGTCGCGGGCGGCGGCAGCGCGGTCGGCGAGGGTCGGCGGGTGCAGCACGAGCACCCGGCCGGCGCCGGTCCCGGTGATGACCTCGGCGAGGCGGGCGGCGATCCCTGCGCCGACGAGCACCGGGTAGGGCTGCTCGGTGCGCACGTCGATGCGGACCGCACCGTCGGACTCGAGGGTGCCGGAGGTGTCGGGCAGCGTGGTGGTGTCGGTCATCGGGCCTCCGCTCGCTCGGTGCCGGTCCCGGTGGCGTCCTGTGGTGAGCCGAAGCCGGGCGCCGGGAGCGTCGAGTCCTGGCGCGGGGTGGGACGGTCGAACGGGTCGGCCGCGTCGGGCGAGGCCTCGGGCAGGGTGTCCGGGCCCTGGCCGAACGCGGCCAGCACCGCGGCGACGACCTGGTTGGGGCTGCGCCGCACCGTGCTCACCTGCACGGTCGCGACCTCCGCGTAGAGCGGGGCGCGCTCGGCGAGCAGGGCGCGGAACGTGGCACGCGGGTTCACCCCGGCCAGCAGCGGGCGCGCGGTGGACATCCCGGTGCGGCGCATCCCGTCGGCGAGGTCCACCTCCAGAGCGACGACGCGGTGCCCGGCGAGCAGCGCCCGGGTCTCGGCGGCGAGCACCGAGCCGCCGCCGAGGGCGAGCACGCCGTGCCCGGCGTGCAGCTGCTCGGCGACGACCTCCCGCTCCAGCGCGCGGAACGCGGGCTCGCCCTCCTGCACGAACATCTCCGCGATCGGCCTGCCGATGCGCTCGACGATCACCACGTCGGTGTCGGCGAAGCTCAGCCCGAGCCGCTGGGCGAGCAGGGTCCCGATGGTGCTCTTGCCGCACCCGGGCGGGCCGACGAGCACCAGCCAGGGGCTGCCCTGCGCATCGGGGCCCGGCGCGGTCACCGCTGCCCCGCGAGGTAGGAGGCGACGTTGCGGCGGGTCTCGCCGAGCGAGTCCCCGCCGAACTTCTCCAACGCGGCCTGCGCCAGCACCAGCGCCACCATCGTCTCGACGACGACCCCGGCACGCGGCACGGCGCAGGCGTCGGAACGCTGGTGGATGGCGGTGGCCTCCTCACCAGTGGTGGTGTCGATGGTGCGCAACGCCCGCGGCACGGTGGAGATCGGCTTCATCGCGACCCGGACCCGGACCGGCTCGCCGTTGGTCATCCCGCCCTCGATGCCACCGGCCCGGTTGGTGAGCCGGGTGACCGGGACGGTGCCCGCCGGGCCCTGCCCGGGCGAGCCAGCGGGGACCATCTCGTCGTGGGCGACGGAGCCGCGGCGGTGCGCGGTGCGGAAGCCGTCACCGATCTCGACGCCCTTCATCGCCTGGATGCCCATCAGCGCGGCGGCGAGCCGGGCGTCGAGGCGGCGGTCGGCCTGCACGTAGGTGCCGACGCCGACCGGCATCCCGTAGGCGATGACCTCGATGACCCCACCGAGGGTGTCGCCCGCGTCGTGGGCGGCGTCGATCTCGGCGGCCATCGCGGCACCCGTGGCGTCGGTGAACGCGCGCACCGGGTTGGCGTCGATCCGGTCGAGGTCGGCGGGGCCGGGCAGCGGCTCGTCGTCCGGGGCGTCGACGGCACCGATGCCCACGACGTGGGACACGATCGTCACGCCGAGCGCCTGCTGCAGGAACGCCTTCGCGACGGTGCCGAGCACGACGCGCGCCGCGGTCTCACGGGCGCTGGCCCGCTCCAGGACCGGACGGGCCTCGTCGAAGCCGTACTTGGTCATGCCGGCGAGGTCGGCGTGCCCGGGGCGGGGCCGGGTCAGCGGTGCGTTGCGGGCGCGGTGCGCGATCAGCTCCGGGTCCACCGGGTCGGCGGCCATCACCGTCTCCCACTTGGGCCACTCGGTGTTGCCGATCCGGACCGCGACCGGGCCGCCCTGGGTGACCCCGTGCCTCAGGCCGCCGAGGACCTCCAGCTCGTCGGCCTCGAACGCCATCCGTGGGCTGCGGCCGTAACCGAGCTTGCGGCGGGCCAGCTCGGCCTGCAGCTCCTTCGTGGTGACCGAGACACCGGCGACCATGCCCTCCAGCACGCCCACCAGGGCCGGACCGTGGGACTCCCCGGCGGTGATCCATCGCAGCACGGCGACCATCCTCTCACCCGGCCCCGACGGCACCCGACGGCACCACGACCGTCGCGGCGACGGCCACCAGGGCGGCACCGAGCAGCACCGGCCCGTGCGGGAGCCTGCTCCCCCACCCGGCCCGGCCGGCCGCGACCACGACGAGCGCCACCACCGCCGAGGCGACCGCGGCGCCCACCGCCACCACCGGCAGCAGCGCCCACCCCGTCCCGGCGGCCGCGGCTCCCACCGGGGCGGCCAGCTTCACGTCGCCGCCGCCCATCGCGTGCGGCGAGACCAGGTGCACCACCAGGTAGGCGCCGCCGAGCAGCACCGCGCCGGCCAGGCCGCGCAGCACGGCGCCGCCCCCGGCCGGGACGAGCGCGGCCAGCACCAGCACGAGCCCGGGCACCGTGAGCGCGTTCGGCAGCCGGCGGACCAGCAGGTCGGTCGCCGAACCGGCCACGGCCAGCCAGGACAGCACCGCGAGCAGCGCCGCCCACCGCGGATCGAGCCGTCCGGTCTGCACCGCCAGCGCGACCGCCGCCCAGCACAGTGCCGTCCCCGACGCCGTCCCCGGCCCGCACCACCGCTCCGGTACCGGCGCCCCGCGGGGCGCCCGGGCCAGCAGGTACCGGGTACCCGCACCGGCGACGAGACCCAGGGCGGCGGCGAGGACGACGAGGCTCATACCCCGATCCTGGGGCCCGGAGCGCCGCCCGGACCGACCGACCGCCCGCCTGTGGACAACTCGTCGGGCCGGGGCAGGATGACCGGAATGGGATCCCGTGCGCCGCAGGACGACCGTCGGGCCGGCGCGGTGGTCCGCGCCGAGGTCGACCACGGCGTCGCCGAGCTGGTGCAGGACGCGGCGCGGCCGTCGTCGTGGACGTTGCTGCTCGACGGGACCGCCCAGTCCCACGTCGACCTCGACGCCCCCGAGCACCTCGAGTTCGAGTACGTCCGCCGGATCGGCCACCTCGTGGACCTCGCCGCGCCGCCCGCCGTGCCGCTGCGGGTGCTGCACCTGGGCGGCGGGGCCTGGACGCTGGCCCGCTACGTCGCCGCGACCCGCCCCGGGTCGGCTCAGACCGTCGTCGAGCTCGACGCCGAGCTGGCAGCCCTCGTCGCGCACCGGCTGCCGGGCCCCGGCGTCGCGGACGGGCTGGCCGTGGTCACCGGGGAGGCACGCGCCACCCTGGGCCGGTTCGCGCCCGGGTCGTTCGACGTCGTCGTCGTCGACGTGTTCGCCGGCGCCCGCACCCCGGCCCAGGTGACGACGGCGGAGTTCCTCACCGCCGTCCGCCGGGTGCTCGCGCCGACCGGGATGCACGTGGCGAACCTCGGCGACGGCGCCCCGTGGCCGTTCCTGCCCGGCCAGATCGCGACGGCCGGCGCGGCGTTCGCCGAGCTGGCACTCGTCGCCGCGCCGGACGTGCTGCACGGTCGCCGGTTCGGGAACCTCGTGCTCGCCGCGTCGGACCGGGAGCTCCCGGCGCCCGGCGTGACCCGCCGCGCGGCCGGGGACCCGTTCCCGGCCCGGGTCCTCGACGACGCCGACACCCGCGCCCTCGGCCGCGGCGCGGGCGTCGTCACCGATGCGTGCGCGGTCGGCCGCCGGAGGGCTTCTGGGGGCAGTGATCCCCGGTCGGGGACCCCGGTCAGGCCAGGGACGGGTCGACCAGGACCTTCATCTTCCGGCCCGCGTGCAGCGCCTCGAAGCCCTCCTCGACGACGTCGCGCATCGCGATCTTCTCCGTCCATCCGGTGGTGTCGTAGTGGCCGCCCGCCATCAGTTCGATCACCGCCCGGTAGTCGTCGTGGGTGTAGCAGAGCGAGCCCTGGATGCGGGACTCCCCGAGGACCAGGCTGAGCAGCGGGGTCACCAGGGGCGTCTCGTAGATCGCGACGCTGACCATCGGACGGCCGGCATCGAGGGTGTCCAGCGCCGTCGCGACGGCCGGGGCGACGCCCGCGGCGTCGTAGCAGGCGTCGGCGCCGCGGCCGTTCGTCAGGTCGGCCACGATCGCCGGCACGTCCTGGGAGGTCGGGTCGAGGGTCTGGGCGCCGAGCCGCTCGATCGCGCCGCGCCGGGTCGCCGACGGCTCGACGACGCGGACGTTCTCCACGCCCATGCCGCGCAGCGCGAACCACAGCCCGATCCCGATCGGCCCGGCGCCGAACACCAGGGCGGTGTCGCCCGGGTCCACCGCGCCGAGCTTCGCCGCGTGGTAGGCCACCGACATGGGCTCGACGAGCGCGCCCATCTCCAGCGACACGTTCTCCGGCAGCGGGTGCAGCATGTGTGCCGGGACGACCGTCGACTCGGCCATGCCGCCGTCGGCCATCAGCCCGTGGAAGCCGATCTGCGCGCACACGTTCTCGCGGCCCTCGGCGCAGCGCGAGCACGCCCCGCAGCTGTAGAGCGGCATCACCGCGACCCGGTCGCCCTCGGTGACGCCCTGGACCCCCGACCCGATCTCGACGACGGTGCCGGAGAACTCGTGGCCGAGGGTCAACGGCAGCTCGCGGCCGGTCAGCGGGTGCTTGTGCCCGTTCGGGATGAAGATCGGCCCCGCGTAGTACTCGTGCAGGTCCGAGCCGCAGATGCCGTTGAACCCGACCATGAGCCGGACCTCGCCGGGGCCCACCTCGCCCTCGGGCACGTCGGTGATGTCGAGGTCCCCGCGTCCCCGGTAGACGACCGCACGCATCGTTGGCTCCTCTCGCCTGACGTCGTTGTCGGGACCGGTCTACCGGTGGAGGGTGAGCGCCGTCACGGGTTGGGGCGGGGTTGCATGCGCGCCCGGTGATGGGTCAGAACGCTCCGGCGGCGCGGGCGCGGTCGACGTTGCCGAGGTGCTCGGGGTAGGTCGTGGCGAAGCAGGAGGCGCCCTCGGTGGTGCACCGCACGAAGAACAGCCAGGGCCCCGCGGCCGGCTTCTCCGCGGCCGCCAGCGCGGCGGTGGACACCGAGGCGACGGGCGTCGGTGGCAGCCCGGTGTTGAGGTAGGTGTTGTACGGGCCCGGGGTGTCGCGGGCCTCCGCGGTGGTACGCAGCGCCTGCACGTCGAGCGGGTAGTTGACGGTGGAGTCCATCTCCAGGCGCTGGTTCGCCGCGAGCCGGTTCTCGATCACCCGTGCCACCTTGGGCATGTCGGGGACGAGCGCCTCCTTCTCCACGACCGAGGCGAGCACGAGGGAGCGGTAGGAGTTCGCGCCGCCCAGCCCGGCCGCGTCGAGCCGCTTCGCCGAGGCGGTGAGGACCTGGCGCAGCACCTGCTCGGGGGTGCCACGCGGATCCAGGTCGTAGGGGCCGGGGGCGACCAGGCCCTCCATCCGGCGCTCGGGCGCCGCGGCCCGGTAGCCGGCGCGGGCCCAGTCGGGGACGGCGATCGCGGCCGGGTCCG
Source organism: Pseudonocardia sp. HH130629-09 (assembly GCF_001294645.1). NCBI lineage: Bacteria > Bacillati > Actinomycetota > Actinomycetes > Pseudonocardiales > Pseudonocardiaceae > Pseudonocardia > Pseudonocardia sp. HH130629-09. The sequence goes on from NZ_CP011868.1 coordinate 2,512,996, forward strand.
CGTCGGCCATCGCGGTGCGCAGGGCGTCGACGCTCGTGCAGGTGGGGTCGCCGTCGGCGGCGCCGAGGCAGGTGGCGCGGGAGATCTGGGACAGCACACCCGGGGAGACGGTGCCGTCCGGCGCACGGGTGTCGTCGAGCTGGACGCCGCCCTTGACGTCGAAGAACCCGACGCGCCGCTCCGGGTCGAGCAGCGCTTCCACCGCGGAGTCGCCGGACATCTGCGAGCGGAGCTCGTAGTAGCCGGGCTGGACCCGCTGGATGCCGGGCTCCTCGGCGGCGGCCTCGACGAAGGCCGCCCGGGACCTCACCACGTCCAACCCGACCAGGGTGTCCCCGATCGCGCTGGTGGAGTCGCCGGACTCGACCCGCACCACCACCGAGCCGCTGCCGGAACCGGTGTAGTCGTCGGCGCCGCGCAGGTACAGACCCACCGCGACGAGCACCGCGCCGGCCAGCAGCGCCGAGCCCAGCAGGGCGAGCCGCCGCCGCCGGAAGTGCACCGGGGTCGGACGGTGCCGCACGGGGCCCGCGGTCGTGCTCACACCGGGCCCCGGGACGTCACGTCGTACTCGCCGGCGCCGGTCACGGGCACGAGGGTAACGGCCCGGCGCCCGCCCGGTGGTCACCCCCGGTGGCGGTGATCAGCCGCCGCGGGTGGTATCCAGCCAGCCCTGCAGGATGGCGACGGCGGCCTGCTGGTCGATCACGGAGCGTTGCTTGCGGCCGCGCACGCCGCGCCCGGCGAGCTGCCGGGTCGCGACGACGGTGGTCATCCGCTCGTCGGTGAGCTCGACCGGCACCGCGCAGCCGGCGGTGGCGAGACCCGCCTCCAGCGCGGCCGCGAACTCCCGCGCGGCGACGGCGGCCGGGCCGTCCTCGCCGCGCAGGTTCCGGGGCAGCCCGAGCACGATCCCGACGACGTCGTGCTCGGCCACCAGCTCGGCGATCCGGCGCACGTCGGCGCCGCCCTCGGCGTCGCGCGCGACGGTCTCGACCGGGGTCGCGAGGATCCCGTCCGGGTCGCACATCGCGATGCCGACGCGGACGGCGCCGACGTCGATGCCCAGGCGCCGCCCGCGGACCGGCGTCACGGACGCAGCGCGGTGCGCAGCTTCCGCACCGCGGCGTCGATCCCGGCCGGGTCGGTGCCGCCGCCCTGGGCGAGGTCGGGCTTGCCGCCGCCGCGCCCGCCGACCGCCGGGGCGAACTCGCCGATCAGCTTCCCGGCGGCGACCCCGTTGTCCCGGGCCGCCTTCGTGGTGGCGACGACGAACGACACCTTCTCCCCGTCGACGCCGAACAGCACGACCACGCCGGGCCGGTCGCCCAGCTTGCCGCGCACGTCGGCGGCGAGGGTCCGCAGGTCGTTGCCGGTCACTCCTTCCGGGGCGGTGACGGCGACGAGCGCGGTGCCGTCGAGGTCCTCGGCCCTCTCGGCCAGCGCCCCGGCCGAGGCCAGGACGGCGTCGGCGCGGTGCTTCTCCAGGTCCCGCTCGGCGGTCCGCAGCCGCTCGACGATCCCGTTGATCCGTTCCGGCAGCTCCTCCGGGCGGGCCTTGAGCTGGTCGGCGAGCTGGTTGACCAGCAGGTGCTCGGTCGTGGCGTGATTGAAGGCGTCCAGGCCCACCAGCGCCTCGACCCGACGCACCCCGGAGCCGATGGAGGCCTCGGACAGCACCCGGACCAGGCCGAGCTCGCCGGTGCGCCCCACGTGGGTGCCACCGCACAGCTCACGCGAGTAGTCGCCCATGTCGACCACGCGCACGCGGTCGCCGTACTTCTCGCCGAACAGCATCATCGCGCCGAGCGAGCGGGCCTCGTCGATGGAGGTCTCGTAGGTCTGGATCTCCCGGTCCTCCTGCAGGACCGAGTTCACCTCCTCCTCGATCTCGACCAGCGCCGCGGGCGGCACGGCCCCGGTCGGGGAGGTGAAGTCGAACCGCAGCCGGCCCGGGGCGTTGAGCGACCCGGCCTGCGCGGCGGCGCTGCCCAGCGCACCGCGGACCCCGGCGTGCACGAGGTGGGTGGCGGTGTGGGCGCGCGAGATCGCGGACCGGCGGGTGCGGTCGACGTCGGCGACGACCTCGGCGTCGAGGGTCACGGTGCCGGCGGTGACGACGCCGCGGTGCACCCGCAGCCCGGCCACCGGCGACTGGACGTCGTCCACCCGGACCTCGAACGACACACCGCGCAGCACACCGGTGTCGGCCTGCTGGCCGCCGGCCTCGGCGTAGAACGGGGTGCGGTCGAGCAGCACCTCGACCTGCTCGCCCTCCTCGGCCGCGGGCACGGTGTCGCCGTCGCGCAGCAGCCCGACGACCCGGGCCTCGGACTGCAGCGTCTGGTACCCGGTGAAGTCGGTGGCGCCGTGGGTGTCGAGGACGGCGCGGTACACCGAGGCATCGACGAAGCCGACCTTGCGCCCGGCGGCGTCGGCCTTGGCCCGCGATCGCTGCTCGTCCATCAGCGCGGTGAACCGCTCCCGGTCGACGGTGAGTCCGGCCTCGGCGGCCATCTCCAGCGTCAGGTCGATCGGGAAGCCGTAGGTGTCGTGCAGCGCGAACGCCTGGTCACCGGGCAGGGTGTCGCTCCCGGCGGATCGAGCCTTCGACACCGCGCCCTCGAAGATCCGCTCCCCGGCGGTCAACGTGGCGCGGAAGGTGTCCTCCTCGGCCCGGATGACCGCGGAGATGCGCTCGAAGTCGGTGGTGAGCTCGGGGTAGGTGGGCGACATGGTCTCGCGCACGACCTCGGCGAACTCGCCCAGGCAGGGACCGGTGACGCCGAGCAGCCGGGCGGAGCGCACGATGCGGCGCAGCAGCCGGCGCAGCACGTAGCCGCGGCCCTCGTTGCCCGGGGTGACGCCGTCACCGACGATCATCATCGAGGACCGGGCGTGGTCGGCGATGACGCGGAAGCGGACGTCGTCGGCCTCGTTCTCGCCGTAGCGGCGGCCCGAGAGCTGCTCGGCCTTGGCGATCACCGGTCGGACGAGGTCGGTCTCGTAGACGTTGTTGACGCCCTGCAGCAGGAAGGCGACCCGCTCGACGCCCATCCCGGTGTCGATGTTCTTGTGCGGCAGCGTGCCGATCGGCGGATGCCCCTTCTTCGGGGACAGCTCGCCGCGCTCGTCCTGCATGAAGACGAGGCTCCAGATCTCGAGGTAGCGGTCCTCGTCGGCCTCGGGGCCGCCCTCGGCGCCGAACTCCGGGCCGCGGTCGACGTAGATCTCCGAGCAGGGTCCGCCGGGGCCGGGGACGCCCATGTCCCAGTAGTTGTCGTCGCCGCCGCGGCGCTGGATGCGTTCCTCGGGCAGGCCCGCGATCTCCTTCCAGAGCGCGATGGCCTCGTCGTCGTGGTAGACGGTGACCCAGATGATCTCCGGGTCGAAGCCGTAGCCGCCCTCGTCCTGGCTGCGGGTGATCAGCGACCAGGCGAACTCGATGGCGCCGCGCTTGAAGTAGTCGCCGAAGGAGAAGTTCCCGGCCATCTGGAAGAACGTGGTGTGCCGGGTGGTCTTGCCGACCTCGTCGATGTCCGGCGTGCGGACGCACTTCTGGATCGACGTGGCGCGCGGGTAGGGCGCGGGGACGTCTCCGAGGAAGTACGGCTTGAACTGCACCATGCCCGCGTTGACGAACAGCAGCTGCGGGTCCTCGAGGATCAGCGAGGCGCTGGGGACGGACGTGTGCCCGTTGCTCTCGAAGTGGGCGGTGAAACGACGGACGATCTCGTGGGTCTGCACCGGTGGGTCTCTCGTGACGGGTACGGCTGGCGACGGGTCGGCGACGGGGCGGGCGCCCTGCGCCCGCGCCACACCGTAGGCCGCGCGGCGTGGGGACGCCGCGGGAGGCCGGTCGTGCCAGGTTACCGGCACCCGCAGCAGCGACGGCCGGCGCCGGTGCGCGCCCGAGCGCACCGGCACCGGCCGCCTGCGGGCCGCGCCGTGCTCCCGGTCCGGGGGGTCGACCGGGGAGCGGGCGGGCCCGCCGTCACGCCGCGGTCACACCGCGACCGGCAGCGGGGCGTCGAGTGGGGGCCGCGGCGCGGGGACCGCGGGGACGAGGGCCGCGGGGACGAGGGCCGCGGGGACGAGGGCCGCGGGGGCGCGGACGGGGCCCGCGGGGCGGGGACGGCGACGACCCGGGCACCCGCCCGGCGGGACGCGCGGTCCTCCAGCTCGCGGCGCAGCCGCTGCAGCGCGCGGTGCTGGGCGACGCGGACCGCACCCGGGGTGGAGCCGAGCACGTCGGCGGTCTCCTCGGCGCTCAGCCCGACCGCGACGCGCAACGTGAGGATCTCGACCTGGCGCGGGCCGAGCAGGCCCATGAGGTCGGACAGCCGGTCGTCGCGCTCGGCGTGGAGCACGAACTGCTCCGGGTCCTCCTCGCGGCTGAACCGCTCGGGGACCTCCTCCACGGCGTCGCAGCGGTTGCGGGCCATCGCCCGGAACGCGTCGGCGACCTTGTGCCGGGCGATGCCGAACACGAACGCGCGGAACGACATCCCCGAGGGCCGGTAGTCCGGCAGTACGGAGAGCACGGCCATGCAGACGTCCTGTGCGACGTCGTCGGCGCAGCCGAGGATGGTCTCGCGCCGGCCCAGCCGGGCGCGGCAGAAGCGCGCCACCTGCGGATGCACCTTGGCCAGGAGCAGTGCGACGGCGCGCTCGTCGCCGGCGACGGCGGCGGCCAGCATCTCCGGCGGGAGCAGGTCCGGCGCCTGCCCGGGGTCGGTCTCCTCGACGGTGTCGTCGGGTGCGGTGTCATCGGGTGCGGTCGCGATGGCCACGGGTCCGTCGTGCATCTACCCAGCTCTCCTCGGTCGCGCCCCGGGGGGCGCGTCAGGCGCCGGCACCGCCCGTCCGACCCCGGGAGAGGTCGGGCGGTGCGACTGTCGCGCTGTCCTCCGCCGGTGGTGGTCGGCGCTGCCGGCAGGTCCGCCCGGCCGCGCCCCGGCCTGCGTTCAACCCTCGCGGTGCACCCTTTCGGGGTCAATCACTATGCACAATTTGCGGTACGTAACAACGGACAGTAGGAGCCTCGGACCCTGACGGGGGTGACCCAGGCCACGGATGGACGTCTCCGTCTCACAGTGGGGTGCCGTCCGTCTGCGGGGCGTGACCCACGCGGAGCAGCGTCGTTGGGCCGGGTGTCACGCTCCGCCCGCCCGAAGGAACGCTCGTGCCTCTGCGTCGCCCGCACCGTCTCCTGCTCGCCGCTCTCGGCACCGTCGCGATCGGTGTGGCGGTGGCCGTGCCGGCGACCGCGGCGCCCGAGCCGCCCCCGGTCACGGTCGGCGACGACGCGGCCGCGGCGCTGGTGCCGACGGTGACCGAGGCACTCGGCCCCGCACTGGCCGGGACGTGGCTGGCCGGCGACCGGCTGATGGTGGGCACCTGGGACGCCGGGACCGCCCCGCTGATCACCGCGCTCGGTGCGACGCCGGTGGTGCGCGACGAGCCTCGCCGCGACCCGGCCGCGGTGCTGTCGGCGCTGGCCGCCCGCACCGCGACCGGGATGCCCGCCGGCCTGGACTCCTACGGCGTCGACCCCCGCACCGAGCAGGTCGTGCTGAGCGTGGTCGACGGGCCGGGTGCCGACGCGCTGGCCGCGCGCCTGACCGGTGGGCTCGACCCGTCCGAGGTACGGGTGGAACGGGTCGCGGCGCCGGCGCACCGGCAGGCCGCGGTCGGTGGGGGCGACACCATCACCGACGGGACCCGCCGCTGCACGGCCGGGTTCGCCGCCTCGGACGGCAACAGCGACTGGCTGATCACCGCCGGGCACTGCACCCGGAACTCGTCGTCCTGGTACGCCGTCGACGGCTCGACGATCGGCTCGGAGGTCGAGACCGCGGGCGGCGGGGTCGACGTCGGGGCGATCGCGGTCGATCCGGGCAGCGTGTCGCCGACGGTGTCGGGCATCCGGGTCGCCGGCAGCCGTCCGGCGCCCGTCGGCTCCTCGGTCTGTCTCCACGGCTCCACCAGCGGGCGGTCCTGCGGCACGATCCAGCGCACCGACATGACGGTGAACTTCGAGGGCCAGAGCCAGTCCGGCCTGACCTCGGTGGCGGCGTGCGCCCAGGAGGGCGACTCCGGCGCCCCCTACATCACCTCGTCCGGGCAGGCCCAGGGCGTGCACACCGGTGCCGGCGGCGACGGCAACTGCACCAGCTACTTCACCCCGATCCGCACCGCGACCGGAGCGCTCGGGCTGACCCTGCGCACCGGCTGATCCGGGCTCAGTCCCCGGTACCGCGCACGACGCGCCGCAGCTTCGGCAGGCGCTCGGCCAGGACGCGTTCGTGCCCGCGCCCGGACGGCGCGTAGTAGTCGACGCCGACGACGTCGTCGGGCGGGTACTGCTGGCGCAGGACGCCGTCGGGGTCGTCGTGCGGGTACCGGTAGCCGGCGGCGTTGCCGAGCTTCTGCGCGCCGGCGTAGTGGCCGTCGCGCAGGTGCGGGGGCACCCCGCCGACCTTGCCGGAGCGGACGTCGGCCATCGCGGCGTCGATCGCGGTGATCACGGCGTTCGACTTGGGCGCGGTCGCCAGGTGCACGGTGACCTGGGCGAGCGCGATCCGCGCCTCGGGCATCCCGACGAGCTGCACGACCTGGGCGGCCGCGGTGGCGGCGGGCAGCGCGGTCGGGTCGGCCAGCCCGACGTCCTCCGAGGCGTGGATCATCAGCCGGCGTGCGATGAAGCGGGAGTCCTCCCCCGCGACGAGCATCCGGGCCAGGTAGTGCAGGGCGGCGTCGGGGTCGGAGCCGCGGATGGACTTGATGAACGCGCTGATGACGTCGTAGTGCTGGTCGCCGGCGCGGTCGTAGCGCACGGCGACCTCGGTGACGGCGCGCTCGACGGCGGCGAGATCGATCACCGGGTCGCCGCCGTCGAGCGCGCCGAGGACGCCGTCGGCGGCCACCTCCAGCGCGGTGAGCGCGCGGCGCCCGTCGCCCGCGGACAGCCGGACCAGTGCCTCCTCGCCGTCCTCGGCGAGCTCGACGGTCGCGTTCAGGCCGCGCTCGGAGGTGACGGCGCGACGGAGCAGGGTGCGCACGTCCTCCTCCCCGAGGGACTGCAGCTGCAGCACGAGGGAGCGGGACAACAGCGGGGACACGACGGAGAACGACGGGTTCTCGGTGGTCGCGGCGACGAGCAGGACGAGCCGGTCCTCGACCGCGCCGAGCAGGGCGTCCTGCTGGGTGCGGGAGAAACGGTGGACCTCGTCGATGAACAGCACCGTGGTCGTGCCGCTGCGGTCGCGACGCCGGCGCGCCTCCTCGATGACCGCCCGCAGCTCCTTCACCCCGGCCGACAGCGCCGACAGGGCGACGAAGTGCCGCTCCGCTCCCCCGGCGCCGGCCATCAGCCGGGCGAGAGTGGTCTTGCCCGTGCCGGGCGGGCCGTAGAGCAGCACCGACGCCGCGACACCGCCGTCGAGGAGCCGGCGCAGCGGGGCGCCGGGCTTCAGCAGGTCGGCCTGGCCGACGACCTCGTCGAGGGTGCGCGGACGCATCCGGGCGGCGAGCGGCGCGTCGGGGCGGACGGCGTCGCCGTCACCGGTGTCGCGCTCGTCGCCCCCCGGGTCGATGTCGAACAGGCCGTCGGTGCTCATCGCATCCAGCCTGCCAGGACACCGGCCCCGGGGGACGAGCGCCTCAGGCCCGGTCGATCTCGTCGGCGAGGACGGGGGTGTGCACCGGGTTGTGCTCGTGGAAGCGGCACTCCGCGTAGGTGACGATCATGGCGGCGACACCGGCCATCTGCAGCGGCAGCTGCAGCAGGACCGCCACGAGCTCGCCCAGGACGGGGCTGAGGAACATCAGCGGCGTGGCGATGACCAGCGAGATGATCATCGAGTACACGACCGCGATCAGGAAGAAGACCACCAGCCGGCCGAGTACGGGGAAGAACCGCGGGTTGACCAGTGTAAACGCCCGGCCGATCCCGGCCCGCTCGATCACCACGACCCCCATCAGCGCGCCCGTGAACACCACGCCCAGGTAGATGGCCGGGATGACGAGCAGGAAGAACCCGATGACGAACAGCAGCCCGGCCAGCAACGACCAGCCGATCACCGGGAGTGCGCGGTTCTTCGCGAACGCGATGACCTGGTCCTGGTTCCACGGGCGCTGGGCCGCGTCGCGCACGACGACGAAGACCGACGCCGCATAGCCGAGAGCCGACAGCACGAGGGTGACCACGGCCAGGAGCAGGGTGGTCAGGCCGAGGCCCGCCACGACGCCGGCGCTCAGGTCGAGGACGTAGCCGAGCGCGCTGAGGATCGCGGTCGGGATCAGCACGATCAGGTTGATGACCAGCAGCGGCTTCAAGCTCCGCTGCAGCACGCCGACGATCTTGGAGAACCAGTCGCCGAAGGAGAACGGCACCAGCGGATCCGGGGAGGTGCCGCTGGGCGGGGCGCCGCCGGCGGGGTAGGCCGGCTGGCCGTAGCCCCCCTGGGGGTACGGACCGCCGTACTGCTGGCCGGTCGGGTACTGGGCGGGGTACTGCCCGGCCCCGGGGTACTGGCCGGGGTACGGGGTCCCGGGCTGCTGGCCGCCGTAGGGCTGGCCCGCGCCGGGGTACTGACCGGGGTACGGCTGCTGACCGTACTGCGACCCCGGCTGGCCGGGCTGCCCCGGCTGCCCGGGCTGGCCGTACTGGCCGTACTGCTGCCCCGGGTCCTGCCCGTACTGCTGGCCCGGCTGCCCGTGCCGCGTGCCGGGGTCCTGCCCGTGGGGAGCCTGGCCGTACTGCCCACCCTCCGGCGTGGCCGGCCGGTCGCCGCTCCCGGCCGCGTGGCCGGGCTCCTGGGCGCCACCGGGCGTCGCGGCGCCCCCGGGACCGGCCTGGGGGTCCTCGCCCCGCGGCGGTTCGTTGCTGCTCATGCGCGCGGACCCTAGTTGGGGACCGGGTGCGGCGGCGCCGAACTCACCGGCTCACCCCCGATTCGTGACCGTCGCGTACGCACCGTGATCGTCTCCGACCCCGGATCGTCGCCGGATCGCAACGCCGCGGACGCGCGGTGTCACCGCCTCGCAACAGATCCCGTGCACGCTCACAGGGCATGGACACGATCCCGAGTTGCCCGCTCTGTTCTCGTCCGCGCACCCCCGCCGACGTCCGCGGAGTCGCGTGGAGCAGCCACCACGGCCCGGCCGGCACGGTGTACGTGTGCGGTCCGTGCACGCGGCTGCACCTCGTCGACCTGGAGTGCGGGCTGCTCGACCCGGCCCGCGGCGCCGTCGCACCGGGCGTCGCGGCCCCGCTGCCGCGCGCGGCCTGACCGGTCGGACGGGGCGGGCCACGACCGACCCGCCCGGCCCGCGGCGCGACGACGGGCGGTCGTCGTAGGGTCACGCCGTGCGCGAGATCCTCGAGTTGCTCGAACGTGACGCGTCGTTGAGCCACGACACCGTCGCCACCATGCTGGGGCTGACCCGGGACGAGGTCGACGCCCGGATCGCGGAGTGGGAACGCTCCGGGGTGATCCGCAGGCACAAGGCCGTCGTGGACTGGGCCCGCTACGAGGACGGCGGCGACGGCCACTCCGGCGCGGGCCGCGCCGGTGCGCAGGTGACGGCGTTCATCGACGTCTCGGTGGCCCCGGCCCGTGGGGTCGGGTTCGACGACGTCGCCGCTCGCATCTCCCGGTTCGACGAGGTCCGCGACTGCTACCTCGTCTCCGGTGGGCACGACCTGCGCTGCACGGTCGTCGGCCCGGACATCCGCGCGGTCAGCGACTTCGTGTCCCAGAAGCTGTCCACGATCGACCGGGTCCGCTCGACCGCCACGCACTTCGTGCTGGCCACGCACAAGCGCGACGGCGACTCCTTCGCCGAGCCGGAGCCCGACCACCGGCTGCCGGTGACCCCGTGAGGCCGCTCAACACGACGATCTCGGCGATCCCGCCGTCGGGGATCCGGCGGTTCTTCGACATCGCCGCCGAGATGGACGACGTCATCTCCCTCGGTGTCGGTGAACCCGACTTCGTGACGCCGTGGCGGATCCGCGAGGCCGGCATCTACGCCCTGGAGCGCGGCTACACCACCTACACCGGCAACGCGGGCCTGCCGAAACTGCGTGAGCTGGTGTGTGCGGACCTGGCGTCGCGCTACGACGCCCACTACGACCCCGCCACCGAGTGCCTCGTGACGACCGGGGTGTCCGAGGGGCTCGACCTGGCGTTCCGGGTGCTGCTGAACCTGGGCGAGGAGGTCATCGTCCCGGAGCCCTGCTACGTCGCCTACCAGCCCTGCGTCGCGTTCGCGGGGGGTGTCCCGGTCGGGGTGCCGACCCACGCCGAGGACGGGTTCGCCATCGACATCGCCGCGGTCGAGGCCGCGGTCACCCCGCGGACGAAGGCGATCCTGATCGGCTCGCCGGCCAACCCGACCGGCGCGGTGCAGCCGCCCGAGGTGCTGCGCGAGCTCGTCGCGCTGGCCGAGCGGCACGACCTGTACCTGCTCTCCGACGAGATCTACGACCGCCTCACCTACGTCGGCACCCACACCTGCCTGGGTGCGGTCCCCGGTGCGCGGGAGCGGACGGTGGTCCTGGGCGGGTTCTCCAAGGCCCAGGCGATGACGGGGTGGCGGGTCGGCTGGCTCGCCGCGCCGGAGCCGATCGCCGAGCTGTGCCTGCGGGTGCACCAGTACACGATGCTGTGTGCGCCGCACGTCTCGCAGATCGCCGCGGTGGAGGCGCTGACCAGCGCGGAGGGCGACGTCGCGGAGATGGTGGCCGACTACGACCGTCGCCGACGGGTGTTCGTGAAGGGCCTGCGCGAGGCCGGGCTGGACTGCCCGGAGCCCGCGGGCGCGTTCTACGCGTTCCCCTCGATCCGCGCCTCCGGCCTCGACTCGGAGACCTTCGCCGAGCGGCTGCTGCGGGAGGAGTCGGTCGCCGTCGTCCCGGGCAGCGTGTTCGGGTCGCCCGGGGAGGGGCACATCCGCTGCTCGTACGCGACGGCGCTGCCACAGCTGGAGCAGGCCGTGGAGCGGATCGGGAACTTCCTGCGACGCCTGTAGCGGGGCTCCCCGGCTCCGACGCTGGACGGGGCACGGGTCAGGCCGAGAGCCTGCGCACCCGCGCCCCCTCCACCAGGCCGCGCACCATCACCGGCCCGAGGTCCCGGCCCCGCCGCACGAGCCACGGCACGCCCTGCACCACCAGCCACGCCCCCCGCTGCCAGGCCGTCACCTCCCGGCCACCGGCGGCGTCGAGCCCGACCTCCCCCGGTACCGCGAACCCCGCGGCGCCGAGCAGCCCGGCGAAACCACGCGCCAGCAGCCGGTGGCCCAGCTCGGACGGGTGCAACCGGTCCACGCTCCACGCCGCCGGGTCGTAGCTGCCGGCGGTGTCGAGGTCGAGGATCCCGACGGCGGACCGTCCCGTCGCGGCGACGGCGTCGGCCACCGCTCCGTCGACGGCCCCGTTCAGAGCGGAGATCCGGGCGGCGAGCGCCCGCTGCAACAGGCCCGGCAGCGGCCAGACGCGGGTGTGGTCGTGGAAGCGGAGCAGCAGCACGGTCGCACCGGCTCCCAGCAGCAGCTCCAGCGACTCCGCGCAGTCCCGCCGGATCCCGGCCGGGGCGAAGTCCGAGCGGAGGGTGTCGTTCATCCCGACGCACAGCACGACCACGTCGGGCCCCGACGCCGCGGCCACGGGAACCTGCCCGTGCCGGGCGTCGGCCATCCGCGCCCCGGTCCGGGCGTGGTTGTCCAGCCGGACCGAGCCGGGGCGGGCGGGATCGTCGAGGGCGTCGCGCAGCAGTGGGCCGACACCCGCCAGCCACCGCCCGGCAGGGGATCCCCCAGCCCGACGGCGGTGGAGTCGCCCAGCAGCACGAGGTGCCGGACGGGCCGCCCGGTCGCACGCGGTGCGGCGACGGGACGGACGGAGCGCAGGACCGGATCGACGACGGACGGGCGCGCGGTCATCGGGGACACGCCGACACCCTCACCGCCGCAGCCACCGTTTCCGTGTGCAACCGGTGACGCGTCTCGTACCGCCGTGGGAACTCTCGGGGCAACGCTGTCGTGCAGACCCCTACCAGTCGCCACCACGGAAGGCCGGGAACAGCGGCAGCGTCGACGAAGCGTCCGGGAAGCGGGTGTCCAGTGCGGTCACCACGGCGTCGGCCAGCGCGGCCGTGCCGGGCCGGGCCGTCGCCTCCGCGGTGACACCGAGGCGTCGCCAGTAGTGCCGCAGTGCCGTCGAGATCCGGGGGGACCGGCCGGCGTCGGGGCCGATCGGCCCGTCGCGCTCGGGCACCCGCGGCAGCAGCCGCCAGGTCGACCACCACACCCACAGCACCTGGGCGTCGGCGAGGCGCGACTCCAGCAGCTCGGGGTCGTCCAGCTCGGGCCACACCGGCGCGACCTCGGCCCGCCAGGCGTCGAGCATGGCGTCGGCGACGGCGTCGGGCAGGGCGAAGCTCGACGAGCACCCGGGGAAGGGCACCCGCACGTAGGCCGCGTCGAGGACGACGTCGCGGAAGCAGCCCCACTCGAAGTCGACGAACCGCACCCCGCGGCTGGTGACCAGGTTGTTGTCCGGGCACGTGTCGGACGGGCTGAACGCGCGGAACCCGGTACCGCCGAGCAGGCGCACCCCGCCCTGGGCCTCCCTTGACGCCAGCTCCGGCACCTCGACACCCAGGATCCCGGCCAGCAGCTCCGGCAGGCCGGCCAGCGCGGCGCGGGCCTGGTCGGCGACCGGGTCCCGGCGTGCCTTCTCCCCCAGCCGGCGCAGCAGCGCGCTGAAGTCACCCTCCCGCCCGGCGGTCGCGGCCTGCATCCGGCCCAGGCCGCGGGCCCAGCCGAGCAGGCAGGTGCGGGCGGCGTGGGCGTCCGGGCCGAAGAGCTTGTCGGCCAGGGTCAGGCTGCGGCCGAGATCCTCCAGGACGAGCAGCCGCTGCTCGGGGTCGTGCGCGATGATCACGGGGCTGGGCCGGACGTCGCTGGGCAGCGCGGTGAACAGCTGGCAGGACGCGACCTCGTAGCGGAACGGGTCCGACACCAGGTCCGCGCCGGCCGAGCCGTCCTCGGGCGGCGCGTAGTGCTTCACGACGACGCTGCGCCGGTCGGAGAACGGGTTCTTCGCCATCCGCGCCCGGGCGACGACCGAGCGGCCGCTGCCGCCGAGGTCCTCGGGCTCGTACAGCTCGACCTCCGAGCCGGCCCGCCGCGACAGCAGGCGCGCGGCCCCGGCCACCGCCGCGACCGCGCCCGGAGTCGACTGCGGATCGGTCATCGAAGGCGACCCTACCCTTCGGAGAGCGCGCGGTCCGCGCCCCGACGTCGCGACCCGCGCCGGGCGAACGCCAGCACCGCTGCCGCGGCGCCGATCGCGCCCACCAGGTTGACCCCCAGCTGCAGCGCCGACAGTGCCGCCTCGTTCCAGCGTCCCTCGATCACCGCGACCGAGGCGTAGGCGGCGGCGGGGACGGTCGTCACCGAGATGACCACGCCGACCATCGCCGACGACCGCGCCGAGGTCAACGACAGCATCCCGGCCGCCCCGGCGAGCACGGCGACGACCAGCGAGAACGGCCCCACCTCGTAGATGAAGTCCATCTGCTCGAGGCTGTCGAGCCCGGCCGAGGACAACCAGCCGAGCAGGTCGAACACCAGGGTCGCGACGGCGGTGACGGCCATCGCCAGCGGGAACCCCACGGCGACCGCGAGCGCGCCGCGCGAGACCAGGTCGCGACGGCGCAGCACCAATCCGACCGCCATCGCGGCCATCGGGCCGAACTCCGGGCCCAGCACCATCGCCCCGACCACGGTGACCGGCGAGTCGGTGACCGCGCCGACGGCGGCGAGCAGGCAGGCGACGGTGAGGAAGGTCAGGAACGTCCCCGACAGCCGCGACTCCTCGCCGGTGCGCTGGATCAGCTCGTCCCAGACGACGGCGTCGGCGCCGTCCCCCGGGGCGGCCTCCTCGGCGGCGTCGGCCCGGTCGGACAGCACCGTGTCGAGCTGTTCGAGGGTGATGCCGCCGTCGTGGTCTACGCCGAGATCGGACAGCCTGCCCAGCAGGTCGTCGGCGCACTCCCGGGCGACGTCGGCCTCGATCAGGTCACCGGCCGGATGCACCGCCACCCCGGGGTGGACCACCAGGTGGGCCACCCCGGGTTCGGCGTCGAGGACGGTGCGGACGTCGGCGGTCCGTCCGGCTGGACAGACCACCCGCAGGTGCAGCACCTACGCGGCCGGGCCGGGCTTCTCCGGGGCGCCGCCGCCGGTCTCGGACGACGGGCCGGGCACGGAACCCCCGGGCGCGGCCGCGGCGGGCTTCGCGTCGACGCCGGCCTCCTTGCGCTGGGCGGCGGTGATCGGAGCGGGTGCCTGGGTCAGCGGGTCGAACCCGCCGCCGGTCTTCGGGAAGGCGATGACCTCGCGGATCGAGTCGACGCCGGCGAGCAGCGCGGTGATCCGGTCCCAGCCGAACGCGATCCCGCCGTGCGGCGGCGGACCGTAGGCGAAGGCGTCGAGCAGGAAGCCGAACTTCTCCTGCGCCTCCTCCGCGGACAGACCCATGACCTCGAAGACCCGCTTCTGCACCTCGGCCGAGTGGATACGGATCGAGCCGCCACCGATCTCGTTGCCGTTGCAGACGATGTCGTAGGCGTAGGCCAGGGCGTTGCCCGGGTCCTTCTCGAAGCTGTCGATCCACTCCGGGGTCGGCGAGGTGAACGCGTGGTGCAGCGCGGTCCACGCACCGCCGCCGACGGCGACGTCGTCGGTGTCGGCGGCCGACTCGAACAGCGGGGCGTCGACGATCCAGACGAACGACCAGGCCGACTCGTCGATCGCACCGATGCGCCGCGCGATCTCGCCCCGGGCGGCACCGAGCAGTGCGCGGGCCTCACTCGGCGTGCCCGCGGCGAAGAAGATGCAGTCACCGGGGTTCGCGCCGACGGCCTCGGCCAGCCCGGACCGCTCGGCCTCGGACAGGTTCTTGACGACGGGGCCGCGCTCGTCGACCTGCCCGTCCTCGCCGATCAGCACGTAGGCCAGGCCGCGGGCGCCACGCTGCTTGGCCCACTCCTGCCAGCCGTCGAGCACCTTGCGGGGCTGCGACGCCCCGCCCGGCATGACGACGGCGCCGACGTAGGGGTTCTGGAAGACCCGGAACCCGGTGCCCGCGAAGTACGACGTGAGTTCGGTGAGCTCGATGTCGAACCGCAGGTCGGGCTTGTCCGAGCCGTAGCGGGCCATCGCCTCGGCGTAGGGCATCCGGCGGATCGGGGTGGGCACGTCGTAGCCGACGAGCTTCCACAGCGCGACCAGCACCTTCTCGGCCAGCGCGATGACGTCGTCCTGCTCGACGAAGCTCATCTCGATGTCGAGCTGGGTGAACTCCGGCTGCCGGTCGGCGCGGAAGTCCTCGTCGCGGTAGCAGCGCGCGATCTGGTAGTACCGCTCCAGCCCGCCGACCATCAGCAGCTGCTTGAACAGCTGCGGGCTCTGCGGCAGCGCGTACCAGGAGCCGGGGCGCAGCCGGGCCGGGACGACGAAGTCGCGCGCGCCCTCCGGGGTCGACCGGGTCAGGGTCGGCGTCTCGACCTCGATGAAGTCCTCGGCGGCGAGCACGTCGCGGGCGGCCTTGTTCACGTCGCTGCGCAGCTTCATGGCCGCGGCCGGCCCGGGACGGCGCAGGTCGAGGTAGCGGTGGGAGAGCCGGATCTCCTCGCCGACGCCGGTGTGCTCGTCGATCGGGAACGGCAGCGGCGCGGACTCCGACAGCACGGTCAGCCCGGTGACCGTGACCTCGATGTCGCCGGTCGGCAGATCGGCGTTCTCGTTGCCCGCGGGCCGGCGGACGACCTCGCCGACGACCTGGATGCAGAACTCGGAGCGCAGCCGGTGCGCCCGCTCGGCCATCTCGCCCTCACGGAACACCACCTGGGCCGATCCGGAGCGGTCCCGCAGGTCGATGAAGATCACGCCACCGTGATCGCGGCGGCGGGCCACCCATCCGGCGAGGGTCACGGTCTGGCCGGCGTTCTCGGCACGCAGGGTTCCGACGGGGTGGGTTCGCATCACGGCGGTCAAGGCTATCGGCACCACCCAGGCCGCCTGCCACCAGGTTTCGGCGCCGCCTCACAGCAGGCTCAGCTGCCCCGCGTCCGGGTCCGGGGGCCGCACCGGCGCGACCCGCTGCCGGGTCCACCCCGGGGCCCGCGGGTTCGCTTCGGGCCGGTCCAGGCCGTGCCGGGCCAGCAGCGGGGAGACCCGCCGGGCCAGGGCCCTGCGGTAGTCCGGTGTGGCGTAGGCCCCGCCGCGGTAGAGCCGCTCGTAGCGCGGCAGCAGCGCGGGGTGGGTCCGCCCCAGCCAGGCCAGGAACCACTCCCGGGTCCCGGGGCGCAGGTGCAGCGCGAGGACCGTGGCCCGGCTCGCCCCGGCGGCGGCGATCTCGCCCAGCAGTGCGTCGAGGGCCTCGGTGGAGTCGGTCAGCCACGGCAGCACCGGGGCCACCATGACCCCGCAGGGCAGGCCCGCATCGGTGATCCGGCGGACCAGGTCGAGCCGGGCCCGCGGGCTCGGCGTGCCCGGCTCCAGGTGCGACTGCAGCTCCCGGTCCAGCAGCGCGATCGATACCCCGGTGCCGACGCGCACGTCGGCGTTCGCGGCCGCGAGCTGCGGCAGGTCCCGGCCCAGCACGGTGCCCTTGGTCAGGACGGAGAACGGCGTGCCGGAGCGGGCCAGCGCGCCGATCACCCCCGGCATCAGCCGGTAGCGGCCCTCCGCCCGTTGGTAGGGGTCGGTGTTGGTGCCCATCGCGACGTGCTCGCGCCGCCACGACGGCCGGGCCAGCTCCCGCTCCAGCACCCGGGCGACGTTCACCTTGACCACGATCTGGGAGTCGAAGTCCGCGCCCGCGTCCAGGTCCAGGTAGGTGTGGGTGTTGCGGGCGAAGCAGTTGTGGCTGACCACCCCGGCGGCGACGAAGTCACCGGTGCCGGTGGTGATGTCGACCATCGGACGGAGGGTGCCGGTGTCGCGGACCGACACCACCCGCGGCGCTCCCCCCGGGCGGCTCCTCGACGCGGGCGCCGCCGACGTCACGCATCCGGGCCACGGCCGGGTCGGTCACCGCGACCAGCCGCAGCTGCTCGGCGACCCCGCCCAGCACCCGCAGCGCCCGCACCCCGGGCCGGGCCGAGGGCTCCGAGGCCACCCGGAACCCGAGCCGCCGCAGCGCGTCGACGCAGGCGCGGGCGAGCGTCTCCTCGCCGGGCACGATCCGCAGCACCCCGGCGGAGACCTCACCGCAGGCGTCGACGATCCCGCCGACGAACCCGGCCGACCAGCCACGGGCGGGCCGGTGCGGCCAGGCCGTCGGCGACGGTGCGGGCGCCGCGAGCATCCCGGCGGCCACGGGCACCGGCCGCGCGGTCAGCAGGTGGTGGGCGCGGGCGAGCGCCTCCAGCTCGACCCAGCCGGTCGGGAACGGCTCGGCCCGCACCCGCCCGCGCACCGCGTCGGCCCGGACCAGCCCGCAGAGCCAGCCCTCGGCGTACCCGTCGGGCCGTGGCCCGCCCGGGACCGCGGCCGCACCGGGCCCGACCAGTGCCGTCCCCGGTGCCAGGTGCGGCCGGTCCGCCGAGGAACGGCAGCGCCCCGGGCGCACGTGTGCCCAGCCGGAGGTGGTGAGGAAACGGTGTTCGGCGGAGGTGACGAGCACCGTGCCGTCGTCGAGGATCACCTCCTGCGCCCGGCGCCGGGTCGACCAGCGCGCGAGCACCGGGGTGCGGACGAACCGGCGCCGCCCGCCGCCGTCCGCGAGGGTGCCGACCACCTCGTCACCCGGGCGCAGCTCCCCGATGGGCCGGGACCGGCCGTCGGCGGTGAGCACCGGGGTGTCCGGGACGAGGCAGTAGGTGCAGGCGTGCGAGCAGCCGCGGTAGGGGTTGACCGTCCACCCGAACGGCACCGGCGACGACGACGGCACCCGGTTGAGCACCGAGCGCGCCTCGACCTCGTGGAACACCGTGTCCGCGAACCCGGGGGTGCGCACCGAGCGCAGCAACCCCCGCATCCCCGGCAGCGCCGTCGCGTGTCCGACCCCGTCCGCCCCGACCTGCTGTCCGTCCCATCGCACCACCCTAGTCGAACACAAGTTCGAACGCCGGACAACCGGTCGTCGCCGGGCGGTCGCGTCCGGGCGAACGGCACCCCGCAGGCCGAAGATCGTTTGCAAGGATGCAGAGGTGCCCCCGCCCCCGCCCGTCCCGCGCGACCCGTCCGCCCCCGACGGCGGCCCGCCCAGCGCTCCGCGGACGGGGGGACGGCGGCGCGCCGAGGACCGGGCACCGGGCGCCTCGGGCGGGCACCGGCTCCCGGCTGAACCGGCGCGGCACCGGGCCCGGCGGACACAGGACACCCGGACACCCGCCCCGCGCCGCCCGTCCCGCGAGGAGAACGGCGCCGGCGCCTCCCCCGCACCGGCAGGCCGAGCCGCGCCGGGCCCCGCCGGCGGCAGCACCGACAGCAGCACCGACGGCAGGGACGACGACAGCGCCGAGACCGGTCCGATCCCCCGCGCCGGGCACCCGGGCGGCTGGGGCGACTGTCCCGGCGCGGCGGGGCCCGGCACCACGACCGGCGCGCCGGCACCGCCCGCCACCGGGCACGACCACGGCGCGGGACTCGGCGAAGGACACCGAGACGGACAAGGAGACGGACACCGAGAGGGACACAGCGCGGCACACGGCCAGGGACACGAGCAGGGACACGGCCACGGGCACGGCGCCGCGGCCCCGGCCGGACGACGGGTGCGGAGGCTGCTCGTCGCGCTGCTCGTGCCGTGCGTGCTCGCGACGCTCGCCGGGGTGGCCCTGCTGTGGCCGGGGGCGACCCCGGTCCCGGAGATCCCGCCCACCCAGCAGGTGCACGGCACCGTCACCTCGGTGCAGGTCGCGGACTGCTCCCCCGGCGCCGGCGACCGTCGCTGCACCGGGGTGACGGTCGCGCTGTCCGACGGGCCCCGTGCCGGACGGGACCTGGTGCAGCTGGTGCCGAACGAGCCGTCGACGCCGCGGTTCGCGGTGGGCGACCCGGTCACCCTGTCGTGGTCGGGCGCCAACCCCGACGACGCGGGCTCCTACCAGCTCGTCGACTTCCAGCGCGGCGCCCCGCTGGGGTGGCTGGCGGCGGCGTTCGCCCTGGCCGTCGTCGTGCTGGGACGGCTGCGCGGGTTCGCGGCGCTGGTCAGCCTGGCGCTGAGCTTCGTCATCCTGCTGTGGTTCGTGCTGCCCGCGATCCTGTCCGGTGGCTCCCCGCTCGCGGTCGCGGTCACCGGCGCCTGCCTGATCATGTTCGTGGTGCTGTACCTGACCCACGGGTTCACCGCGCGGACGTCCTGCGCGGTGCTCGGCACACTCGCCTCGCTCGCCCTGATCGGGCTGCTCGGCTACCTGTTCACCGTCACCTCCCGGCTCACCGGGCTCGACGACACCACCGCCACCCTGATCGGCACGCTCGGCCCGGGCGTGCCGATCGACCCCCGCGGCCTGGTGCTGGCCGGGCTGGTGATCGGGGCGCTCGGGGCGCTGGACGACGTCACCGTCACCCAGGCGTCCGCGGTGTGGGAGCTGGGCGCGGCGAATCCGGGGATGAGCGTGGGCGAGCTGTTCGCCGCCGGGATGCGGATCGGCCGCGACCACGTCGCGTCCGCGGTGAACACCCTCGTGCTGGCCTACGCCGGGGCAGCGCTGCCGCTGCTGCTGTTGTTCACCGTCGCCGCCGGCGGGGTGACGCAGGTGCTGACCAGCCAGGACGTGGCGACCGAGATCGTGCGGACGCTGGTGGGCAGCATCGGTCTGGTCGCCGCAGTCCCGGTGACGACCGGGCTGGCCGCGCTGGTCGTCGGGCGGCGCTGAGTCCGGCCGACGCCCTGCCCGAGACCCTGCCCGACACGCTGTCGGCCTATCCGGCGGGCTGGAGCACGAAGTCGTAGCGGGCCTCGTACCAGGGGGCGTCGCTGTGCCCGCCGTCCGGCGTGGGGCCGGGCTCGTGGCGGTCGAACGCCACGACGAGCTCGCGCTTCACGCCGAACACGACGTCGGAGTCGAGGTACTCGGTGTCCTCCCGGAACAGGTGGGTGATGAGCGGTGCGTAGCCGGGCACGGCGAGCAGGAAGTGGATGTGCGCGGGCCGCATCGGGCTGATATCGGTGCGCGAGATCAGGTCGCCGACCGGGCCGTCCATCGGGATGGCGTAGCGGGCCGGTTCGTGCTCGCCTACGGCAACATCCACGACGCCCCCCGCGAACTGGACCGCCGACCCCGGGTTCGCGGAGTTCGTGTCGCGGCGCATCACCCCCGGCGACGACATGCTGGGCTTCCAGCTGGCCTTCGACGTCACCGGCGACCCGGCGTTCCCCGAGCGTCCCGCGTTCGAGGTGGCCCGCGAGCTCGGCGTCGACGTCACCACCCACGCCGGGGTGCGGGACGCCACCAACGACGACGGCGTCCGGCTCATGCACGAGCACGGGTTCGCCGGCCCGGACACCGTCTACGTGCACGCCGCGTCGCTGTCCGCGGACTCCTACCACCGGATCGCCGCGACCGGCGGCTCGGTGTCGGTGTCCACCGAGAGCGGGCAGAGCGCCGGTCAGGGCTACCCGCCCACCTGGGCGCTGCGCGAGCACGGCATCCCGGTGTCGCTGTCGATGGACTCGTCGATGTGGTGGAGCGCGGACCTGTTCTCGGCGATGCGCACCACGCTGGGCGCCGACCGGTCCCGCGAGCACCTGGAGGCGCACGGGCGCGGGGACACCGTCACCCACTCGTCGCTCCGGGCCGAGCAGGTCGTCGAGTGGGCCACCCGCGGCGGGGCCCGCGCGATCGGGCGCGAGTCGGACCTGGGCTCCGTCGAGGTCGGGAAGAAGGCCGACCTGGTGCTGCTGCGCAACGACCACTCACCGGTGTCGTTCCCGGTGCTGCACCCGCACGGCCACGTCGCGT
The DNA here is from genome assembly GCF_001294645.1 of Pseudonocardia sp. HH130629-09. Lineage (NCBI taxonomy): Bacteria > Bacillati > Actinomycetota > Actinomycetes > Pseudonocardiales > Pseudonocardiaceae > Pseudonocardia > Pseudonocardia sp. HH130629-09. The sequence continues at coordinate 2,533,986 of NZ_CP011868.1, forward strand.
TCCAGGCCCGGCGCGGGGACGTGCACACGGTCCTGGTGGACGGGCGCGTGGTGAAGCGCGACGGGCGTCTCGTCGACATCGACCTGCCCGCCGCCCGCGCAGCGGTCACCGCGACCGTGGAGCACCTGCGCGCGACGATGGGCGAGCAGGCGTGGCAGGCGGGGATGAACCCGGAGATCCCGCAGACCAAGGTCCTCGACAACCCCTACACCCACACCGACGACCGCAGCGCGGCGACGCACGGCGGCTGAGCGGCGGCGCCCGTTCAGGCGGGGGCGCGGGCGACGAGGTGCGCCTCGCCGTCGCCCTCGCGGTGGGCGAGGACCTCGAGGCAGGCGAACGCCGCGGTGAGCTCCCCCGGCGCCGCCCGGAACGCCCCGCCCGTGTCGCCGACCTCGGACAGGACCGTGACCACCAGCAGCCCGCCCGGGGCGAGCGCCGCGGCCATCGCCGGGTAGAGCGCCGGGTCGCGGAAGCGCTGGCACACGACGAGGTCGTAGCGGTCGTCCTCGGCCGGGAACCCGGCGTCGAGATCCGCCTCCACCCAGCGCACGCGACCGGGCGGCTGCTCGCGGGTCACGAGCTCGGCCCCCGCGGCGAGCGCGGCCGGCGACACGTCGACGGCGACGACGTCGAGCCCGCGCCCGGCGAGCCACACCGCGACGCTCCCCCGCCCGCAGGCCACGTCCAGCGCCCGGCCGGACGACGGGAGCAGGTCGAGGTGCCCGCGCAGGGCATCCGGCGGGGCGGAGGTGCCGGTGCCGAGGGCGCGGTGCTTCGCGTCCCACCGGTCCCGGTCGGTCCGGGCCACGGCGGGCCTCAGCCCGCCAGGGCGGTCACGACGGCGTCGGTGACCGCGTCCAGCGGGACGTCCTGCTGCTCACCGGAGACGAGGTCCTTGAGCCCGACGGTGCCGTTCTCCAGGTCCCGGTCTCCCAGGACCAGCGCGAACCGCGCCCCGGACCGGTCGGCGGACTTCATCGCGCCCTTGATTCCCCGGCCACCGTAGGCCAGGTCGACCCGCAGGCCCCGGGCCCGCAGCTGCGCGGCGATCACGACCAGGCGGCGCTGCGCGGCGTCGCCGAGGGACACCCCGAACACCTCGACCCGCGCGTCCGACCAGGGCGCGACGCCCTCGGCGCGGCAGGCGAGCAGCGTGCGGTCGACGCCGATGCCGAACCCGACGCCGGACAGCTCCGGTCCGCCGAGGGTCGCCATGAGACCGTCGTAGCGGCCGCCACCGCCGATACCGGACTGCGCGCCGAGGCCGTCGTGGACGAACTCGAAGGTCGTCTTGGTGTAGTAGTCCAGGCCCCGGACCATGCGCGGGTTCGGCGTGTAGGCGACGCCGAGGTCGTCGAGGTGGGCCAGCACGCGGGCGTGGTGGTCGGCGGCGGCGTCGGACAGGTGGTCCATCAGCAGCGGCGCGTCGGCCATCGCGGCGCGGATCTCGGGGCGCTTGTCGTCGAGCACCCGCAGCGGGTTGATCTCCGCCCGGGCCCGGGTCGCCTCGTCGAGGTCGAGCCCGGCGAGGAACTCCTGCAGCAGCGCGCGGTAGGCGGGACGGCACTCGGCGTCGCCGAGGGAGGTGATCTCCAGCCGGTAGCCGGTCAGGCCGAGGGCCTTGAACCCCTCGTCGGCGATCGCGATGACCTCGGCGTCCAGGCTTGCGTCGTCCACCCCGATCGCCTCGACGCCGACCTGCTGGAGCTGCCGGTAGCGGCCGGCCTGGGGGCGCTCGTAGCGGAAGAAGGGTCCGGCGTAGCGCAGCTTGACCGGCAGTCCCTGCTTGTCGAGGTTGTGCTCGATCACCGAGCGGACGACGCCCGCGGTGCCCTCGGGGCGCAGCGTCACCGAACGGTCGCCGCGGTCGGCGAAGGTGTACATCTCCTTGGAGACGACGTCGGTGGACTCCCCCACCCCGCGGGCGTAGAGGCCGGTGTCCTCGAACACCGGCAGCTCGATGTGGCCGTACCCGGCGCGCTCGGCGGCGGCGGCGAGGGTGTCCCGCACGTGCACGAACCCGGCCGAGGACGGCGGGAGGTACTCGGGGATGCCCTTCGGCGCGGCGAACGGCTCGGGCCTGCGGGCCCGGCTCACCTGCGGCTCGGTGGCGGTCACGGTGGTTGCACGTCCTCTCCGGGGATCAGATCGGTCCTCCCAGCCTAGAACCGGTGTCTCTCAGCTTTCTCCCCAGGTCGCCCCGATACCCTCACCGCGCGTACGGATGATCAAGTCAGGGAGTTGGCGGGACGTGGCGACGAACGAGCAGCGCCGGGAGGCGGCCAAGCGCAAGCTGGAGGCGCAGCAGGCCCGCCGGGCCGAGCGCGAGCAGAAGCGCAAGCGGAACACGACGATCGCGGCCGTGGTGACCGTGCTGGTCGTCGTGCTGGCCGCGGTCGGGATCTACGCGCTGACCTCGGCCTGGGGCGGCCCCGACGCCGCCACCCCGCCCGCCGCCGCCCCGCCCGCCGGTGACGGCCCGGACACCTCCGGGCTGCCGACCGTCGCCCTGCCGAAGCGCCCGACGGCCCTGCCGGCCTCGGTCGACTGCACCTATCCCCGGGCCCCCGAGCCCGCCGCGAAGCCGGTGAACCCGCCGGCCGCCGGCGCCACCCCGGCACAGGGGACGGTGACCGCGGACCTGCAGACCAGCGCCGGCCCGATCGACCTGACGCTGGACCGCGCCCTCGCGCCGTGCACGGTCAAGAGCTTCGCGAGCCTCGCGCAGCAGGGCTACTTCGACGGGACCTCCTGCCACCGGCTCACCACCAGTCCCGGCCTGCAGGTGCTGCAGTGCGGCGACCCGTCCGGCTCCGGCCGCGGCGGCCCCGGCTACTCCTTCGCCGACGAGGTGTTCCCCGGCCTCACCTACGGCCGCGGCCTGCTGGCGATGGCCAACGCCGGGCCGGACACCAACGGCAGCCAGTTCTTCATGATCTACGGCGACGCCCAGCTCCCGCCGAGCTACACCGTGTTCGGCACGATCGGCACCGAGGGTCTCGCGACCCTGGACGAGGTCGCCGCGGGCGGCGAGTCCGTCGGCTCCGGAGACGGCCTGCCGAGCATCCCGGTCGACATCCAGCGCACCACCGTCGGCTGACCTGGCTCCCGGCCCGTCCCCTCCGGGGCGGGCCGGGGGTCAGGCGGCGCTGGTGACCCGGTAGACGTCGTAGACGCCCTCGATGTTGCGCACCGCCTGCAGCAGGTGCCCGAGGTGCTTCGGGTCCCCCATCTCGAAGGAGAACCGGGAGATCGCGACACGGTCGCGGGAGGTCGTCGTCGTCGCCGAGAGGATGTTGACCTTCTCGTCGGCCAGCACCTTGGTGACGTCGGACAGCAGCCGGTGCCGGTCCAGTGCCTCGACCTGGATGGCGACCAGGAACACCGACTCCGGCGAGACCGACCAGGTCACGTCGACCAGGCGCTCCTCCCGCGCGGTCAGGTCCCCGGCGTTGGTGCAGTCGGTGCGGTGCACGCTGATGCCGCCGCCACGGGTGACGAACCCGAGGATCGCGTCGCCCGGCACCGGGGTGCAGCAGCGGGCGAGCTTGACGTAGAGGTCACCGACGGCCAGGCCGTCCTCGCCGGTGACGACGACACCCGCGTTGCCCGACGGGCGCCGGTGGCGGACCGTCGAGGGCGTCGCCCGCTCGGCGAGCTCCTCCTCGGCCTCCTCCTCGCCGCCGAACCAGGCCACGAGACGCTGCACGACGTGCTGGGCACTGGCCTGGTGCTCGCCGACGGCGGCGTAGAGCGCGGAGACGTCGGAGTAGTGCATCTCCCGGGCGAGCGCGGACATCGCGTCGGCGGAGATGAGCCGCTGCAGCGGCATCCCGGTGCGGCGTGCCTCCCGGGTGATCGCCTCCTTGCCCTCCTCGACGGCCTCCTCGCGACGTTCCTTCGCGAACCACTGCTTGATCTTGGCCTTGGCCCGCGGGGACTTCGCGATCTGCAGCCAGTCCCGGCTCGGCCCGGCGGCCTCGGCCTTCGAGGTGAAGATCTCGACGACGTCGCCGGAGGACAGCTGGCGCTCCAGCGCGACGAGCTTGCCGTTGACCCGCGACCCGATGCAGCGGTGGCCGACCTCGGTGTGCACGGCGTAGGCCAGGTCGATCGGGGTGGAGCCGGTCGGCAGGGTGACGACGTCGCCCTTCGGGGTGAAGACGAAGATCTCCCGCGCGGCGAGGTCGAAGCGCAGCGAGTCGAGGAACTCGCCGGGGTCGGCGGCCTCGCGCTGCCAGTCGAGCAGCTGGCGCATCCACGCCATCTCCTCGACCTCGACCTCCTTGTTGCCGCCGCCCTTGACCTCCTTGTAGCGCCAGTGCGCCGCGATGCCGTACTCGGCGGTGCGGTGCATGGCGCGCGTGCGGATCTGCACCTCGAGAGGCTTGCCGTCGGGCCCGATCACGGTGGTGTGCAGCGACTGGTAGACCCCGAACCGGGGCTGGGCGATGTAGTCCTTGAACCGGCCGGGCATCGGCTGCCACAGCGCGTGCACCATGCCGATCGCGGCGTAGCAGTCGCGCACCTCGTCGACGAGCACGCGCACGCCCACGAGGTCGTGGATGTCGTCGAAGTCGCGGCCCTTGACGATCATCTTGCGGTAGATCGAGTAGTAGTGCTTCGGACGGCCCTCGACCGTGGCCGGGATCCGCGCCGAGTCCAGCTGTGCCGAGACCTCGTCGATGACCTGGCGCAGGTAGGTGTCGCGCGAGGGCGCCCGGTCGGCGACCAGCCGCACGATCTCCTGGTACTTCTTCGGCTGCAGGATCGCGAAGGACAGGTCCTCCAGCTCCAGCTTCACCGTGGCCATGCCGAGCCGGTGCGCGAGCGGGGCGAACACCTCGAGGGTCTCGTTCGCCTTCTTGACCTGCTTCTCCGGGCGCAGGAAGCGCATCGTGCGCATGTTGTGCAGCCGGTCGGACAGCTTGATGACCAGCACCCGCGGGTCCCGCGCCATCGCGACGACCATCTTGCGGATCGTCTCGGCCTCGGCGGCGGTGCCGAACTCGACCTTGTCGAGCTTGGTGACCCCGTCGACGAGGTGCGCGACCTCGTCGCCGAAGTCGGCGCGCAGCCGTTCCAGGGAGTAGTCGGTGTCCTCGACGGTGTCGTGCAGCAGCGCCGCGACCAGAGTCGTGGTGTCCATGCCCAGCTCGGCCAGGATCGTGGCGACGGCGAGCGGGTGGGTGATGTAGGGGTCCCCGGACTTGCGGGTCTGCCCGTCGTGCTTGTCCTCGGCGACGTCGTAGGCGCGCTGCAGCAGCACCAGGTCGGCCTTGGGGTGCAGCGACCGGTGGACCGCGGCGAGCGGCTCCAGCACCGGGGTCACGATGGCGACGCGCTGCGGGGTCATCCGCCGGGCGATCCGGGCGCGGACCCGGCGGGTCGCGGACGGGCGTGGCGGCTCGTCGTCGGCAGGCGACAGGGGCCGCGTGGCCGGGTGGGTGCTCGTCCGGTCGACCTCGGTCACCGCACCTCCTGCTCGTGCTCGGGTGGCGGGCAGGTCCCCGCCACCCGAGGATAGTCCGCGTTCGGGCCCACGTCGTCGTCAGGCGTTCAGCAGGGCGTCGATCCGCAGGTCACCGAGCTTCGCCCGGCCGTTCAGCGCGGTCAGCTCCAGCAGCGTGCCGAACCCGACGACCTCCGCCCCGACGTCGGCGAGCAGCGCGCAGGCCGCCGTGGCGGTGCCACCGGTGGCGAGCACGTCGTCGACCACGTAGACCCGGGCCCCCGGCTCGACGACGCCGGCCGGCAGCTCCAGAGTGGCGCTGCCGTACTCCAGGTCGTAGCTGCGCGACGCGGCGACCGCGGGCAGCTTGCCCGCCTTGCGGACCGGTACGGTCCCGACCCCGGCGACGAGCGCGACGGCGGCGCCGAGCAGGAACCCGCGCGCCTCCACCCCGACGACGAGGTCCGCCTGGCCGGCGCCCGCGGCCAGCTCGGTGGTGACGGTCGCGAAGGACTCCCCATCCGCCAGCACCGGGGTGATGTCCCGGAACAGCACACCGGGCTGCGGGTAGTCGGGCACCGAGCGGACCAGCTCGGCGACCCTGAGCAGGTCCTCGGCGGAGTCGCCGCTGATCCCGGGCCCGACCCGGATGCCGTCGACCTGTGCCCCGGTCACCCGCGACGCCGTCCGGTCTTGCCGGTCGGGCGGGCGCCGGGCCGCGGGGCGGCGGGTGCGGAGGAGCTCACGGCGGCGAGGGTATCGGTGGCCGGGCCGCCGTCGACGTCGGAGCCGGTCCCGGTGTCGGGCCCGGAGTCCGTCCCGCCGCGGCCGGCCGCGCGGGCACGCCGGGCCTCGACCCGGGCGGCCTGGTCCCGGACCCGCTTGTCGCGCAGCTTGATGTCCACCAGCACGGGGGTGGCCAGCAGCAACGAGGAGACGACACCGGAGATCATGCCGACCAGCTGGACCAGGGCCAGGTCGGCCAGGGTGCCGACGCCGAGCAGCCCGACGCCGATCACGAGCAGGCCGAGCACCGGCAGGATCGCGATCAGCGAGGTGTTCATCGACCGCATGAGCGTCTGGTTCAGCGCCAGGTTCGCGGCCTCGGCGTAGGTGCGCCGGGTCAGCTTGAGCAGTCCGCGGGAGTTCTCCCGGACCTTGTCGAACACCACGACGGTGTCGTAGAGGGAGAACCCGAGGATGGTGAGCAGCCCGATCACCGTGGCCGGGGTGACCTCCAGACCGATGATCGAGTACACGCCCGCGGTGACGACGATGTCGTTGATCAGGGCCACCAGCGCGGCGGCCGCCATCGCCCGCTCGAAGTAGAACGCCAGGAACAGCGTGACCAGCACGATGAACACGGCGAGCGCGATCAGCGCCTGTGTGGTGACCTCGCCGCCCCAGGTGCCCGAGACCTGCGAGTCGCTGATCGAGGCGGCGCTGGGGGTGCCGTCCGCGCCGAGCGGCTGCAGCTGGGTGAACAGCGCCTCGCGCAGCGGCACGAGCTGCTCGGAGGTCAGCGGCGCGGACTGCAGCACGATCGACGCGGCGTCGCCGGACCCGACGGACTGGGTGACCTCGGGCGCGGAGCCGATCACACTCTCGTAGACCCGGTCGACCTGCTGGGTGCTGATCGCGCCGTTCGCCCCGGTGGCGGGCATCTGGATCTGGGAGCCGCCGGTGAAGTCGATCCCGAGGTTGAAGCCCCGGAAGACCAGCGACAGCAGGCAGATCGCGATGAGCACGCCGAACCCGATGTACCAGGTCTTCCGGCGGCCGATGATGTCGACGTTCGCGGTGCCGGTGGTGAGCCGGGTCCAGCCCGACATCGACTCGGGGTTCGTCATCCGCCCGTTCCCTTCCCGGTGGTGGCCGCGCGCCTGCCGACGGCCGGCTTCTCACGGCGGTGCCGCTGCCCGATCCGGTCGACGGCCGCGAGCCCGGACAGCCCGGGCCTGCCCAGCGACTTCGACCGGGAGATGAGCACGACCAGCGGGAACGTCACGAGGAACACGACGACGAGGTCGAGGACCGTGGACATGCCCAGGGTGAACGCGAAGCCGCGGACCTCGCCGACGGCCAGGATGTAGAGCACCGCGGCGGCGAGGAAGCTGACGGCGTCGGCGGTGAGGATCGTGCGCCGCGCCCGCTCCCAGGACCGCGGGACGGCCGAGCGGAACGTGCGGCCCTCCCGCATCTCGTCCTTGAGCCGCTCGAAGAAGATGACGAACGAGTCGGCGGTGATGCCGATGGCGATGATGGACCCGGCGACCCCGGCGAGGTCGAGGGTGAATCCGATCCAGAGCCCGAGCAGGATCAGCACCGCGTAGACGACCAGGCCGGACAGGACCAGCGACAGGATCGTCAGGATGCCGAGCAGCCGGTAGTAGAACAGGCAGTAGACGAACACCAGGGCCAGTCCGACGGCGCCGGCGAGCAGCCCGGCCTCCAGCGAGGCGAGCCCCAGGGTGGCCGAGACGGTCTGGGCGTTGCCGGAGTCGAACGACAGCGGCAGCGAGCCGTAGCGCAGTACCTGGGCGAGCTGCTGGGCCCGCTCCTGGTTGAACTGCCCGGAGATCTGGGTCTGCCCGTAGATCGGCTGGTTGATCGTGGGGGCCGAGACGACGTCGCCGTCGAGCACGAACGCCACGTTCTTGCCGACGTTGTTCGTCGTGTACTGCCCCCAGGTGTCGGCGCCCTGCGGCTTGAAGGTCAGCGAGACCACCCAGCCTGCGCCCTGCGGGTTCTGCTGGGCCTGGGCCGAGGCGATCTCGGTGCCCTCCAGGAAGGAGGGGCCGAGCAGGTACTTGTTCTGCTTGTCCTCGCTGCACGCGACCAGCGGCTTCGTCGGGTCGTCGTAGCCCTGCAGCGGGTCGGGGGCGTTGCAGTCCAGGGGCAGCAGCGCCTGCAGCTGGGTGGCCTGGTCGGTGCTCTGCCGGGTCTCACGGAGCTTCGTGACCTCGGCGGCGACCCGCGGGTCGTCCGGGGCGAGCCCGCCAGGGCCCGGAGCGGGGGACGGCGCGGGTGTCGGCGGCGGGTCCTGCAGCGGCGAGACCTGCGCGACCGGGGCGACGGGGTGGCTCTGCTCGCCCATCCCCTGCGGCTGCGCAGGGGCAGGGCTCGCGGGGTCCGGGCTCGCCGGGGCCTGACCGGTCTGCGCGCCCTGGCCCGGTGCGGGCTGCCCGCCTGCGGCCTGGTTCACCGGGACCGGGCCCTGCAGCACCTCCCGGAAACGCAGCTGCGCGGTCTGCCCCAGGGAGCGGGCCTGCTCGCCGGCGTCACCGGGGACGGTGATGACGATGTTGTTGCCGTCCAGCTGGACCTCGGCGCCGCTGACACCGAGCCCGTTGACGCGCTGCTCGATGATGTCCTGCGCCTGGACCAGCTGGTCACGCGGCGGTGGCTGCCCGTCGGTGGTGCGCGCGGTGAGCGTGACGCGGGTGCCACCCTGCAGGTCGATGCCCAGCTTCGGTGTGAGGTTGCCGCCCCCGGTGAGGAACACCAGTGCGTACAGCACCACGACGATGCCTGCGAAGGCCGTCAGGTAGCGCCAGGGGCGCACGTGCTGCTGCCCCGACGACGTTGCCACGTGATCGTTCTCCTGATCCGACTCGTGCGGCGGCCGCGGCCGGCCTCACGGTCGGTCGCCGTCCCACCGGGCCGGTGCGGCAGAGCCGCGGCCGGGCCCGGTACGGACGCCGAGGCCGCCGGAACGGGCCGTCCGGCCCGTTCCCGACGTGCTCAGTGGATGGTCGGCTTGTTCTCCGACGCGTCCTTGTCGGCCGGCTCGGCGACGGTCTCCTCCGTCGCCTCGTCGGTCGTGACCTTCTCCCGGATCGCCGCACGCAGCCAGGTGGTGACCACGCCGTCGGCGATCTCGAGGTCGATCGTGTCCTCGTACGAGGCGTCGACGATGGTGCCCCGCAGCCCGGACGTGGTGACGACGACGTCGCCGTCCTCCAGCGCCTGCTGCATCGCCTGCGTCTCCGCCATCTGCCTGCGCTGCTTGCGGCCGTTGAGGAACAACGGCACGAACAGCAGCAGGATGATGAGGAACGGCAGCAGTGAGAAGATGCTCGAGCCGCCACCGGCCTGCTGGGCGAGAATTGATGTCATCGTGCGGGGTCTCCGTCTCGTCTCGTAATCGTGAGTGTGCCAGCCGGGACCGACACCGACGGCCTGCCCCCTCCCGGTGGCGGACCGCTCGTCGCAGTGCGGCGGGCCGAACGGCGTCGTCCGGGAGCTGTCGACTGTCCGACCTGCCCCGGAACGAGTCGAACGCCCGGATCGTTCCGACGTCCCGGTCCGGGTCACCGGTCGGGGCACGCGGTGTCCGGAGGGCCCCGCGCGGTGTGCGGGCACCAGGGTGCCCGTCGTCCCGGCCGGGCGCTGCCCGATCCGTTCGGTCCGTCCGGATCCTCCCATGTGCGACCGGCCGTGCGCTCCGGTGCCCCGGCGGCGTGCCCGGGTCAGAACAGCGGGTCGATCCGGTGCCCGGCCGGCGCGTCCGCGGGCGGGGTCAGCCCGAGGTGGGTCCAGGCCAGCGGGGTCGCGACCCGCCCGCGCGGGGTGCGGGCGATCATCCCGGCCCGCACCAGGTAGGGCTCGCAGACCTCCTCGACGGTCCCGGGCTCCTCCCCCACCGCGACGGCGAGGGTCGACACCCCGACCGGGCCGCCGTGGAAGGAGCGGACCAGCGCGCCGAGCACCGCGCGGTCGAGGCGGTCGAGGCCGAGCTCGTCGACGTCGTACACGGCCAGCGCGTCGCGGGCGACCTCCCGGGTGACCACCCCGTCCGCGCGGACCTCGGCGTAGTCGCGGACCCGGCGAAGCAGCCGGTTCGCCACCCGGGGGGTGCCGCGGCAGCGACCGGCGATCTCGGCCCCGCCGTCGGGGCGCAGGTCGATGCCGAGGATCCCGGCGGCACGGCGGAGCACGAGCTCCAGCTCGGGGACGTCGTAGAACTCCATCTGCCCGGTGAAACCGAACCGGTCGCGCAGCGGACCGGTCAGCGAGCCAGCCCGCGTCGTGGCCCCGACCAGGGTGAACGGCGCGACCTCGAGCGGGATCGAGGTGGCACCCGGGCCCTTGCCGACGACGACGTCGACCCGGAAGTCCTCCATCGCGAGGTAGAGCATCTCCTCGGCGGGCCGGGCGGTGCGGTGGATCTCGTCGATGAACAGCACGTCGCCGGGCACGAGGTTGGACAGCATCGCCGCGAGGTCCCCGGCACGCTCCAGCGCCGGGCCGGAGGTCAGCCGGATCGCGGCCCCCATCTCCTGGGCGATGATCATGGCGAGGCTGGTCTTGCCGAGCCCGGGCGGGCCGGAGAGCAGGATGTGGTCCGGCGGGTCGCCGCGGCGACGGGCGCCCTCCAGCACCAGATGCAGCTGCTCGCGGACCCGGGGCTGGCCGACGAACTCGGCCAGCGAGCGGGGCCGCAGCGACGCCTCGACGTCGGTGTCCCCCGGCTGGACCCCGGCGTCCACGGCGCGCTCGTCGAGCCGGCCGTCGACCCCGGCGTAGGGGTCGGGGTCGGTCACCGCGACCTGCTCAGGCTCGACAGCGCGGTGCGCAGCAGGTCCCGGGCGTCGGTGTCGGGGGCGTGGGCCAGGACCGCGTCGACGGCCTGCTCGGCCGGGCGCTGGGTGAAGCCGAGCCCGAGCAGCGCCTCGACGACCTGGTCGCGCACCCCGAGCATCGGGGCCGGTGCGGCCGCGACGGCGCCCGCGGGCACCGCGGCCGGCGCGGTCACCTTGTCGCGCAGCTCCACGACCAGGCGCTCGGCGCTCTTGCGCCCGACGCCGGGGATGCGGGTGAGCACGGCCAGGTCGCCGTCGGCCAGCGCGCGGCGCAGTGTGTCCGGCTCCAGCACCGCGATCGTCGCGAGCGCGAGCCGCGTCCCGATCCCGGACACCGTCTGCAGCAGCAGGAACAGCTCGCGTTCCTCGGCGTCGGCGAACCCGTAGAGGGTCAGTGAGTCCTCGCGCACCACCAGCGTGGTCGACAGCCGGGCCTCGTCCCCGCGACGCAGCCCGCCCAGCGTGGCGGGGGTGGCGTACACCGCGAGCCCGACCCCACCCACCTCGATGACCGCGTGGTCCAGCCCGATATCCAGCACCGGACCGCGCACCGAGTGGATCACTGACAGGTCCCCTTCCGACGAACGACCGTTCGAGCACCGACGCTACCGGGCCGCACCGACCGGACCGCACGCGACACCACGCCACCACCGGGCGAGAGGGGTCAGCGCGCGCGCCACCCGCCGGCCGAGCGGGCGTCGGCGGCCGCGCGGGCCGCGGCCCACTGCTCGGCGGCACCGGGCCGGGCGCCGCCGCGCTCGCGCTGGGCCTCGGCGAGCCGGGCACGGTGCACCGCGGCCAGCTCCTCGGCGCGGGCCTGGGCCTGCGCCATCCGGTCGATCATCGGTGAGCGCCAGCAGTGGCAGATGGCGAGCGCGAGTGCGTCGGCGGCGTCGGCGGGCTTCGGGGGTGCGTCCAGGCCGAGGAGCCGGGTGACCATCGCGGTGACCTGTGCCTTGCCCGCGCGGCCCTCACCGGTGACGGCGGCCTTCACCTCGCTGGGGGTGTGGAAGGCGACCGGCAGCCCCGCCCGGGCCGCGACGAGCACGACGACGCCGCTGACCTGGGCGGTGCCCATCACGGTGCGGACGTTGTTCTGGCTGAACACCCGCTCGACGGCGATCACGTCGGGCCGGTGCCGGGCCACCCAGCGCTCCACCTCGTCGGCGACGGCGAGCAGCCGCCGTTCCAGCGGCAGGGCCGGCTCACTGCGGGCGACGCCGACGTCGACGAACCCGACGGTCCGGCCCGCACCGGCCTCGACGACGCCGATGCCGCACCGCGTCAGTCCGGGGTCGACCCCGAGCACCCGCACCGGTGTCCCCCTCGCCTCGGACCGCACAGCCGTTCGAGAACCGTACCGGTCGGGACGGTCCCATCCGGGCGGGCACGCCGGACCGGCGGGCCCGGGCCGGCCGGGCGGACCGGGGTGACGCCCGGGATGACAGGGTGCGCAGGTGACGTCGTTCCTCCGGGTCCTCGCGTGGGTGTGGGCCGCGCTGCTGCTGGTCGTGCTGGTGGGGACGTTCCGCCACGAGACCCCGGTGGCTCGCCGAGCGCGGCTGGGCGGTCGCCGCGGTGGACTACCGGCTGCCGCCACCCGAGCCCGTCGGCCGCGACCAGCAGCGCGACGTCGCGTGCGCCGTCGACTGGGTCCGCGCGCACGCGGGCGAGGCGGGTCTGGACCCCGCGCGGCTGGTCCTGGGCGGGCAGTCCGCCGGGGCGACGCTGGCGCTGTCGGTCACCTCCGGACTGCTCGACGGGACACTGGCGTGCTCCGAGGCACCCGCCGCCTACGGCGGCACCGGCCCGGCCGACGCCCCACCGCCGACGCCCGGCCCGCCGCCGGTCGGCGTGGTCGCCTACTACCCGCCCGTCGACCTGACGCTGGTCGACCCCGACGTGGCACGCACCCTGTTCGGCGGCAGCGCCGACCAGGCTCCGGGCCTGCTGCGGCTGCTCTCCCCCGCCGAGCAGGTGCGCCCCGGGCTCCCACCGACCCTGCTGCTCGGCTCCGCGGACCACTACGTCCTGCCCGACCGGGTCGCCGCCTACGACCGGCAGCTCCGCTCCGCGGGGGTCGACGGCAGGCTGGTCACCGTCCCCTACGCCGACCACGTCTTCGACCGCCCCTTCGGCAGTCCCGGTGCGCAGCTGACCCGGGAGGCCGTGATCCGCTTCCTGACCGGGCTGAACTGATGCGGGTCGAGATCACCGCACTGGTGGTCGCGTCCCAGCACGCCTACGAGGGCAGGCCCGCCGACGGGCCGCGTCCCGCCCCGGAGCCGCCGCTGCGCGACGAGGTCCGGGTGCGCGCCGGCCACGGGATCGTCGGCGACCGCTACGCCGGCCGACCGGCGCACGCCCGGGCCGCGGTGACGCTGCTGGCCGCGGAGTCGCTGGACCACCTGCGCACGGTCCTCGGCGACGTCGTCGAGGCCACGGCGACCCCGCGGCCGGCGCGGTGCAACATCGTGCTGCGGGGCGCACCGGTCGACGCGCTCGCCGCACCGGGCCGGGGCGGCACCGGCGCGCTGTTCGCCCTGGACTCCGGCGGCGGCGCGGTCCGCTTCCGCGCGCACCGCGCCGCCGCGCCGTGCCGCTGGATGGACACCGAGATCGGCGACGGCGCGTGCGCCGCGCTGGGTGGCCGGGGCGGGGTGCGCTGCGAGCCCCTCGACGACGGCGTGCTCCGCCTCGGCCCCGCCGAGCTGACGATCCTGGAACCGGCGGCAGCCGCACCGCAGACGGCCCTACCGCCGACAGCCGCACCGCAGACGGCCGCACCGCTGACAGCCGCACCGCGGAGATCCGCGACGCCGGGAGCCGCACCGCCGGACGCCGGGCACGGACCGTCCGGCGGGGGGCCCGCACCGTCAGCCGCCGCGCTGTAACAGCAGGTGGGTCGGTTTGCGACCCTACCGACGTCGGCACCGCAGGAGGTGACGCCGATGTCGTGCCCGGTCCCGCATCCCCGCCGCCCCGACGTGCCGCCGGCCGAACCCGCGCAGGCGGCGTCGTCGTGCACCGGGGTCTGCCCGGGGATCGGGCGACCTGGGCCCGCCGGGCCGTCCTGATCGGGGATCTGCTGGTCGCCCTGGCCGATGCCGAGGTCGGCGGGCTGGAGCTTCCGGCGTCCTTGGCCGGGCGGCGCGCGCTGCGGCATGGTCGCGTTCCGCGGAACGCGCGGTGGCCGCGGCCGGGGACGCCGACGCGGTCGTCGCGGTCCACACCGACGACGCCGACGTCATCGCCGCCGCCGGGCGCGACCTGGCCGCGGTGCTGCGCCATGAGCGCGACACCCGACGCCGCACCGGCCCCCGTGCCACCCCGATCGGCCTCGCGGCCGGTGGCACGACCGACACCACCACCGGCGTCACGGCCGGCACCACAGACACGGCGGGCACGGCCGGCACCGCGGGCACCGACACGGTCGCGCGGCTCTGCGCGATCCTGCACGCCGCGGCCCGCCGTCAGGACGTCGCGGTCGAGCAGCTCGTCGCGGAGCTGGGCCGCGCCGGCCGCATCCTCGCGCCTGGACATCTGCGCCACCGCTCCGCAGCCGCACACGGCACCGGAGCCGGCACCGCGCCCACCCGGGGAGCGGTCGCCGGCTGACCCGGGCGCGAGGTCAGTGCGCCGCTGCGTCCCAGCTGCGGCCGGACCCGACCGACACCTCCAGCGGCACCGACAGGTCCGCCGCGGCCGCCATCTCCCGACGCACGAGTGCCTCCAGGGCCTCGCGCTCACCCTCGGCGACCTCGAGGACCAGCTCGTCGTGGACCTGCAGCAGCATCCGGCTGCGCAGCCGCTCGGCCTGCAACGCCCGGTACACCCCGAGCATCGCGACCTTGATGATGTCCGCGGCGCTGCCCTGGATCGGGGCGTTGAGCGCCATCCGCTCGGCCATCTCCCGACGCTGACGGTTGTCGCTGGTCAGGTCGGGCAGGTACCGCCGCCGCCCCAGGATGGTGGCGGTGTAGCCGTCCTTGCGGGCCTGGTCGACGACTCCCGCGAGATAGTCGCGCACTCCGCCGAACCCGGCGAAGTAGCCGTCCATCAGCCCCTTCGCCTCCTCGGTGGAGATCCGCAGCTGCCCGGACAGGCCGTAGGCCGACAGCCCGTAGGCCAGGCCGTAGTTCATCGCCTTGATCTTGGCGCGCTGCTCGGGCGTCACCTCGGTGGCCGCGACGCCGAAGACCCGGGCGGCGGTCTCGGCGTGGAAGTCGTGCCGTGAGCGGAAGGCCTCGATCAGCGCGGCGTCCTCGGACAGGTGCGCCATGATCCGCATCTCGATCTGGCTGTAGTCCGCGGTAAGCAGCTCGGCGTACGGCGTGCCGTCCGGCGCGGACCCGACCACGAAGGCGTCCCGGATCCGGCGCCCGGCGGCGGTGCGGATCGGCACGTTCTGCAGGTTCGGGTCGGTGGAGGACAGCCGGCCGGTCGCGGCGATCGTCTGCGAGTACGTGGTGTGGATCCGGCCGTCCTCGGCGACGGACTTCATCAGCCCGTCGACGGTCACCTTCAGCCGGGTCGCGTCGCGGTGCTGCAGCAGGAACTGCAGGAACGGGTGCTCGGTCTGCGCGTAGAGGCTCGCCAGCGCGTCCGCGTCGGTGGTGTAGCCGGTCTTGGTGCGCTTGGTCTTGGGCATCTCCAGCTCGTCGAACAGCACGACCTGCAGCTGCTTGGGCGAGCCGAGGTTGATCTCCTTGCCGATCACCTCGTAGGCCTGCCGCGCGGCCTCCCGGACCTGGGTGCCGAAGTCGGACTCCAGGTCGGACAGGGTCTCGCCGTCGACGGCGATCCCGGCGGCCTCGCAGTCGGCCAGTACGAACGCCAGCGGCAGCTCGAGGTCGGCCAGCAGCTCGCTGCCGCCCCGCTCGGCGAGGTCGGCGTCGAGGGCGTCGGCGAGCTCGGCGATCGCCGAGGCCGCGAGCATCTCCTGCTCGGCGGCCCGGGCGTCGGCCTCCTCCTCGCCGCCCAGCAACGACAGCTGACCGTCGGCGGGCTCTTCGGTGCGCAGCTCACGACGCAGGTAACGCAGCGCGAGGTCGGCCAGGTCGAAGGTCCGCTGCCCGGGCTTGGCCAGGTACGCGGCGAGCGCGGTGTCGCTGGTCAGCCCGCCCAGGGTCCAGCCCCGCGCACGCAGCGCGTGCAGCACCGGCTTCACGTCGTGCGCCGCCTTGGGCACGGACGGGTCGGCGAGCCAGTCGCCCAGCGCCGCCTCGTCGTCCGGGGTGAGGCCGGTCAGCGCGAGGTAGCCGGCGGCCGGGACGCCCGCGGTGGCGCCGGCGGCCCGCTGCTCGACGGTCGGCTCGCCCGCGGCGAGCGCGATCCCGTCGAGGTCGCGCCCGGCGATCGGGCCGGTGACCCCGGCGAAGCTCACCGCGACGCGACGGCCGTCGCGGGCGTGGGTGTCCAGCCAGGCCCGCACCGCGCCGGGGGCGACGACCTCGCCGGCGACCTCGAAGACGGACTCGGCCTCGGGCTCGGCGGAGGACAGCGTGGAGAACAGCCGCTCGCGCAGCACCCGGAACTCCAGCTCGTCGAACAGGCGGTGCACCGCGTCCCGGTCCCAGGGGCGCAGCTCGAGCTCCTCGGGGTCGGCGCCGAGGTCGACGTCGCGCACCAGCTCGGTGAGCTGGCGGTTGAGCAGCACGTTCGCCAGGTTGGCCCGCAGGTTGTCCCCGGCCTTGCCCTTCACCTCGTCGACCCGGTCGGTCAGCTCCGCGAGCGAACCGAACTCCCGGACCCACTTGGCCGCGGTCTTCTCCCCCACCCCGGGGATGGACGGCAGGTTGTCCGAGGGGTCGCCGCGCAGCGCCGCGAAGTCCGGGTACTGGGTCGGGGTGAGCCCGTAGCGCTTGTCGACCTCGGCCGGGTCGATCCGACCGAGGTCGGACACGCCGCGCTTGGGGTACAGGACGGTGACGTCGTCGGTGACCAGCTGGAACGCGTCACGGTCCCCGGTGGTGATGAGCACCTGGAAGCCGCGCGCCTCGGCCCGGGTGGCGAGGGTGGCGATGAGGTCGTCGGCCTCGTAGCCGTCGACGGCGAAGACCGGGATGTTCAGCGCGCCCAGGACCTCCTTGATGAGGTCGATCTGGCCGCGGAAGTCGTCCGGCGTCGACGAGCGGTTCGCCTTGTACTCGGCGTAGCGCTCGGAGCGGAAGGTCGTGCGGGACACGTCGAAGGCCACCGCGAGGTGGGTCGGCTCCTCGTCGCGCAGCAGGTTGATCAGCATCGAGGTGAAGCCGTAGACCGCGTTCGTGGTCTGCCCGGTCCCGGTGCGGAAGTTCTCCGCGGGCAGCGCGAAGAACGCCCGGTAGGCCAGGGAGTGGCCGTCGAGCAGCAACAGGCGCGGCTTCGCCGGTGCCTTCTTCTTCGCCGAGGCCGACTTCTGGGTGCCCTGCGTCGCTGTGCTCATCGGCGGCGAGTCTAGAACCGACCCCCGACAGTGAACGCGGCCGCGGGTCGGCTCCCGGACGGGCCGGCCCCGGAGACGACGGTGCGGCCGCCCCACGAGGGGGACGACCGCACCGGGACGGGACCGCGCCGCTCAGCCGACCTCGGCCATGACCTCGTCGGAGACGTCGAAGTTGGCGTAGACGTTCTGGACCTCGTCGGAGTCCTCGAGGGCCTCGATCAGCTTGAAGACCTTCTTCGCGCCCTCTGCGTCCAACTCGACCTGCATCGACGGGACGAAGACCGCCTCGGCGGAGTCGTAGTCGATCCCGCTGCGCTGGAGCGCGGTGCGCACCGCGACGACGTCGGTCGGCTCCGACACGACCTCCCAGCTGTCGCCGAGGTCGTTCACCTCCTCGGCGCCGGCGTCGAGGACGGCCATCAGCACGTCGTCCTCGGACAGGTCGGCCTTCGGCAGCACCACGACGCCCTTGCGGTTGAACAGGTACGCCACCGACCCCGGGTCGGCCATGGTGCCGCCGTTGCGGGTCATCGCGGTCCGGACCTCGGTCGCCGCCCGGTTCCGGTTGTCGGACAGGCACTCGACCAGCACGGCGACCCCGTTCGGGCCGTAGCCCTCGTAGGTGATCGTCTGGTAGTCGGCGCCACCGGCGTCGGCACCCGAACCACGCTTGACCGCACGGTCGATGTTGTCGTTCGGGACCGAGCTCTTCTTCGCCTTCTGGATGGCGTCGTAGAGCGTCGGGTTGCCGTCGGGGTCACCGCCGCCGGTCCGGGCCGCGACCTCGATGTTCTTGATCAGCTTGGCGAACATCTTGCCGCGGCGGGCGTCGATCACGGCCTTCTTGTGCTTGGTCGTCGCCCACTTGGAGTGACCGCTCATCGGCTCGTCTGCCCACCTCTCGTGCTCGCACCACGCACACGACGCGCGGTGAGGGGCAGGTCCGACGCCCCGCAGCGCGAGCTGCGGTCGGGCCGACCTGCGGGAACCCGTCAATGCTACCGACGACGCGGCTCCGCGCCGGGTCGGGCCCGAGCAGACCCCGCCCCACGAGGACACATGCATGATCCGCTATGGTTCGCCACCGCGTCCCGTCGGGAACCCGGCGAGGACTACTCTGACAACCGTTGTCGGCACCTGCACCGGGCGCCGGTCGCGAGAGGAGCGCACGTGTTCGGAGCAGTGGCAGGCAAGGCCGTGGGGCTCGTCGTGAGCGGGCTGGCCGGCGCGGTCGCCTACGACGGCGTCAAGAAGGTCGCGCGCTCCGGCGCCGTCCGCGAGGCCGCCGTCTCGGTGACCACCTGGGGCCTCAAGGGCGCCCGCGCCGCGGAGACCGGCGCCGAGAAGGCCCGCCTGGCGACCGCCGACATCGTCTCCGAGGCCCGCGGCCGCATCGGCGAGGAGGCCCCCGCGCCGGGCAACGGGCACGGGCACGGCCACGAGCACTGATCCCGGTCCTCCGGGCACGACGAGCGAGACGAGCGAGACCGTGAGCACCGACACCGCCGGCCCGGAGGCCACCGTCCTCAGCGACGCCGCGGGCCGCGTCCGCTTCGCCGTCCCCGCGCTGCGCGGGCGGACGGCGCTGGCCGTGGCCGTCGAGGACGAGCTGGACCACGTCGGCGGGGTGCGCCAGGTGCACGCCTACCCGCGCACCGGCAACGTCGTGGTCTGGTACCGCCCCGGCTGCCACCGTGTCGAGCTCGTCGAGGCCATCGGCAAGGGCCTGGGCGCCGAGCCGGAGGCCACCGCGGCGCGCACACCGCGCTCGGCCGACCAGCACAGCGGCGAGCTGGCCCGGCTGGTCGTCGGTGGCGTCGCGCTCGCCGCACTGGGATTCCGCCGCTACGCGCTCCGCCGCCCGCCGCTGCTGGGCCCCGCCAGCCGCACCGTCGCCACCGGCGTCACGATCTTCACCGGCTACCCGTTCCTGCGCGGTGCGCTGCGCGCGCTCGCCGGCGGGAAGGGCGCGGGCACCGACGCGCTGGTGTCCGCGGCGACCGTCGCGAGCCTGGTGCTGCGCGAGAACGTCGTCGCGCTGACCGTGCTGTGGCTGCTCAACATCGGCGAGTACCTCCAGGACCTGACGCTGCGCCGCTCCCGGCGCGCCATCTCCGAGCTGCTCACCGGTGCCACCACCCGCACCTGGACCCGCACGCTCGCCCCCGACGGCAGCACCGTCGAGGTCGAGGTCGACATCGAGGACCTGTCCGTGGGCGACGAGGTCGTGGTGCACGAGCGGATCGTGCTGCCCGTCGACGGCGAGGTCGTCGAGGGCGAGGGCGTCGCCGACCAGGCCGCGATCACCGGCGAGCAGCTGCCGGTCTCCGTCGCCCCCGGCGACACCCTGCACGCCGGGTCGGTGCTGCTGCGCGGACGGATCGTGGTCCGGGCGACGGCCGTCGGCCAGGACACCGCGATCGGCCGGATCATCGACCGGGTCGAGCAGGACCAGGGCGACCGGGCCCCGATCCAGACCGTCGGCGAGAACTTCTCCCGCCGGTTCGTGCCGGCGTCGTTCCTGCTCTCGGCACTGACCCTGATCGCCACCCGCGACGTGCGGCGCGCGATGACGATGCTGCTCATCGCCTGCCCGTGCGCGGTCGGCCTGTCCACCCCGACCGCGATCTCCGCGGCGATCGGCAACGGCGCGCGGCGCGGCATCCTCATCAAGGGCGGCGCGCACCTCGAGGCGGCCGGGCGGGTCGACGCGGTCGTGTTCGACAAGACCGGCACCCTGACCCAGGGCCGCCCGATCGTCACCAACGTCATCTCCTTCCACGACGACTGGTCGCCCGAGCAGGTCCTCGCCCACGCCGCGTCGTCGGAGATCCACTCCCGGCACCCCCTGGCCCAGGCGGTCATCCGCTCCACCGAGGAGCGGCGGATCGAGATCCCGCCGCACGAGGAGTGCGAGGTCCTGCTCGGCCAGGGCATGCGGGTCCAGGCCGACGGCCGGGTGCTGCTCATCGGGTCGCGCGACCTGCTCCGCGCGCAGGGCGTCACGGTGCCGCGCAAGGCCGCGGACTGGGTGCGACGGCTGCAGAAGGCCTCGGAGACCCCGCTGCTGCTGGCCGTCGACGGCACGCTGGTCGGGCTGGTCTCGCTGCGCGACACCGTGCGTGCCGAGGCCCGCGACGTGCTGGAGCGGCTGCGCGCCGACGGCGTCACCCGGATCGTCATGCTCACCGGCGACCACCCGCAGACCGCAAAGGCCGTCGCCGAGGAGCTCGGCATCACCGAGTACCGGTCCGAGGTCATGCCCGAGCAGAAGCAGGACGTCGTGCGGGCGCTGCAGGAGCAGGGCCACACCGTCGCGATGATCGGCGACGGCACGAACGACGCCCCGGCACTCGCGCTGGCCGACATCGGGATCGCGATGGGCGTGGCCGGGACCGACGTCGCGGTGGAGACCGCCGACGTGGCCCTCGCCGCGGACGACCTCGGCGCGCTGCTGGACCTGCGTGACCTGGGACGGCGCTCGATCACCCTGATCCGGCAGAACTACGGCATGTCGATCGCGGTGAACGCGGCGGGGCTGCTGGTCTCCGCGGGCGGCGCGATGTCACCCGTGGTCGCGGCGATCCTGCACAACGCCTCCAGCGTCGCGGTCGTCGCGAACAGCTCCCGACTGATCCGCTACCGGCTCCCGGCCGCCGCACCGGCCACGGTCGTCGACGGCGAGGTCGTGCGGGCGGACGCGCGGTAGAAGGTCCGCGCGGCCGGGTGGAACAGCAGTACGACGGCGGCGAGCAGCTCCGCCACGTGCAGCGCGCGCAGCGCGGCGGCGGCCAGCTCGGGGCCGGTCGCGGTCGCCAGGAACAGCCCGACCGATCCCCCGCCCGCCAGCGCCCGCAGCGGCCCCACCACCAGTGACGCCGTGCCGAGCACCCCCAGGACGCCCACGACGGTCCAGCGGTGCACGTCGTGCCCGGAGAGCAGCTGCACGACCAGCACGCCCAGCACCAGGTAGATCCCGCCGCGCGCGAGGATCTCCACGACCGAGGGCGGCACCGGGCCCGCCAGCCGGACCAGGGTCTCGGCGAACCCGGCCAGGATCGCGCCGAGCCACAGCGCCACGCTCAGCCCCACCGCGGACGGCAGGGCCGGGCGCGACCCGGTGGGCGCGACGGTGCTGGTCATGACCCCATGCTCCCCGCAGCGGGCCGATCGGCCCACACGGCGCTCCCCCGGGTGCACCGGGGGCAACCCCCACCCCGGGTGCCTGGTGACAGAACCTGTTCGGTGATGTCGGCGGGACCGAGACCCCGCCCGGCCACGTCGACGACGAGCTGCTCGACGAGTTCCCGCGCCCCTGGTTCAGCTCGCCCACCCCGGTCCACATCCTCTCGCTCAGCGCGGGAGCGCTCGTCCGGGTGTACGAGTCACCGTCGATCGCGAAGGTCCTGTCCACCACCGGCCGCCTCGTCGACCGCGCCGACAAGCGGCTCACCGAGACCGGGGCCTGGCTGACCCAGGCGATGCTGCCCGGCAACCTGCGCCGCGGGCGGCCCGGCTACGTCGCGACCCTGAACGTCCGCATGCTGCACGCCCACATGCGCCGGCTCGCACTCGACCGCGGGTACGACACAGCACCGCCGACGGCGTCCCCATCGACCAGGTGGACCTCGGGCGGACCTGGATGGACTTCACCCTGACCTCCTTCGTCACGGAGGAACGGTTCGGGTTCGACCTCACCGGACGCGAGCTCGACGGCCTCTGCCTACTGGTGGTACATCGGACACCTGCTCGGGATCGATGCCCGGCTCGTCGAGGGGATCACCGGCCACGACGCGGCCCGCCGGATCGACGACGTCCTGCAGACCGTCACCGGGCCCGTGTCCGACGACTCCGCGCGTCTCGCCGCCTCGACCCTCGACTCGATCTCGGTGCTGCTCCGGGGCCTGCTCGGAGTCCCGCCGCGGCTGTCCCGGCCCGCCCTCGACGCGATCACCCGCCGCATCCACGGCCCGGCGATGAGCCAGGACCTGCAGATCCGGCACGCTCCGGTCGCCGACGCCCTGCTGACCCCCGCCGTCGCCGGGTTCCGCCGTGCCCGGACCGTGCGCCGACGCTCCCCCGAGCGGTGGCACGCGGGCATCGACTCCGCCGTGGCCGCGGAACGCCGGCGGACCGCCGAACCCGACGAGCCCACCGCCTACCAGCGCGGCGCCACCGGCTCGACCGACTGACCCGCCGCGGCGCCACCCGGTGGTGGCCGCGCCGAATCACCCCGCGGCGAATCACCCGGTGGCGGCCCGCACCATGTCGACGAACAGTGCGTGCACCCGCCGGTCCCCGGTCAGCTCCGGGTGGAACGAGGTGGCGAGCACCGGACCCTGCCGCACCGCGACCGCGCGCCCCGAGGCCTCGCCGGCGTCGGCACCGGTGCTGGTGACGGCGGGGACGGTGGCGAGCACCTCGACCTCGCCGCCGGTCTTCTCCACCCACGGGGCCCGGATGAACACCGCGTGCACCGGATCACCGGTGAGCCCGGTGAACTCCAGGTCGGTCTCGAAGGAGTCGACCTGCCGGCCGAACGCGTTGCGCCGCACGACGACGTCGAGCCCGCCGAGCTGGTGCTGGTCGGGCCGCCCGTCCAGGATCTCCTCGGCCAGCAGGATCATGCCGGCGCACGAGCCGTAGGCGGGCAGTCCCTCGCGCAGCCGGGCACGCAGCGGCGCCAGCAGCTCGAAGGTGTCGAGCAGCTTCGACATGGTCGTCGACTCGCCACCGGGCAGGACGATGCCGTCCACCGCGGCCAGCTCGGACGCACGGCGGACCGGCACGGCCTCGGCACCCGTCCCGGTCAGCGCCGCCACGTGCTCGCGGACGTTGCCCTGCAGGGCCAGCACACCGATCCTCACCGCCATGCCGACCAGCGTAGACCCGCCCGACCTGCGGCAACCGCCCGTCCGGGGTGAGCCGCGGCACCGCACGGCGACCTCCCCGTCGAACGCGGCCCGGCGTCCGCGCCGGTGCCCGCGCCGTCCGGGGTGGGCGCCCGCCGGTGGGCCGGGTCAGCCCGCCTCGACCTCGCCGCGCTTGGCCTGCTTCGTAGCGGCGTTGCGGAGCGCCTCGGCGACGGCCGGGGCCACGCTCTGGTCGAACACGCTCGGCACGATGAACGACGGGTTCGGCTCGGCGACGACGTCGGCGATCGCCGCGGAGGCGGCGAGCATCATCTCGTCGGTGATGTCGTGGGCCTGCGCGTCGAGCAGGCCGCGGAACACGCCGGGGAAGGCGAGCACGTTGTTGATCTGGTTCGGGTAGTCCGACCGCCCGGTCGCGACGACGGCGGCGTGGCGCATCGCCAGCGTCGGGTCGACCTCGGGGTCCGGGTTGGCCAGCGCGAACACGATCGCGTCGTCGTTCATCGACCGCAGCTCGGTCTCGCCGAACAGGTTCGGCGCGCTGACCCCGATGAAGACGTCGGCCCCGACGAGCGCGTCGGCCAGCGTGCCCTGCTTGCCGTCCTTGTTGGTCTGCGCGGCGATCGAGGCGAGGTTGTCGTCCATCCCCTCGCGTCCGGTGTGGACGATGCCGTCCACGTCGACGGCGACGACGTCGGCGGTCTCCTCCGACCCGAGCAGCCGGATGATCGCCGAGCCGGCCGCACCGACCCCGCAGACGACCACGCTGACGTCGGAGAACTTCTTGCCGACCACGCGCAGCGCGTTGCGCAGCGCGCCGAGGACGACGACGGCGGTGCCGTGCTGGTCGTCGTGGAAGACCGGGATGTCCAGCAGCTCGCGCAGCCGGCGCTCGATCTCGAAGCAGCGCGGGGCCGCGATGTCCTCCAGGTTGATGCCGCCGTAGCCCGGCGCGATCAGCTGGACGGTGCGGATGATCTCCTCGGTGTCCTGGGTGTCGAGGCAGACCGGCCACGCGTCGACGTTGGCGAACTGCTTGAACAGCGCCGCCTTGCCCTCCATGACCGGCATCGCCGCGGCGGCGCCGATGTTGCCCAGGCCGAGCACCGCGGACCCGTCGGTGACGACGGCGACGGTGTTGCGCTTGATCGTCAGACGGCGGGCGTCGGACGGGTTCTCCGCGATCGCCATCGACACCCGCGCGACGCCCGGGGTGTAGGCGCGCGACAGGTCGTCACGGGTACGGAGGTTCACCTTGGAGCGGACCTCGATCTTGCCGCCGAGGTGGAGCAGGAAGGTCCGGTCCGAGACCTTGCGGACCGAGAAGCCCTCGAGCTGCTCGATGGCGGCCTTGATCTCCTCGACGTGCTCGGTGTTGCGGGCGTTGACCGAGATGTCGACGACGAGACTCTCGGTGCGCGCCTCGACGACGTCGAAGGCGGTGACGACGCCGCCGACCTGGCCGACGGCGGCGGTGAGGTCACCGGCCGAGGTCGGGTGGGCGGGGGCGTCGACGCGTGCGGTGATGGCGTAACCGGGACCGGGAATGGACACGGCCCCGAACAGTACCGCCAGGCGTGTGGTTACCGGGGCGTCAACGATGTGACGACGCACGTCACCGGTCGTCGGACTCCTCCGCGGGGATCCGCGGCAGCGGCCCGGTGGGCGCGTCGGCGACGGCCATCTTCGCTGCCGAGTCGGTCGGGGCGCGGGTCCCGAGCGCCGCCAGCGCCGCCTCGTTGCCGACGTCGGCACCGGCCCGTTCGGACAGCAGCCAGCGCACCTCCAGCAGGTCGCAGTAGGCCTGCACCGGATCCCCGGCACCGCCGAGCGCAGCGTGCGCGCGGGCCGAGCCGGGCTCGAGGCAGTGGTCGATCCAGCTGCGTGCGGCCGCGCGGTCCGAGACCGGCTGACCGGTGCGCCGCTGCATCCAGTCGCGGTGCGCGTTGAGGTCGCCGAGCAGGATCCGGGCCTGGCCCTCCCCCACCTCGACGCCGGTCAGCCTGCGCAGCGTCGCGGAGTGGTAGTTCCGGTCACCGACGGCGATGTGCAGCCGGGACCGGCCGTCGCCGACCGGCAGCAGGGAGACCTCGTCCACGGCGAAGCCCAGGTCGTTGAGCTCACGGATGGCACCCTCGACGCGGTAGCGGTCGCCGAAGGCGAAGACCGGCGAGGCGTGCAGGGCGTCCCACAGCTCCCGGTAGCGCTCGGGCAGCGCGGTGGCCTCGTCGATCAGCTGCGGGATCATCCCCGGCGGCCGCTCCAGCGAGGTCGCGAGGTCGATCATCCCGGCGGCGACGTTCTCGACCAGGATCGTCACGTCGTGCTCGCGCTGACCGTCGGACAGGCCGTCCGGGTGCACCTCGCCGGTCTCGGCGTCGACGAGGAAGGCCTGCAGGGTCTGCCCGTCGCGGGTGAACAGGGTGTTGTTCAGCGAGCAGTCGCCCCAGAACACGCCGTGCCGGTGCAGCTCGACCAGCAGCGAGATCATCGCGTCGAACAGCCGGGCACGGTGCCGCGGCCGGTTCGGAGGGAGCCGCAGGAACAGCCTGCGGTACTGCCAGGACCCGCTCAGGTACCGGGTCACCAGGATCGCGGTCTCGTGCGCCGGCTGGTTCACCAGCCCGGCCGGGCGGACCGCGGGCAGACACTGGTGCTCGAGCCGGCGCAGCACGTCGTACTCGCGACGGGCGATCCGCTCGGGCATGTCCTTGAGCGCCCACAGTGCACCGTCGGCCTCGACGAACCGGACGAGGTGCCGGCTGGGACCGACCTCCATGTCGCGCAACGGGACCCGCGTCTCGTCCCAGTCCTCCAGCGGCTCGTTCCACGGCAGGGCGATCAGCTCCGGGCCGGGTGCCCGCAGCACGAGCTCCGGTGAGGTGTCCATTCAGGACACCCCCCGGGCGCCGCGGGCCGGTGGGGCGGTGGAGCCGCGGATGACCAGCCGGGTCGGCAGGGTGGCGAGCGGGTCGACCGGCTCGCCGGCCAGCGTCGCCAGCGCCATCCGGGCCGCGACGGCGCCCTGCTCGGCCGCCGGCTGGGCCACGGTGGACAGATCGGTCAGCGCGGCCAGGGGGTGGTCGTCGATGCCGATGACCGACACGTCGCCGGGCACGGCGAGCCCGGCCCGACGCAACGTCCCGACGGCGCCGAGGGCGACCTCGTCGGTGTGGGCGTAGACCGCGGTCGGGGGGTCGGACAGTCCGAGCAGCTCGCCCATCGCGCGCGCCCCGCCCTCCGGGCTCCACGGCACGCGGACCGTCAGCGCGGGGTCGTACCCGACGCCTGCGTCGGCGAGCGCTGCCCGGTAGGCGGCGGCCCGTCCCGCGGGCTGGCCCGGGTCCAGCTCCGGGTCGGTGGTGACGATCATCCCGATCCTCCGGTGTCCGAGGTGGAGCAGGTGGTCGACGGCCTGGCGGCCGGCGACGCACTCGTCGATCGACACCGACGGGTGGTGCCCGATCCGGGTCCCCGCCGACACGATCCCGACACCGATTCGCTCCAGCCGGGCACGCTCGGCGTCGTCGACGCCGAACCCGAGCAGCACGACGGCGTCGGCGCGGCGCCGGGCGGGCAGCTCGGCGAAGAACGCGCGACGGGCCGCGGCGTCGCCGAGGTGGTACAGCAGCAGGTCGCGCCCGGCCTCGCGCAACACCTCGGACAGGCCCTCCAGTGCGGCCCCGAACCACCACCGGGACAGGTGCGGGACGACGACGGCGATCCGCCCCGTGGTGCCCCGCGCGAGCCCGGCGGCGTCCGGGCTGACCACGTACTCCAGGGCGCGTGCGGCCTCCCACACCCGGGCACGGGTGGCGGCGGCGACGTGGGGGTGATCACTGAGCGCACGTGACGCGGTGGCCGGTGAGACCTTGGCCAGCCGGGCCACGTCCGCCAGGTTGACCGGCTCGGGCACGACACATGTATGCCGAAAGCTGGAAGCGATTGCAAGAGCGGATGTTATCCGTCCGCGCTGGACCAGCACCTGTTGATCAGTAAGGATCGTCGCCGACCAGCACGCGCGCTGTGAGCCTTGACACTCCCGAGTGAAGAGCTCACAGTCTCGGCTGGAAACGCTTCCAGAGACGCCGACGTGCGTCGGGACAGCAGCGGTATCGAGCACGGGAGTTCCGAGTTGACCATGCGTCGCACACGGTGGAGGAGGACGCTGGCCGCCGGTGCGGCCGCCGTCGCCCTCGCCCTGCCGGCGGGCTGCGGAGGCGCACCCGCGGGCCCGCCGGTCCTCAACTGGTACATCAACCCCGACGACGGCGGGCAGGCCGAGATCGCCCAGCGTTGTTCGGCGGCGTCGAACGGCGAGTACTCGATCGCGGTGTCGGTGCTGCCGCGCCGGTCCGCGGAGCAGCGCCAACAGCTGATCCGCCGTCTCGCGGCGAACGACAGCTCGATCGACATCATGTCCATCGACCCGCCCTACATCCCCGAGTTCGCCGAGGCGAAGTTCCTCGCCCCGGTGCCCGAGGACGTCGCCCGGCGGACCACCGCGGGGATCGTGAACTCCGCGAAGGAGGGCGCGAGCTGGAACGGCAGGCTGGTCACGGTGCCGTTCTGGGCCAACACCCAGCTGCTCTGGTACCGCAAGTCCCAGGTCACCGGCACCGGGCTGGACATGTCGAAGCCGGTCACGTGGGACCAGGTCGTGGCGGCCGCACGGTCGAAGAACTCGATCATCGCCGCGCAGGGCATCCGGGCAGAGTCGCTGACCGTCTGGCTGAACGCGCTGGTGGAGGGCGGCGGCGGCCAGATCATCACCGACGCCTCGCCGCAGGACCCGGAGGGTGTGCAGCTCGGGCTGGACTCCCCCGCCGCGACGAAGGCCGCGGAGATCATGAAGGCCGTCTCCGCCGTCGGCGGTCCCGGGTTCTCGACCAACTCCGAGGACGAGAACTCCAACGCCTTCCAGGCCGGTGAGGCGATGTTCCAGGTGAACTGGCCGTTCGTCTGGGGCAAGGTCAACAGCGCGGTCGAGGCGGGTACCGTCCCGCAGTCCACACCGGACGACTTCGGCGCGGCGCTCTACCCGCAGACCGAGACCGGCAGGCCCTCGTCGCCGCCCTACGGCGGCATCAACCTCGGCGTGGGCGCGTTCAGCAACCACGTCGACCTGGCCTACAAGGCCACCGAGTGCATCGTCTCGACCGAGAACCAGAGGCAGTACTTCCTCACCAACGGCAACCCGGCCGCCCGGATCTCGGTGTTCACCGACCCGGACGTGGTGGAGAAGTTCCCGATGGCCCCGGTGATCGCCCAGTCGCTGCAGCAGGCCAAGCCGCGCCCGCAGACCCCGTACTACAGCGAGGTCTCCGAGTCGATCCAGCGCACCTACCACCCGACCGCGGGCATCGACCCGCCGACCGTCGGTCCCGCGACCGCCGCACTGATCAAGGCGGTCCTGGCCAAGGAGGAGCTCCTGTGACGACGACGGAGTCGACGACGGCGCGCCCCGCCGCGGGGGCGGCGCCCGCCCCGCGCGGTGGCAGCGACCGGGCCCGCGCCGAGCAGAAGCTCGGCTGGTACCTGGCCGGGCCGGCGTTCGCTGTGATGTTGCTGGTGACGGCCTACCCGATCGTCCAGGCCTTCTACTACTCGCTGTTCGACTACCGGCTGACCGACCCGGAGAACATCTCGTTCGTCGGCCTGAAGAACTACGCGGTCATCCTCACCGACTCGATCTGGTGGACCTCGTTCGGCGTCACGGTGTTCATCACCGTGGTCACCGTCGCGGTCGAGCTGGTGCTCGGCTTCCTGCTGGCGCTGGTGATGATGAACGCGCTCAAGGCGATCCGGCCGGTCCTGCGCGCGGCGATCCTGATCCCGTACGCGGTCATCACGGTCGTGTCGGCGTTCTCCTGGCAGTACGCGTTCTCCCTGGACTCGGGCTTCGTCAACTCCTGGTTCGACTGGCTGCCCGGGGTCTCGGCGGACACCGACTGGTTCGGCTCGACCGGCTCGTCGCTGTTCGTGATCTGCCTGGCCGAGATCTGGAAGACCACCCCGTTCGTCTCGCTGCTGCTGCTCGCGGGTCTGGCCCAGGTGCCCGACGTGCTGCAGGAGGCCGCCCGCGTCGACGGCGCGACCTGGTGGCAGCGGATGTGGAAGGTGACGCTGCCGAACATGAAGGCGGCGATCATGGTCGCCCTGCTGTTCCGGACCCTGGACGCCTTCCGCGTGTTCGACTCGGTGTTCGTCATGACGGCGGGGGCGAACAACACCGAGACGGTGTCGTTCCTGGCCTACCGCCAGACCATCGCCCGGGTCGAGATCGGGCTCGGCTCCGCGGTGTCGGTCCTGTTGTTCCTGTCCGTCGTGATCATCTGCATCGGGTTCATCAAGGGGTTCAAGGTCGACCTGTCCCAGGTCCGAGGGGAGAAGTGATGTCCACCCGCGAGCGAGTCCTCTGGATCGTGGCCGGCATCGCGATCGTCGTCTACGCCCTGTTCCCGGTGGGCTGGATCGTGTCGCTGTCGCTGAAGTCGAGCGACGACATCGCCAACAAGCAGTTCCTGCCGACGTCGGTGTCGTGGAGCAACTACGAACAGATCCTCGTCGGCGACGCGGCCGAGCTGTTCCTGCCCGCGCTGCGCAACTCCTTCGGCATCTGCATCATCGCGACGTTCCTGGCGTGCGTGCTGTCGATGTTCGCCGCCTACGCGATCGCCCGGCTCGATTTCCGGGGCAAGAAGCTGATCCTGTCCACCGCGCTGGCGGTGGCGATCTTCCCGGTCATCTCGATCGTGACGCCGCTGTTCAACCTGTGGCGCCAGATCGGGCTCTACGACACCTGGCCCGGCCTGATCATCCCCTACCTGTCACTGACCCTGCCGCTGTCGATCTGGACCATGTCGGCGTTCTTCCGCGAGATCCCGTGGGAGATGGAGCAGGCCGCCCAGGTGGACGGTGCCACCACCTGGCAGGCGTTCCGCAAGGTGATCGTCCCGCTGGCGACGCCCGGGGTGTTCACCACCGCGATCCTGGCGTTCTTCATCGCCTGGAACGACTTCGCGTACGGCATCTCGCTGACCTCGACCGGCGCGTCCCGCCCGGTCCCGGCCGCGCTGGGCCTGTTCTCCGGAGCGTCGCAGTTCGAGTCGCCCTACGGCCCGATCGCCGCCGCCGCGGTGATCGTGACCATCCCCGTCGTCGTGCTCGTCCTGATCTTCCAGCGGCGCATCGTCGCCGGTCTGACCAACGGCGCCGTCAAGGGCTGACACGCCCTGCCGCTCCGCAACACGGAAAGGAACCGACCGGCCATGGCGTCGATCGAGATGAAGAACATCGTCAAGAAGTACGGGGACGGCTTCCCGGCCGTGAACGACGTGAGCATGGACATCGCCGACGGCGAGTTCATGATCCTCGTCGGCCCGTCCGGCTGCGGGAAGTCGACGCTGCTGCGGATGATCGTCGGCCTGGAGGACATCACCTCCGGCGACATGATCATCGCCGGCAACCGGGTCAACGACAATGCCCCGCGGGACCGCAACCTGTCGATGGTGTTCCAGAACTACGCGCTCTACCCGCACCTGTCGGTCTTCGAGAACATCGCGTTCCCGCTGCGCCTGGCCAAGGCACCCGAGGACGAGGTCAGGCAGAAGGTCGACGCCGCGGCGAAGGTCCTGGAGCTGCAGGAGCACCTCCAACGCAAGCCCGCGAACCTGTCCGGCGGTCAGCGCCAGCGGGTCGCGATGGGTCGCGCCATCGTCCGCGACGCCGACGCGTTCCTGTTCGACGAGCCGCTGTCCAACCTGGACGCGAAGCTGCGCGGGCAGATGCGCACCGAGATCGCCCGGCTGCAGCGCCGCCTCGGCATCACCACGGTCTACGTCACCCACGACCAGACCGAGGCGATGACCCTCGGCGACCGGGTCTGCGTGCTGCGCAAGGGCGTCATCCAGCAGGTCGCCTCGCCGCGCGAGCTCTACGAGCAGCCGGTCAACCTGTTCGTCGCCGGGTTCATCGGGTCGCCGCCGATGAACTTCCTGCCCGCGACGGTCTCCGGGAGCACGCTGGAGACGCCGTTCGGTCCGATCGAGCTCGACGCCGCGCGCGCCGAGAAGATCACCGGACGCGACCTGGTGCTGGTCGGCATCCGCCCGGAGTACTTCGAGGACGCCTCCCTGGTCGACGAGGCGAAGAAGCACGTCGGGTCCACCTTCACCGCCAAGGTCGACGTGACCGAGTGGCTGGGCGACTCGCAGTACGCCTACATCCCCTACGAGGCCCCGGCCGAGGTGGAGACCAAGCTCAAGGAGGTGTCGCGCGAGCTCGATGCCGACCAGCTGCGCACCCAGGCGATCGTGTCGATCGACTCGACCAGCCGGATCCGGGAGGGCCGCGACGCCGAGTTCTGGCTGGACGCGCGGAAGATCCACGTGTTCGACCCGGAGTCGGGCGAGAACCTCACCCGCGACCCCGAGGCCGGCGCCGAGCTGACCCGGCTCGCGGCCGAGGACCGCGCCGAGCAGGTGGCGCAGGCCCGCGGCCAGGGCTGACGCGCCGCGTGGTGCCGCCCCCGTGCGGGTGCGGCACCACGCGTCCCGGCACCCGCCTCCCGCGCCCCGGGCGCAGCAGCACCCCATGCGGCGGACCAGCGGGGTGGTGCGTGGGCGTCAGAGGGCGCGGACCTCGCGCCGGTAGCGGGTTTCGGCGACCCCGGCCAGGGTCCGGGCCATCACCGCGAACACGAAGCGCTGCGAGGGGTAGGCCGCCAGCCACCCCAGCCGCCCGGCCATCCCGCGCGGGGCGAACCGCAGGGTCTGGGTGTAGCGGCTGGTCAGCCGGTCGGTCGGGGTGACGGCCAGCTCCAGCCGGGCGTCGCCGGGCAGCCGGTCGGCGGCCCGCAGCACCAGCCGGTGCCCCGGCTCGACCGCCTCGACGATCCAGCGGTCCAGGGGCTCCCCCGGGACGAGCCAGGCCGGGCCGTCGCCCTGCCGTCGCGGGACCACGCCGGGCCCGCCGGCCAGGACGTCGAGGTGGCCGGTCAGCGTCGCGACGCCCGGGACGGTGTACCAGCCGTGCGGGCCGCCGAGCGTCTCGATCACCGACCAGACGGCGTGGGCGGGGGCGGCCACGTCGCGGGTGTCGGTCGTCGACCACTCCAGCGGACCGGTGCCGGGCGGGTCGGACGGCCCCGGTCCGGCCGCGCCGACGCCGTCGAGGGCACGGCGGACCGCGGTGCGGTACGGGGTCCGTCCGCCGGGCGGGGTGCCGATGAGCACGTCGAGGGCCGCGAGGTCGTCGGGGTCGGCCACCAGCTCGTGGCGCATCGACTCGACCAGCGGCTCGGCCAGGCCCCGGCCGACCGGGGTGAGCGCGGCGACGGCGCGGGCGGTGAGCCGCGGCGCGGACAGCGGGACGGGCACCGGGAACGGCCGCAGCAGCCCGGCCTCGGCGGCGAACTCGCTCATCAGGGAGCGGTAGGTGTGCACGTCGGGACCGCCGACGTCGAACGCCCGGTCCACCTCGGCGGGCAGGTCGAGGCAGCCGACGATGTCGTACAGCACGTCGTCGATGGCGATCGGCTGGATCCGGTTCCACGCCCGGTCGGGCAGCGGCAGGAGCAGGGGACCGCCCATCGCCGTCTCGGTGAGGTGGCGGATCATCTCGAAGCTGGCCGAGCCGGTCCCGACGACGATCCCGGCGCGCAGCACCGCGGTCGGCACCGGGCCGGCGAGCAGGATGTCGCCGACCTCGCGGCGCGAGGACAGGTGCTGCGACACCCGCCGGGTGCCGGCCGCGGGCTGCAGTCCGCCCAGGTAGACGATGCGACGCACGCCGGCCGCGGCGGCCCCGTCGGCCAGGGCGTGCGCGGCGGCGCGGTCCCGTGCGGCGTAGCCGGGGCCGTCCATCGCGTGCACCAGGTGGACGACGGCGTCGACGCCCTCGCAGGCACGGCGCACGTCGGCCGCGTCCTGGGCGTCGCCGCGGGCGACGTCGACCCGGTCGCCCCACGGGTGCGCGGCGAACTTGGCCGGGGTGCGGGCGAGCACCCGCACGTCGTGGCCGGCGTCGAGCAGGCGCGGGACGAGCCGGGACCCGACGTAGCCGGTGGCACCGAGGACGAGCACGAGCATGGGGTGATCCTCGCGGTCCCCGGCGCGGGGCGCGCGCCGGGGTGACGACCGGCTCAGCCGATCCCGGCCAGGCGCAGCCCGGCCGTCGTCGCCGCGGCGAGGACGACGACCAGCACGAACGGCATCCGCAGCAGCAGCGCACCCGCGGCCACGGCCACCCCGGCCGGGCGGGCCCAGCCGGCGAACCCGGCCCCCTCGAACCAGGTGCCGGTGGCGACGAGCGCGACGAGCAGCCCGACCGCCCCCAGCTCGACGAGGCGGACGGTGCGCGGTGACAGGGCGACCCGGTCGTGCAGGACGAGCGGCAGCAGCCGCATGAGGTAGGTCCCGCCGGCGAGGACGAGCAGGGCGGCGACGGTCACGACTGCTCCTCCGTCCGTCCGGCGGCGGTGACGCCGAGCAGGCCGGCCAGCACGGGCAGCCCCGCCGGCAGGAACGGTGCGCAGGCCAGCGAGACCGCTGCCGCGGCGGCACCGACCCGGCGGGCGTCGACCCGGCGCAGCATCGGGACGAGCATCGCCAGCATCGCGGCGGGGAAGGCCGCGTCCAGGCCGAACGCGCCCGGGTCCGGCACGCTCGCGCCGAGCACGAGACCGGCCGCGGTGCCGAGCTGCCAGCACAGGTACTTCACGACGCCGAGGATCCGGAACGCACGCCACCCCCGCCCGGGGACGTCGGTGCGGGCCAGCACGAACGCCGTCGACTCGTCGGTGACGACGTGGGCCGCGGGCAGCCGCGCCCAGCCCCCACCCAGGTGGCGGGCCAGTGCCAGGCCGAACGGCAGGTGCCGCAGGTTGAGCACCAGCCCCGCGGCGACGGCGGCCCACATGCCTCCGCCGGCGGCGAGCACCCCGGTGACGAGGAGCTGGGCGCCGCCCGCGAACACCAGCAGCGACATCGCCATCGTCATGGCCGGGGACAGCCCGGCGGCCGGCGCGAGCGCGCCGAAGGACACCCCGACGACGGCGACGGCCACCGAGATGGTGAGCGCATCGCGGACGTCCCCGCGGGTCGTTCGCCGTATCGAACGCATGCCCGGTACAGTGAACAACCCCGCCGGTGTTCGTCAAGTCGAACGAGGAGAATGATGAACCGAACACCTGAGCCGCCGCTCGCGACGATCGCGGCGGCCATCCGCCGGGAGCGCGAACGCCTCGGGATCTCCTCGGCCGAGTTGGCCCGGCGCGCGGGGATCGCGAAGTCGACGCTGTCTCAGCTGGAGGCGGGCACCGGGAACCCGAGCGTCGAGACGCTGTGGGCGATCGCCGTGGTCGCGGGGGTGCCGTTCAGCGCCCTGGTGGAGCCGCCGTCGTCGCCGGTGCGGGTGGTGCGCTTCGCCGACCGCCCCGCGATCCGGTCCGAGGAGGCCGCGTACACCGGCGCGCTGCTCTCGCCGTGCCCGCCGGGCGCACGCCGCGACCTGCACCTCATCACCTGTGAGCCCGGGCCGGCGCGGACAGCGCACGCCCACTCCCCCGGCACCGTCGAGCACATGGTGGTGTCCACGGGCCGGTGGAGCGTCGGACCGGACGACGAGCAGGTCGAGCTCGACCCGGGGGACCACGTCACCTTCCCCGCCGACCGGCCGCACAGCTACCGGGCGCTCACGCCGGGTGCCACCGCGGTGCTGGTGATGGAGTACCGCTGATCAGGCGCTGCTGGCGCCGCGGGTCGCCGAGCCGGGCTCGCGGTCCGGGCCGCCCTCGGTGATGCGGTGCAGCAGTCCGTCGAGGAGCCCCTCGTCGTTGCCGCCCGCGTCGCCGGAGTCGTCCCCGCCCTTCTCGGACTCGGGCAGGGCGTACTGGCGGACCCAGTCGACCTGCATCTCCGAGGGCTTCACGTCGCCGACGCCCTCGGGGAACCAGTCGAGCTGGATCGTCAGGTGCATCGGCCCGGGAGGCAGGACCGAGGTGTCGTCGGTGTGCCACCACTGCTTGCCGTCGACGAAGGCGGTCACGCCCTCCGGCGTCCACTCGACCGCCCAGTTGTGCCACTGGGTCGCGTCGATGTCGACCGAACCCTGGACCTGGGAGTTGTCCTCGCCGTAGTGCTGGAACAGGTTGGTCTTCTGCCGGGTGTGGTCGGTCATCTCCATGAAGTCGATCTCGCCGCCGACCGGGAAGTTCTCAGCGGTCGGCCAGAGCAGCAGCAACGCGTTGTACGACGGGTCCGACGCGGGCGCCCGCACCCGGCCCTCCCAGCGGCCGTACTTCTGGCTGCTGTCGGACCAGGCCATGCCGCCGGTGGTGCCGTCGGCGTCGCCGTCGATGGTGAGCAGACCGTCCTTCACCGAGATCGCCGACGGGGAACGGGTCCCCTTGCCGGCGTGGCCGGGGCCGTCGTAGGGGCTCCAGCCCGTGAGGGCGTCGCCGTCGAAGTCGTCGACCTTGGTGGGCTCGCCCCAGCCGTGCTCGACGGCAGCGCTGGTCGCCGCACCCGGATAGGACGGGACCGCCGGGGCCGCGCCTGCGGTGCAGTCCGCGGGGGCCGGGGTCGCGCCGGGGGCCGAGGTGTCGGTCGGGGTGGTCGGGGCGCCGGGCGCCGCGCCCGGGTTCACGGTCGCCGAGGTCGTGTCCGAGGGTGAGCCCTGCTCTCCGCCCTGGTCGCCGCCGGATCCGGCCTGGTCACTCTGATCGCCCTGGTCGCCGGCCGAACCGCCCTGGCCGGCGCCCGAGGTCGTGTCGTGGCCCGAGGTCGGGTCGGAGCCCTCGTCGTCTCCGGCGCCCTTCTGGTCTCCGGCGCCCTTGTCGCTGCCGGAACCCTGGCCGCCGCCGGAGCCGCCGCCGGAACCGTGGTCCGCGCCCGACCCCTGGTCTCCGCCGGAGACCGAACCCGAGCCGGAGCCCGAGCCCGAGCCCGAGCCCGAGCCACGGTCACCACCCGAGCCGGACCCCGCATCGCTCCCCGAGCCACCCGACCCCGACGATCCCCCGTCGCCACCGGAGCCGCTCCCGGATGCACCGTCTCCCCCGGGCCCGGCCGTCCCGGGGGCGGCGGAGGCGCCGGGCTTCCCCGACCCGGCACCTCCGTCACCGCCGGTGGCCGGACCACCCGAACCGGCTCCCCCGCCCGGGGTGGCGCCCGTCGTGGGGCAGTCCGCGGTCGTCGTCGCACCCGCTCGACCGTCTCCGGTGTCCGCGAACGCCGCGGCCGGAAAACTGATCAACATCGCGGCGGCGATCGCCACGACCCTCACAGAGCGTCCCATCAGGCTCCTCCGTAACAGTGGTCTCCTGATCCACATCGCACGCTAGATGCCACAGTGTCACCACGATTCCCTCTGTCACCACATCGAGTAGGCAACCCCTCCACCGAGCGACCGCGGAACGTGTCCGGAACGGACGACCCACGCGTCCGGGGGACCGATCGGGTCACCGGACCGTGGTCACCGGAACGACGAGAGCCCCGTCCGGCGGCGTGCCGGACGGGGCTCTCGGGGCCGAGCGGGGGGCGCTTACCAGCCGCGAGCGGCGTAACGCTGCTCGTCGGGGATGTCGGCGATGTTGATGCCCACCATCGCCTCACCGAGACCGCGGGAGACCTTCGCGATCATGTCGGGGTCGTCGTGGAAGGTCGTGGCCTTCACGATCGCCGACGCGCGCTGCGCCGGGTCCCCGGACTTGAAAATGCCGGAACCGACGAACACACCCTCGGCGCCGAGCTGCATCATCATCGCGGCGTCGGCCGGGGTCGCGATGCCACCGGCGGTGAACAGCACGACCGGCAGCTTTCCGGTGCG
Source organism: Pseudonocardia sp. HH130629-09 (assembly GCF_001294645.1). Lineage (NCBI taxonomy): Bacteria > Bacillati > Actinomycetota > Actinomycetes > Pseudonocardiales > Pseudonocardiaceae > Pseudonocardia > Pseudonocardia sp. HH130629-09. The sequence goes on from NZ_CP011868.1 coordinate 2,571,156, forward strand.
GGCCACCTCGGCGACCAGCTCGACCGGGGCGCGCAGCTCCTTGGCCGCGATGTAGAGCTCGGCGGCGTCGAGCGAGGCGAGCCGGCCGATCTCGGCGCGGATCGAGCGCATGTGCCGGGTGGCCTCGACGACGTTGCCGGTGCCGGCCTCACCCTTCGAGCGGATCATCGCCGCGCCCTCGGAGATGCGGCGCAGTGCCTCACCGAGGTTGGTGGCGCCGCAGACGAACGGGGCGGTGAAGCTCCATTTGTCGATGTGGTGCGCCTCGTCGGCCGGGGTCAGCACCTCGGACTCGTCGATGTAGTCCACGCCCAGGGACTGCAGGACCTGGGCCTCGACGAAGTGGCCGATGCGGGCCTTCGCCATGACCGGGATGGACACGGCCTCGACGATGCCGGTGATCATGTCCGGGTCCGACATGCGGGCCACGCCGCCGTTGGCACGGATGTCGGCCGGGACGCGCTCGAGGGCCATGACGGCGACGGCCCCGGCGTCCTCGGCGATCTTGGCCTGATCCGGGGTGACGACGTCCATGATCACGCCGCCCTTCAGCATCTCGGCCATCCCGCGCTTCACCCGCGCGGTGCCGTGCTGCGGACCGGCGGTGTCGGGGGTGTTCTCAGCTGCGGACACGGGTGATCGGAGCTCCTCACATGACGGTCGGACTGCGTCGCGATTCTACGTGAGGTCGCGCAGGTGAACGCGGCGGTTCCGGATCGGCGATCTCGAAGTACACCGGCTCCGGTGCGGTCCCGTACAACCGCAGCATCCGGACCAGCCGCCGGGACCGCAACGCACGGGTGTCGCGGACGGCGTCGTTGTGCACCCGGCGGGCCAGCACGACCAGCGCCTCCGCCTCGGCGAGGTCGCCGCAGGGCGCGGGCTCCCCCGGCCCCCGCCGGACGGCGGCGAGCTGCCTGGTCAGGGCGTTCTCCGCGGCCTCGCGGGCGGCGCGGCTCCCGGCCGGGTCGCGGCCGTCCGGCGCCGGGGCGGGCAGCGCACGCGCGGCGACGGCGGCCCGGCGCAGGTCCGGCGGCGCGGCGGGACCGAGCACCTCGGCGACGGCGAGCGCGACCCGGGCCCGGGCGTCCAGCGCCGCGGCCAGCCCGGCGCGGGCGGCGTCGACCCGCACGTGCAACCGGTGCAGGCGCCGGACCCGTGTCACGCACCACAGGGTGAGAGCCGCCACCAGCAGTGCCGCGAGGACCGCCGTCCCGGCGACGACGGCGGTGCTCACCGTGCGCCCCCGCGCACCAGCGGTCGCGGTGCGGCGGCGATCGCGGCCCGGTACACGCGCAGCACGTCCCCGGCGACGACCGGCCAGTCGTAGCGCTGCACCCGGTCCCGACCGGCGGCGGCGAGCCGGGCCCGGGCGGTGTCGTCGTCGAGCAGGCCGGACAGCGCGGCGGCCAGGGCGGCGTCGTCGCCGGGCCGGAACAGGGCGCCGGCGCGGCCGTCGTCGAGGACGGCGCGGAAGGACTCGAGGTCCGCGGCCAGCACCGGGGTGCCCGCGGCCATCGCCTCGGTCAGCACCATCCCGAAGCTCTCCCCGCCGCGGTGCGGTGCGCAGAACACCGCGACCGAGCGCAGCGCGGCGGCCTTGGTCTCCTCGCCGACCGGACCGAGCAGGTCGATCCGCTCGGCCAGCCCGGGCCCCGCGGTGCGCAGCAGCCGGTCGCCGTCGCCGCGGCCGACGACGAGCAGCCGCACGTCCGGCCGGTCGGCGACGACCCGGCGCAGCGCGTCCAGCAGCACCGTCATGCCCTTGCGGCGCTCGTCGAAGCGGCCGACGTAGCCGATCCGCACCGCGGGCGGCAGGTCCAGCACCGGTCCGCGGGCGAACCGGGCGACGTCGACGCCGTTGGGGATCTCGGTGGCGTCCCCGCCCAGGTGCTCGACCTGCACCCGGCGCGCGGTCGCCGACACCGCGATCCGCGCCGTCACCCGTTCCAGCAGGGGCCGCGCCATGGGTCCGAACGCCGCGAGCGCCCGGGACCGCTCGGTGGAGGTGTGGAAGGTCGCGACGACCGGCCCGCGGGCGTCGAGCAGCGCCAGCGCCGACACCGACGGGGTCGTCGGCTCGTGCACGTGCAGCACGTCGAGGTCGTGTGTGGCGAGCCAGCGCCGGGTGCGGTGTCGGGTCATCGGGCCGAACGCGACGCGGGCGACGGAGCCGTTGTAGGGGACGCCGACGGCCCGCCCGGCCGGGGTGACGAACTCCGGCGCCGTGCCGGTCGCCGGGGCCAGGACCTCGACCGTGTGCCCGAGCCCACGCAGCGCGGCGGCCAGGTCCAGCACGTGGCGCTGCACTCCCCCGGCGACGTCGAGGGAGTACGGGCAGACGATCCCGATCCTCATCCCGCACCGACCGGTTGGAGCATGTGCCAGTCCCACGGGCGGCGGGCGATCATGTCGCCGAAGGCGTCGGCGAGGCGCTGGACGGCGTCGGGACCGGGCGGGAGGGGCGCGCCGACCTCCACGCCCCAGGCGTCGTCGGTGAAGTAGGGGTAGGCCGGGTGCAGCGCGGCACCGGTGAGCCGGGCGAGCCGGGCCGGGCCGGACGGCAGCCGGGCGGGCCCGCCGAGGAAGGTCACCTCGGTGCCGGTGCCGGACAGGTCGCGGTCGGCGACCAGGCAGACCACGCCGCCGCGGCGCAGCCGCCCGGTCAGCGCCCGGTGCGCCGTGCGGGGGTCGTCGGCGGTCACGACCTCGAACCCGAGCCCGGACCGGTAGGCGAGGAACCGGCGGAACAACGGCTCCGGGCGCAGCCGCTGCACGACGGTGGTCAGCGCCGGTTCGAGCCCGAGCCGGTCGAGCTCGCGCAGCAGATAGAGCCCGGCCAGGTCCCAGTTGCCGGCGTGCGGAAGGGCGAACACGACCCCGCGCCCGGACCGGACGGCCGCGAGTGCTTCGGCGACGCCGTGGGTGTGCGGCGCCATCGCGGCGTGCACCGCGGCGGGGTCGAGCCCGGGCAGTGCGAACGCCTCCCGCCAGTAGCGGGCGTAGCTGCGCATCCCCGCGGCGACCAGCGCGTCGAGCTCGGCGGGGGTCGCGGCGGGGCGGACCCGGCGCAGGTTGTGCCGCAGCCGCCGCACCCCCGGGCCGTCGCGGCGCACCGCGAGCGCGGCGCCCGCGTCGAACACCCGCTCCACGACGCCCGCGGGCAGCCGCCCCGCGACCGTCCAGCCCGCCGCGTACCCGGCGGCGCCGAGCGCGGCGGCCGTGCGTTCCCGCAGGTCAGGCACGGGGAGCCTCGCGGGAGCTCCGCCGTACCGCCAGGATCCGCTGGCCGAGGGTCACCGCCGTCCCGAGCGCCAGCACGACGAGGGTGACGGTCAGCGCCCACGGCACCCCGACGCCGGACAGGAACGCCCCGACCAGGCCGAGGATGAGCCGTTCGGCGCGTTCGACGAGACCGCCCTCGGCGGTGAGCCCGACGGACTCGGCGCGGGCCTTGACGTAGGACACGATCTGGCCGCCGACCAGCGCCACCAGCGCGGCGGCACCGGCGAGGGGCTCGGCCCCGCCGGTCAGCGCCCACCATGCGAGCCCGGCGAACAGGGCGCCGTCGACGATCCGGTCGCAGGTGGAGTCGAGCACCGCTCCGAACGGGGTGCCGTGCCCCCGCGCACGGGCCATCGCGCCGTCGATCAGGTCGGTGAGCACGAACAGGGTGACCAGCACCGCGCCGAGCGCCAGCCACCCGGTGGGCAGGAACGCCAGCGAGCAGACCACGGCCCCGACCGTGCCGAGCACCGTGACGGTGTCCGGGCTTACTCCGCGGTCGATCAGGGCTCGTCCGACGGGGTCGGTGAGCCGGTTGACGTGCGCGCGGGCGAACAGGTTCAGCATCGGCGGCTGCGTGCTCCCGTGCAGGACGGCGACGGTGGGGGGACCCTGCCAGCCTAGTCCGACACCGGATCCGCCCGCCGCAGGTGCGGCCGGAGTCAGCGGCGTGGCGGTTCCCACGCCTGGGCCAGCTGGTCGCGGGTCTCGGCGAGCAGCTGCGGGATGACCTTGGTCTGCCCGACGACGGCGATGAAGTTCGCGTCCCCGCCCCACCGCGGGACGACGTGCTGGTGCAGGTGCTCGGCCAGCGACCCGCCTGCGACGTGGCCCAGGTTCAGCCCCACGTTGAACGCGTGCGGCGCCGCGACCTTCTTCATGGTCACGACGGCCTGCCGGGTGAACGCCATCAGCTCACCGGCCTCGGAGTCGGTGAGGTCCTCCAGGTCCGCGACATGCCGGTAGGGCAGCACCATCAGGTGCCCCGGGTTGTACGGGTGCAGGTTGAGCAGCGCGAAAACCTCGTCGCCGCGGGCGACGACGAGGTTGTCCGCGTCCGGGTCCGCCGAGTCGCCCAGGGTCTCCCCCCGGGCGATCCGGCAGAACGGGCAGCCGGTGTCACCGGCACCCTGGATGTAGGCGAGCCGGTGCGGGGTCCACAGCCGGGCGAAGCCGTCGGGCGTCCCGGTCCCCTCCTGCGGGACCCACTCCTGCTCCATGCGCCGATCCTAGGCGCCGGCCGGGAAGCTCTCCGCGGTCGGCGAGGTGTTCGTGCGCGAGCGCACCCACTCGATGATGGAGGCGACCGCCTGCTCGACCGGCACCGCGTTGGTCTGCGAGCCGTCGCGGAACCGGAAGCTGACCGCACCGGCCTCGACGTCGCGTCCGCCGACGAGCAGCAGGAACGGCACCTTCGCCAGGGTGTGGGTGCGGATCTTCTTCTGCATGCGGTCGTCACCGGAGTCGACGTCGACCCGGATGCCGGCGGCGCGCAGCCGGGCGGCGACGTCGCGGACGTAGTCGTCCTGGGCCTCGGTGACCGGGATCCCCACGACCTGGACGGGCGCCAGCCACGCCGGGAAGGCGCCGGCGTAGTGCTCGGTGAGCACGCCGAAGAAGCGCTCGATCGACCCGAACAACGCGCGATGGATCATGACCGGGCGCTGCCGGGAGCCGTCGGAGGCGGTGTACTCCAGCTCGAAGCGGTCCGGCAGCATCAGGTCGACCTGGATGGTCGACATCTGCCAGTAGCGGCCGATCGCGTCACGGGCCTGCACCGAGATCTTCGGGGCGTAGAAGGCGGCGCCGCCCGGGTCGTCGCGCAGCTCCAGACCGAAGCTCTCGGCGGCGTCGCGCAGCGCCCGGGTGGCCTCGGCCCACGACTCGTCGGACCCGATGGACTTCTCCGGGTTGCGGGTGGACAGCTCCAGGTAGAAGTCGTCGAGGCCGTAGTCGCGCAGCAGGTCGAGCACGAACTGCAGCAGGCTGCGGATCTCGCCCTGCATCTGCTCGCGGGTGCAGTAGATGTGCGCGTCGTCCTGGGTGAAGCCGCGGGCCCGGGTCAGGCCGTGCACGACACCGGACTTCTCGTAGCGGTAGACGGTGCCGAACTCGAACAGCCGCAGCGGCAGCTCGCGGTAGGACCGCCCGCGCGAGGCGAAGATCAGGTTGTGCATCGGGCAGTTCATCGGCTTGAGGTAGTAGTCCACCGCGGGCCGCTTGAGCTCGCCGTCGGCGGTGTACTCCGCGTCGAGCTGCATGGGCGGGTACATGCCCTCGGCGTACCACTCCAGGTGCCCGGACTTCTGGAACAGCGCGCCCTTGGTCGCGTGCGGGGTGTAGACGAACTCGTAGCCCGCCTCGGCGTGCCGCTCGCGCGAGAGGTCCTCCAGCTCCTTGCGGACGACCCCGCCCTTGGGGTGGAAGACGGGCAGGCCCGACCCGATCTCGTCGGGGAAGCTGAACAGGTCCAGCTCGCTGCCCAGGCGGCGGTGGTCGCGGCGCTCGGCCTCGGCGATGCGCTCCAGGTAGGCGTCGTGCGCCTCCTGGGACTCCCACGCGGTGCCGTAGATCCGCTGGAGCTGGGCGTTGGCCTGGTCGCCCCGCCAGTACGCGGCGGCCGAACGGGTCAGCGAGAACGCCGGGATGTACTTGGTGGTCGGCAGGTGCGGGCCGCGGCAGAGGTCCGACCAGACGGTCGCGCCGGTGTGGGCGTGCACGTTGTCGTAGACGGTGAGCTCGCCGGAGGAGTCGACCTCCATGACCTCGCCGTCGGAGTCGGCACCGCCCTTGAGGTCGATCAGCTCCAGCTTGTACGGCTGGTCGGCCAGCTCGGCGCGGGCCTCGTCGCGGGAGGCGTAGCGGCGGCGCTCGAAGCGCTGGCCGGACTTGACGATCTTCTTCATCGCCGACTCGATCTTCTTCAGATCCTCGGGGGTGAAGGGGGTGTCGACGTCGAAGTCGTAGTAGAAGCCGTCGGTGACCGGCGGGCCGATGCCCAGCTTGGCCTTCGGGAACAGCTGCTGGACGGCCTGGGCGAGCACGTGCGCCGCCGAGTGCCGGATGACGCTGCGCCCCTCCTCGGTGTTCGCCGGGACCGGCACGACCTCGGCGTCGGCCTCGGGGGCCCAGGCCAGGTCGCGCAGGACGCCCTCGGCGTCGCGCACGACGACGATCGCCTCGGGACCGCTGGTCGGCAGCCCGCCCTCCCGGACGCGCGCACCGGCCGTCGTCCCGGCCGGCACCCGGATCGGGGCGGACGCTGGCGGGGCGGACAGTGCGGACACGGGGGTGCCTCCTGCGGTGGTGCGAACGGATGGACCTCCGATGCTAGTCGGGGGGCGCGAACCGGTTTCGACCGCGGGGAACACGGGCACCGGGTGGCCCCGGACCGGGGTGCCCGGGGATGATCGCGGACGTGAACGACGTCGCCGCCCGCTTCCGGGCCGCGATCGAGGCCGGGGACCTCGACGCTGCCGTCGCCCTCTGCCGCGACGACGTCGAGTTCCGCTCGCCCGTCGTGCACCGCCCCTACCGGGGCCGGGAGGCGTTGCGCCCCATCCTCGGTGCGGTGTTCACCGTCTTCGGCGGGTTCCGCTACGTCGCCGAGTACTCCGGCGACGACGGCCAGGTGCTCGAGTTCACCGCGACCGTCGGGGAGCGCAAGGTGCAGGGGGTCGACGTGCTGCGCACCGACGACGAGGGCCGCATCCGCGAGCTGACCGTGCTCGTGCGGCCGCTGTCGGCGGCGGTCGCACTGCGCGACCGCATGGGCCCGCTGCTCTCCTGACCCGGACCCGTCGCCGCAGGTCGGGGGCGGGGTTGCCGCCGCCCGGCGACCGACGACGGCCGGTCGTCCCGCCGGATGCAGCCGTCCGGCCGTCCAGGCCCGGCTCGCTCGCGCGTCGTCGCACACAACCGGCCGTTGCTCGATGCGGTGATCGCCTCGCCTGTGCAGCCCTTCGGCCGCGGGCACGATGGTCCACATGCCGCACCATGATCGGGCGATCCGGTCACGGAGCGCGCCATCACCCCGCTGACGTGCCGACATTCGAGTGACGTCGATCAGGTGGGCACAACGCCGCCCTCCGGTCCCTCGTTGAGGCAGGGAACTCGTTGACCGGGTGAGACCACGCCACCGTCCGGCTGCGCCGGCAGACGACCAGAAGGGAGAGCCGGTTGCCCGCAGGCCCGCCCCCACCGCCGCGGTCGCGCCGCTCTCCCGAGTCCGATTCCTACGGTGTGTCCGGCTCCCACGGTGCCTCCGCTCCCGGTCGTGCGGTCGACACCGAGGAGCGCCCGACCGGGCGGCACAGCAGCGACCAGGTCGCCCGCGCCGACTCCGGTACCCCGGCACGGCACGGCGCCCCCGCCGCAGGCGGGCGTGTGCGGTCCGGTGAGCCGGAGGCGCGGTCCTTCACCGACGTCGTGCGGGCCACCGGGTCCACCGCGCGCCCCGGCCCGGACGGACCGCGAGGCGCCGGCGCGGACGGGTCACGAGGTTCCGGCGCGGACGGGTCGCCCGATGCTGGTGCGGACGGCCGCCGTCGACGCTCCCGGCGGGCCGACGAGGCCGTCTCCGCCGGCGCCGGGACACCGACGAACGGCGCCCCTGCGCACGGCGCTCGCACCAACGGATCCGCTGCGAACGGTGCTGCCGCGAACGGGTCGTCCGCGCACGGCGCCGCGACGGGCTCCGGGGCCCACGGCTCCGGGGGCAGGACGAAGGTCGGGCTGCGTGTGCGCGGCGGCACCGTGCCCCGCGAACCCGGCCGCGGCCCGCAGCCCGGCACCACCGGCGCGACGCCCTCCGGCTCCGCGACCTCCGGCCCCGCGTCGTCCGGCGTGTCAGCAGGCCGCGCGCCGTCCCGCCCGGCCGGGACGTCCCCGCCGGCAGGCCGGCCCACCCCGCCCGCCGCCACCCCGGGGCGCCGGGACACCGGGCCCCGCCGGAGCCCCGCCGCCGGACCGCCCGCCGCCGCACCCCGGGCCGCCGCGCCCCGCCCTGTGGAGCACCCGTCGCTGCCGCCGGTCCCACGGCCCGCCGTGCCCCCGACCCGATCCGCACGGACCGCCCCGGCGTCGGCAGCCACGCCGGCGACCACAGCGACACCGGCGACCACAGGGGCCCTCGCGGCGCCTCCGGCACCGAGCCCGGGCCCCGCGGCTCCGGACGGCACGAGCGGCACCCTCCGCACCGGACGCCGTCGTCGTCCCGAACCGGGCGAGAGCGCCGGGAGCGCCACGGACGCCCTGACCGCGCACACCGGCGGCCGCCGCCGTCCCGGACCCGACGACGCCGCGACCGCGCTCGCCCCCGCCGCCGCGGCCCGCACCGGGCTCGTGCCCGCCGCCCGCCCCCGCAGCGACGGCGGAGCATCCACTGCGCTGGTCCCCGCCCCCGGCGACGACCCGGGAACCGAACTCGTCGACGCCGCGGCACCCGGCCCGCGCCGCCGGCGCCGCGCCGAGCCCGACGGACCGTTCGACCGGGTCATCGCACTCCTCGGGCCCGGAGTGGGTGTCGTGCGTCGCCGCCTCGGCATCCTCGACGCCGACCAGAAGGCAGCCCTCACCCCCGAGGAGCGCCGGACCCGGCGCCGCCGACAGATCGTGTACTCGCTGGTCGGGACGGCCGCGTCGATCGTGCTGCTGCCGCTGCTGCTGCTCGGGATCGGCTGGCTGCTGTTCCCGATCCCCAGCACCGACGACGCCGTGCAGAACCAGATCGCCACCGTCTCCTACGCCGACGGCGGGCAGCTCGCCCGGCTGGTGCCCGAGCAGGGCAACCGGATCAAGGTCGGGATGGACGCCATCCCGATCCACGTGCGCGAGGCCGTGCTCGCCGCCGAGGACCGGTCGTTCTACTCGAACCCGGGCTTCGACTTCACCGGCATCCTGCGCGCGATGGTCAACCAGCTGACCGGCGGCGTCGGCGGCGGATCGACGATCACCCAGCAGTACGTCAAGAACACCCTGGTCGGCAACGACGCGACCTACTGGCGCAAGTACAAGGAACTGATCGTCTCGCTGAAGGTCTCCGGGCAGAAGTCCAAGGACGAGATCCTCAACGACTACCTCAACGCCATCTACTTCGGCCGCGGCGCCTACGGCATCGAGTCCGCCAGCCTCGCCTACTTCGGCAAGCCCGCGGCCCAGCTGACCCCCAGCGAGGGCGCGCTGCTCGCCGGGATCATCCAGTCGCCGTCCAACTGGGACCCGGCGAACTCCCCGGACCGGGCGAAGCAGCGCTGGAACTTCGTCCTCGACGGCATGAACGCCCAGGGCTGGATCTCCACGGCCGACCGGCAGGCCGCGGTGTTCCCGCAGACGATCCCGCCTCAGAACACCTCCCGGTCGTCGTCGCTGACCGACGCACGCGGCCACATCCTCAACGCCGTCCGCTCCGAACTGGGCTCGCTGGGCATCTCCGAGCAGGCCTTCGCCCAGGGCGGCCTCCAGGTCACGACGACGATCGACCCGCAGCGCCAGCAGCAGCTCACCGACTCGGTCGAGCAGAAGCTGCGCGGCGAGCCCGAGCTGCTGCGCACCGGCGCCGTCGCGATCGACCCGGGCACCGGCGGGATCGTCGGCTACTACGGCGGATCGAACGGCACCGGCCTCGACTACGCCCAGGTCATGAAGCAGCCCGGGTCGACGTTCAAGCCGTTCGCCGTGCTCGCCGGGCTCCTGAACGACCCACCGATCGGCCTGGGAACCACCTTCGACGGGTCCGAGCGGCCTGGGCTGCGCAACGCCGAGGGCGCCAACTGCCCGCGCTGCGACCTCAAGCAGGCGATGACGATCTCCAACAACGTCGTCTTCACCAAGCTCGCCGCGCAGGTCGGACCGCAGAAGGTCGCCGACGCCGCCCGGCTCGCCGGGATCACCGCGCCACTGGACAACCCGGACGCGCGACTCCCGCTGGGCAACAAGGAGGTCACGCCGGTCCAGCTGGCGTCGGCCTACGCCACCATCGCCGCGGGCGGCGTCTGGCACCCCCCGCACATGGTGTCCAAGGTCGTCGACTCCGACGGGCGCGTGCTCTACGAGTACCAGCCCGGCGAGGGCGAGCAGCGTTTCCCCGAGCAGGTGGCACGCAACGTCATCGAGGCGATGATGAACGTCGTCGACAACGACGGGCTGCAGCTGCCCGACGGGCAGGAGGCCGCCGGCAAGACCGGCACCGTGCAGTCGCGCTTCGAGGGCCAGAACAACGACGCCTGGTTCGCCGGCTTCACCCCCCAGATCGCGACGGCCGTGTGGGTCGGCACCGACCGCAACGACCCGATCCAGGACTCCTCCGGCCGCCCGATCAACGGCTCCGACCTGCCCGGATCGGTGTGGAAGGAGTTCATGTCCGACACCGTGCGCGCCACCGGCACGACCGATTTCCCGGCGTTCAGGCCGATCGGCGAGGCACCCGCCACCCTGGCGCCCAACGAGCCGACCACCCCGGCGACGCCGACCAGCACGCCCTCCGCCGAGCCCACCCCGGAGCCGACCGCGGAACCGGCCGCCCCCGCCGAGCCGCCTGCCCCGGCCCCCGTGGACCCGACCGGCTCCCCGGAGGCCACCGGCGACCCGCTGCCCGCCCAGCAGGACGACACCCAGCCGGGTGGCGACGCGGGCCGTGCCGCGGACCCGACCGTCGGCTGATCCGCCCCGTTCGGTCCACGGCCGGGCTACCGTGGACGGGTGACCGGTGACCATCACTTCGAGGTGGTGGCCTGGCGGGCGGACCGCAGGCTCACCCTCTACGTGCCGGGCATCGAGGCGTCGACCACTGTCGACGACCCCCGGGCGGCCGAGGACGCGGTCCGCGACCTGATCGCGGACCTCACCGGCGTCGACCGCGGCGTCATCACCTGCGACATCCGGCTCGGACGACCCTGGCGCTCCGGGATCTGAGACCTCCCGGGCCCCGGGATCCGCAACCGGTCGGTGTGATCCGCGACCTCCCGGTCAGGGAGACGGCGGCACCAGGATCGTGGCCGCCGCCGCACAGACCGACTCGGTGAGCGCGTCGAGCACGGTGGTGCTGAGCTTCCAGTGCTGCCAGTAGAGCGGGACGTCGAGGTGGCGATCGGCGTCGAGCAGCACGAGCCGCCCGGCGGCCGCCGCCTCCCGCGCCGGGCCGTCGGTGAACATCCCCCAGCCCAGACCGGCACGGATCGCCTCGTGGTAGCCGTCGGCGGCGGGCACCCGGTGGGCCGGACCGGTGCACGGCCGGTGGGTGAGCCCGCGGACGAACCGTGTCTGCAACACGTCCTTCGACCCGAAGTCGACCCGCGGCGCGAGCGGGAACGCCTCGGCCGGATCCCGCCCGGCGAACCACCGGTCGTACACCGGTCGGGCCGCGACGGGCCGGTAACGGGTCGCGCCCAGCGGCCGGACCGCGCAGCCCTGCACCGGCGCCGACGACGTCGTGACCGCCCCGACCACCGACCCCTCGCGGAGCAGGGCCGCGGTGTACTGCTCGTCGTCGACGTGCAGGTCCAGCCGAACCCCGTGCCGGGCGGCCAGGGGCACCACCGCGGACAGGAACCAGTGGGTCACCGAGTCCGCGTTCACCGCGATCGGCAGGTGCGTGCCCGCGGTGTCGGCACTGCCGAAGTCGGCCTCCACCTCCCCCTCGAGCACCGCGATCTGGCGGGCCAGCCGCAGCAGCGCAGCCCCCTCCTCGGTCGCGACGCACGGACGCGTGCGGCGCACCAGGATCCGGCGCGCCTGCCGTTCCAGGGCCTTGATCCGCTGGGACACCGCAGACGGCGTGATCGACAGCCGCGCGGCGGCGGCGTCGAAACCACCCTCCTCGACCACGGCGCTCAGGGTGGCGAGCTGATCCCGGTCGTACATGAAGCAAACCTACAGTTCATGAAGTTCTTTCAGTTCTCGACGTCCTCCTGACGCGGTCGGCCTAGCGTCGGCGACGTGAGTGTGCTGGCGGGATTCGGGACGGGACTGTCGCTGATCGCGGCGATCGGGGCGCAGAACGCGTTCGTGCTGCGGCAGGGGCTGCGACGCGAGCACGTCCCGGCGGTGGTGCTGTTCTGCGTGCTGGCCGACCTGGTACTGGTGACCGCGGCGGTCGCGGGCGTCGGGCTGGTCGTCGACCGCGTACCGGGCCTGGTCGAGGTGGTGCGGTGGGGCGGCGTCGTCTGGCTGACCGGCTACGGACTGGTGGCGCTGCGGCGCGCCGTCCGTCCCGGCTCGCTCGACGCCGACGCGCACGGCTCGGCCCGGCCGCTCGTACCCGTCCTGGGGAGCGCGGCCGCGCTGACCTTCCTCAATCCGCACATGATGCTGGACCTGCTCGTCCTCGGGTCGCTGGCCGCCGCGCACGGCGACGACGGCCGGTGGGCGTTCGGCGCCGGGGTGGTCGTGGCCAGCCTGACCTGGTTCTCCGGGCTGGGCTTCGGCGCGGCGCGGCTCGCCGGGCTGTTCGCGCGGCCGACCGCGTGGCGAGTGCTCGACGGTGTCGTCGCGGCGGTGATGCTCGGGCTCGCCGCCGGCCTCGCCGTCTCCTGAGTCCCGCCCGGACCGTCCTGGCGGTGCGCGACCCGGCCGCCCGGAGTAGAACGTGACCCGTGTCCGCCGAGTACGTGTCGGTGCAGCCGCCCGCCGCGCTGCGCGGCCGGGTGCTGCGCCTGCTCGGTCACCGCGAACACGCCTCCGCGGGGACCGGGTGGAGCACACGGCACCTGCAGTCCCGCTTCCGCGACCAGGTCGGTCTGACCCCGGGCACCGCGCGCCGCGTGCTGCACTTCGGGCGGGCCGCGGGCCTGGTCGGGCGTGGCGGTGCCCCGCTCGCCGCGATCGCCGCCACCTGCGGCTACGCCGACCAGGCCCATCTCACGCGCGAGTTCCGCGCGCTGGCCGGGCTTCCACCCGCCGCGTTCCGGGCCGAGGTGTTCGCATCCGTTCAAGACCTCCCGCCCGGCCCCGACCAGGATCGGGCGTCATGAGCATCCACCCCACCCTCCGCTACGACGACCCGCGCGCCGCGATCGCGTTCCTCGCCACCGCGCTCGGCTTCCGGGAGGCCGCCGTGCACACCGACGACGACGGCACCGTCGCCCACGCCGAGCGCGCCTGGGACGACGGCGACGACACCGGCCTCGTCCTGATCGGACCGCGCCGACGCGGGGGCGACCGCTTCGACACCGGCCCGGCCTTGATCTACCTGACGTGCGACGACCCGGACGCGGTGCACGCCTGTGCGGTCGCCGACGGGGCGCAGATCGCCATGGCGCCGACCGACCAGGACTACGGTTCACGCGAGTGCGCCGTCACCGACCCGGAGGGCACCACGTGGAGCGTGGGGACCTACCGGCCGTCCCCGGGGCGACCGTGACCGCGCGCAACCCGGACCCCGCCGACCCGCTGCCGTGGCTGCGGGAGATCTGCCTGTCGCTGCCCGAGGTGACCGAGAAGCTCAGCCACGGGTCGCCGTCGTGGTTCGTGCGGAGGATGTTCGTGTCCTATGCCGACCACCACCACGGCCACCCGCACCGGGCGTTCTGGTGCGCCGCTCCCCCGGGCGTCCAGTCCGAGCTGGTCGCCGAGGACCCGGCCCGGTTCTTCCGGCCCGCCTACGTCGGCCACCGCGGCTGGCTCGGGGTGGTGCTGGACGGCACCGGGCCCGACGCCGCCGACCGCGACGAGATCACCGAGATCGTGACCGACGCGTGGCGTTGCGTCGCCCCGGCCCTGCTGACCGCCCGGCTCGACGGCTGACTCAGGCCGCGGCGCCCGACTCCCGGACCGACCGGAGCAGTGCCGTGAGCAGCCGGGCGTGGTCGGAGTCGGCCTGGCTCGGGACGAGGAAGCGGCGGCGCAGGACGGCGTAGGACAGCTCGTCGCGCGGGTCGGCGAGCGCCTGCTGACCGCCGGCCCCGCTGTGGCCGAACGACCCGGCGGCCAGCATCGGGGAGACCTCCGAGGAGGCGTGGAACCCGACCGCCCAGGCCTTGTGCTGCCGCAGGACCAGGTCGAAGCCAGCGGTCTGGATCTGGGCGAACGCCGCGAGCGTGTCCGGCCGGAGCAGCGCGGGGCGGCCCGTCGACCGGGCCGGTCGCGGCCGCGTAGAGCGCCGCGAGGGCGTGCGCGGTCCCGATCCCGCCGAGCGAGGCGGGTCCCCGGGAGCGGACCACCGGGTGGGACCGGCAGCTCCCAGACCTCGCAGCCCTCGGGGTGCTGCTGCCGGTTGAACGCGATCCCGGGCGACCGTCCGCTGCGCCCGCGCCCGCGGCGAGCTCCCGCAGCCGCTCGGGTGTGGCGATCATGGGCTGCGGGGCGAGGAACCGGCGCTCGGCCTCCGCAGGCAGCCCGAGGTGCAGGTCCAGGCCCAGCGGCCCGGTCAGCAGCTCCCGGACGAGCACACCCACGTCCGACGAGGTGGCCCGGCGGACCACCTCGCCGGTGAGGGCCGACTCGACCAGGGCGTGGTGGCCCGACGGACGAGGTGCCGGGACGCCAGAACGGGCGATGCGCGGTGGAGAACGCGCAGCATCCCGGGGCCGGGGTGCCGGACTTCCCGGTCGTCCTCGACGTGCTGGTCCGCGGCCTGCCCGCCCGTCCCGTCGGCGGTGTGGACGGGTCGTGATCACCGGTCGTGGAGGGCGGTGTCCGTGTCACGGGCGGCACGGGCGGTCCGCTCCACAACCGGTGCTCATGCGAGGCGGGCCGGGGTCCGGACGCCGCCCGCCGCGTCACACGGTCGCGTTGTTCCCCGCCAGACCGGCGAGGTTCGACGGGTTGCGCAGCCCGGCCGGGTCGACCGCCTTCTGCGGGCGCCGGGCACGCAGCTTGGCCAGCAGGCTGCCCTCCGGGCGTTCGGCCAGTGCCGAGGTGAACCGGTCGAGGAAGATCGCCACGATGACGACGGCGAGCCCGCCCTCGACGCCGGTCGCGATGTCGAGCTGGGTGACCGCGCTGACCACCGTCGTGCCCAGCCCGTCGGCACCGGCGAGACCCGCGACGACCACCATCGACAACGCCAGCATGATCACCTGGTTGACGCCGGCCATGATCGACGGCAGCGCCATCGGCAGCTGCACCTCGCGCAGGATCTGGCGGGGGTGGGCACCGAAGGCGTGCGCCGCCTCGACGACCTCGCCGTCGACGCCCCGGATGCCCAGCTCGGTGAGCCGCACCGCCGGCGCGATCGAGAACACGATCGTCGCGATGACGCCCGGTACCACGCCGATGCCGAACAGCAGCACCACGGGGATCAGGTAGACGAACGCCGGGACCGTCTGCGCCAGGTCGAGCACCGGCCGCAGGGTCCGGCTCGCCGCGCGGCTGCGCGCGGCCCAGATCCCCAGCGGTACCTCGATGACCACCGCGATCAGCGCCGCGACGAGCACCAGACCGAAGGTCTCCATCGTCTCGGTCCACAGGTCGAACGAGGACACGAGGAGGAAGCCGACCAGGGTGAACACCGCGAACCCGACCCCGCGCACGAGCAGCGCGAGCGCCACGAGCAGTACCAGCCAGACCCACCACACCGGGGCGGTGAAGATCGAGGTCACGGCCTCGACGACCGCGGTGATCACCACCCCGACGGCGTCGAGCACGACCCCGGCGTTCTGCAGCAGCCAGAGGATGAACGCCTCGACGTAGCTCCCGAACTCGAACCTGGGCATCAGGCGTTCCTCCCGTCGGCGGTGGCCTCGTCGTGAGTCGACAGGGCCGCGAGCACGGCGCCGCGCGGGACGACGCCGGTGAGGCGGCCGTCGTCGACCACCGCGAGCGGGACCGGGTTGCGTCCGACCTGGTGCAGCAGGTCGATGAGCGGCCGGTCCGGTTCGGTGGTGCGGTACTCCTCGACCAGGGCGGACCGGTCGATGCCGGTGGCGCCCCGTCCCGCGGCGTGGCCGAGCCAGTCGTCGCGGACGACGCCGAGGATGCGGTGGTCGTGGTCGACGACGTAGGCGCCGGTCGCCTCGGCCTTCCCCAGCCGGACGAGCACGTCGGCGGGACGCTCGTCGAGGGTCACGGTGATGCGGGCCTCGCGGATCACGTCGGCGGCGGTGAGCACCCGGCTGCGGTCGACGTCGGAGACGAACTCGGCGACGTAGTCGTCGGCCGGGGACTCCAGGATCTGCGGTCCGGTACCGACCTGGACCAGGCGGCCGTCCTTGAGCAGCAGGATGCGGTCGCCGAGGAGCATGGCCTCGTTGAGGTCGTGGGTGATGAACACGATCGTCTTCTTGAGGTCGCGTTGCAGGCGGACGAGCAGCTGCTGCATGTCGCGCCGGATCAGCGGGTCCAACGCGGAGTAGGGCTCGTCCATCAGGAGCACGTCGGTGTCGCTGGCCAGCGCCCGGGCCAGCCCGACGCGCTGCTGCATGCCGCCCGAGAGCTGACCGGGCAGCGCATCGGCGCGGTCACCGAGCCCGACCTGCTCCAGCGCCCACTCCGCCTTCTCCCGACGGGCGCGGGCGTCGACGCCGCGGATCTGCAGCCCGTACTCGGCGTTCTGCGCGACGGTGCGGTGCGGCAGCAGCGCGAAGTGCTGGAACACCATCGCGATCCGCTCGTTGCGCAGGGTCCGCAGGTCGGCGGCGCCGAGGGAGCCGAGGTCGCGGCCGTCGACGGTGATGCTGCCCGAGGTCGGCTCGATGAGCCGGTTCAGCAGCCGGACCAGGGTCGATTTGCCCGATCCGGACAGACCCATGATCACGAACAGCTCGCCGTCGGCGATGTCGAAGGACACGTCGTGCACGGCGAGCGTCGCGCCGGTGCGGCGCTGGATCTCCGACCGGCCGATACCCTCGCCGGCCAGGCGGACGGCCTCGTCGGCGGCGCGGCCCTCGCCGAAGACCTTGGTCAGGTTCCGTACCTCGATCATGCTCCCGCTCCCACCCACTGGCGGACGCGGTCCGGGTGCGCGGCCACGTAGTCCCGCGCCACCGCCTCCACGTCCTCGTTGTCCACGTCGACCCGCTGGAGCATCTGCTCGACATCGGCCAGCGGCAGCTCGAACCGGCGCAGCATCGCCGCGAAGCCGGGGCTGGTGCGCGCCAGGTCCGGGCTGGCCGCGGTCCACGCCGAGTACGCCGGCATGGCGCAGGCGCCGTCGCCGGTGGTGTAGCAGTCCTCCCGGGCCGGGGTCGGCTCGGTCAGCTTGGTCAGCGCGAGCTCCTCGAAGATGTAGTGCGGGCGGTACAGGTAGACCAGGATCGGCTGGCGGCGCTCGTAGGCGCGGCGCAGCTCGGCGATCTGCGCGGCCTCGCTGGAGGTCACCTGCTCCAGGTCCAGCCGGTAGCCGGCGAGGCGCTTCGCGTTGTACTCGGTGGTGAGGAAGCTGGGGTCGGAGTCGACGAGCCGGTTGCCGAGGACGTCGGCGTAGTCGTTCAGCTGGGTCACGCTGGTCAGCCCGGCCATCGGCCCGCCCGGCTCGACCGCGAAGCTGGGGACGTACCAGCCCTGCTCGGCTCCCTGGTACGTCGGGTGCACCAGCTCGATCCGGTCCTGCGCCTTCGCGGCCAGCTCGGACTGGTTGGGCATCGCGACCTCGGTGAGGGCGTCGACGTCGCCGCGCTGGGCACCGGCCCAGGCGGTCGCGGGTCCGACCTGGATGGTCTTGAGCCGGCCGACGCCGAGTTCCGGGTGGGTCGCGACGACCTCACCGAGGATCGCGTTGGACAGCTTCGCCGCGCTCCACGGGAACTGGGCGAGCCGGACGGTCGGGCCGTCGGTACCGGCGGACGCGCAGCCGGATGCGGCCAGCAGTACCGCGAGCAGGGCGGTGACCAGGCGGACGGTCATGGTCCGGGGTACGACAACGGGCGGATCGGCCACGGGGGCACGTCCTCTCGGGGGTCGTCGGCTCTCCGCGTCCCGGTCGGCTTCAGGACACGCGGGCAGGCGTCAACGACAGGCGGACGACCACATCCGGCACAGGTCGACGTGCAGACGCGACGTCAGCCGGAGGTCGGGAATCACGCAAACGAGCCTTCCCGACCGTTCCGGACGGCGCAACAGCGAGCACTACGATCGTGATGTGCCTGCGACGCCGCTGCTCGAGCTGGACGGTCTGCGCCACGAGTACTCCGACACCGGCGACCCCGGCGACGGCCGTGCGCCCCTGCTGTTCCTGCACGAGGGGCTCGGCTCGGTCGGGCTGTGGCGGGGGTTCCCCGAGCGGATCGCGGCGGCGTCCGGGCGCCGGTCGGTCGCGTACTCCCGGCTCGGGCACGGCCGCTCCGACCTGCCCCGCCGCCCGCGGACCACGGCGTTCATGGCGACCGAGGCGACGACGACCGTCCCGGCCCTGTGCGCGGCTCTCGGCCTGGAGCGTCCGATCCTGGTCGGACACTCCGACGGCGGCACGATCGCGCTGCTCGCGGCCGCGGCGATGCCGGTGAGCGGGGTGGTCGTGCTCGCCCCGCACGTGCTGACCGAGCCGTTCGCCCTCACCGCCATCCGGGCGGCCCGCACCGCGTTCACCGAGGGCGACCTGCGCACCCGGATGGCCCGCCACCACGACGACCCCGACACCACGTTCCACGGGTGGAACGACATGTGGCTGGCCGAGGAGTTCACCTCCTGGGACGTCCGCGACGCGCTGGCCGGGATCACCGCGCCGGTGCTGGGTCTGCAGGGCGACGACGACCCCTACGGCAGCATCGTGCACGTGCGCGCGGTGGAGGAACGGGCGTCCGGGCCCGTCACGGTGACCGAGCTGCCCTGCGGGCACGCACCCCACCTGGAGCTCCCCGACGAGACCACCGCCGCGATCACAGCGTTCCTCCACCCCCTCCCCTGACCCCCGCGCTCCCGTGCGGATCTCGCGGTGCGCGCGCGACGCGGCGCGCGCGGGGGCCGGTTCCGCGCGCGGACGCGTGATCACGGGGGCGGGGTGGCGGTCCAGGCGGTCCAGCGGGTCGGGGTCAGGGCGACGACCGGGCCCTCAGGGGGACGGGCGGCGTAGGGGGCGTACCGGTCGGCCAGTGCCGCGACGGCGCGGGAGTGCAGGTCGCCGTCGTCGTGGATCGCGGCGGTGGCGTCGAGACGGACCCACCACAGCCGGGTCCAGTCCTCGTCGTAGTGGTCGGCCAGCAACGCCACCCGCGGGTCGGCCTCGATGTCGCGCAGCCGCGCGAGCCTGCGGTGCCGCTTGGGCTTGACGTCGTCGACGGCCGACACCACCAGTCCGTCGGCCAGGGCGAAGGTGATCGGCACCAGGCGCGGGGTGCCGTCGGTCGCACGGATCGTCGCGAGCCGCGCCACCCGCGCGCCGGTCAGCAGCGCGCGGGCGGCGGTCTCGTCGGGGGAGGGCACAGCGGTCAGGCCGCGGGGACGGCCACACGCACGGCGAGCAGCTGCGCCAGGCGTGTGTCGCGGCGCTCGTGCTCGGCGAACCCGGGGGCCGTGCAGAGGAACAGGGTGCGGCCGTCGTCGCCACCGAGGGCGCAGGCGTACGTGCCGACCTGCCCGGTGGACACCTCGCCGTCGACGAGACCGCCGGGCCGGACCCGGATCGCGCGGTTGCCGACGGCGTCGGCGACCCAGATCGCCCCCTCGGCGTCGGGGACGGAGATCCCGTCCGGGGCGACGGTCAGCTCGGCGATGGCGTCGGACGGGTCCTCCGCGGCCGACGGCGGGCCGAACAGGGCCCAGTCCCGGCGCGGGCCGAGCGTGCCGTCGTCGCCGATCGCGAAGGCGGACAGCCGGTTGCCGAAGGTCTCGGCGACGACGAGGTCCCCGCCGGTCAGTGCGGGCCCGTTCGCGAAGTGCAACGGCTCGCTCGCGACCGACACGGTGCCGTCGGGCGCCACGCGCAGCAGCGGGGCCGCGGCGCGCGGGGCACCGTTCATCAGGTCGAAGCCGAAAGTGCCCACCCAGAGCCCGCCGCCGTCGTCGACGATCATGTCGTTGAGCAGGTGCTCGGTGTGGCCGGACAGGTCGGCGTGGGTGACCAGGGTGCCGTCGGACTCGCGGCGCAGGATCCGCCGGTCGCGCATGGACACCACGGCCAGCCGTCCGTCGGGCAGCCAGCCCAGCCCCGACGGCTGCTGCGGCACCTCGGCCTCGGTGCGCAGGTCCGACCCGTCGGCGCGGGCCGAGAGCACCCGGTGGGTGTAGAAGTCGCTGAGCCAGATCCTCCCGTCGTGCCAGCGTGGGCCCTCGAGGAACGACATGTCCGACAGCACCGTCGACAGCTCCGCCATGGTGATCAGTCTGGCCCGCCGGGAATCGGGACGCCAGCGCAGTCGTTGACCGTGCAACAACCACCGACCGTGGAGGTCCCGATGCCCGCCGTCTCCGTCGCCGACGTCAGCGCCCTGCCCCGCGTGCCCGTTCCGGGCCCGACCGACCTGAACCGGGGCGTCCGCAGCGTCACCACCGCCCCGCGCGGCTACGAGGGCGAGGGCTTCCCGGTCCGCCGCGCCTTCCAGGGTGTGGACCTGCGCGACCTCGACCCGTTCCTGCACATGGACCAGATGGGCGAGGTCGAGTACGCCCCGGGCGAGCCGAAGGGCACTTCCTGGCACCCGCACCGCGGGTTCGAGACCGTCACCTACATCATCGACGGGACCTTTGAGCACGGTGACAGCCACGGCGGCGGCGGGACGATCACCGACGGCGACACCCAGTGGATGACCGCGGGCTCGGGCCTGCTGCACATCGAGCGCCCGCCGGAGTCGCTGGTGCGCAGCGGCGGCCTGTTCCACGGCCTGCAGCTGTGGGTGAACCTGCCGCGCGCGGACAAGTGGCTGCCGCCGAAGTACCAGGACCTGCGCGGCGGCGAGTCCGCGCTGGTCACCACGCCCGACGGCGGCGCACTGCTGCGGGTGATCGCCGGCGACGTCGCCGGCGTGTCCGGGCCGGGCTCGACGCACACCCCGATGGCGATGGTGCACGCCACCCTCTCCCCCGGCGCGCAGCTGCGGCTGCCCTGGCCGTGGCCGTACAACGCGCTGGTCTACGTGCTGTCCGGGGCGGGCACGGTCGGTGCCGACCGGCGCCCGGTCCGGACCGGTCAGCTCGCGGTCTTCGGGCCCGGGGACCTGGTCACCGTCGAGGGCGACACCGCGCAGGAGGCCCGCCACCCGTCGCTGGACGTCGTGGTGCTGGGCGGGCAGCCGATCCGTGAGCCCGTCGCCTGGGCAGGGCCGTTCGTGATGAACACCCGCGAGGAGGTCCAGCAGGCGTTCGAGGACTACCAGAGCGGCCGTCTCGGCGTGGTGCCGTCGGACTACGTGCCGCACGGGTCGCTCCCCGGCTCGTTCAACTGATGGATTGAATACGAGCCCTCCCCGCGCTACGGTCTGTTCAACCTCGAGGTTGAACGAGGAGGAGACGTGGAGGACCGGCTGAACCGGGTCTTCGCCGCGCTGGCGGACCCGATCCGGCGCGACATGGTGGCCCGGCTGGCGACGGCCGACGCGACCGTGAACGAGCTGGCCGCGCCCTACGACGTCACCGTGCAGGCCGTCTCCAAGCACGTCCGGGTGCTGGAGGACGCCGGGCTGGTCCGGCGCAGCCGGCAGGCCCAGCGCCGTCCGGTGCACCTGGAGGCGGAGGTCTTCGACCTGATGACGGCCTGGATCGAGCGGTACCGGCGGCAGGTGGAAGAGCGCTACGCGCGCCTCGACGCCCTGCTCGCCGAGGAGACCGCGCCCACCGAGCACGAGGAGACGGCATGAGCACCACCGGCACCCGCGGCACCGCCATCGACACCGTCGAGGACCTGCCCGCCATCCGCGTCACGCGGGAGTTCGACGCACCGCCCGAGCGGGTCTTCCGCGCCCACGTCGAGGTGGACGAGGTGCGACGCTGGCTCGGCCCGCGCAGGCTGCGGATGACCGTGGACCGCTGGGACGCGGTGACCGGCGGCGGCTACCGCTACACCCACGCCGACGACGACGGGGAGTACCGCTTCTTCGGCTCGTTCCACGAGGTCCGGGCCCCGGAGCGGATCGTGCAGACCTTCACCTTCGAGGGCTTCGGCGACAGCGTCTGTCTGGAGACGATGACACTGACCCCGCTGCCCGGTGACCGGACCCGGCTGGTCGCGGAGTCGCTGTTCGACTCCTGGGCGGCCCGGGACGCGATGCTGGCCTCGGGCATGGAGGTCGGGGTGAACGAGGGCTACGAGCGACTCGACGAGCTGCTGGCCTCGCGGTAGGCCGCCGGGGTCAGCCCGGTCGCGCGCTTGAACACCTGCCCGAAGTGCGACGGACCGCGGAACCCCCACCGCGACCCGATCGCCGCGGCGGGCACGTCGGCCAGCGCGGGGTCGGCCAGGTCGCGCCGGCACATCTCGACCCGCCGCGCACGGATCCAGGCCGCGGCGCTCGTCCCGGTCCCGGCGAACAGGTTGTGCAGGTGGCGGGCCGAGACGAAGTGCGCGGCGGCGATCCCGGCGAGGGCGAGGTCCGGGTCGCCGAGGTTCGCCTCGATGTGGGCGTTGATCCGGTCCAGCAGGTCGCAGTGCGGGGCGGGTTCGACCCCGGCCACGCTCCGCAGCAGCACCCCGACCAGGTCCACCGCGTGCCGCACCGCGACGGCGGCGTGCGGACCCATGGCGAGCCGGTGGGTGTCGAGGTGGCACAGGGTGTCGCACACGTAGCCGGCCAGGCCGGGACCCGCCTCGAACGCCGTGCCCGCCACCCCGGGGAGCGGCTCACCGCGGGGCTCGACGCGGTCGCGGGGGAACCGCACGCACAGCGCGCGGAACGCCCCGTCCGCGGTGGGCGTGCCCGGACGGGCCGGGTCCAGCAGCGCCCACCGCCCGGGGACCAGCGGCTCGCCGTCGCCGAGCAGGGCACTGCCCGCGAGTGCCACGACCAGGACGAGACGGTCGTCGCCGGGGGCGGGCAGGTCGCCGGTGACGGTGGCGAACTCGACGCCGTCCGGTCCGGGAGCTGAGCCGGAGTGGGTGGGACGGTCGGCGACGGTCGTCATCGGCGGCTCCTGGTCGTGCTGGTGGCCGCCCACAGCCTAGTCACGCAGCAGCCGCCCGGCGGGCCGCGGCGGGCGTGCATTCCGACGACAGCGGTCTGCGCCCGTCGGCGATGTGCCGCGGCCGCGGCGTTCCTAGCGTCTCCGAACGTGGCTCATGTCGAAGGCTCCCACCATGTGACCCTGTCCGTCGCCGGCGCCCAGGAGGACGTCGACTTCCACACGAAGATCCTCGGCATGCGCTTCATCAAGCGCACCGTGCTGTTCGACGGCTCGCTGCCGATCTACCACCTCTACTACTCCAACGCCGACGGCGACCCGTCCAGCGTCGTCACCACGTTCCCGTGGGCGCAGGCTGGCCAGTTCGGCACCCGCGGCACCAACCAGGCCCGCGAGGTGCTGCTGTCGGTGCCGGAGGCCTCCCTGGACTTCTGGGCGCAACGGCTGCGCTCCCACGACGTCGAGGTCGCCGACGTCGAGCGGTTCGACCAGCGGCGGCTCGCGTTCGCCCACCCGTCGGGCATCGAGTACCAGTTCGTCGCGAACGCCGCCGACCCGCGCCGCGGCTACGAGGGCAACGGGGTCTCGGCCGAGCACGCGATCCACGGCATCCACGGCGTCGGGGTGCACATGACCACCCCGGACCGGATGGTCGAGTTCGCCGACACCTCGTTCTTCGCCCAGGGCGCCCCCGCCGAGGACGGCGACGTGGTCGGGCTGCGGATCGGCGACGCGAAGGTCGGCAACCACCTGGAGATCACCGTCAACCGCCGCGACGACCAGGGCACCTGGCGCTACGGCGCGGGCACCTACCACCACTTCGCCTGGAACGTGTCCGACCTGGCGAACCAGGACGCGGTGAAGTTCGACATCGAGGGCGCCGGCTACACCGACATCTCCGAGCTCAAGGACCGCAAGTACTTCAAGAGCGTCTACGTCCGCACGCCGAGCGGGGCGCTGTTCGAGCTGGCCGTCACCCACGAGGAGGGCGGCTGGACCTGCGACGAGTCGCCGCACGAGCTCGGCACCCGGTTCCAGCTGCCCGAGCAGTTCGAGGACCGGCGCGAGGAGATCTTCGCCAAGCTGGAACCGATCGAGGGCTGATGACCACCTGGGGGGACCCGGACGCGCCGCTGGTCGTGCTCGCCCTGCACGGGCGGGGCCGCGACCCCGACGACATGCGGGCCACCGCGGCCCGGCTCGGGGACGTGCCCGCCCGGTTCGTCGCGCCGGCGGCACCGGCACGACAGTGCTGCCTGCGGGGCGGCAGCTGGTACCCGAAGCCGTTCCTGGAGCCGTTCGACGAGAACCGGGACGCGCTGCTGCGCGCGCTCGACGTCGTCGACGACCGGCTGGCCCGGCTGGCGGACGCCGGTGTCGGCCGGGACCGGGTCGTGCTGTGGGGGTTCTCCCAGGGCGCCTGCTTGGCCGCGCACCACCTGCTGGTGCGCGACCCGCGCCCGTGCGCTCGGCTGGTGCTGTTCACCGGCGGCTTCGTCGGACCAGACCCGGTCCCGGCGCCGCCGGGCGGCTCGCTGGCCCCGACGCCCGCGGTGCTGCGGTCGATCTCGCGCGCCCCGTGGGTACCGGCGCACCGGGTGGAGGAGACGGCGTCGCTGCTGGTCGCCGGGGGTGCGCGGGTGGACCTGCGGATCGACGACGGCGACGAGCACGTGATCACCGACGAGGCGTGCGCGGCAGCAGCGGGACTCCCGCACGCGGCCGCTGTCGGGGGGTCGCCTCTAGCGTGGGGGTGTGTTCGTCGTCCACGCCCTGCACTCCCCCGCCCGCGGCGTCCTGCTGTGGGCGGAGGACGGCGAGCGCACCCCGCGCACCGACCGGCGGTCGCTGCGCACGGCGCGGCCGCACCCTTTCGCGGTGCCGTCGGACGAGCTGGCCGCGATCCATCCGGGCAAGCCGTCGTCGGTGACGGTGCTGCTGCCCTCGCAGCCGTCGGGCCCGCAGGACTCCCCCGGGCTGGTCCGCTCCCGGCCACGTACCCGGAGCCGGGCCACGCCGACGCTGGCGCCGTGGACGGTGCCGGCGGTGGTCGTCGACCCCTCCGAGCTGACCGACCCCTCCGACGAGGTCCGCTACGGCGCCGGGTTCGCCCATCTCGCCGACCTCGCCCGGCTCGCCGGGGAGCTCGCGGCGCGCGGCCGGGTGCTGCCGGTGCTGCTGACCGAGTCCGGGCGACCCGCGGCACGCTGGCGCCCGGTCGTCCAGGGTGTCGACGCGGTGGCCCGGGCGGACCTGGTGCGGCGGCTGCCGCCGGTCGCGCGGGCCGAGCAGCGGCGCCCGGGCGATGTCGCCGGGCAGGACCCGGACGCCCTGGTCGACGCCGCGCTGGCCCGGTTCACCGACGCCGCGGTCCGCGAGCGGCTGGGGCGCAGCGCCGCGATGCCGCTCCCGCTGCCCGCCCGCGCGGACGCCCCGGCGGCGTTGCTGCACGCGCTGACCGGGCCGTCGGCCGACCTGCCCGCGACCGGGGCCGGGCTGCAGGCGCTGCGCGAGGCGCTGTCGGTGTGGGAGGACGTCGGTCGCGAGCAGCCCGGCGCCGCCACCGCCCTGTTCCGGCTCGCCGAGGTGTCCACGCTGCACGACCCGGCGGACCCCGGTCCGGACCTCGACGACCAGACCGGTGACGGCACCCGGTGGGAGCTGCACTTCGCGCTGCGCTCCACCGAGGACCCGAGCCTGGTGTTCGACGCGGCCGGGGTGTGGGCCGGCGAGGCCGACGCCCTGGTCACCGGCGCGCAGGACGTGCTGCTGGCCGAGCTGGGGCGGGCCGCCCAGGTGCTGCCCGGGCTGGTGCCCGCGCTGCGCCGGGCCCGGCCGACCGGCCTCCCGCTCGACGTCGCCGGCGCGCACCGGTTCCTCACCCGGGACGCACCGGCGCTGCTGGCGGCCGGGTTCGGGGTGGCGCTGCCGCGCGGCTGGGACGGGCGCCGCCCACTGGGGCTGCGGCTCTCGGCGTCGTCGGCCCCCGCCCCGGGGGTGATCACCCGCGGCGGGCTGGGGCGTGACGAGCTGGCGGAGTTCCGGTGGTCGCTCGCCGTCGGTGACGAGGAGCTGGGCGAGTCCGAGATCGCCGCGCTGGTGGCGGCGAAGGCACCGCTGGTCCGCCTGCGCGGACGCTGGGTCGCCGTCGACGCCGAGGCACTGGCGCAGGGGCTGGACTTCCTGCGCCGCCACCGGGACCGGCAGCCCACCGTCGGGGAGGTGCTGGCCGCGGCCCGTGGCGACGCGGACGCCCCGCTGCCGGTGACCGACGTGTCCGCCCGCGGGCACCTCGGGGCGCTGCTGGAGGGCACCGCCGACCGGGCGCTGACGCCGGTGCCGTCCCCGCCGGGGTTCACCGCGACGCTGCGTCCCTACCAGGAGCGCGGGGTGGCGTGGCTGGCGTTCCTGTCGTCGCTGGGGCTGGGGGCCTGCCTGGCCGACGACATGGGGCTCGGCAAGACCGTGCAGCTGCTGGCCCTGGAGGCCCACGACCGCGCCGGTGGGCCGACCGGCGCCCCGACCCTGATCGTGTGCCCGATGTCGATGGTCGGCACCTGGCAGCGGGAGGCCGCGACGTTCGCCCCCGGCCTGCGGGTCCACGCCCACCACGGTGCCGCCCGTCCGCGCGGCGACGCGCTGCACGCCCGGCTCGGCGCGGCGGACCTCGTCGTCACCACCTACGCGACCGCGACCCGCGACGCGGAGGACCTGCGGGCGTGGCGGTTCCACCGGCTCGTCCTCGACGAGGCCCAGATGATCAAGAACGCGCACGCGGCGGCGTCGCGCACGATGCGCTCGTTCGACGCGGGCCACCGGGTCGCGCTGACCGGCACCCCGATGGAGAACCGGCTGGCCGAGCTGTGGTCGGTGATGGACTTCCTCAACCCGGGCGTGCTCGGGGTCCCGGAGGTGTTCCGGCAGCGGTTCGCGGTGCCGATCGAGCGTCACCGCGACGCCGGGACCGCCCGCACGCTGCGCCGGATCACCCGGCCCTACCTGCTCCGGCGGGTCAAGACCGATCCCACGGTGATCGACGACCTGCCGGAGAAGATCGAGATCGTGGCCGACCACCGGCTCACCCGGGAGCAGGCGTCGCTGTACCGGACCGTCGTCGACGACATGATGGAGAAGATCGAGGACAGCGACGGCATCGAGCGCCGCGGCAACGTGCTGGCCGCGATGACCAAGCTCAAACAGGTCTGCAACCACCCCGCCCAGCTGCTGCACGACGGGTCCCCGATCCACCGGGCCGGCGGGCGGCACCGCTCGGGCAAGGTCGCCCGGCTGGAGGAGATCCTGGAGCCGGTGCTCGCCGCCGGGGACCGGGCGCTGCTGTTCACCCAGTACACCGAGTTCGCCGCCATGCTGCGCCCGCACCTGTCGGCGCGGTTCGACACCGAGGTGCTCTACCTGCACGGCGGCATCCCGAAGAAGCGGCGCGACGAGATGGTCGCCCGGTTCCAGTCCGGGGAGGGGCCGCAGCTGTTCCTGCTGTCGCTGCGCGCGGGCGGCACCGGGCTCACGCTCACCGCGGCGAACCACGTGATCCACCTGGACCGGTGGTGGAACCCGGCGGTGGAGGACCAGGCCACCGACCGGGCGTTCCGGATCGGGCAGCGGCGCGCGGTGCAGGTGCGCCGGTTCGTGTGCCCGGGCACGGTCGAGGAGCGGATCGAGGAGCTGGTCACGTCGAAGCGGTCGCTGTCGGACATGGTGGTGACCGGCGGGGAGGACTGGCTGACGTCGCTGTCGACCGCCGAGCTGCGCGAGGTGTTCGCGCTCGGCTCCGACGCGGTGGCCGAACCCGACGATGACACCGGGGACGGCGATGAGTGACCGGCCGTTCTGGGCGCAGGAGGACTTCACCGGTGGGCCGCCGCGCCGCGTCGAGGGCGGGATCCGGATCCATGCGACGAGGGGCGCGGTCGCCCGGACCTGGTGGTCGGGGCGGTTCCTGGCCGTGCTGGAGCGGCTCGGCGTCGGCGGGCGGCTCTCGCGTGGCCGCAGCTACGCCCGGTCGGGGCAGATCGTGTCGCTCGACGTCGACGCGGGCGCGGTGGTCGCGCTGGTCCAGGGCACCCGACCGCAGCCCTACCGGGTCCGGATCGGGCTGCGGGTCTGGGACAAGACCGAGTGGCGGCGCGTGGAGGAGGCCCTGGCCGCCGACGCCTGGTACACCGCGGCCCTGCTGGCGGGGACCGTGCCCCCGGAGATCGAGGAGCTGCTCGACGGCCTGGAGCTGTCGCTGTTCCCGGCCGAGGGCGCCGACCTCTCGCAGGACTGCTCGTGCCCGGACCACACGGTGCCGTGCAAGCACCTGGCCGCGGTGTTCTACGTGCTGGCCGAGCGCTGCGACACCGACCCGTTCACCCTGCTGACGCTGCGCGGACGAGACCGGGACGCGCTGCTGGAGCGGTTGCGGGCCGAACGCGACAGCACCGACGGCCCGGCCGCACCGGCCGGGCCGGTGCCGCTGGCGGACCTGCTGGACCGCTTCTGGGAGGGCGCGGCCGGGTCCGCTCCCCCGCGTCCGCCGGACACCGGGCCGGGCGCGGTGCTGGACCAGGTTCCCGAGCCGCCGCTGCGGGCCGGCGGTGGGCGGCTGACCGACGCGTTGCGGCCGGTGTACGAGGCGCTGGCCCACCCGGACGCATGAGGAGCCGGGCGGAGCAGCTGTTCGCGCTGCCCAGCGTGGAGGCCGACGGGATCCGTGCCCGACGTGACGCACCACAGACGGGAGGCCGGGATGCGTAGCCCGTGGACGGCCCTGCGCACGTCGCAGGAGCAGATCAGGAACGAGACCGACGAGCGCGCGGAGCTGGTGCAGCTGCGACGGCGCTGCCTGGAGCTGCAGGCGGTGGTGGTCGCCGGGGGGCTCGGCATGGTCACCCTGCTGGGCCACCCGCTCGGACTGCGGGACGCATCCGGGGCGACCTGGTCCGGTGCCGCGCTCGTACTGGTGGTGGCCCTGCTCGCCGTGTGGCTGGTCGCGCGGGCGATCGGCCGACGGCGGTACGGGACGCACGTGACGCCCGAGCGGGATCGTGCGGAGACCCTTCGCGCACTGCTGCTGCCGCTGTTCGTGGTCGTCGCCGGGGCCGCCCACTGGTCGGTGGGCGGGTGGGTGGGTGGCGACCTCGCCGACACGGGGTTCTACGTCGGAGTGCTCGCCATCGCCATGAGTGCAGGACTGGGGCCGCGTCTGTGGTTGATCCGGAAGCCCGCCCCGGGCGAAGACCGAGCCGGAGAAATGTGAGGGCCCGGTCGCCGTGGTCGAGCGACCGGGCCCTCGTCCCGAACTGACGCGCCGCTCCCACCACGAAGCGACACGTGAAACTTAGCCAAGGCTTACCTACGTTGTCAACGGCCTCCACCGGATTCCCCAGCAGCGTTCCCGAACGACCGACGAGCCGTCCGTGCCGTGGCGCGCGAGCAGACCCCAGCCGACGCTCGTGACCTCGCCGTACCCGCCGGGGGCGCCGTGACACCGGGGGCGTGGACACCGAGGCCGCAGCACCGGCGAAACGGCACCCGCACGGACCCCGGAACGCGGGACGGCCCGGCCGCTGTGGTCGATGCGGCCGGGCCGTGTTCCCGAACTGACGCGCCGCTCCCACCACGAAGCGACCTCCTGAAGTTAGCCTAGGCTTACCTCAAGAGTCAAGAGCGGCGCGCGGATCCGGGACGACCTCAGCCGGCGACGGCCCGGGCACGGGCCGGGTCGAGGCGGCCGGTGGACCCGGCGTGGCGCTCGAACCAGATCGTCGTCAGCGGCGGGATGCTGGCGAGCAGCCCGATCACCGTGGTGCGCAGGTCCCAGCGGAACAGCCGCGCGGTCCACAGCGTGACGAGCACGTAGGCGATGAACAGCGCACCGTGGATCGGCCCCATGACCTGCACCCCGACCTCGGTGGTGGCCAGCACCCACTTGACGAACATGCCGATCAGCAGACCGGTCCAGGACAGCGCCTCGGCGATCGCCACGGCGCGGAAGACCTTGGCGACGAGGGACGGGTCGTTCATGACGGGGGCTTCCTCCAGTCGGACGGGACGTCTGGCGTCCACTCTGCCGTATTCCCCGCCCCACCTTCTACCGGGTGTCGAAATACACGCCGTGCGATGAGATCCGACGCCGTGGCCGGTCGGAGTGGGCAGGGCCCCCGTCCGTGGGGCGCCGACCCGACCGGAGGTGGCATCCGTGCTCGATCTCGCCCCGACCGCCCGCGCCGTGGCCGACGTCGTCACGGGTGTCCGCGACGACCAGCTCCACGACCCGACCCCGTGCGACGGCATGTCCGTCGCGGCCCTGCTCGACCACCTGCACGGTCTGGCGTGGGCGTTCCGGGTGGCGGCGCAGAAGTCCCCCGAGGCCGCGGGTACCGCGCCGAGCGCCGACGCCGCGCACCTCGTCGCGGACTGGCGTACCGCGATCCCGGCCCGGCTCGACGCGCTGGCGCAGGCCTGGCGCGAGCCAGCAGCCTGGGAGGGGTTCACCGCGGCGGGTGGGCTGGACCTGCCGGCCGACGTCGCCGGGGTCATCGCCCTCGACGAGCTGGTCCTGCACGGCTGGGACCTCGCCGTCGCGACCGGGCGCCCGTTCACCCCGGACGACGACGCCGTCGCCGCCGTCCTGGAGTTCACCGACGCCATGTCCGCACCCGGTCAGGAGGCGTCGCGGGAGGGGTTGTTCGGACCGGTCGTCGCGGTGCCGGCCGACGCGCCGCCGTTCGACCGGGCGCTGGGCAACAGTGGTCGGGACCCGCGCCGGGGCCGCTGACGCGGGTACCGTCGGCCGGTGTGGTCGCCTCCCCGCACGGCAAGGTCCGCATCGGCGTCGGCTCGGTGGGGCTGCGCACCACCGAGCCGGGCTCAGAGTTCGACGAGTTCGTCGACGCCCTCGACCACGCGGGCGTCGAC
The DNA here is from genome assembly GCF_001294645.1 of Pseudonocardia sp. HH130629-09. Taxonomy (NCBI): domain Bacteria; kingdom Bacillati; phylum Actinomycetota; class Actinomycetes; order Pseudonocardiales; family Pseudonocardiaceae; genus Pseudonocardia; species Pseudonocardia sp. HH130629-09. The sequence continues at coordinate 2,602,281 of NZ_CP011868.1, forward strand.
TCGCTGTGGCTGCCCGACCTGGTCTCCGCCCCCGGCGTCGACGCGCTGGTCGGCACCACGTGGGCGGCCGCCCGGACCCGGACGCTCAAGGTCGGCACCGGCGTCACGATCCTGCCCGGCCGCAACCCGATGCTGCTCGCGGCCGAGCTCGCGTCGCTGGCGGTGCTGGCGCCGAAGCGGATCCTGCCGGCGTTCGGCCTGCGCGCGGCGACGCCGTCGGAACGCCAGCTGTTCCCCGTCCCCGGCACCCGGGCCGCAGTGCTCGAGGAGTCCCTGGTGGTGCTGCGCCGGCTGGTGTCCGAGGAGACGGTGACCCACCACGGTGAGTTCTTCACCCTCGACGACGCGTCGGTCGCACCACGCCCGACCCGCCCGCCCGACCTGTGGCTCGGCGGACGTGCCGAGGTCGGGCTGCGCCGGGTCGGCCGGCTCGCCGACGGCTGGCTGGGCAGCTTCCTCACTCCCGACGAGTCCGCCCGCGCCCGCACCGTGATCGAGGCCGCCGCCCGCGACGCGGGCCGGGCGATCGACGACGACCACTACGGCACGAACGTCACCGTCGTGCTGCCCGGCGACGGGTCCGACGCCGCCGCCGAGCAGGCGCTGCACCGGGCCGCCCAGCAGCGGCCCGACGCCGACCCCGAGCAGCTGGTCGCCCGCGGGTGGGACGGTGCCGCCGATCTCCGCGGCGGTCCCCGCGCAGGCGTCGGCCTTGCGGCTGGACACGTAGACCCGCGCCCCGGCCTCGGCGAGACCGCCCGCGATCATGCGGCCGATACCGCTGGTGCCGCCGGTGACCACGGCCACCCTGCCGCGGACGTCGAACAGTTCGGTGATCATGACGCACGCTAACCGGGAAGCTGGCACGCTCGCAGCCATGACCCGTTCCCGCGACCGCGACGGCCGGGGCCGTGCCCGCAACGCCCGCCCCCGCGACGCCGCCGGGCGTCCGCTCCCGCACGGCGCCCCCGGCGTCGAGCGGGTGCCCGAGGACCTGGCGCTCTCCCCCGCCGAGACCGTCACCGAGGCCCAGCGCCTGCTCGACTCGGGCCGGCCGTTCCACGCCCACGAGGTCCTGGAGGGCGCCTGGAAGGACGCCGACGACGACACCCGCGACCTGTGGCGGGCGCTGGCCCAGCTCGCGGTCGGGCTGACCCACGCCCAGCGCGGCAACGCCCGCGGCGCCGTCGCGCTCCTGCGCCGCGGTGCGGAGGGCGTCCGGCTGTGGCGGGTGCTCGACGTCGCCGTCCCGGCCGGGCTGGACCTCGACGGTCTGGTCGCGCACGCGGACGCCCTCGCCGACGACGTCGAGCGGGACGGCACCGCCGCCGTCACCTCGGCACGGCTCGCCCCGCGGCTGCGGGTCACCCGGCCGGGGGTCTGAGCGCCGGGGAGTCCGACGCCACCCCACGACGTCCGTGACTCCGGTACGGCCGCGGGGCCACCATGGCGCCGTGCCCATCCCGACCGCGCCCGTCCCGACCGCGCCGTACGGAGCCCGCTGACGGTGCCGACCCGTGCCACGTCCCGCTCCTGGCCGCGTGCGCTGCTGCGCGAGGCCCGGTCGCTGCCCACGGTGCTGCTGCTCGCGCTGATCGCCGTCGTCGGCGTGCCGCTGGTGATCATGCTGACCCCGGAGAACCACGTCGAGGTGTTCGGCCAGGACGTCGGCGTGGGCGCCAGGGTGCCGCCGCTGACGCTGTCCGGGCCCGCGCAGATCGCCCAGCTCGGCAACGCCGAGTTCGACCTCACGACCGTGCAGGTGTGGGGGCCGATCCGGCCGCGGCTGTCGATCGGGCCGTTGAAGCGGCCCGCCGACAACGGCCCGGTCCTGGGCCCGCACACCGTCGACGGCGCCGGTGACGCGGTCCGCGACCTCGGCGAGGGGTTCGTGACCTGGTACCTGTGGGGCGCCACGGGCATCGTGCTCGTCGCCCTGCTGGGCAGCGGGCTGATGGCGACCGCGCGGCTGCTGGTGGCGCTGCACCGGACCCGCGCCCGCCGGTACCGGCCGGTGCACTGGGACGACCTGGCCGGGCCGATCGGGCGGATGACCGTCGTCGCGGTGACGGCCTCGGTGCTGCTGTGGGCGGGTGCCGGGGTCGCCGCGCTGCACGGCACCCTGACCGGCCTGGGCCGGGTCACCTCGCTGACCGACCTCGTCGGGGCGGCGACGGTCACCCCGTCACCGGTCGGGCCCGCGGTGACCGGGGTCGCGGGCGCGGTGATCGGGGACTCCCGCGCGGCCCGGATCGGCGGTCCTGCGCTGCGCGGCGAGGACGGCACCGTCACCCCGGAGGAACGCGCCTGCGGGCGCAGCACCGACTCCCTCGCCGCCGAGCTCGCCCGGCTGCGTGGCGAGGACGTCCTCAACCTGGCCTGCGCCGGGGCGGGCGTCGCGGCCGGGCTGCGGGGGCCGCAGCTGCGCGAGGGCGTCACCGTCGCCCCGCAGGTCGGGCGGCTCAAGCAGGTCCGGAACCTGCAGTGGGTGGTCGTCGCGGTCGGCCCGAACGACCTGGCCTGGTCGGACTTCCTGCTGTACTGCTACGGCCTCGCCACCTGCGACGACCGGCTCTCCGACGGCGAGTTCGAGTCCCGGCTGGCCGGGTTCGCCCGCGACGTCGGCGCCCTGTTCACCGACCTCGACACGCTGCCGGGCCGCCCGCGGGTGGTGGTCACCCTGTCCTACGACCCGTTCCCGGCCCGGTTCGACCCGGCCTGTGCCGACATGCGCGGACCGGCCGGCACCCCGGGCCTGGACCAGGCCAAGCTCGACCTGCTCGCCGAGCGGAACCGCCGTCTCAACGACGTGCTGACCGACGGCGCCGTCCGCTTCGGGTTCGCCACCGCCGCGCCGGCCCTGGCGCCGCTGTGCGCCCCGGACCGCGACCGGATGCCGCCGGACATCATGGGGCTCGCCACCCCGGACCCGTTCCACCCCACCGCGATCGGGTCGCTGCGCATCGCCGCCTCCGCCGCCGCGGCGCTCGCGTCGGCGCGCCCCGGCGGCGGCACGCCCTGACCCAGGCCTGCCGCCGCCGGGGCGGTGGTCAGGCGTCGGCGTCGCGCAGCACCCGCAGGGCGTTGCGGTGCGCGAGCTTGGCCAGGTCGTCGGCGCTCCACCCGCGGTCGGCGAGCGCGTCGAGCAGCCGCGGGTAGGTCGAGACGTCGGAGAGCTCGTCGGGGAGCTCGGAGGTCCCGTCGAAGTCGCCGCCGATGCCGACGTGGTCGATCCCGGCGGCCTCGCGGAGGTGCTCGACGTGGGCGACGACGTCGGCGAGGGTCGCGCGCGGCGCGGGCGGCCCGTCCCAGGTCGCGACGAACCGGTCGCGGGCGCCGAGGTCGCGGTGGTCGACACCGGCCGCCGCCATGGCCTCGCGCAGCCGGGTGTCCCAGCCGGTGACCGCGGCGGAGACGAAGCGGGGCACGAACGTCGCCATGACCACGCCGCCGTTGCCGGGCAGCGCCTCCAGCACGTCCGCGGGCACGTTGCGCGGGTGGTCGGTGACCGCGCGGGCACCGGAGTGGGTGAACAGCACCGGCCGGGTGCTGACGGCGAGGGCCTGGCGCATCGTCGACGGTGCGACGTGCGACAGGTCGACGATCATGCCGATGCGGTTCATCTCGGCGACGACATCGCGACCGAACGGCGAGAGCCCGTCGTGGCGGGGCGTGTCGGTGGCCGAGTCGGCCCAGTTGTTGTTCAGGTTGTGGGTCAGGGTGAGGTAGCGGACCCCGAGCCCGCGCAGGACCCGCAGCACGGCGAGCGAGTCGGCGATGCAGTGCCCGCCCTCGGCCCCCATCAGGGAGGCGACCCGCCCGGATCCGACGACGGCGTCGACGTCGTCGGCGGTGTCGGCGAACACCAGGGCGTCCGGGTGGGCGGCGAGCAGCCGTCGCACCCGGTCGACCTGGTCGAGGACGGCGGTCACCGCCTCGTCGTGGCCCAGCTCGCCCGGCACGTACACCGACCAGAACTGCGCACCGACCCGCCCGGCACGCAGCCGGGGCAGGTCGGTGTGCAGCCGTCGGTCGCCGGCGGCGACGTCCGGCTCGGCGGTCGGGTCACCCCCGGACAACTCGCGCAGGGCCCAGGGGAGGTCGTTGTGGCCGTCGAGGACGAACGTCATGCCCCCATCAGTAGCGGATGACGCCGCGGACGTTCTTACCGGCGTGCATGTCCTCGTAGGCGGTGGCGACCTGGTCCAGGGTGTAGGTGGTGGTGACCAGCTCGTCGAGCTTCAGCGCGCCGGCCCGGTAGAGCTCCAGCTGCCGCAGGATGTCCCAGTTCGGGTTGGACATGCCGAACATCGCACCCTGGATGCGCTTCTGGAACAGGGTGACGTCGGCCAGCGACACCGGCAGCGGCTCGGTCGAGTTGATGTCCCCCAGCGCGGTGACGACGACGGTGCCCGCCTTGCGGATCGACGCCATCGCCTGCCCGATGTGGTCGGGCTTCACGACGCCGACGGTCACGACGGTCTGGTCGGCGCCCTGACCGTTGGTGAACTGCTTCGCGATCTCGGTGGCCTCCTCCATCGTCTCCACCGCGTGCGTGGCGCCGAGCTCCTGGGCCTTCTCCCGCTTCAGCGCGACCGGGTCGACGGCGATGATGTTCGCCGCGCCGGCGTGCGAGGCGCCCTGGACCGCGTTGATGCCGATGCCGCCGATGCCCATGACGATCGTGGTGTGCCCCGGCTGCACGCCGCCGGCGTTGACCGCGGAGCCCCAGCCGGTGCCGACGCCGCAGCCGACCAGGCAGGCGACCTCCAGCGGGATGTCGTCGGGGACGTTCACGCAGGAGTCCTCCGAGACCAGCGTGGTCTCGCAGAAGGTCGAGATGCCGCACATCTGGCCGACCGGGGTGCCGTCGTCGGCGAGCCGCAGGCGGGTGGTGTTCTCCTCCCAGCGGGTGCCGGCGAGCAGCCCCGCGCCGAGGTCGCACAGGTTCTGCATGCCGCTGGCGCACCAGCGACAGTGCCCGCAGGACGGCAGGAACGAGAAGACGACGTGGTCGCCCTCCTTGAGGCCCTTCTTGTTCGCCCCGGCGCGGGTCACGATGCCGGAGCCCTCGTGGCCGCCGGCGAACGGGTAGGTGCCGACCGGGATGTCGCCGGTGGCGATGTGGTCGTCGGAGTGGCACAGGCCCGACGCGACCATCTTCACCTCGATCTCGCCGGCGCGCGGCTCGTCGAGTTCGAGGTCGACGACCTCGTACTTGCCCGGAGCGCTCCGGACGATTGCTCCACGGGTGTGTTCCACGGTGGTTCTCCTCAGACGTCGTCGTCCAACGGGATGCGCACGCGACGATATGAGCCAGGCCACTCCAGGGGAAGTGCCACACGCAGATCGCGGGACACCATTCACCTGTAGATCGTGTTGCTAACGGGGCATCCGCCGCCAGACGGCGCGGGGCAGCAGCCGCAGCCCGAGGAACAGCAGCCGCAGCGTGCCGGGCACCCAGACGTCGGCGTTGCCCCGACCGCGCCGGACCGCGCGCACCGTGGCGTCGGCGACCTGCGCGGGCGTCGACGACAGCGGCGCCGGGCTCATGCCCTCGGTCATCCGGCCGACGACGAACCCCGGGCGGATCAGCACCAGCCGCACCCCGGTGCCGTGCAACGCGTCGGCCAGGCCGGAGGCGAACCCGTCGAGCCCGGCCTTGGCGCTGCCGTAGACGTAGTTGGCGCGCCGCACCCGGACCCCGGCGACCGAGGAGTAGACGACCAGCGTCCCGCTCCCCTGCGCGCGCAGCACCTGAGCCAGCTCGATGAGCAGGTGGACCTGGGCGAGGTAGTCGGTGTGCACGATCGCGGCGGCGTGCGCGGCGTCGGTCTCGGCGCGGGCCTGGTCGCCGAGGATCCCGAACGCGACGACGGCGACGTCGATCCGCCCGTGCCGGGCGGTCACCTCGTCGAGCAGCGGGCGGTGGCGGGCGAGGTCGTCGGCGTCGAAGGCGACGGTGTCCACCGCGGCGCCCGCGGCCCGCACCCGGGCCGCCTCCGTGGTCAGCTCGTCGGGGCGGCGCGCGGCCAGTACGACCGTGTCGGTGTCGCCGGCGGCGAGCCGTTCGGCGACCTCCAGCCCGATCTCGCTGCGACCACCGAGGACCAGGACCGTACGTTCCGAACCACCCACACGGTGCAGCCTCCCACCCGGTGGGGGAGCGTCGTCGCCGTGGGGTCGGACGGGGAGACCCGCTCGACCGAGGGCGGTGTGGGTCCGCTCACACCGGCCCGGGTGGGGATGGGCGGGGACGGCGCCGTCGTTGTGTGCTGTCACGGGGCGTGCCCGCCGCGCTCCGGGAAGGGGACCGTCGTGGACCTCCTGCTGCACCACGGGCTGACCGCGTTCGGGCAGTTCGTGTCGTGGGCCGAGCTCGTCGGGCAGATCGGCGCCATCGCCGTGGTCTTCCTGGCGCGCCGGCGCAGTCTCGCGACCTGGCCGGTGCAGATGGCGGCCTGCGTGCTGCTGTTCACCGTCTACGCCTCGGCACACCTGGGCGGGCTCGCGTTCCGGCAGGTCATCGTGCTGGCCATCTCGGTGTTCGGGCTCGTCGCGTGGCTGCGCAGGCGCGACCCGGTCTACGGGCTCGCGGTGCGCCAGGCGAGCACCGCCCAGCGGCTCGGGCTGGCCGGGCTGCTCGTCGGCGGCACCGTCGTCATGGCGCTGGTCCTCGACGCGCTCGACGCCAGCTGGGCGCCCTGGCCGGACGCCGCGATCTTCGTCGGCACCGCGGTCGCGTTCCTCGCCCAGGCTCTGCGGTTCGTCGAGTTCTGGGTGATCTGGCTGCTGGTCGACGCCGTCGGCGTGCCGTTGCAGCTGGCCTCGGGGCTGTGGTTCTCCGCCGCGGTCTACGTCGTGTTCGCCGGGCTGGTCGTGCACGGCTGGTGGAGCTGGGCGCGGACCCGGCGAACCGTGGCGGCAGCGCAGCGGGAGCGGTCGCGGGCGGTCTGAGCCGCCGCGGGATACTGGCCGGATGAGCACGTCCCCCGTCCGCCGCGCCGCCGTCCTGGGTTCCCCGATCGCCCATTCGCTGTCCCCGGCGCTGCACAACGCCGCCTACACCGCACTCGGGCTGGCCGGCTGGCACTACGACCGGTACGAGGTCGACGAGGCGGGCCTGGCCGGGTTCGTCGCCGGGCTCGGCCCGGAGTGGGCGGGACTGTCGCTGACGATGCCGCTCAAGCGGGTCCTGCTCGACGTCGCCGACCACGTCGCGCCGGGGGCGGCCGCGATCGGCGCCGGCAACACCCTGGTGTTCGAGGGCACCGGCGCGACGGCGCACAACACCGACGTCACCGGGATCGCGCGCTCGCTGCGCGCCGCGGGTGCCGGCGGCGGGCGCGCCGTCGTGCTCGGGGCGGGCGGGACCGCCCAGGCCGCCGTCGCCGCGCTGCACGACATGGAGGTCGACGCCGTCGACGTGCTGGTCCGCGACGCCGGGCGGGCCTCCGCGCTGCGCGGGACCGCCGAGCGGCTCGGCACCGAGGTGACGGTGCACGCGGTGCTGACCGACCCGCCCGCCGCGGCGCGGCTGCTCGAGGGCGCCGACGCGGTCGTCTCCACGCTCCCCGCGGGGGCGGCCGACGCCCTGGCCGGCGCCCGCTGGCGGCCGGGGACCGTGCTGCTCGACGCGGTCTACGCGCCGTGGCCGACGGTCGTCGCGGGCGGCGCGGCGGCGGCCGGCGCGCGGATCGTCTCCGGTCTGGAGATGCTGCTGCAGCAGGCGATCGCGCAGGTCGAGCTCATGACCGGGCGCACCGGCCCGGAAGCCGCCATGCGCGAGGCCCTCGACGCGGCCGTGCTCGCCCGCAGCTGAGGCCCCGGTCCGCGACGGCCGCACCCGCACCCCGCTCCGCGAACCGGGCGCCCGACGACGCTCGGCGAGCGGAGCGCCGCGGGCGCGACGACCATGGGGGTCGTGGAGGAGACGACGGAGGCCGACGACGGGGACCAGGACCGCGGCCGCTCGTGGGGCTGGCACCGGGGGAAGGTCCGTCCGGTCGACACCGAGCTGGAGTCGGCGATCACCGGGCTCCTCTACCGGCGCCGGGGCGGGGCGACGATCTGCCCGTCCGAGGCGGCCCGCGCCGTCGACCCCGACGGCTGGCGCGACCTCATGGAACCGGCGCGGACGGCCGCGCGCCGTCTCGTCGACGCCGGGCGGGTGGAGATCGTGCAGTCCGGCCGGGTGGTGGACCCGTCGACGGCGAAGGGGCCGATCCGGATCCGCCGGGTGCCGGACCGAGCGGCCCGCCCGGCCGAGCGGCGTGCCGGACCGAGCAGAACGCCGGTCGAGAGCAGGGCCGGCTGACGGCGTGCCAGGCTGACCCCCGTGCCCCGCGACACCTACACCCACGGTCATCCGGGCGTCGTCGTCCGGTCGCACGCGGCCCGCACCGCGCAGGACTCGTGCGCCTACCTGCTGGACCGGCTCGCGTCCGGCACCAGCCTGCTCGACGTCGGCTGCGGCCCCGGCAGCATCACCGCCGACCTCGCCGAGCGGGTCGCGCCCGGCCGGGTGCGCGGCGTCGAGGTGGTGCCCGGCCCCCTGGAGCAGGCCCGCGCCGGTGCCGCCGCCCGCGGCCTGGACGTGGAGTTCGTCGTCGACGACGGCTACGCCCTGTCCGACCCGGACGACACCTGGGACATCGTGCACGCCCACCAGGTGCTCCAGCACGTGTCCGACCCGGTCGCGGTGCTGCGGGAGATGGGCCGGGTCGCCCGCCCCGGCGGACTGGTCGCCGCCCGCGACGCCGACTACGCCGGGTTCCACTGGTGGCCGCACGACCCGCGCCTGGACCGCTGGCTGGAGCTGTACCGGGCCGTCGCCCGCGGCAACGACGCCGAGCCCGACGCCGGACGGCGGCTGCTCGGCTGGGCGCACGCGGCCGGGTTCACCGAGGTGACACCGTCGGCGTCGGTCTGGTGCCACGCGACCCCGCAGGCCCGCGCCGCCTGGGGCGGGATGTGGGCCGACCGCATCCACACCGGGGTCGGCCGGATGGCCGTCGACCGCGGGCTGGCCGAGGAGTCCGAGCTGGCGGACATCTCGGCGGCGTGGCGGGCGTGGGCCGCGCACCCGGACGGCTGGCTGGTGATCCCGCACGGCGAGATCCTCGCCCGGGTGCCCGGCTGAGCGGGGCCGGCCGGGCGGCCGACGGGGTTCAGTCGCGGCGGTGCAGCGCGACGACGTAGTCGCCCCCCGACCACGGCACGCGGTCCCAGGTGGCCCAGCGCGCGACCGGCACGAGTCCGGCGGCGGCGCACCACGCGTCGTGGTCGTCGGGGGTCGGCCAGCCCGGCTGCGTCGCGAACCCGGCGAGCAGCAGCCCGCCGGCGCGCAGGTGCGCCGCGCACCCGGCGACCACCCCGGCACGGTCGGTCGCGTACGGGATCACGTTGCCCGCGAGCACCACCAGCGCGAACCGGTCAGGCAGGTCGAGGTGCTCCAGGCCGGTGGCGACCCAGCGCAGCGCGGGCGCCTTGGCCCGGGCCGCGGCGATCATGTCCGGGTCGGGGTCGACGCCGGTGACGGCGATCCCGCGCCGGTCCAGCTCGATCGCGACGCGGCCGGTGCCGCAGCCGCCGTCGAGCACGGGACCGCCGCCGCACAGGGCGGTGACCAGGTCGGCCTCGCCGTGCGGGTCCTCCCCCGCCGCGGCCATCGCCGCCCACTTGCGGTCGTAGTCGGTGAGGTCGACGCGGTCCTTCCAGGAGGCCCAGTCGTCGGGCAGGTTCCCGGGGTCGAGCGTGCGGTCGTCGGACACTCCGACAGGCTAGACGGGGACTCCGGCGGCGAGCCGCCGCCGCAGCCACCGGCCCAGCCCGCGGCGGCGGTGCAGCGGGTGCACCACCACGACGGTCTCCGCACCGGTGTCCGGCGCGGTGAGCCGCGCCGCGACGGCGACGAGGTCCCCCGCCCGCGAGCGCAGCAGCAGGCAGCGCCCGCCGGGTGGGAGCAGCACCGAGCGCAGGTCGGCGTCGGTCCAGGTGGTCGTGGCCTCCGGCGACCCCGCGACGCAGGTGCGCAGCAGCGTCGCGAGCTCGGCGGTCTCGGCGCCGGTCGCCGGGGTCGCGGTGAGCGCGTCACCGTCGTCGAGGAGCAGCTCACCGACCGGGCCTGCCGCGCCCGCGCGCAGGAACGCCTCGGCCCGGGCCCGCTCGGTGACGGTGAACGGCGCCCAGCCCCGGCGCGCGACGAGCGGGGTGCCGTCCGGGCCGGTCAGCTCCAGCACGTGGGTTCCGGTCGCCGGACCGGCGACGACGTCGTCGGCGTGCAGCAGCGCGGCGAGGGCCTCGCGCAGCCCGTCCGGGGTGCGGGACGCCGCGACGAGGTCGAGCGCCCGGGTGGGGGTGTCGACGAGCTCGTGCGGATCGGCCGGGGTGACCCGCACGGTGTCCGGGGCGGAGCCGCGCAGCCGTCGCCGGATCACCCGGGAGAGCCGCTCGGCGGTGACCGGGCCGCCGACCAGCATCTCGTCGACCACCCACCCCGCGTCCTGGGCGTGCACCGACAGGGACAGGATGTTGCCGCCGACCTCGGCGACGGCTGCGGTGAGCCGCGCCAGCGCTCCGGACTCGTCGGGCAGCCGGACCCGGACCTTGTGCAGCTCCGGTGCCCCGACCACCCGCAGCACCGTCGGCTCCGGCAGCGCCGGGGCCGCCTCCGACGGCACCGGGGTCTCCGATGGCGCCGCCACGGCGGGGCGCCCCTCGACGAGCGTCTGACCCGGCCCGACGGCGTCACGACCGACCGCGCGCAGCGCAGCCCACACCGTCACCTGGTTCGCGGTGAGGACGGGCTTGCCGAGCTCGCGTTCGAGGCCGGCGACGGCGTCGTAGGTGGCGAGGTTGGTGCAGGAGACGAACACCGCCTGCGCGTCGGGGTGATCGGCGGCACGCACGGCGGCGGCGACGTCGTCGGCGCGGACCTGCCAGATCCCACCGAGCAGGCCCAGGCCGTGCCGGGCGACGGTGGCGACGCCGTGCTCGGCGAGGAAACCGGCGAGCAGGTCGGTGAGGTCGTCGACGTAGGGCGTGGCGACGGCGAGCCGGGTCACGCCCAGCTCGGCGCAGGCCGTGACGAGCGCTCCGGCCGTGGTGACCGCCGCCGGGGCGCCCGCGTCGAGGACCGCGGCACGCAGTGCCCGCTCCCCCGCGGCGCCGTCGACGAAGCTGCCAGAGGTGCACGAGTACGCGACGACGCCGGGCCCGGGTGTCAGGACCTCGCGCACCGCGGTCCGCACCATGGCCGGGTCCGAGATCAGCCGGGCCTGTCCGGCGTCGGCCGGGGTCTCGACGAACGGGGTGCGCGTGAGGTGCAGCGTCGCCCCCTCGGGGACCCAGCGCCACATCTCGTGGTCCAGCGCGAAGTCGTAGGGCACGACCACCCCGACGCCGCACCGCGACGTCCCCTGCTGCTGCTCGTCCATGCCGGCCTCCACGCCGATGACGATCGCCGTCGTGGGTTGCGGCGGCGGGTCACCTGTGTTTCACGATGATGAGGACGCCGCCGGAGGCCGTGCGTTCCGTCCCGCCGTGGGCGGTGTGGAGGTCGTGCCCAGTTCTCGGATGTCCTGCGCGCAGGATGCAGCGCCGCGGACGCGGTCACAAGCGTGCGCGACGGCCGTCGGCGCCGACCGGTGTCGGCACGTCGCCGAGCGCGGTGCCCGACCGGGAGCGTGCGCGGTGCTGTCGTGCCGTCAGGCCGTCGGCCGGCCGGGCGGGTCGGACTCGGGGCGCGTGGCGACCGCCCGCAGGAACGCCTCGGCCCTGGCGACCTCGGTCACGGTGAACGGCGCCGCCCGGCGGGCGACGATCCGGGTGCCGTCGGCAGCGCACAGCTCGATGTCGTGCTCGTCGCGGGCCCCGGGGTCGTCCGGGCCCGGGGTGCGGACCGACGCGGCGCCGAGCAGCGCCGCGACGCCGTCGGCCGCCGTCCGGCCCGCCGCGACCAGGTCGAGCGCCCGGGTCGGCGGGTCGACCAGGTCGTGCGGGTCGGCCGGCAGCACCATGACCCCGCCGCCGGTGACCGCGTCGCAGATCGCGACCGACAGCTCCCCGACACTGCACGGCCCCGACACCAGCAGCTCGTCGACGACCGAGCGGGCGTCCTGGCCGTGCACCGACAGGGCGAGGATGTTGCAGTCCACCGCGGCCAGGGCCGCGGTGAGGCGGGCCAGGGCGCCCGGTTCGTCGGGCAGCCGCACCCGTACCCGGTAGAGGCCGTTCACGGTCCCGGCATCGGTGCTCATCCCCACCAGCGTCCGTCACCGATGTTGCGAATCCGTGTCGGCGCGATGTCGGCCGGGTCGCGACGGCGCTCGCGCGGGTCAGCCGCAGACCGCCCCGTCGGCCGCCGAGGAGACGAGCTTCGCGTACTTGCCGAGCACCCCGCGCCGGTTCGTCGGCTCGGGGCACGTCCACCCCGCGCGACGCCGCTCCAGCTCGGCGGGCTCGACGCCGATGTCGATCGTGCGGGCCTTCATGTCCAGGGTGATCGTGTCCCCGTCGTGGACGAGCGCGATCGGTCCGCCGTCGGCGGCCTCGGGCGCGACGTGCCCGACGCACAGCCCGGTCGTCGCCCCGGAGAAGCGGCCGTCGGTGACCAGCAGGACCTCCTTGCCGAGGCCCGCGCCCTTGATCCGCCCGGTGACGGCCAGCATCTCCCGCATCCCGGGTCCGCCGCGGGGGCCCTCGTAGCGGATCAGGACGATCGTGCCGGGCCCGATCTCGCCGGCGTCGACGGCGTCGAGCGCGCCCTGCTCGCCGTCGAAGACGCGGGCGGTGCCGGTGAAGGTGGTGGCGTCGAACCCCGCGGACTTGACCACCGCGCCGTCGGGTGCGAGCGAGCCGCGCAGGATCGTGAGCCCGCCGGTGGGGTGGATCGGGTTCGCGAGGTCGTGGATGACCGAGCCGTCGAGGCCGGGCGGGTCGAGCTCGGCGAGGTTCTCCGCGACCGTGGCGCCGGTGACGGTGCGGGCGTCGCCGTGGATCAGGCCGGCGTCGAGCAGGGCCTTCATCACCACCGGCACGCCTCCGACCTGGTCGACGGCGTACATCAGGTGCCGCCCGAACGGCTTGACGTCGGCCAGGTGCGGGATCCGGTCGCCGACGGTGTTGAAGTCGTCCAGGGTCAGCGGCACCTCGGCCTCGCGGGCGATGGCGAGCAGGTGCAGCACCGCGTTGGTGGACCCGCCGAAGGCCATGACGACGGCGATCGCGTTCTCGAAGGCCTCGCGGGTCAGGATCGACCGTGCGGTGAGCCCCTTCGCGATCATCCCGACCGCGGCCTCGCCGGAGGCCCTGGCGACACCGTCGCGGCGCCGGTCCACCGCGGGCGGGCTGGCCGAGCCGGGCAGCGCCATCCCGAGCGCCTCGGCCGCCGCGGCCATCGTGTTCGCGGTGTAGAAGCCGCCGCACGCCCCCTCCCCCGGGCACATCGCGCGTTCCAGGGTGTCGAGCTCGTCGGGGGTGATCAGGCCGCGGGCGCAGGCGCCGATGCCCTCGAAGGCGTCACCGATGTTGACCTCCCGGTCGCCGACCCGGCCCGGCATGATCGATCCGGCGTAGACGAACACCCCGGCGAGGTCGAGCCGGGCCGCGGCCATCAGCATCCCGGGCAGCGACTTGTCGCAGCCCGCCAGGAGCACCGTCCCGTCGAGCCGCTCGGCCTCGACGACGGTCTCCACCGAGTCGGCGATGATCTCCCGGCTCACCAGCGAGTAGTGCATGCCCCGGTGCCCCATGGAGATGGCGTCGGAGACCGAGATCGTGCCGAACTCCAGCGGGTAGCCGCCCGCGGTGTGCACGCCCTCCTTCGCCGCGGTCGCGAGCCGTTGCAGCGACAGGTTGCACGGGGTGATCTCGTTCCAGGACGAGGCGATGCCGATCTGGGGCTTGGCGAAGTCGTCGTCGCGCATGCCGACCGCGCGCAGCATGCTGCGGGCGGCGGTGGCACCGATGCCGTCGGTGACCTGGTGACTGCGGGGCTTGCGGGAACTGGTGGTGGTCATGCGCGCTCCTCGGCCGGACTCCGGTGGTCGGGACGGGGCCGATCCTGCCGCAGATCGCCGGTGCAGGCCCGGCGGCATCACCTCCCACGGGGGGCCACCGGGACCCCGGCTCCGCGGGCTGCCTGACGATGCGGGACCAGGACGCGACGGTCTTCCTCGGCACGCTCCGCCACGGTGACCGGGGTGAGGCGGCCGGCCCCCCACCGACGACAGGGGCCCCGCGCGGATCGCGCGGGGCCCCTGTCGTGTGTGCCGGGTCTAGCGGGCGCCGGCGTTGTCCCGGTCGCGACGCACGTTGGCCTTGCGGCCCTTCAGCGTCGTCGCACCGCGCAGCGAGCGCAGCACGTCGTCCGCGGCGTGCTCGGGCACCTCGACCAGCGAGTGGCGCTCGTGGATCTGGATGGCGCCGATGTCGCGGCCGGACAGCCGGGACTCGTTCGCCAGCGCACCCACGATGTCCTGCGGGCGCACACCGGAGGCACGGCCCGCCGAGACGAACAGGCGTGTCGCACCGGCCTTCGGCGGACGGGCACCCTGACCGCGGGCACCGGTCGGACGACCGTCGCGGTCGCGGCGCGGGCCACGGTCACCGGGGCCGCTGTCGCGGCCACCGCGCGAGCGGACCTGCGGGATCTCGATCTCGTCGTCCGGCACCGAGTTGCCGGCGCGGGCGATCCGGATCGCCGCGGCGGCGATCGAGGCGAGGTCGTGGTCGCGGGCCAGCTCGACGACGAGCTGCTCCACGCCGTCCTGCGGCGGGGTGTCGGCGTCCTGACCGGCCTGCTCGCGCAGGGCCAGCGCGGTGCGGGCGAGCCGCACGGTGCGCAGGTCCTCCGGCGAGGGCACCGGCGCGCTGGGCACCGACGCACCGATGAGGCGCTCGATGTTGCGCAGGTGCCGCACCGACCCCGGGGTGACCAGGGTGATCGCGACGCCCTCGCGGCCCGCGCGGCCGACCCGGCCGATGCGGTGCACGTAGGACTCCGGCGACGACGGGACGTCGTGGTTGACCACGTGGGTGAGCGAGTCGATGTCGAGACCACGGGCCGCGACGTCGGTGGCGACCAGCAGCTCGGTGCGGCCGGCGCGCAGGCGCTCGACGACCCGGGTGCGGTGCTCCTGGTCCATGCCGCCGTGTAGCGCCTCGGCGCGCAGCCCGCGCGCGGTCAGCGTCTCGGTGACGGCGTCGACGTCGGCGCGGGTGCGGCAGAACACGATCGCCGCGGTCGGCTGCTCCATCTCGAGCACCCGGCCCAGCGCGACGGTGACGTGGCTGCGCGGCACGTGGTAGGCGGTCTGGCGGACCCGCGGGGCCTCGCCCTCGGGCGTGGCCTCCTTCTTGATCCGGATGTCGGCCGGGTCGCTCAGGTGGGTCCGCGCGAGGCTCTGGATGCGGCCCGGCATGGTCGCGGAGAACAGCACGGTCTGGCGGCCCCGCGGCGTGGCGCCGAGGATCGTCTCGATGTCCTCGACGAAGCCCATGTCGAGCATCTCGTCGGCCTCGTCCAGGACGGCGACCTCGATCGCGTCCAGCGCGAGGGCACCGCGGTTGACCAGGTCGATCGCCCGGCCCGGGGTGGCGACGACGATGTCGACACCGCGACGGAGCTGGCCCAGCTGGGGGCCGATGGGCGCGCCGCCGTAGACGCAGGCGACCGAGGCACCGAGCGCGGCGCCGTACTTGGAGACCGCGTCGCCGACCTGCATGGCCAGCTCACGGGTCGGGGCGAGCACCAGGCCGAAGGGCTTGGCGCCGCGGGAGCGGGAGGTGCGGCCGTCGGCGAGGCGCTGCAGCATCGGCAGCGAGAACGCGGCGGTCTTGCCGGTACCGGTGGCGGCCTGGCCCAGCAGGTCGCGCCCGGCGATCAGCGGGCCGATCGCGGCGGCCTGGATCGGGCTCGGCGAGGCGTAGCCCAGCTTCTCGAGGGTGTCGAGCAGCTGGGGCGCGAGGCCCAGGCCGGCGAAGGTCGGGCCGGCGGGGGTGTCGTCGACGGGCTCGTCGGTACGGTCCTCGGTGCGCTCGTCCTCGGCGACCTCGTCCGAGGAGGTGTGCTCCTCGACGGCGGTCGCATCGGGGGTGGCGGCGACCTCGGTGTCGAGCTCGGCGGTGTCGGTGTCCGTCATGGCGGCGGAAGTGGTGATCTCGTCTCCGGAGTCGTTCAGGTCGGGGTGCTGGTCCAGCAGAATGGTCACTCGGTCCTCAAATGGCGTGCGCAGGGGGTGCGCTGTGTCGTCGGGCGGCTCTCGCCCGCTCTCCCAGCCCGCCAGGCCCGCGTGCGGCATCTCGATCCAGATGATGTGCCGGTGAACCCAGACCTCCGGGGCTCGCGGCCGTGCGTCATCGCCTACGGCCGTCGATCGACCAGTGTGCCATGTCCCGGCGCGACGCGTGCGCCGGGTCCGGGTGACCGACGCCACCGATGCCCCTGGTCACGCCCCCCGGCGCGGCCACGGCGAGATCACCCACCCTGGTCGGGTGACGGCATTCCTCTCCGGCGCGGCGACCCGGCGCCCGGCGAACCTGCGTGATCTCGGCGGTCTCCGCACGACGGACGGCTACCGGGTACGGCGCGGGGTGCTCTACCGGTCCGACGCCCCCCGCCCCGGCGACCCCCACGACGCCCGGGCCCTCGACCTGCCCGACGGCTCCCCGTGGCCGCCGCGGACCGTCGTCGACCTGCGCTCGGCGGCGGAGACAGGCGAGCCGCACCCGCTCGCCGACATCGCCGACGTCCGGCCGGTCCCGCTCGGCTCGTCGCCGACCCCGGCGCGGGTCGCGACGGCCGCCGCCGGCCAGGACGGGCTCGAGTGGGCCTACCGGCTGCTGGCGTCGGAGGCCGGCGCCGAGCTGGCCGGGATCGTGCGGACCGTCGCCGACGCGCCCGCCCCCGTCCTCGTGCACTGCGCCACGGGCAAGGACCGCACCGGGATCGTGGTCGGGGTGCTGCTGGCCGTGCTGGACGTGCCGCGCGCAACGATCGTCGCGGACTACCTGCGCACCAACGAGGTCCTGCCGACCCTGTGGGACCGGCTGCGCGGCTGGGGACAGCCCGAGCCCGACCACGAGGCGTTGCTCGGGGTGGACGCCGCCGCCCTGGAGGCCGTGCTCGACGACCTCGACGCCCACCCCGGCGGACCAGCGGGCCGGCTGCGCAGCTGGGGCGTGACCGACGACGACCTGCGCCGCCTCGCCGAGCGGCTGCTGGAACCGGACCTCCCCCGCTGACCCCGCCCACACCCCTCTCCTACGAACAGACCCCTCGTACGCACCGCGCGTACGAGGGGTCTGTTCGTGCGAGGGCGCGGGGTCAGGACTTCCCGAAGCCCGCCTTGCGCAGTGCCTCGGCCATCGCGTCGTTGACGGGACCGCGGTCCTGGCGACCGCCGGAGCCGCCGCGACCGCCCTGCCCGGCGGAGCCACCACGGCCGGCGCCCTCGCCACCACGCCCGCCGTCGCGTCCGCCCCGGCCACGGTCACCGCCGCCCTGACCGCGTCCGACACCCTGGCCGCGTCCGCCGCCCTGGCCACCGCCCGGACCGCGCCCGCCGTGCTCGCCGCCGTCGCGGCCACGGCCACCCTGGCCGGATCCCTGGCCACCGCCCTGGCCCTGGCCGGGCCCGCGGGACCGGCCGCCGCGTTCCCCGGCGCCGGGCTCGTCGTCCAGCCGCAGGGTCAGCGAGATCCGCTTGCGGGCCTCGTCGACCTCCAGGACCTTCACCTTGACCACGTCACCGGACTTCGCGACGTCGCGCGGGTCGGACACGAAGTCCTTGCTCATCGCGCTCACGTGCACGAGGCCGTCCTGGTGCACCCCGACGTCGACGAACGCGCCGAACGCGGCCACGTTGGTGACGACGCCCTCCAGCAGCATCCCCGGTCGCAGGTCGGAGATCTTGTGAACGCCCTCGGCGAAGGTCGCGGTCCGGAACGCCGGACGCGGGTCGCGGCCGGGCTTCTCCAGCTCGGCCAGGATGTCGGTGACGGTCGGGAGCCCGACGGTGTCGTCGACGTAGTCCTTGGGCTTGATCTGGTGCAGCCGCGCGGCGTTGCCCATCAGCGCGGACACGTCCAGCGTCGTGCGCTCCACCATCCTGCGCACGACCGGGTAGGATTCGGGGTGCACACCGGTCACGTCCAGCGGCTCGTCGCCGCCGCGGATGCGCAGGAAGCCAGCGCACTGCTCGAACGCCTTGGGCCCGAGCCTCGCGACGCCGGTCAGTGCGGTCCGGTTCCGGAACGGGCCGTTCTCGTCGCGGTGGGCGACGATCGCGGCGGCGAGGGACTCGGAGATGCCCGAGACCCGGCGCAGCAGCGGCGCGGACGCGGAGTTCACGTCCACCCCGACGGCGTTCACACAGTCCTCGACGACCGCGTCGAGCGACCGCGACAGCGACGACTCGGGCAGGTCGTGCTGGTACTGCCCGACCCCGATCGACTTCGGGTCGATCTTGACCAGCTCCGCGAGCGGGTCCTGCAGCCGCCGGGCGATCGACACCGCGCCGCGCAGCGAGACGTCCATCTCGGGCAGCTCGGCCGAGGCGTAGGCCGACGCCGAGTACACCGACGCGCCGGCCTCGGACACCGTCACCTTGGTCAGCTTCAGGCCCGGGTTGGCCGCGATCAGCTCACCGGCCAGCGCGTCGGTCTCGCGCGAGGCGGTGCCGTTGCCGATCGCGATCAGCTCGACCGCGTGCTTCGTGCACAGCGCCGCCAGGGTCCTCAGCGACCCGGCGCGGTCCCTGCGGGGCTCGTGCGGGTAGACCACCGCGGTGTCGACGACCTTGCCGGTCGCGTCGACGACGGCGACCTTGACCCCGGTGCGCAGGCCCGGGTCGAGGCCCAGGGTCGCGCGGGTGCCCGCGGGGGCGGCGAGCAGGAGGTCGCGCAGGTTCGCCGCGAACACCCCGATCGCACCCTCCTCGGCGGCGATGCGCAGCCGGACCCGGATGTCGATGCCGAGCGCGGTGAGCAGCCGGGTCCGCCAGGCCCAACGGACGACGCCGAGCAGCCACACGTCGCCGGGACGGCCACGGTCGGCGATGCCGTACTCGGCGGCGATCAGCGCCTCGTAAGGGTTCGGCTCGTCGTCGGCGACGCCGGCGTCGAGGGTGACGTCGAGCGCCTCCTCGGACTCGCCGCGGAAGGCCGCGAGGATCCGGTGCGACGGCAACGTCGTGAACTTCTCGGCGAAGGCGAAGTAGTCCGAGAACTTCGCCGCGGCCGGGTCGTTCTCCTTGCCCTCGCGGACCGTGGTGACCAGCCTGCCGTGGGTCCACATCCGCTCGCGCAGGCCGCCGACGAGGTCGGCGTTCTCACCGATCCGCTCGACCAGGATCGACCGGGCGCCCTCCAGCGCGGCGCCGGCGTCGGCGACCTCGCCGGTCACGTAGCCCGAGGCGGTCTCGTGCGGGTCGAGCGTCGGGTCGGCGAGCAGCGCGTCGGCCAGCGGCTCCAGGCCCTGCTCTCGGGCGATCATCGCCTTGGTGCGGCGCTTGGGCTTGTAGGGCAGGTAGATGTCCTCGAGCCGGGCCTTGGACTCGGCGGCGAGGATGGTGACCTCGAGGGCCTCGTCGAGCTTGCCCTGCGAGCGGATGGAGTCGAGGACGACGGTGCGCCGCTCCTCCAGCTCCCGCAGGTAGCGCAGCCGCTCCTCCAGGGTACGGAGCTGGGCGTCGTCGAGTCCGCCGGTCGCCTCCTTGCGGTACCGCGCGACGAACGGGACCGTCGAGCCCTCGTCCAGCAGGGCCACCGCGGCCCCGACCTGGTCCGGCCGGGCGCCGAGTTCGTCGGCGATGCGCTGGTTGATCGAGCGGTGCTGCTGGACGTCCGGGGGTGCCGTTCCTGTCACCGCCCCATCGTCGCGAACGGTGTCGCGGGCGCCATCGCCGGGTGGGGGTCGGGCCCGCGCCCGTCCGGACGGGCGCCTCCGGAACCACGGACAAGTGTCCGACATGCGATGGAGAACCCGGTCGGTGAGCGCCCGCTCACCCGTGCCAGACTTCCGTCGTGACCCGCTGTGGATCATGGCCCGCCCGCGGGCCCGGGTCCCGCCACGTCGTCCCCGACCGCTCCCCAGGTCCCGGAGGTTCCCGTGAGATTGCTCGGTCCAGTGCAGTCCGTGCTCGTCGGAGTGGTCGTCGCAGTGGTCATCGGCGTGGTCGCAGCCGGGGCGGGTGCGGGGGTCGCGTCCGCGTCCACCTGTGACGACGCCTGCCGGGTCGACGGGGCCCGCGCCTACGTGGCCGCGCTCGTCGACCACGACCCCTCCGCGGTGCCGTTCCACCCGGCCGCGACCCGGGTCGAGGCGGGGCTGCCGACCGGGTTCTCCGGCGACCAGCTGCGCGCCGACCTGCGGTACGGCCCGCAGTACCGGATCATCCGCGGCGTCTCCGACGAGACCTACCGCGTGCGCGAGGACGGCGTCGTGGTCGCGGACTTCACCCTGTCCGTCGGGGTGGGGCCCGTCGGCCTGACGACCGCGCGGGTGCACGAGACCTTCCGCTACGAGAGCGGCCTGATCCGCGAGATCGTCGCCGACATCCGGATCGGGGGCTGACCGGCATGCGGGTGACCAGCCGCCGGGGTTTCCTGACCGGTGCCGCGCTCGGCGCCGCCGCGCTGGGCGCCGCCGGGACCGCGAACGCCGCGCCAGCCCTGCTGCGCCGGGACGTGACCGCGATGTCCGCTCCGGCCGTCGTCGTCGGGAGCGGGCTCGGCGGGTCGATCGCCGCGGCCCGGCTCGCCGAGGCGGGCGTGCGCACCCTGGTCCTCGAACGCGGCCGCCGCTGGACCACCCCGGCCGCCGACACGTTCCCACCGTTCCTGCGCCCGGACCGTCGCTCGTCGTGGCTGACGCCCGCGCCGGTGTTCCCCGGCCAGCCACCGACGCTGTACAAGCCCTACACCGGGCTGTTCGAGAAGGTGTCCGGGCGTGGGATGAGCGTGCTCTGCGGGGCCGGGGTGGGCGGATCGACCCTGGTCTACGCCGGAGTCTGGATCCGGCCGGACGCGGCGGTGTTCTCCGCGGCGATCCCGGGCATCGACCACGACGAGCTCGCCGCGGTCCACTACCCGCGCGCGGCCGCCCGGGTCGGGGTCTCCCCGATCCCCGACGACGTCCTGACCCACCCCGCGCACGTCGGCACCCGACTGTTCCTGGAACAGGCCCGCCGCGCGGGACTGACGGCGCAGCTGCTGCCCAACGCCACCGACTGGGACGTCGTGCGCGCCGAGTTCGCCGGGCGTGCGACCCCGTCGATGTCGGTCGGCGAGTACTTCTCCGGGGTCAACTCCGGGGCGCGGCTGTCGTCGGACAAGAACTACCTGCGCGACGCCGAGGCCTCCGGTCTGGTCACCGTCGCCCCGCTGCACCGGGTCACCGACCTGCACGCGCTCGGCGGCGGCCGCTACCGGCTCGACGTCGAGCGGATCGACACCGACGGCGTCGTGCAGGAGCGGATCGCGCTCACCACCGGCGCGGTGTTCCTCGCCGCTGGGTCGACCGGCACCTCCCGGCTGCTCGTACGGGCCCGCGAGACCGGGACGCTGCCCGACCTCACCGCCGACGCCGGCCGGTTCTGGGGCAACAACGGCGACCGCATCCAGCTGCGCGTCGGTGTCCCCGAGCCCGCGGGCGGACCGCAGGCCGGACCGATGGCGGCCAGCATCCGCCCGCCCACCGACGACCGCGCCGAGGCGGTCACGCTCACCTTCGGTCCCGCGCCGCTGCCGTTCGACATCCGGGCGATGTCGCTGCCCGGGTTCGGGGCCTGCGACCCGGTGGGCGAGTTCCGTTTCGACACCGCCACCGGCCAGGCCGTCCTGCACTGGCCCACCGACGGCGACGCCGACGCCCAGCGCACCGTCCGCGACCTCACCCAGCGGTTGATCGCGCCCGACGCCCCGCTCGGCGTCGGGCTGGGCCGGACCGTGTCCGGCCTGGCCGCGCAGCTGCCGGCGGGCCTGTCCGGGCTGGTCGCCCGCGCCGCGGACGCCCCGACCGGGGTGCTCGACCTGGGCACCCTGGACCCGGTGACGTGGCACCCCCTGGGCGGCGCGGTCCTGGGCCGGGTCACCGACGACCGCGGGCGTGTCACCGGGCGCCCGGGGCTGCACGTCGTCGACGGGGCGCTGGTGCCGGGGTCGACCGGCAGCACCAACCCGTCCTGGACGATCGCCGCGATCGTGGAGCGGGCGATGGACGGGATCCTCCGCGACGGCCTCTGACCGCCGCGCCCGCCGCCGGTCGCGGCACCCCGCCGCCGGCCGTGGCACCGGGCGCCACGCGAGGTCAGCGGGTGCCGCGATCTCCGGTCACGAGGTCACCAGGTCACCAGGTCACCGGCAGCGACCGCACTCCCCCGGTGACCTGCTCGGTCCGCACCTCCAGCTCCTCCTGGTCGACGGCGAGGCGCAGCGCGGGCAGCCGCCGGAACAGCCGCGCGAACACCGTCGCGAGCTCGGTGCGCGCCAGGCTCGCGCCGATGCAGAAGTGGCCGCCGTAGCCGAAGGACACGTGCGGGTTGGGCCGGCGGGTCGGGTCGAAGGCGTCGCGGCGGGCGGGGTCGGTCAGGAGCAGGAGGACGCCGAGGTCGATCCGTCCGACGGTCGTCTCGTGCCCGGCGAACAGCAGCGCGGCGGCGAGCCGGGTCATCTCCTCCTCGCCGAAGTCCGCGTCCTGCTCGCGGGCACGGACGAGGTCGGTGACGACGTCCTCCCCCGGCAGCGCACGCTTGGCATCCGCCAGGCGGCCCAGGTAGGCGCGGAACTCCCCCATCGCGACGTCGGCGTCGCCACCGGAGCGGATCGTGGCGACCCGCTCGGACAGCCCGTGGAAGTAGCCGCGGTCGGCGAACGGCACCCCGAGCAGCTCGCAGATGACCATCACCGGCAGCGGGAACGCG
Organism: Pseudonocardia sp. HH130629-09; assembly: GCF_001294645.1. NCBI lineage: Bacteria > Bacillati > Actinomycetota > Actinomycetes > Pseudonocardiales > Pseudonocardiaceae > Pseudonocardia > Pseudonocardia sp. HH130629-09. Next base: position 2,625,206 of record NZ_CP011868.1, read on the forward strand.
AGGTGGGCGTGCAGGTCGGCGACCACGTCGGCGAGCTCGTCGACGGGTGTCTCGACGGGTCGGCGAACAGGGCACGTGCCTCGGCGTGCCGGGTTACCAGCCAGGCCGGGTCACCGACCGGGGTGCGCACCGGGACGACCGGGCCCTCGCGGCGCAGCACGGCGTAGAGCGGGGCGACGTCGATGATGTTCGGACGGTCGAAGGGCAGCTGCGGGGGCTCGGTGGTCGTCACGGTGACACTCCTTCGTGCGCACGGCCTGCGAGCATGTAACGGTAGCCGACTATCGTTTCACTGCGCAAGACGATCTCCGGCCGACGCGCGGCCCCCGGCCCGGCCGACGATGCTGGGGAGATGGCGACAGTCGGACGCACGACCCGTGGGGCGCCGGCCGTCCCGGCGCCCCCGGCGCTCCTGACCCCGGCGCTCCTGACCCTGGCGCTCCTGACCCTGGCGCTCCTGACCACGGCGCTCCTGGCGGTGAGCTGTGCGGCCCCGCCTGCCGACACACCGGCGGCGCCGGGGCGGGCGGGCACCCCGGTGCGTTTCGCCGAGCCGCTGCCGCCGCCGGCCGAGCCGGGCGTCGCGCCCCCGGTGACCGGCACCCCGCCCGGGCGGATCGTCGCGGTCGGGGCGGTCCCGGAGGGCATCGTCGCCGACGGGCCGACGCGGCGCGTCGCGGTCGGGGTGCGCCGGCCCGACCGGCTCGTGCTGCTCGACGCCGACACCGCCGCCGTCGCCGGGCGGGTGCCGCTGCCGGGCGTGCTGCGTCACCTGCAGCTCGCCGGGCCGGGCGGGCCGGTGCTGGTCCCGAGCGAGAGCGCGAACGGCCTGCTGCGCGTCTCGCTCCCGGACGGCCGGCTGTCCTCCGAGGTCATGACCGGCCCGATGGCCCACGACGCGACCGAGACCGCGGCCGGGACCGTGTTCGTCGCCAACGAGGCGGGTGGCAGCGTGTCCGTGGTCCGCGGGGACCGGGTGGTGCGACAGCTGACCGACGTCACCCAGCCCGCCGGGCTCGCCCCGGCCGGGGACCGGGTGGGACTCGTCGACGTCCGCGAGAACACCCTCACCGTCTACGACGCCGCGACCGGCGACGGGATTCGCGAGCTCCCGGCCGGGGACGGCCCGACCCACCTGGTCGCCGACCGGCACGGCCGCCTGATCGCGACAGACACCCGGGGCGGGCACCTGATCGTCGTCGACCCGGCGGGCACCCCGGCCGAGGTCGGACGGGTGGACCTGCCCGGGGAGCCCTACGGCATCGCCTACGACCCGGTCCGCGACCGCGTGTGGGTCACCGCCACCGGGGCGAACCTGCTCGTCGGCTACGACATGACCGAGCCGACGCCGCGGGAGGTCGCCCGGATCCCCACCGTGCGCCAGCCGAACACGGTCGCCGTCGACCCGGACACCGGGCGGCTGTTCGTCACCGGCACCGCCGACGGCGTCGTCCAGGTCGTCGACGGGCCCGCCTCGTAGCCCGACGCGACGAGCGCCGGACGGCACGGGTGGAACCCGCTCCCCTCGATCATCGACGGTCTGTCGGTGCCGCTCGCCCGGTCGCGATCAGGACTGCGGGGCGAAGTGGGTCCGCACCGCGTGCCCGAACCACTGGTCGCGGAACGCGGCGGCAGCCCGGCTCGCCGACGCCTTCGGAACGAGCACGTCGAAGCCGTGGTAGGCGCCGGCGAACTCACGGAACTCCACCGGGACGCCGGCCGCACGCAGGTTCTCCACGTAGTGGACGGTCTCGTCCCGGAACGGGTCGAGACTGCCCACGAAGGTCATCGTCGGAGGGAGCCCGGCGTGGTCCGTCGCCCGTGCCGGAGCCGCGTACGCCGGAACGTCGGCGGAGCCGTACAGGTCGCCGAGGTACAGCCGCCACGCCGACCGGTTGGTCACGGAGTCCCAGACCGGAGCGTCGTTGTCCCGCCCGGACTCGGTCTCTCCGCGATCGTCGATCATGGGGTACAGCGGCATCTGGAAGGCGACGGCGACCTCGCCCTTGTCGCGCGCGTAGAGCGTCGTCGCCGCCGTCAGCCCGCCGCCCGCGCTGCCGCCCGCGACCGCGATCTGGTCGGGCCGCACGCCGAGTCGGACGGCGTTGTCCCTCAGCCAGACCAGCGCCGCGTACGAGTCGTCGAGCGCAGCCGGGTACGGCGCCTCCGGGCTGAGGCGGTAGTCCGGTGAGACGACGACGGCGCCGCTCCCCGCGATCAGGGGCCGGAAGGAGGACGCCTCGAGCTCGGGGGCTCCCGTAACGTACCCGCCGCCGTGGAGCCAGAGCAGTCCGGGAGCATCGGGCCGGGCGTCCCGCGCCCGGTAGACCAGGATGCGCAGCCGCGACCCGTCGGGCCGCCGGATCCACTCCTCGCTTCGGACCAGACCGGCGGGCACCCGCCTGCGCAGCAGCCGGTCGACGGGCCCGGGGAGGGCGCTCGATCGGCGCAGCTGCTCCTCGGTCCGCGCGGACCGGATCCGGCGGATCAGCGTTCCGCGGCGCCGCAGCTCCGGGTCGATCTGCGAAGGGTGTACGGGCATAGCGGCCCTCCTCGTGGGGTCGGTCGCGTGGCTCTCGTCGTGAGACCGCGACCCCACCATAAGCAGTGGGGCCCCCCGTTTAGCCGCTGAGGTGCACCGCCGACGGTGACACGCACCCGCGGTCCTGGCCCCGGCCGCGCACGGAGCCGCGGAGCCGCGAAGGGCGAAACCGCGGGCGGCCTCCGGTACCGGAACGGCCGGGTGACGACCGGTCCCGCGCCGTCGTCACGCGTCGGCGGGCCGGCGCCACCGGAGGTGGGAGACACGGGCGAGCAGCACGGCCGTCCCGGCCACCACCAGGGCCACCGCGAGCACGGTGGTCATCGGCAGCAGCCACGTCACGTACAGGGCCGCGCCCCACCCCCGTCAGGCCGGTCGCGGCACCCACGACGAACGAGAGAGCCGTCCCACGACGACCGGGAGGACGGGGACCACCAGCCGCCACCGGGGCCCGGCCGTGCCGACCACGGCGTGACCGCCCCGCCCGAGCTGGCCGCGGTGTTCCGCGCGATCGGCACCCTCGACGGCACGCTGACCGCACCCGACCCGGGGTTCGGCCTGGTCACCGAAGCCCGCCGGTACGCCACCACCCGGCTGACCACCGAAGCCGTCCTGCTCCTGCCGATGCTGCGGCGGCTCCCGCACCGCGTCGACCGGATCGTCGGCGCGCGGGAGGCCGGCACCCTCACCGTCCGCGTGGCCCCCCTGGGCGGGGCACCTCGCCCGTCCGGCGGCCGGTGTCGTCGGCCAGCTCGTGACCAGCGCACTCGCCGCCGCGACCGGGCTGATGGCGGCAGGGCTGCTGACCGCGCCGACCGGTCCCGAGATCGGCCCCGGGCTCGCGCTCAACGGCCTGCTCGGCTACCTGCTCCTCATGGTCGCGGCGGTGCCGGGGCTGCGCGCCCTCGTCCGTTCCTACCGGTCCTGAGACCGCGGCGCGGCGGGGAACGGCCGGTCACTCGCGACGCAGGAAGAACAGGAACGGCTGGGGCAGGCCGCGCATGTCCATGGCGCCGAGCACGGTGTCGTCGTCGACGCGGCGGAAGACGTCGTGGATCGGGAGGTCGTCGTAGCACATGGTGGCGCTGGCGACCCCGCGGTACTCGGTGGTGCGCAACCGCGCCTTCGGGGCCCGGGTGGCGAGCGCGGGGCCCGCGGTGCGGGCGATCCGCGCGAGGGTGGCGTTGCGCAGCGCGGCCGGGTAGCGCAGCAGCGCGGGCAGCGGGACCAGGGCGGGATTGAGGGAGAACCGGCCGCCGCGGGGGTGGTCCATGACGAGCGGGTGGACGTCGTCGACGCCGTCGAACCGCTTGCCGTGCCAGCCGAAGCGGCCCAACAGCCCGTCCATCGGGTTGCCGGTGGGGATCTCACCGCCCGACCAGTCACCCAGCATCTCCTCGACCCCGACGGCGGGCAGCGCGTCGAAGAAGCCGAGGCCCTCCTCCAGGGTGGCGCCGTGCGCGAGGTGGCGGAGCGTGTCGGCCGGTGCGGTGCTGGTCATCGCGAGCTCTCCATCGAAACGTCGGCGTGTCGATCAACGGTACAACCCGCACCCCGCTCCGCCCCTGCTCGCGGGGTACCGGGCTACCGGGGTCAGCTCAGGGCGGAGCCCTTCGTCTCCGGCAGGGTCAGCACCGCGACGAAGGAGATCACCGCCCCGACGGCGACGTAGACGAAGAACAGGATCGCCAGGTCCGCCTCCTGCAGCGAGGCGATGACCAGCGGCGCGGTCCCGCCGAACACGGCGACGGTCAGGTTGTACCAGGCGCCGATCCCCAGGGCGCGGACCGTCGTCGGGAACAGCTCGCTCATGATCGCCGGCGCGACCGAGGTCATCGCCGTGTAGAGCCCCAGCCCGACGGTGAACACGACGAACATGTTCCAGAAGCCGGGCCCGATGAGGAACGACAGCGGGACGACGAGCAGCGCGGTGGCCGCGGACCAGACGAGCATCTGGGGTCGGCGGCCCCAGCGGTCGGCGGCGGCCCCCATCGGGTACTGCAGGAGGACGAAGATCGCCGTGGCGATCGAGAGCGCGAGGAACACCTCGGTCGCGTCCGCGCCGCGGGAGCGGGTGGCGAACGGCGTCAGCGCGGAGAAGAACGTGTAGTAGCAGAGGGTGTGCAGGATTGTGAAGCCGACGAGCTGCGCCACCGCCTTCGGGTGCTCGCGCAGGGTCAGCAGGAGCGGGTTGCGGATCCGGGCCGCCGACTCCTTGTTGTCCTCGAACTGCTCGGTCTCGCTCATCTGACGGCGCATCCAGAGCCCGATGATGCCGAGCACCCCGCCGAGCAGGAACGGGATCCGCCAGCCCCAGGCGGCGAGCTGGTCGTCGGTCAGCGTCGCCGCCAGCACGAAACCGGTGAGCGAGGCGAACAGCACCGCGGTGCCGGAGGAGATGTAGAAGAACGACGAGTAGCGCCCGCGCCGCTCACGGGGGGGATCTCGGCGAGGTAGGCCGAGGCGTTGGAGACCTCCCCGCCCAGCGACATGCCCTGCGCGATGCGGGCCAGCAGCAGCAGGACCGGGGCGAACCAGCCGATCATCGAGAACGTCGGCAGCAGGCCGATCACGAACGAGCCGCCCGCCATCAGCAGGATCGTCACCAGCATCGCGGTCCGGCGGCCCTTGAGGTCGGCGAACCGGCCCAGCAGCAGACCGCCCAGCGGCCGGAAGAAGAAGGCGAGCGCGTAGGTCGCCAGCGTCGAGATGAGGGCCAGCGCCGCGTTCTCGGGCGGGAAGATCTGCGTCGCGAAGTAGATCGAGAACGTCGCGTAGATCGTCCAGTCGTACCACTCGACCGCGTTGCCGATGGACGCCGCGACGAGCGTCCGGACCGGAAGACGATGACGCTCCGTCGTTGCGGGGCTGGCTGGCTGGGACACGGTTCCCCCTGACGTGTCGGCCGAACGGTCGGCGAACCGTATCCGGTGCGGCCCGACAAATCGACCGGACCGATCAGGAGAGGACCGGACCGGGTATCGCCGCCACGCGCCGTGCACCCCATCATCACTTCTCGGTAGACCGGGCCGGGCGGCCCGGCGCCGCCCCACGACCCCGGAGGATCCCCGCGATGCCACTGTCCACCGCCACCGACGGCTTCCGGCTGGCCTACGACCGTCACGGCGAGCCCGGTGCACCGCCGGTCCTGCTGCTGCACGGCTGGCCGGGCGACCGGACGGACATGGCCGCCGTCGCTGCACGGCTGGCCCCGGCGCACGACGTGGTCGTCCCCGACCTTCGCGGGTTCGGCGCGTCCGAGAAGCACGACCGCGACCCGGCCGAGCAGTACTCGGCGGCCGCGCAGGCACGCTCGCTGACCGCGCTGCTGGACGAGCCGGACCTGTCCGGTGTGGTCGTCGCGGGCTACGACGTCGGCAGCCGCGTCGGCCAGCAGATCGCCGCGGACCGGCCCGACCTGCTGCGCGCGCTCGTCGTCACCCCGCCGGCGCCCGGTGTCGGCAGGCGGATCCTGGGCGAGGTCCCGGTGCGCGAGTTCTGGTACCAGTCATTCCACCAGCTCGACCTGGCCCGCGAGCTCGTCGACGGCGACACCCGTGCCGCCCGCGCGTACCTGCGCCACTTCTGGTCGCACTGGTCCGGGCCCGGGTTCACCCCCGACGACGAGCGCCTCGACCACCTCACCGCCGTCTACGGGGCGCCGGGCGCGTTCGTCGCGTCGATCAACTGGTACCGCTCCGGCGGTGGCGCGGTGGCCCGCTCGCTGGCCGAGACCGCGCCCGACCCGGCCGATCGGGTCACCGTCCCGACGACGTTCCTGTGGCCCGAGCACGACCCGCTGTTCCCGCGCGACTGGTCCGACCGGCTCCCGGAGTTCTTCACCGAGGTGACCGTCACCCCCGTCGACGGCGTCGGGCACTTCGTCCCGGTCGAGGCACCGCAGGTGTTCGCCGACGCGGTGGCCGCGCCGCCGCGGACGGTGAGCTGATGGGGACCCCGCGGGTGCGCGACGACGGCCCCGTCCGGACCGTCACCCTGGACCGCCCCGACGCCGCGAACGCCCTGCACCTCGTCGACGTCGACGCCGTCGCCGCGGCCGTCACCGACCTCCCGGACCGGGTGCGGGTCGTCGTGGTCACCGGGGCCGGGGACCGGGCCTTCGGCGCCGGGATGCACCTCGACGTCTTCCGCGACGCCGACCCCGGCGACGGTCGCGCGATCATCACCCGGCTCGCGGCCTGCCTGCGTGCGGTGCGCACCGCGCCGGTCCCGACCATCGCCCGGCTGAACGGCGCCTGCCTGGGTGCCGCGTTCGAGCTGGCCATGGCCTGCGACCTGCGCGTCGCCCACACCGGGGTGCGGGTGGGGCTGCCCGAGGTGCGCCTCGGGATCCCCTCGGTGCTCGACGCGGCACTGCTGCCCCGCTACGTCGGCGCCGCGCTCGCCCAGGAGATGGTCCTGACCGGCAGCGTGCACCGGGTCGACGAGCCGGGGACGGCCCCGCTGGTGAACCGGCTCGTCGACTCCCCCGCCGGGCTCGACGCCGCCGTCGACGAGCTCGTCGCGGCCCTGCTCGCCCCGACCCGCGAGGTCCTGGCGGCGCAGAAGGAGCTGCTCGAGACCTGGCGCGAGCAGGGCATCACCGGATCGGTGGAGGCCAGCGTCGACACCTTCGCCGAGGTGTTCGCGCTGCCCGCGACCCGCGCCGCGATCGCGCGGTACCGGCCGTAGGGTCGCCGCCATGGCCGTCACGACCAAGATCGCCGACCTGACCGGGCCCGGGCACACCGACCGGTTCGGGATCGGCGGCACCGACCTCGGCATACTCGCCACCGCGCCGGACGGGCGCCTGGTCGCCGTCTTCGGCGACACCTTCGAGCGGGCCGGCGTCGGCGGGCCCGGCTGGCGCTCCCCGGTCGTGCTGTTCGCCGACCCGGACGGGTTCCGGACCGGCCTGCGCTGGACCGGCTCCGGTGGCGACACCGCGGACTACGCCTGCCGGCTCGTCAGCAAGCCGGCGACGAACTGGTTCCGGCTGCACCGCCGCGTCACCACGATCCTGCCCGCCGACGTCATCACCGTCGGCGACACGATGTACCTGCACGTCATGGCCAACAAGGGCCTCGGCAACGTGCTGTGGAGCGAGATCATCGCCTCCCGCGACAACGGCGTCACCTGGGAGCGCACCGGCTGCGACTGGCCCGGCGACCACCACGACGGCCTGTTCCAGCAGCTGACCTGGTGCGACGGCGGCGACGGGTACGTCTACGCCTACACCACCGGCTTCCAGCGCCGCGACGGTCTGCTGCTGCACCGGGTGCCCGCCGACCGGATCACCGACCGCGACGCGTGGGAGCCGTGGGGCTTCGCCGGGGAGCGCTGGGACTGGGGCAACCCGCCGACGCTGACGCTGCCGGGTGCCTTCGGCGAGCTCAACCTGCGCCGGGTCCCGGGCCCGGACGGACGCGAGCACCTGCTGCTCACCGCCTTCGACGCCGGGAACTACCGGATCGACACGCTGCTGCTCGACCGGCCGAACGCCGACCTGCACCGTGCCCCGCGGACCACCGTGCTCACCGGCTGCGGCTGGGACGACGAGGACCACGCCACCGGCCGAGTCGCGCAGCTCTACGGCGGCTACGTCGTCCCCGGCTCGACGCTCGACGACCTGCACCTCGTCGTCAGCCAGTGGAACACCACCACCCACTGGCCGTACCGCGCGATGCAGTTCCGGACGGACGTCACGGAGCTACTGCGGACGGAGCAGTCCGAGGTCCGGGCGTCATGAGAAGTGGGTACGTTCCGGCCGGGACCGCATCCGGGCGGGACGTCCGCTCGTAGGGCACTCCATGAGCTCGGAGCACGACGGGACGCAGCCCTTCACCGCGACGGTGGTCCTCGGTGGCTGTCCCCTCACCGCGGGCGAGCTGGGCGTGCTGGCGCGCACGCTGCCCGAGCTGTCCCGGGTGCGGACCGCGCACCGCGACGGGGAGCTGGTCCTGCAGGCCCGCCTCGACGACGTCGACGCTCCCGCCGCCGTCCGGCGGCTGCGCCGCGTGGTGCCGCGGCTGCTGACCGGGTTCCCCGGTGTCGTCGTCGCGGCCACCCCCGGGCCCGCACTCCGGCCGAGGAGGCCGTGGCGATGCCCCGGGGTCAGCCGGGGTCCTGCCCGCCGGGCGGCAGGAGGCTGAGGTACCAGCGGCCCGCCTCCTCGGTGACCGACAGCGTCACCAGAACCGGACCCGAGCGGATCTCGACCCGGTCCGCTCCGGTGGGCAGCACGACGGGTGACCCGGCCGCCTGCAGGCGTTCGACGTAGTCGTCGGCGAAACCCCGGTCCGGGGCGTCGAGCAGCAGCTCGTGCAGCCGGGCACCGCCGTCGGGGCTCCGCAGCGCGGCGGCGGCCCGGTCGTGGAGCGCAGCGGGGTCGTCGGCGCCGCGCTCGCCCGCCGCCGCGATCAACGCGACCGTCCCGACGATCCACACCCCGACGAACGCGACGGCGATCCACCCCAGCAGAGTGCGAGTGCGCGCAGGACTTCTCATCAGGGCAACAACTGTGTCATACCGGACACCCGCACACCGGACACCGTCGGCCGCCGCACACCGGTCGCCGTTCACCGGGCCGTGCCGATGCTCACCCGAACCCCGCGGGTCCCCCCGCTCGTAGATCCGGGTGGAGGTGGTCGACGGTGGCCCGATGGTGGCGACCCGTGCTGCTGGTGACGCTGGTGATCGCGGGCTCCGCGGTCCTGCTGGTCACCGGCTGGCCGACGGTCGACGGCGTCCGTGCGACGACGGCGGCCGCGGGCTGGGCGGCGCCGGTCCTGTTCACGCTGCTGTTCGTCGGGTTCACCCTGGTCCCGGCGCCTGCGACAGTGATGGGCATCGCCGCCGGCGTCCTGTTCGGCCTGCCCGTCGGCCTGGCGACGACGATGACCGCGGTCGCCGTCGGCTCGCTGATCGGCTTCGTGCTGTCGCGGACGCTGGGCCGCGAGGTCGTCGCCGGGATCGGCAGCGCCCGCATCCGCCGTCTCGACGCTCGGCTGCGCCGGGGCGGGCTGTGGGCCGTCGCCGGGGGCAGGCTGCTGCCGGTGATCCCGTTCCCGGTGCTCAGCTACGCCTGCGGGCTGACCGCGATCCGGCTGCGTGACTACCTCGCCGGGTCCGTGCTGGGCGTGCTGCCCTCGGCCGTGGCGTTCGTGACCATCGGCGCCTACGGCGGGGACCCGGGCTCGGTGCCGTTCCTCGTCGCGGTCGCCGGGCTGGTGGTGCTGACCGTCGCGGCGCTGGTGGCGTCCCGGTCACGGCGGCGGGCCGGGCGGACGGCCGGGCGGACGGAGACGGCACCGGTGCCGTCGGGTCCGGTGGCCTGACCCGCCACGGCCGGCCGGCCGGTCCTCACGCGGGCGGTGCGCCCGCCGTCGCGGCGTCCCGCTCGGGACGGCCCGGCAGCACCAGGTTCAGCAGCACCGCCACCACCGCCGTCACGACGACGCCGGACTCCAGCAGCGGGCGCCACTGCCCGGGCACCAGCGCCAGCAGGTTCGGCACCGACGCCAGGCCGCGCCCGAGCCCGACCGACAGCGCGACGACCACCAGGGCACGCTGGTCGAGGCCGCGCTCGGTGAGCATCTGGATCCCGATGGCGCACACCATTCCGAACAGCAGCACGACCCCGCCGCCGAGCACAGCGGGCGGCGTCGCCCCGATCACCGCCGCGGCCTTGGGCAGCAGCGCCATCGCGACGAGTACCCCGGCCGCGATCGTCACCACGTGCCTGCTCATCTGGCGGGTGAGCGCGATCAGCCCGATGTTCTGGCTGAACATGGTGGTGGGCAGCGCGGAGAAGACCGCGCCGAGCAGCGCGCTGCCGCCCTCGGCGAGGATCCCGCCGCGCAGCTCCTGGCTGGTGGCGGGGCGCCGGGCCCCGGCCTGGGTCACCGCGTTGACGGTCCCCACGGAGTCGACCATGTTGACCACGCCGACGACGGCCACGGTCAGGATCGCGACCACGTCGAAGCTCAGCCCGAACGCGAACGGCGTCGGGAACGCCACCCAGCCCGCGGGCCCGACCCCGGCCAGGTCCACCATGCCCAGCGCCAGCGCGACGAGGTAGCCCACGACCAGCGAGATCAGCACCGCCGCCGTGCCGAGCAGCCCGCGCCCCCACCGGTTGAGCACTACGGCGAGCACGAGCACGAACGCGGCCAGCCCCAGGTTCGCCGCGGCGCCGAAGGTCGGCGAGCCCGCCCCGCCCACGGCGAGGGTGAACGCCGACGGCAGCAGACCGAGTCCGATCACCAGGATGATCGTGCCGGTGACCAGGGGCGGGAACAGCCAGGCGATCCGGTGGATGTTCAGCGCGATCACCACCTGGACGACCGCGGTGAACAGCACCGCGCCCCACACCGCGGCGAGCCCGCGCTCGGCGGCCAGCGGCACCGCGACCGAGATGAACACGAACCCCGAGCCCATCATGATCGGCAGCCGGCCGCCGACGATGGAGAACCCGATGGTCTGCAGCAGCGTCGCGAGGCCGGCGCACAGCAGCGCCCCCTGGATGAGCAGGGTCCGCTGGGCCGGTGTCGCCTCCACCGCGGTGGCCAGCAGGAACGCCGGGGTCAGGTTGCTGGCGAACATGGCCAGCACGTGCTGCAGCCCGAGCGGGACGGCCTCGCGCAGCGGCGGCATCGTCTCGATGTCACTGCGGTCCGGCGTGGGCGCGGGTCGGGGTGCGGTGGTCGCCATCGCTCCTCCTCGGTCGGATGCGACGACGGTGCCCCGTCCGGATGACACCCGTGTGACGCGCCGTTACAGCTGTTTCGTCCGGTTCGGGGGACGCCGGCATCGCCCGGCGGCGCTCAGGTCCCGATCGCCCCGGACAGGGTCGCGGCGAGGGCCCGGACGTCGTCGAGCAGCAGGTCCGGGGCCTGCAACGCGGCGAAGTGCCCGCCGCGGTCGTGCTCGGTCCAGCGCACCACCCGGTGCGAGCGCTCCGCGAACGGCCGCACCGCGTGGTCGCCGAGCAGGTTCAGCACCGCGGTCGGCACCCGGACGGCGGGCGGGTCTCCCGGAACGCCGTGGGCGCGATCTCCCGGTACAGGCGCATCGCGGACCCGGCGGTGCGGGTGAACCAGAAGCTCGCGACGACGGCGAGGTAGGCGTCCGGGTCCACAGTGTCTGTCGGGTCGTCTCCGCGTCGTAGTCGACGAACCACTCGAGGTGCCAGGCCAGCAGACCGACCGGGGAGTCGGTCGTCGCGTAGCCGAGCGTGGACGGGCGGGTGCTCTGGATCGCGGCGTACCCGCTGCGCCCGGGCCAGGTCTCGCCGAGCTCGGCGACGCGGGCCCGCTCGGCGTCGGTCAGGCCGGCGAGCGGGTCGGCCGCTGACGGGTCGGGGGACGCGCCGACCAGCGCGTTGAGGTGCACCCCGAGTACCCGGCCGGGGTCGATCTCCGCCTGCGGGACGGGGAACGGGTTCGGTGCCAGCGGTGCCGTCGGTGCCACAGGTTTCATGGCGTCGACCGTGGCACCGAACCCGGACGGGTCCGGTCAGCGTGCCGCGGTCAGGCAGAGACGACGGTCCCGACGTGCTCCCCGGCGAGGGCCTTCGTCACGGTCCCGGCGACGGTGCCGTTGACGATCTGCACCGACCGGACGTGCCGGGCGCGCTGCAGGGTGCGCAGTGCCTCCCGGTCGATCGGCAGGGGCCGGGCGGGGTCGGCGAGCAGGTCGGCCGCGGTCGCCGTGCGTAGCACGGTGCCCCCGTCGAGCACACCGTCGACGTCGCGGACGTAGGTCAGCGACGCGGCACCCCAGGCGTCGGCCAGCAGCAGCGCGCCGGTGTCGGTGCGGTGCGGCGGGATCTTCCCCGCCGCCGCGGGCAGCTCGTGCACGCCGTAGGGCGGGTAGCCGTTGGTGACGGCGGCGTTGGACGCGGCGAGGTGCACCGGAAGCTGGTGGGCGACGGAGTCGTGCCCGAGGTAGGCGACGCCCCGCTCGGCGAGCAGCGCGGCGACGAGATGACCGTTCTGCTCGGCCTCACGACCGGCGATCTCGGCGAGCGCGCCGGTCGGCAGGCCCAGGTCGAGGCCGACGCCGAGCGCGTGCCGGGCGCGGATCCCGGCGCCGGTGGCGATCAGCAGCGGGTCCCCGGAGATCGCGGCGCGCAGCTCCTCGACGATCGGCAGCAGCACGTCGCGGCCGCGGTCGACGATCGAGCGGCCGCCGAGCACGACGACGCGCAGTCGGGGCAGCATCCGGATGACCGGCTGCTGCTGGTCGACGGGGCGGACCCGGTCGCGGTCGAGCAGGGTCTGGCGGGCCAGCGGGGACTCGACGTCCTTGGGGTGGGTGATGCTCATCGGGCGTCTCCCGCGGTGATGATCGTGCCCACGTGCTCGCCGGCGAGCGCGCGGGTGAGGTTGCCGGGCTTGAGACCGTTGACGATCTGGATCGAGCGGACGTGCGTCGCGTGCCGCATGAGCTCCAGCACCGGGCGCTCGACGATCAGGTCGGGCAGGTCCCGCTCGATCAGCTCGTCGACGGTGATCTCCGGGATCAGCGTCGCCGACGGGTCGTTCTTCGGGTTCGCGGTGTAGAGGCCGTCCTCGTCCTTGACGAAGATCATGTTCTTGCAGCCGTAGGTCTCGGCGACCAGGTAGCAGCCCGCGTCGGTGCGGTAGGGCGGGATCACGCCCTCGTCGGGCAGTGGCTGCCACATCGCGTACGGCGGCATGCCCGCGAAGATCGCCGCCCGGACCTCAGACAACGACAGGGGCAGCGCGTCGAACCCGCCCCCGGCGACGACCGGCACCCCGTGCCGGGCCATCAGGTAGCCGAGCATGGTGGCGTTCTGCCCGGCGACGGCGCTGCCGACCGAGCTGAGCACACCGGTGGGCAGGCCGAGCTCGGCGGCCAGGGAGTACTCGTGCCGGGCGCGGGTGCCGCCGCCGGTGCCGATCAGCAGCCGGTGCGTCGACCGGGCCTCCAGCAGCTCCTCGACCAGCGGGAACACCGCCTCACGGCCACGGTCGATGAAGCTCTGTCCACCGACCTTGACCACCGACACGTCGGGCAGGACCCGGGTGTCGGGCGTCCGCTCGGTGGCCGCGGCGAGCTCCGGGTCATCGAGCGACCGGGTCAGCAGCAGCGACTCGAGCTCGGCCGCGCTCGCGGCGTGCGTCATCGCATCTCCTCGTGTTCGGGTGCGCGCACCCGGACGGGCCACGCGGTCGAGGCGAACCTAGCGACTCCGGGCAGCGTCGTGCCGCCGACGCCACGGGCGCCATCGGCCGGGCTGCGGTACCGGACCCGGGCGGCGCTCCGTCGGCGCGGCCGGTCGCGCTCGACCGGCCCGCATCCGCTGGTCACGACGCCGTCCGGGTGATCCCTGCCACTGGCCGGAGCCCGCTCCGCAGCTCCGGCCCACTCCGCGCTCCGCCCCCGCACCCACGGCACACCCCCGCTACGCGCGTTGTCGCACGGGTTCCGGCCCCGCCGCTCGTATGTCGACGCCGGGTACGAGCGGGCGGGGGCGATACGGCCGGACGGGTGCAGGGCCGCGGCGGGCAGCGCGCCGGCACGGCGGCGCGACGGCACGGCGGCACGACGGCACGGCGGCACGGCGGCGGGCGCCTCAGACGCGTAGCCGGAAGGTGCCGGTGGGCGCGTCGAAGGCCAGCTCGTCGGTGTCGAACGCCGCCCCCACCGCACCGGAGGCGGCCAGCTCGCCGGGCGTCCCCGTGCACAGCGCGCCGGCACCGTCGAGCAGCCAGGCGCGGTCCGCCAGGCGCAGCGCCGGTTCCAGGTCGTGGGTGGACAGCAGCACCGCGAGGTCCTGCTCCCCCGCGAGCCGGCGCAGCGTCCCGAGCAGCGCGACCCGGGAGGAGACGTCGAGGAACGCGCTCGGCTCGTCGAGCAGCAGCAGCGACGGCTGCTGGGCCAGTGCGCGGGCGACCATCATCCGCTGCCGCTCGCCGTCGGACATCCGGGCCAACGGACGTCCGGCCAGGGGGCCGGCGCGGACCGCGTCGATCGCGGCGTCGACGGCGGCCTCGTCGCCCGCGGTGAGCACACCGACGGCACCGGTGTGCGGCAACCGCCCCAGCTCGACGACGTCGCGGCCGGTCAGCTGCCCGGGGTCCGGCCGGTCGGTCAGCACCACACCGACCCGGCGGGCCCGTTCGGGCGGCCGCAGCGCCAGCAGGTCGGTGCCGTCGAGGGTCACCGCGCCGCCCAGCGCGGGCTGCAGGCCGGCGAGGGTCCGCAGCAGCGTCGACTTGCCCGTGCCGTTCGCCCCGAGCAGCACGGTCAGCTCGCCCCGCGCGGCGACGGCGTCCACCCCGGACAGCACCGGGCACACCCGGGCCCGGCGCAGCGCCCTGCCCTGCGCGTACCCGGCGACGAGCCCGGTCAGCACCAGCCCGGCGTTCACCAGGCCGCGCCCAGGCGTCGGGAGCGCAGCAGCACCGCGATCACCACCGGTGCCCCGACCAGCGAGGTCACCACGTTCAGCGGGATCACCGTGCCGACCCCGGGCGGGTTCGCGACGACCGCACACGCCAGCCCGACCAGCGCACCGGTCAGCGCGGTGGCCGGGACGAGCACCCGGTGCCGGGAGGTGCCGACCGCCAACCGGGCCAGGTGCGGCACGGCGATGCCGAGGAACCCGATCGGCCCGCAGAACGCGGTGACCGTCCCGGCGAGCACCGCGGCGACCCCCAGCACTGCCAGCCGCACCCGGGCGACGTCGACGCCCGCGGTGCGGGCGTAGTCGTCGCCCAGCAGTAGTCCGTCCAGTGGCTTGGCCAGCACGAGGACCCCCGCCAGCCCGGCCACGACGATCCCGCCGAGGATCGGTAGTTCGCCGCGGCCGACGCCGGACACCGAGCCGAGGCCCCACATCAGGTACTGCTGCGCGGTGCGCGGGTCGGTCCAGACCAGCAGCAGGCTGACCACGGAGGTGACCCCCGACCCCAGCATCACGCCGATCACCAGCAGCGCGGTCACCGACCGGGCGAACCGCGACAGCGCCAGCACCAGCGCGAGCACGGCGGCGGCACCGACCGCCGCGGCCGCGACGGTGGTGAACCGTCCCCCGACGACCGGTGTGGCCCCGAGCCCACCGGTGGCGAACGCCGCGGCCCCCGCAGCCGCCCCGAAGGTGGTCACCAGCGCGACGCCGAGCCCGGCGCCCGCGCTGACCCCGAGCACGTAGGGCTCGGCCAGCGGGTTGCGGAACAGGGTCTGGGTGAGCAGCCCCGCGGTGCCCAGCCCGACACCGACGGCCGTCGCGGTCACCGCCCGCGGCACCCGCAGGTCGGTGACGAGCAGGTCGAGCCGGGCGTCGGGGGCGCCGATGCCGAACAGCGCCGACAGCGTCCGATCGAGCCCGATCACCACCGAACCGGTCGACACGGCGAGGGCGAACAGCACGACCACCCCGGCCGCGAGCAGCACCAGGGCCAGCGGTGCGCGGCGTCCCGAGCGCTGCCCTGCCCGGTCCAGGACCCGGCTCGCCGCGGCGGGCGACGCCGGTGCGGCCGGCCTCATCCGGCGGGCACCTGCCGGTAGTAGGTGAAGGCGTGGCCGGGCAAGACCTGTGGGTGCAGGATCGCGACGAGGTCGGCGAGGATCTCGTCCTGGTGCAGTGCGCCACGCTCGTAGAGGGGGTTGCCGCCGTCGGGGGTGGTGGCCCTGTCGCGGGTCCACAGCTGCCCGCCGGGGCGGACCGCGGCGAGCGAGGACAGCCGCGGGTCGACCGCGGCGACGTCGGCGGTCGGGGCGAACGGGCCGTCGGCGAGCCAGATGCGGGCGTCGCCGTCGTCGGCCAGCACCCGCTCCAGCGACTGCGCCCGGGTGCCGGTGCCCGGCATCCCGGCACCCAGCCAGGTGGCACCGGCGTCGCGGAAGAGAATGCCGGCGGTCGACTCGGCGGCCGGGACGTTCCAGCCGCCCTGGTAGGGCTGACCGGCGACGATCGGGGTCGGGGGCAGGCCGCGCACGCGACCGGCGAGGTCGGCGTAGCGGCCCGCGATGCCGTCGAAGATCTCCGCGGCGCGGGCGTCCTGACCGGTCAGCGCCCCCGCGACCTTGATCCACTCAGCCTGGCCGAGCGGGCCGGTCTCGAGGTAGTCCGCCCAGCCGACCACCGGGATCCCGGCCGCGGACAGTGCCGGGAACGCCGCGTCGTCGGTCCCGGCCGAGAGCACGACCGGCGGCGCGGCGGCGACGACCGCCTCGGCGTCGATCGTCGAGTTCGGCGCGAAGTCGACGGCGGCGCCGGAGGCGACGCGGGCACGCACGGCCGGGTCGGTGACCAGCGCGGCCCCGCCGACGCCGGTGATCCGGTCGAGCCCGCCCAGCTCGGTGATCATCGGGAGCTGGGTGGTCGAGCCGGCGAAGATCCCGCTCACCGGGGTGTGCACGACCGGGGCCCCGGCGAGTGCCGCGGGCAGCGCCGGGTCGCCCTGCCCGCAGCCGACGAGCACCACCGACTGCGGCTGCCCGCCCGGGAAAGGTGTGCGGACGGTCAGGACCCGGTAGCCGTCGCCGCCGGTGATCGTGACGTTGGTGGCGTGGGCGAAGGCGACCGTGTCGTCCGGGGTGGACGCGGCGCCCGGCACGCAGTCCTGCGCCGCGGCGCCGGTCCCACCGGGGGCGGGCGGTGCCGTGGCGGGCGCGGAGCACCCTGCGACGACGGCCAGTGCGAGCAGGGCCGCGAGGACCCGACGATGACGCGTCACCTGAACAGTCTCACATATGTGGATCAGGCCCCGACGAAGGCGGAGAGCCCGTCCAGGAGCCGGTCGACGTCGTCGTCGGCGGTGTAGCAGGCCAGCCCGATCCGCAGGGACCCGGTGTCCCCCAGGCCGAGCCGCCGCGAGCACTCCAGCGCGTAGAACGACGACGCGGGCGCCGCGATCCGCCGCTGCGCCAGGTACCGGTAGGCGTCGACGGGGTCGCGGTCGTCGAAGGTCACCAGCAGGGTCGGGGTCCGCCGGGCCGCCCGGGACCGCACCGTGACCCCGGGCAGCGCGGCCAGGTGGGTCTCGATGCGCTCGCGCAGCGGGCGCTCGTGCTCCTCGACCGCCGCCATCGACGCCAGCAGGCGCGCCCGGCGGTCCCCGGTCGCCGACGGGTCCAGCGCGGCGAGGAACTCGACGGCCGCGGTGGTGCCGGCGAGCAGCTCGTAGGGCAGGGTGCCGAGCTCGAACCGCTCGGGCACCGCGTCGCTCGACGGCGCCAGCTTCGCCGGGCGCAGCGTCTCCAGCAACGCCGGGTCGGCGGCGAGCACCCCGCAGTGCGGGCCCAGGAACTTGTAGGGCGAGCAGGCGTAGAGGTCGGCGCCGATCGCGGCGAGGTCGATCGGGACGTGCGCGGTCAGGTGCACGCCGTCGACCATGAACAGCGCCCCGGCGGCGTGCACGGCGGCGGCGATCGCGGGCAGGTCGGGGCGGGTCCCGACCAGGTTCGACGCACCCGTCACCGCGACGAGCCGGGTGCGGTCGGACAGCAGCGGCGTCACGTCGTCGAGCTCGGTGGTGTCGGGGTCGAAGTCCAGCCACCGCACCGTCGCCCCGGCGGCCTGCGCGGCGATCGCCCAAGGGCGGATGTTCGCGTCGTGGTCGAGGCGGGTCACGACGATCTCGTCACCCGGCGACCAGGTCGCGGCCAGCGTCCGGGCGAGGTCGAAGGTCAGCGCGGTCATGCTGCGCCCGAACACGATCCCGCGCGGGTCGGCGCCGAGCAGGTCGGCCATCGCGGCGCGGGTGCCGAGCACGATCGCGTCGGCGGCGCGTTCACCGCTGGTGACCGTGCCGCGGTTGGCCAGCGGGGAGGTCATGGCGGCCGCGACCGCCCCCGCGACCGAGTCCGGGACCTGGGAGCCGCCCGGCCCGTCGAAGTGGGCGATCCCGGCGCGCAGGGCGGGGAAACGGCTGCGGACGGCGGCGACGTCGTAGCTCATGACCGCACCCTGTCACGCCGGCGCCCGGCCCACGCCCGGACAACGAACACATGTCATCGGGGTGTCGTACCGCCCGTGTGGCTGACACGCGGGCCATGATTCCTCCCATGTCGAGGTCCTGGGAGCACTCGCGCGGGCGCCACGCCCCACGTCGGCGGCGACGCTCGGTGCACCGTCGCGCCTGGGCGGTGCTCGCGACCTCGCTGGTCGCACTGGTGGTCCTCGTCGCGGGCGGGACCGCCGCGATGGCGGGCGGGCGGATCGGTGACGCCGTCGGCGGCGGCGTCGACTCGCTGGCCCGCAACCTCGCCGGCGCCGTCGACCGCCTCCGGCCCGCCCCGACCGTGCCCCCCCGCTCCCCCGGTCCCCGAGGTCCTCACCAGCGTCCCGGCCGGTGGCGCGCCGGTCGCCCCGCGCGCCCCGGTCCGCACCGAGGTCAGCACCGGCACCCTCGAGGGCGTCGCGCTCACCGCCGACTCCGACGACGGACCGGTCACCGTCGGGGGCACCCTGTCCCCCGACGGCCGCAGCTGGACCGCCACGGAGCCGCTGGACTTCGCGACCACCTACCACTGGTCGGGCAGCTGGGTGCTGGGTCCGCAGGACCGTCGCCCCGTGCCCGCGGCCCCGTTCACCACCGTCGACCCGGACGACACCGTCGACGCCACCATGAACATCCGCGACGGCGGCGAGGTCGGCATCGGTGCCCCGGTCGTGCTCACCTTCGGCGAGAAGCTCCCCGACGCCGCGAAGGCCACCGTCGAGCGGGCGCTGAGCGTCACCACGTCGCGGCCGGTCGAGGGCGCCTGGGCGTGGCTGCCCGACACCGCCGAGGGCTCGCGGGTGCACTACCGGCCGAAGTCCTACTGGCCCGCGCACACCCGGGTCCAGGTGCGGGGCGCGCTGCGTGGCCTCGACCTCGGCGACGGCACCTTCATGACCGAGGACCTCGACCGGACCTTCACCGTCGGGCGCAGCCAGGTCGTGAAGGCCGACACCCGCAGCCACGCGATCGTCGTCGTCCGCGACGGGAAGGAGATCGCCCGCTACGACGCCTCCTACGGCCTGGAGTCCGACCCCCGCCGGGTGACCCGCTCCGGGATCCACGTCGTCATGGCCAAGTCGGAGAAGGTGCTGATGAGCAACCCCGACTAAGGCTACGTGGACGAGCCCCAGTTCTGGGCGGTCCGGATCTCCAACAACGGCGAGTTCATCCACGCCAACCCCGCCTCGTCGTGGGCGCAGGGCAGCCGCAACGTCAGCCACGGTTGCATCAACCTGTCCAGCCGCGACGCCAAGGAGTTCTTCGCGAGCGCGACCTTCGGCGACCCGGTCGAGGTGACCGGCAGCTCGCAGCCGCTGACCGCCCGCGACGGCGACCTGTACGACTGGACGATCCCCTGGGACGAGTGGCGCTCGCTCAGCGCCCTGTCCTGACCCCGCTGTTCCGCCCCTGCACGATCCCGGCCCGCTACCGGATCCGGCGTTCCTGCCCGGCCCACGCCTCGTCGCGCAGCACGAACTTCTGGATCTTCCCGGTCGAGGTCTTCGGCAGCTCGCCGAAGGTGACCCGCTTCGGTGCCTTGAACCGCGCCAGCCGCCCCCGCACGTGCTCGACGATCTCGTCCTCGGTGGCGCTCTCGCCCTCGCGCAGCGTCACCCAGGCGGCCGGGACCTCGCCCCACCGCTCGTCGGGGACGGCGATCACCGCGACCTCCAGCACGGCCGGGTGGTCGGCGATGGCCTGCTCCACCTCGATGCTGGCGATGTTCTCCCCACCGGAGATGATCACGTCCTTGGAGCGGTCCCGGAGTTCGACGTAGCCGTCGGGGTGCACGACTCCGATGTCGCCGGTCCGGAACCAGCCGTCCGGTGCGGCGTCGCGGGTGGCCTGGTCGTCGTCGAGGTAACCGAGCATGACGTTGTTGCCGCGCAACGCGATCTGGCCCGTCGTCGCCCCGTCGCGCAGGACGTCGGCACCGTCGTCGTCGATCACCCGGACGGCACAGGCGATCATGTTCCCGACGCCCTGGCGGGCCTTCATCCGGGCCTGCGCGTCGGCGTCGAGGTCGCTCCACTCCGGACGCCAGTCGCAGATCATCGCGGGGCCGAAGGTCTCGGTGAGCCCGTAGAGGTGGGTCACCTCGAACCCGAGCTCGGCCATCCGGCGCAGGATCGCCGGGCTCGGCGGCGCTCCCCCGGTCGCGACGGCCACCGGCGTCTCCACCGGCCGGGCCTCCGGCGCGTAGGCGATCATCGACAGCACGGTGGGAGCGCCGTTGAGGTGGGTGACGCCCTGCTCGCGAACGAGCTCCCAGATCCGGGACGGCTCGACCTTCGGCAGGCAGACGTGGGTGGCGGCGGCCGCGGTGACCGCCCACGGGAAGCACCATCCGTTGCAGTGGAACATCGGGAGCGTCCACAGGTGAACCGACGACGCGGTCAGCCCGGTGTGCCCGACCATGGCCAGCGCCTGCAGGTAGGCGCCCCGGTGGTGGTACATCACGCCCTTCGGGTTCCCGGTCGTCCCGGACGTGTAGTTGATCGACAGCAGGCCGCGCTCGTCGGCGGGACGCACCGCGGTGGGCTCGCCGTCGGCGACGAGGCGCTCGTAGTCCGGGCCGACCCGCACGGTGTGCGGCGGGGTGTCGAGGCGGGCGAGCACCTCCGCGACGAGCTCGTCGAACACCGGGTCGGCCACCAGCACCGAGGCGCGCGAGTGCTCCAGGATGTAGGCGACCTCGCCCGCCGACAGCCGGGTGTTGACCGCGACCAGCGCCGTCCCCGACCACGGCACCGCGTGCGCCGCCTCCAGCCCGACGTGGGTGTTCGGCACGAGGACCGCGACCGGACGCTCGTCGTGCAGCGCGGCGAGCGAGCCCGCCAGGCGCCGGCAGCGGTCGCGGAACTCGGTGTAGGTGAACCGCAGGTCGCCGTCGACGACCGCGACCCGGTCACCGTGCGCCGCCGCGGCCCGGTCGAGGAACGCCGTGGGGGTCAGCGGCTCGAACGACAGGTCCACCAGATCGGCCGGGACACCCGCCGGGTGCGTGGGGACGGGAGCCTCGTCGGTCATCCCCCGAGCCTCCCCCGGCGACGCGGACGCGCGCAATGTCGCCGCCCCGCGACCCTCCGCCGCGCGAGCCCCTCCGCCGCCGCGTCGGTGATAGCCCGATCCCCCGCGGCCCGGCAGCCCCACCTGCACGGTCACCGTTCGCCCGGCCCGCCGCACGTGGTACCCACCGGGCGCGCACTGCTTCACCGGAGCGCGCGATGATCCGCCGGACGCGCGCCACTCCACCGGGCAGACGCCGATCCGCCGGGCGTGCCCGATCTACCGGGCGCACGGCGATCCGCCGGACGCGCGGTGATCCGTCGTCCGCGCGTGTCCGAACACACGCGCGGAGCGGATCACCGCGCGGACTGTCGATCACCGGGGTGCCGCCGGGACTCCCCGGCCCCGGCGTCCTGTGCCGCCGGAACTCCCCCCGTCGTCGCGGGCTGTACTACGTTCGCCGTGGCAACCAGGCTCGTCGGGAGGCGGACGCGATGGCGTGGGACTTCAGCACCGACCCGGAGTTCGAGGAGAAGCTGAAGTGGATGCGCGGCTTCGTCCGCGACGAGATCATCCCGCTGGAGACCCTCGACCTGGACCGGGAGACCTTCGCCCGGATCACCGCGCCGCTCAAGGAGCAGGTCCGCGAGCAGGGTCTGTGGGCGGCGCACCTGCCCCCGGAGCTCGGCGGCGGCGGGTTCGGTCAGGTCTCCCTCGGGCTGATGCACGAGATCCTCGGCCAGTGCCGCTACGCACCGGGGGTGTTCGGCAACCAGGCGCCCGACTCGGGCAACGCCGAGCTGCTCGCGATCGGCGGATCGCCGGAGCAGAAGGAACGCTGGATGCACCCGTTGCTGCGTGGTGAGCTGCGGTCCTGCTTCTCGATGACCGAGCCCGGCGCCGGCGCGGACCCGACGATGCTGTCCACCCGGGCCGTGCGCGACGGCGACGACTACGTCATCAACGGTCAC
The DNA here is from genome assembly GCF_001294645.1 of Pseudonocardia sp. HH130629-09. NCBI lineage: Bacteria > Bacillati > Actinomycetota > Actinomycetes > Pseudonocardiales > Pseudonocardiaceae > Pseudonocardia > Pseudonocardia sp. HH130629-09. The sequence goes on from NZ_CP011868.1 coordinate 2,647,708, forward strand.
AAGTGGTTCTCCTCGAACGCCACCGGCGCGGACTTCCTGATCGCGATGGTGGTGACCGACCCGGACGCACCGCCGTACCAGCGGGCCTCGATGATCATCGTCCCGACCGACACCCCCGGGCTCGACGTGGCCCGCGACATCCCGGTGATGGACCACCCCGAGGTCGGCGGCGAGATCTACGGCGGCCACGCCGAGGTCTTCTACCGCGACGTCCGGGTGCCGGCGACGAACCTCGTCGGCAACCCCGGTGACGGGTTCAGGCTCGCCCAGCAGCGGCTCGGCCCGGGCCGCATCCACCACGCCATGCGCTGGCTCGGCCAGTCCCGGCGGGCGTTCGACATGATGTGCGAGCGCACGGTGTCACGGACGGCGAGCGGCACGCGGCTGGCCGACAAGCAGATGGTGCAGGACATGGTCGCGCAGTCGGCGGCGGACATGGCCGCGGCACGGCTGCTGACCCTGCACGCGGCCTGGACGATGGACCAGGTCGGGGCCTCGAACGCCCGGATCGAGATCGGGATGATCAAGTACTGGGGCGCGAAGGTGCTGCACGACGTGATCGACCGCGCGATCCAGGTACACGGTTCGCTCGGCTTCTCCGGGGACCTGCCGCTGGAGCAGATGTACCGCGCGGCCCGCGCCGCGCGGATCTACGACGGTCCCGACGAGGTCCACAAGGAGTCCGTCGCGCGGCGCATCCTGCGCGGCTACACCCCGGTCGAGGTCCCCACCGAGCACGTCCCGACCCGCACCGAGGCCGCGCGACGCAAGTTCGCCGAGTACCTGGGCACGGCGACGGCGAACGCCTGACCGCGTCAGGCCGGTGCGGACCTCGGCTCCGGCGATGCGGCGAGGTCGGCGCGGTAGTCCGCGACCAGCGCGTTCATCGCGCTGAGGAAGCGGGCCGCCGCGTCGAGCTCGTCGTCGTCGAAGCCGGCGAGCAGGGCGTCCATCCGGGCGCCGAGCGGGCCGAAGAACGCCCCGCCGACCTCCGCGGCGTTCTCGGCCTGGCGCAGGGTCACCCGCCGCCGGTCGGCGGACTCGCGGCTGCGGCGCACGTGGCCCGCGCGTTCCAGGCGGTCGACGAGCGCGGTCGTCGCACCGGTGGACAGACCGAGCCGGGCACCGAGGAGACCCGGCGTGAGCGGTTCACCCGCGGAGTCCGCACGCATCACCGCGAGCAGCGCGTGGAGGTCCGTGGGGTGCAGCCCGTGCCGCCCGGCGAACTCCTGGCCGAGCAGCTCGGACTCGCCCGCGTAGTCCTGCAGCAGCGCGACCAGGTGCTCGCGTCGCGTCCGGGCAGGCATGCCGACGAGCCTAGTCGCCGTCCGGGGGCCCGTGCCGGGCGCAGGGTCAGCGCCCCGTCCACCGCGGCGGGCGCTTGTCCAGGAACGCCGCGATCCCCTCCGTCCTGTCGACCGAGCGCAGGATCGCCGCGGTGGCGACCTCGGTGGCGCTCCAGCCGCGCTCGTCCGGTTCGGACACCACGCGTTCCAGGGCGCGCAGCGACACCGACACCGCGAGCGGCGAGTTCTCGCAGACCGTCGCGGCGAGCTCGAGCGCCGCGGTCTCGGCCCGCCCCGGCTCGACGAGCTCGTTGACCAGGCCCAGGGCGTACGCACGGTCGGCGTCCAGCGGGCGCCCGGTCACCAGCAGCTGCTTGGCGACGTTGAGCGGCAGCGGCCGCGGCGCGCGGAACAGCGCACCGCAGTTCGCGACCAGGCCCCGGGCGACCTCGGGCAGGCCGAACCGCGCCGTCGTCGCGGCGACGACCATGTCGCAGGCCAGCACGATCTCGAACCCGCCGCCGTAGGCGACGCCCTCGACCGCGGCGATCAGGGGGCGCCGCCGGTCCCGCCGGACGACGCCGTAGTTGCCGCCGCGCGGGGTGGGGCCGCCGGCCCCGGCGGCCAGGTCGGTGCCCGCGCTGAACGCCGTCGTGTCCCCGGCGAGCACGCCGCACCACAGGTCCGGGTCGTCGTCGAGGGTGTTGAGCGCCTCGTCGAGGCCGGCCGTCATCGCCGCGTCGACGGCGTTGCGCTTGTCGGGCCGCGTCATCCGGATCAGGAGCACGTGTCCGTGCCGCTCGGTGCTCACCCTGGTCCCCGCCATGCCGTCGGTCACGATCGTGACTGTAGGTGGGAACCGCGCCCGGGGCGTTCGTAGTCTGGTGATCGTGTCCCGCAGCAAGCGCCTCCCCACCGCGGCCATCCTGTCCGTCCCGCTCGCCCTGACCGGCGCCCTGGCCGCGCTCGGGCTGCACGTGCGCCGGAACATGGGGGCCCGCCCGGGCGAGCTGCGCCGGATCGCCTCCGCCTCCCCGAACGCCGTCGACGGGCTGTTCGCCAACACCGAGCCCGGGCTGCCGCGGGCCAAGGCCTCGGCACGGATGATCCTGAACATGCTGGTCGGCCGCCGCTCCGCGGGCGGCGCGCCGGCGACGGTGCCGCTCGCGCCGCTGCGGACCCCCGCCGAGCCCGCCGGGCTGGCGGTGACCTGGCTGGGCCACGCCGGGGTGCTGCTGGAGATCGACGGCCGCCGGGTGCTGGTCGACCCGGTCTGGTCGGAGTACGCCTCCCCCGTGCCGCGCTTCGGGCCGCGCCGCCTGCACCCGCCGGTCGCGCCGCTGTCCGAGCTCGGCTCCCCGGACGTCGTCGTGATCACCCACGACCACTACGACCACCTCGACCGTCCGACCGTCACCGCGCTGGCCCGCGACACCTCCACGGTGTTCGTCGGCCCGCTCGGGGTGGGCGCGCACCTGCGCTCCTGGGGCATCCCCGGGCACCGGGTCCTCGAGCGCGACTGGGAGGGCGTGGTGACCGTGGCCGGGCTGGAGCTGACCTGTCTGGAGACCCGGCACTTCTCCGGGCGCGGGCTGCGCCGCAACACGACGCTGTGGGCGGCCTGGAAGGTCGCCGGACCGCGGCACACCGCCTACCTGGGCGGGGACACCGGCGCCACCCGGGCGCACGCGCGCACCGGGGCCGCGCACGGCCCGTTCGACCTGACGGTGCTGCCGATCGGCGCCTACTCCGACCTGTGGCCCGACATCCACGCCGACCCGGAGCAGGCGGTCGCCGCGCACCGCGAGCTCGGCGGCCGGGTCCTGCTGCCGATCCACTGGGCGACGTTCACGCTCGGCTTCCACCCCTGGGACGAGCCCGCCGAGCGGGCCCGCAAGGCCGCCGCCGACCAGGACGTGGTCCTGGCCCTGCCGCGCCCGGGCCGGCGCATCGACCTGACCGGCGTCACCACCGTCGACGACGCCCGCGCCGCGGTTCCCACCGAACCGTGGTGGCCGACCACACGCTGATTCGCGTCACCGTCACCGCTGGCCCTTTCCGCCCATTCCCGTCACCCGGACGCCGTATCCCCTCCCCGGAAACGCCGGCGCCGGACCATTTCCGGGGAGGGGTTCGACAGGTCGGTTCGGCATCCCTTATCGTTCTGCCCGAAGAATCGGTTCCGGCACCGACCGGGGCGATTCCCGTCTCCGGCCGGGTCCGGCGATTCCCCGCGGAAGGAACGACGACGTGGCGCAGCAGACGACGATCACCCTGGTCGAGGACCTGGACGGCACCGAGGCCGACGAGCAGGTGGAGTTCTCCGTCGACGGCCGCGCCTACGAGATCGACCTGTCCACCAAGAATGCCGAGAAGCTGCGCGAATCGTTGGCGCCCTACGTCGCGGCCGCCCGTCTCGGGTCCGGTCGGCGCAGCACCTCTTCCAGCACCTCGTCGAACGGTTCCAGCGCCTCGGAACGCGCCGCGAACCGCGCCGTACGGGAATGGGCGACGGCCCAGGGCATGAAGATCTCCGAGCGCGGGCGTATCCCGTCCTCGGTTCTCGAGGCCTATCGGAACGCGCACTCCTGACCGCTGCCGCCGCCGGGGTCGCCCCGGACGGCAGGATCAGGGCCGACGAGACGTGCGCCGGGCGATCCGCGGCGCACACCGACGGAGAGGGCCCGATGTACCCAGGCACGCATGCCGCGACGACCCCCGACAAGCCGGCCGTGATCATGGGGGGCTCGGGCGCGAGCCTGTCCTTCCGTGAGCTGGAGGAGGGGTCCGCACGGCTCGCGAACCACCTGCGCGCCGCCGGACTCCGGCCGGGCGACGTCGTGGCGCTCGTCGCGGAGAACTGCGCGCGGGTCTACGAGGTCTACTGGGCGGCCCAGCGCTCGGGGCTCTACATCACCGCGGTGAACCACCACCTCTCCGCGCCCGAGGCCGCCTACATCGTCCGCGACTGCGGTGCGAAGGCACTCGTGGTCTCGGCCGGTGTCGCCGGTCTGGCCGCGGCGATCGAGGACCACGTCGACACCACGGTGCGGCTGGCCTTCGGCGGCGAGATCCCCGGCGCGTCCCGCTACGCCGACTACGACAAGACCCTCGCGTCGGTCTCCGCCGAGCCCCCGGCCGACCAGCCCCGCGGGGCGGACATGCTCTACTCCTCGGGCACCACCGGGCGCCCCAAGGGCATCAAGCCGACGCTGCCCGACCGGCGGATCGACGAGCCGGGCGACACCTACCAGGCCCTGTTCGGCCCGATGTACGGCTTCGGCACCGACACCGTCTACCTGAACCCGGCCCCGCTCTACCACGCCGCGCCGCTGCGGTTCACCGCCACCGTGCAGGCGCTCGGCGGCACCGTCGTGGTGATGGAGCGCTTCGACCCGGAGAAGGCGCTGGAGCTCGTCCAGCGGCACTCGGTCACCCACTCGCAGTGGGTGCCGACGATGTTCGTGCGGATGCTCAAGCTCCCCGAGTCCGTCCGCTCCGCCTACGACGTGTCCTCGATGCGGGTCGCGATCCACGCGGCCGCCCCGTGCCCGGTGGACGTCAAGCAGGCCATGATCGACTGGTGGGGCCCCGTCCTGCACGAGTACTACGCCGCGACCGAGTCCAACGGGGTCACCTTCATCGACTCGGCGCAGTGGAGCGAGCGTCCCGGGTCGGTCGGCCGGGCCGGGCTGGGCACCATCCGGATCGCCGCCGACGACGGCACCGTGCTGGGGCCGGGCGAGATCGGGACCGTCTACTTCGAACGCGACGAGCGCCCGTTCGAGTACCACAACGACCCGGGCAAGACCCTCGCCGCGACCCACCCCAAGCACGAGAACTGGACCACCACCGGGGACCTGGGCTACCTCGACGAGGACGGCTACCTCTTCCTCACCGACCGCAAGGCGTTCATGATCATCTCCGGTGGGGTGAACATCTACCCGCAGGAGGTGGAGGACGCCCTCGCGCTGCACCCCAAGGTGCTCGACGTCGCCGTCATCGGGGTGCCCGACGACGAGATGGGCGAGAAGGTCAAGGCCGTCGTCCAGCCCCCGGAGGGCGTCGACGCCGGCCCGGAGCTGGAACGCGAGCTGATCGAGTTCGTGCGGGAGCGGATCGCGCGCTACAAGGCGCCGTCGTCGGTGGACTTCACCGACTTCCTGCCGCGTACCCCCACGGGCAAGCTGGTCAAGCGGGAGCTGCGCGACCGCTACGTGTGACCTCGCCGCGAGCCCGGGGCGTGACCGGTGCGGAGGGTCAGGCGGCGCGGCGGGAGTAGCGGGCACGGGCCAGGGCCGCGACCAGCGCCAGCGGCACCGAGGCGACCAGGGCGGCGGCGAACAGCGGGGCGAAGCGCCCGGCGTCGGCGAACGGGGCGCCGAGCGCGGTCCCGGCCGAGCTGCCCAGGAACAGCAGCGTCGCGAACAGTGCGACGGCGGTCGCGCGGGCCTGCGGGACGACCTCGGTCGCCCAGGTCTGCAGGGTCGAGTGCAGGAACGCCCACGCCCCGCCCAGGCAGAGCCCGGCCGCGGCGACCGTCACCGGGTGCACCGTCACCAGCGGGAACATCCAGGCGACCACGAGGAACCCGCCGCCGACGCCGGCCAGCGCGGCCGGTCCGAGTCGGCCGACCAGGCGTCGCACGACCCGGGAGAACAGCACCGCACCGACGCCGTAGCCGCCGGCGGCGAGCCCGGCCAGCGCGGCGGAGCTGCCCCCGGCCTGCAGCGACGGCGCGAGGTAGGTCAGCACCCCGAGCACGACCGCACCCTCGACGAAGGCGAGCGCCAGCACCAGCCGGGCCCAGCCGTTCCCGGCGACGGCGGCCAGCGGGCGGAGCACCGCGTCGGTGATCCCGCGCGACGGCGTGCGGGCGCCGTCGGGTTCGGGCAGCGCCCGCAGCGCGACGAACAGCACCGCGCAGCCCGCCGCCGTCGCCCCGAGGACGACGCGCCACCCGGCCAGGTCGGCGAGCAGCCCCGCCCCGGCCGTGGCGACGGCGGTGCCGAGCGCGGTCGCGGCGAGCAGGTCCGACAGCGGCCGCTGCCGGACCGCGGCGGGCCAGGTGTCGCCGACGTAGACCAGCGCCGCCGGGATCAGTGCCGCCGTGCACGCGCCGGTGAGGACCCGCGCGACGACCAGCACGGCCAGCGTCGGGGCCAGCACCGAGGCGACCCCGCCCAGCACCGCTCCGACCAGGGCCAGGCGCATCACCCGGACCCGACCGATCCGGTCGGACAGCACGCCCCACACGACCTGCATGAGGCCGTAGGCGAGGAAGTAGCCCCCGGCCGCGCCGGCCGCCGCCGCCAGCGGCGCGTCGAACGACGCGGCGATCGGCACGAGCAGCGGCGCGATCGCGAACCGGTCGACGGTGCTCGTCAGCGACGCCAGCTGCAGCAGCCGGAGCCGCCGGGTGCCGTCGGGGACGGCTCCCCCGGAGCCGGGCCCGCCGGGACCGCTGCCGTCGGGACCGCTGCCGTCGGGACCGCTGCCGGCGGGGGTCGTGCTCACCGGCGTCACCCTGCACGGCGGGACGAGCTGTTGCCCCACCGGGGTGGCCGGGACCACAGTGGCAGGGCAGTCGAGGCTCGGGAGGCCACCGGTGGGCACGATCACAGGACACGGGATGACGGCGGCGGACATCGTCGCGCGGCACGCACGGACCACACCGGACGCTCCGGCGCTGGCCGACCCACGGACGTTGCGGACCTGGGCGCAGCTCGACGACCGGGTGTCCCGGCTGGCGACCGTCCTCGCCGGACGCGGGGTCGACCGCGGGGACCGGGTCGCGGTGCTCGGGCTCAACTCCGTCGAGCTCGTCGAGAGCTACCTGGCGGTGCTGCGGATCGGCGCGATCTGCGTCCCGCTGAACTTCCGGCTGACCGCCGGCGAGATCGCCTTCCAGCTAACCGACTGCGACCCCACCGCGGTCGTCTGCGACGACCGGTTCGCCGCGACGGCGGAGACCGCCCGGGCCGACGCGCCGTCGGTGCGGACGGTGCTGGGGCTCGGCGAGGGCCTCGACGCGCTGCTCGCCGAGGCCGGGCCCGGGTCCTGGGGCGACGACGTCGCCGACGAGGAGCCCGCCTACATCATGTACACCTCGGGGACGACCGGCCGTCCCAAGGGCGCCGTGCTGACCCACCGCAACCTGCTGCTGCACGCGTTCCTGTCGATCACGCACATGGGCACTGCCGGCGACGACCGGGTCTCGCTCTCCGGGGCGCCGCTGTTCCACATCGCCGGGCTCTCCGGGATGCTGCCCACCCTGATCGCGGGCGGCCGGGTGATCATCCCGCCGTCGGGCGGCTTCGACCCGGTCGCAACGGTCGACACCCTGGAACGGGAGAAGGTGTCGTCGTGCTTCTTCGTCCCGGCGCAGTGGCAGGCGATCTGCGCGGTGCCCGGCCTCGCGGAGCGGGACCTGTCGGCGCTGCGCCGGATCAGCTGGGGCGCGGCACCGGCGTCGACGACGCTGATCCGCACGATGATCGATGCGTTCCCGCAGGCCACCGTGGTGACCGCGTTCGGCCAGACCGAGTGCAGCCCGATCACGTGCGTGCTGCGCGGCGAGGACTCGGTCCGCAAGATCGGCTCGGTGGGGACGCCGATGACCGGCGTCGAGGTGCGCGTGGTCGACCCGGAGATGAACGACGTGCCGCGCGGCGAGGTCGGCGAGATCGTCTACCGCGGACCGACGGTGATGCGGGAGTACTGGGGGCGTCCGGACGCGACAGCCGAGGCGTTCCGCGGCGGCTGGTTCCACTCCGGAGACCTGGTCCGCGAGGACCCCGACGGCTACCTCTACGTCGTGGACCGGGCCAAGGACATGATCATCTCGGGTGGCGAGAACGTCTACAGCGCCGAGGTGGAGGACGTGCTGGCGGCGCACCCGGGCATCGCCGACGTCGCGGTCATCGGGGTGCCCGACCCGCGCTGGGGCGAGACACCGCTGGCGGTGGTCGTACCCGCCGACCCCACCGCGCCGCCGGACCTCGACGCCGTCGTCGCATGGTGCGCCGACCGGCTGGCCCGCTACAAGCACCCGACGAGGGTCGCCGTCGTCGACGCCCTGCCGCGCAACCCGACGGGCAAGGTGCTCAAGACCGAGCTGCGCCGCGACCACGGCGCGCTGGACTCGGTCTCCGCGCCCGCGCAGTAACCCGGTCGCCGACCCGGTCGCGACGGCGGCGGGGCTCGCCTACCGTCGCGACCGTGAGCGTCGTGGAATCGGTGAGCACCGGGGTGTCCAGCCCGATCCTCGCCGAGGCGGGGACCTCGGGGATCGACGAGCTGCCGGTGACCGGCCCGGTCCGGGTGGCCGTCCCGGCGGCGGCGAGCGGGCTGGCCGGCGACACGATCTGCGACGCCGACCACCACGGCGGCCCGGACCAGGCCGTCTACGCCTACGCCCGGGAGGATCTGGAGTTCTTCGCCGCCGAGCTCGGGCCGCTGCGGGCGGGGACGTTCGGGGAGAACCTGACGACCCGCGGGATCGACGTGTCCGGGGCCGAGCTCGGCGAGTGCTGGCGGGTCGGCGGGGTGGTGCTGCAGGTGACCGCGCCCCGCGTGCCGTGCCGGACCTCCGCCGCGCACCTGGAGCGGGCGGGCTGGGTGAAGCGGTTCACTGCGGCCGCCCGCCCGGGCGCCTATCTGCGGGTCCTGTCCCCCGGCGAGATCAGCGCCGGGGACACCGTGACCGCCGAGCACCGGCCCGGGCACGGCGTCACCGTCGCCGACGCCTTCCGGGCGCTGCTCGGCGAGCCCGACCGGCTCCCGGACCTGCTGGCCGCGGGCGAGCACCTGCTGCCGCAGATCCGGGACACCCTCACCCGGCGGTCCGCGTCCTGACCCGGTCGTAGCGCATCCCCATCGCCGCGCGGACCGCGTCGAGGGTCTGTTCGGCCAGCTCGTTCGCACGCGCGTTGCCGCGGGCCAGCACGTCGTCGACCAGCCCGGGGTCGCGGGCCAGCTCGGCGCGCCGCGCGCGGTGACCGGCGAGATGGTCGTTGACCGCGTCCGTGGTGAGGCGCTTGAGCGCGGCGGCCCCGTCGAGGGTCGCGGCCAGCTCGTGCGGGTCGCGACCCAGACACAGCGCCGCGGTCGTCAGCAGCCCGTACACCCCGGGCCGCCCCTCGGGGTCCACGGTGATCCGCCGCTCGGAATCCGTGCGGGCGCGGCGCACGATCGCCGCCGTCTCGTCGGCGGTCGCACCGAGCGGGACGGCGTTGCCGCGGGACTTCGACATCTTGTGCCCGTCGAGGCCGGGCAGCTCCGGGGTGTCGGTCAGCATCGGCTCGGGCGGGGTGAACACCGGGCCGTAGCGCTCGGCGAAGCGCCGCGCCAGTACCCGGGTCAGCTCGATGTGCGGGAGCTGGTCCTTCCCCACCGGCACGAGGTCGGCACGGCAGGACAGGATGTCCGCGGCCTGGTGCACCGGGTAGGTCAGCAGCAGCCCCGACAACGCTCGCCCGGACGCCGCGTGCTCGGCCTTCACCGTCGGGTTGCGGTGCAGCTCGGCCTCGGTGACCAGCGACAGGAACGGCAGCATCAGCTGGTTCAGCGCAGGCACCGCGGAGTGGGCGAACACCGTGGTGCGGTCCGGGTCGAGCCCGGCGGCGAGCTGGTCGAGCACCGCGCCGCGCACGTGGTCGGCCAGCCGGTCCGCGACGGCGCGGTCGGTGATCACCTGGTAGTCGGCCAGGATCACCAGCACGTCCACACCGGACCGTTGCAGCCGTACCCGTTCGGAGATCGTGCCCACCAGGTGCCCCAGGTGCAGCGGGCCGGTCGGCCGCTCCCCGGTCAGCACCCGGTGCGACGACGGGTCGGCGGCGACGGCGGAACGCAGCGCGGGCATCCGGGCGACGGTGACAGCGAGGGAATCCATGATCAGCTCCTGGGAACGGGGAGCTGCACGAGACACACCGGGTTCCGCCGGGCTGCTCGGGCAGCCCGGGGTGACGGTGACGTGCGTCTACGTGGCTGCGGGGAGCAGCCGCCACCAGACGGGACGGGAGGAACGCACGGAGGCAGCCTACACCCACCTAATCGACTATCGTTATCATCATCGGTATGGCCGACCGTCGCGTTCCCGTCACGATCCTGTCCGGCTTCCTCGGCGCGGGAAAGACGACGCTGCTGGAGCACCTGCTCGCGAACCGGGAGGGCAGGCGGATCGCCGTCGTCGTCAACGACATGAGCGAGGTGAACATCGACGGCGCGCTCGTCGACCTGCACCGCAGCCAGGAGAAGCTGGTCGAGCTCACCAACGGCTGCATCTGCTGCACGCTGCGCGAGGACCTGCTGACCACGGTCGGCGAGCTGGCGGCCGAGGGGCGCTACGAGCACGTCGTCGTCGAGTCGACCGGGATCTCCGAGCCGATGCCGGTGGCGGCGACGTTCGAGTGGACCTTCGACGACGGCACCGCGCTCTCCGACGTGGCGCGGCTGGACACCATGGTCACCGTCGTCGACGCCTCCACCTTCGAGCACCTGCTGATCAGCGAGGACTCGCTCGCCGACCGGGAGCTGCAGGCCGCCGAGGGCGACGAGCGGACGCTGTCGGACCTGCTCGCCGACCAGGTCGAGTTCGCCGACCTGCTGGTGCTGAACAAGACCGACCTCGTCGCGCCGCACGCGCTGGGCCGGATCGAGGCGCTGCTGTCGCGGATGAACCCGGGCGCCCGGATCGTGCGCGCCGTGCGCGGGGACCTGCCCATCACCGACCTGCTCGACACCCGTCGCTACGACCCGGCGGCGGCCTCGGCGACACCGGGCTGGGCCCAGGAGCTCAACGGCTCGCACACCCCCGAGACCGAGGAGTACGGGATCGCGAGCGTCACCTGGCGGGCGGCGCGTCCGTTCCACCCGGCACGGCTGCTCGACGCGCTCGGCGACTGGCCGGGCCTGCTGCGCAGCAAGGGCTTCTGCTGGCTGGCGACCCGGCCCGACGTCGCGGGCCTGTGGTCGCAGGCCGGGCCGAACATGGCGCTGGACCCGGCCGCGCCGTGGTCGTCGTTCGACGGGCCGCGCGGGCAGGAGATCGTGTTCATCGGGCTCGGCCTGACCCGCGACGCCGTGACCGCCCGGCTCGACCCCGCCCTGCTCACCGACGACGAGTTGCTCGCCGGGCCCGCCTCCTGGCGCGACCTGGACGACCCGCTGCCCGGCTGGGACCTCGACGACCTGCACGACCACGAGCACGCCTCGATGGCCGGGTAGCGTCGGGCCGCGTGCCCGACCTCACCCCGGACGAGTTCCGCGCCCTCGGCCACCTGTTCGTCGACGCCGACGCCGACGCCCGTGCCGGGATCGAGCGTCACCCGGTCCGCGACGTCGTGGAGCCGGGCACCGTGCGGGCCCGCTTCCCCCGCGAGGCGAACGAGGACTCCGAGCCGCTCGCCGCGTTCCCGTCGCTGGTCGAGGCCGTCACCGGCGACGCCGACACCCGCTGGCAGCACCCCGGCTTCCACGCGTTCTTCCCGGCGAACGCCTCGCTGACCTCGCTGCTCGGTGAGCTGCTCTCCGGCGGCGCCGGGGCGCAGGGATGCTCTGGTCCACCTCGCCCGCCTGCACCGAGGTGGAGCAGGCGGTCACCGACCAGCTGGCCGGGGCGCTCGGGCTGGACGAGTCGTTCACCCACGACGGCGGCGGAGGCGGCTCGATCCAGGACTCGGCGTCCTCGGCGGCGCTGGTCGCGCTCACCGCCGCGTTGCACCGGGCCGCGCCGGACCCGGGCTCCGGCTGGCGGGCGCGCGGGGTGACCGGGCGGGAGCGCGTCTACGTCACCGCCGAGACGCACTCGTCGCCGGCCAAGGCGGTGCGGTGGGCCGGGCTCGGCTCCGACGGGCTGCGGACGGTCCCGTGCACCCCGGGCTCCCGGGCGAGGGACCCGGCCGCGCTGGCCGACACCCTCGCCGCGGACGTCGCCACCGGGCTGGTCCCGGTGCTGGTGCGCGCGACGGTCGGGACGACCTCGACCGGGTCCGGCGACCCGGTCGCGGCCCTGGTCACGGCGGCGCGGCCGCACCGGGCCTGGGTGCACGTCGACGCCGCGTGGGCGGGCGTCGCGGCGCTCTGCCCGGAGCACCGCTGGGTGCTCGACGGCGTCAATCCCGGGCCGGGCCACGGTGTCGACTCCTTCTGCACCGACGCCCACAAGTGGCTGCTCACCGCGTTCGACGCCTCGCTGCTGTGGGTGCGCGACGCCCGCGCGCTGCCGGCCGCGCTGTCGATCACCCCGGCCTACCTGCGCGAGGCGCACTCCGACTCCGGCGCCGTCGTGGACTTCCGGGACTGGCAGGTCCCGCTCGGGCGGCGGTTCCGGGCGCTGAAGCTGTGGGCGGTGCTGCACGGGCAGGGGCTGTCCGGGCTGCGGGCGCACCTGCGCGGGCACGTGGACCTCGCCGCCGAGCTGGCCGAGCGGGTCCGCGGGCACGACGACCTGGAACTGGCGTGCGCACCGGTGCTGTCGCTGGTCTGCCTGCGCTCGCGCTCCGGCGACGCCGCGACCACCGCGCTACTGGAGCGGGCCAACGCCGACGGACGGGTGCTGCTCACCGGCACCGAGGTCGACGGGCACCCGGTGGTGCGGGTCGCGTTCGGCGGGATCACCACCGGCCGCGCGCACCTCGACGTCGTCTGGGATGTCCTGTCCGCCCGATCGTGACCGCCATGGGTAAGGTTCGCCTGTCCACCCGGAAGGGTGTACTGACCTGATCCCCCGGCGCCCGGTGCACCCGCCCGCACGGGTCCCGTCGAAAGGACCGCCCCCATGCCCCGATCCCTGCTCCGTGCGCTCGCCGCGTACGTGGTCCTGCTGCTGGCGCTGGCCGGCTGTGCGTCGGGGGGCACCGGCGACACCGCGCAGCCCGCCCCCACCGGCGAGGCCGCCGGAGCCTTCCCGGTCACGCTGAAGCACGCCTTCGGCGAGACGACGATCCCGGCCGCACCGCAGCGGGTGGTCACCGTCGGCTTCAACGACGCCGACTTCGCACTGGCCGTGGGGGTGAAGCCGGTCGGGGTCCGCGAGAACATCGGCGACTACGACTACGCGCGGCGCCCCTGGGCGCAGGAGGCGCTCGGCGGGACCCAGCCGCAGCTGCTGACCGGAGCCGAGATCCCGATCGAGGAGGTCGCCGCGCTGAAGCCCGACCTGATCCTCGGCGTCTACTCCTTCATGGACCAGGCGGCCTACACCGCGCTGTCGCAGATCGCGCCGACCGTCGCCCAGGGCACCCCCGACGGCACGAACCCCGCAGGCTGGGAGGAGCAGACCCGCATCACCGGGCAGGCCACCGGCCGCACCGAGCAGGCCGAGCAGGTCATCGCCGCGACCCGCGCGAGGTTCGACGAGGCCACGGCGGCCCACCCCGACTTCGCGGGCAAGAACCTGAAGATGGACTTCTTCATCGAGGGTGTCCCCTACGACATGGGCACCGACGACCTGCGCGCCCAGATCTTCGCCGGCCTCGGTTTCGCCGTCCGGCCGGACTCGCAGACCCTCTCGCTGGAGCGCCAGGGCGACCTCGACAGCGATCTGCTCGTGGTGCTGGGCCGCTCGCGCGCCGAGTCCGAGGCCGACCCGGTGTTCCGGGCGATCCCGGCGGTGCAGCAGGGCCGGGTGGCCTACCTCGGGCCGTTCGAGACCGAGTTCGCCGCCGCACTGGGCTACTCCAGCCCGCTGTCGCTCCCCTACGCGCTCGACACCGTGGTGCCGCAGCTCGACGAGGCGCTGAAGGGGCAGGCACCGGGGGACTGAGCCCGCCGCCGACCGCGTCGGGCCTCGATGTTGGCAAGGCTATCCTGACACAATGGACGTTCCCACCCGCCATGCGGAGTCCGGCCGGTCCGTGTTGCGGGGGTCGCTGGGGGCCTTCCGTGGACGGCTCGCCGCGGCGTCGGCGCTGTTCTGCGGCCACCAGGCGGGTGAGGCACTCGTCCCCGTCCTCGTCGGGGTGGTGATCGACCGCGGGATCGCGGCAGGCGACCCCGTCGCCCTCACCGGCTGGTTGCTGGTCCTCGGACTGGACTTCCTGTTCCTCTCCACCTGCTACCGCTTCGGCGCCCGGCACGCCTGGTCGGCCGACGTACGCGGCGACGCCCGGCTGCGGCTGCAGGTGGCCGGGCGACTGCTCGACCCCCGCGGCGGCGCCGAGGCCGGACGGCTGCCCGGTGAGCTGGCCTCGATCGCGGTGTCCGACGCGAAACGTGTCGCCGTGGTCAGCTTCATGCTCCCGCTCGGGCTGGCCGCGGTGGTCGTCGCGGCGATCGCGCTGCTCACCATCTCGCTGCCGCTGGGGCTGCTCATCCTGCTGGGCTCCCCGCCGCTGCTGTGGGCGATCCAGCGGATCGGCACCCCGCTGGAGCGGCGCAGCCACGCCGAACAGGAGCGGACGGCCGCGGCCTCCGGGGTCGCGGCCGACCTGATCGACGGCGTCCGGGTGCTGAAGGGGCTCGGGGTCGAGCCGGCGGCCCAGCGTCGCTACCGTCGGGTCAGCCGGGAGGCGCTGGGCGCGACCCTGTTCGCCACCCGGGCCGAGGCCGGGTTCCTCGGCTCGGTCCAGCTGGTCAACGGGCTCTTCCTCGCCCTCATCGCGCTGGTCGGCGGGCGACTCGCCGCCGACGGCCAGCTCAGCATCGGCGGCCTCGTCGCCGCCGTCGGTCTCGCCCAGTTCCTGGTGGGCCCGCTCGAGGTGTTCGGCGCGGTGAGCCGCCAGCTCGCCCAGGGCCGCGCGTCCGCCGGCCGGATCGCGACGCTGCTCGACAGCGAGCACGCCGTCACCGCCCGGCCCGGGTCCGGCTCCGGGAGCGCCGCTGCGGCCGGGGACGGCGGGCTGACCCTGCGCGGGGTCAGCAGCGTGGGCATGTCCGGCGTGGATCTCGACGTCCCACCGGGAACCATGCTGGGTGTGGTCACCGACGACGCGGCGACCGCACTCGGGCTGGTCCGGCTGCTGGGCCGCGAGACCGACCCCGTCGACGGCCGGGTCGAGGTCGGCGGGACCGACCTCACCGCGCTGGAGTGCACCGACGCCCGGGCCGGAGTGCTCGTCGCCGCGCACGACGCACACCTGTTCGCCGGCACCGTGCGCGACAACGTTCTCGCCGGGTGTGCGCCCGGGACCGACCCGGCCCCGGCGATGGCCGCGGCTCGCGCCGACCAGGCCGCGGTGGTCCTCCCCGACGGGGCGGACACCGCGGTCGCCGCCCGGGGCAGCTCGCTGTCCGGGGGTCAGCGGCAGCGGATCGCCCTCGCCCGGGCCCTCGCCTCCGACCCCCCGGTGCTCGTGCTGCACGACCCGACCACCGCGGTCGACGCCGTCACCGAGGCCGCGATCGCCGACGGGCTGCGCGCGCTGCGCCGCGGCCGGACCACCGTCGTCGTCACCACCAGCCCGGCGCTGCTGGCCGCCGCCGACCGGACCGTCGTCCTGCGCGGCGGCCGGATCGCCGCGGACGGGACGCACAGCGAGCTCATGGCCGACCCCGACTACCGGAAGCTGGTGACCGGATGACCACCCGCCTGCCCGTCGCCGACGGGGCACGAATGCGGGCCGTCCTCGGCGAGCTGCTGCGGCCCCAGCGCGGCACCGCGCTGCTCGGGCTCGTGACGCTCGTCGGGGCCGCCGCGGTCAGCCTGCTCACCGCACCACTGCTCGGCCGGATCGTCGACCTGGTCGCCGACGGCCGCGGCGCCGACGCCGTCACCGCCCCGGTGCTCGGCCTGGTCGGGGTCGCGGTCGGGCAGGGCGTGCTCGCGATGCTCGGCGTCGCCCTGGTCGCCCGCGCCGGAGAGACGATGCTGGCCGGGCTGCGCGAACGGTTCGTCGACCGGGCGCTGCACCTGGACCTGGAGCAGCTGGAACGGGCCGGATCCGGGGACCTGACCTCGCGGGTCACCGACGACGTCAGCGTCGTCGCCGAGGCCGTGCGCGAGGCGCTGCCCGAGTTCGCCCGCTCCGCGCTGCTGATCGGCCTGACCCTCGTGGCGCTGCTCGCGCTGGACTGGCGGCTGCTCCTCGGCGCGCTGCTCGCCGTCCCGATCCAGGCCTGGACCGCGCGCTGGTTCCTCACCCGGTCCGGCCCGATCTACGCGGCACAGCGGATCGCCTACGGCGACCAGCAGCAGCTGCTCGACACCGCCGCGGGGGTGTCGACCGTGCGAGCGTTCCGCCTGCACGACCAGCACCGGGACCGGGTCGCCGAACGCGCCGACGCCGTCGTCGGGCTCGCGATGCGGGTGATCCGGCTGCAGACCCGGTTCTTCGGCCGGCTCAACGCGGCGGAGTACCTGGGCGTGACCGGTGTCCTGGTCGCCGGCTTCTGGCTGGTGACCTCCGGTGAGGCCACGATCGGCACGGCCAGCGCGGCGGCGCTCTACTTCATCAACCTGTTCGGCCCGGTCAACGTGGTGCTGTTCCAGCTCGACGTCGCCCAGTCCGCGATCGCCGGGCTGCGCCGGATCGTCGGGGTCGCCGACCTCGCCCCGAGCCCGATCCCGCCGAGCCCGCCCGGCCGGACGGCTCCCACGTCCGCGCCCGCGGCCTGACCCACGCCTACGTCGACGGACACCCGTCGCTGCGCGGGGTGGACCTCGACGTCGAGCCGGGCACGCGGGTCGCCCTGGTGGGCGCGAGTGGCGCGGGCAAGTCCACCCTGGCGAAGCTGGTGGTGGGGCTGCACCGGCCGTCGTCCGGCCGGATCGAGATCGGCGGCGCCGGGCTCGACGAGCAGGGCCCGACCGTCCGCCGGGACACCGTCGCGCTGGTCACCCAGGAGGTGCACGTGTTCGCCGGGACGCTGGCCGAGGACCTGCGCCTGGCGGCCCCGGACGCCGACGACGCGCAGCTGCGCGCCGCGCTCGACACCGTCGGGGCGCTGGCCTGGGCCGAGGCGCTTCCCGAGAGCCTGGCGACCCCGGTCGGGAACGGCGCGCACGAGCTGGACGTCGTGCAGTCCCAGCAGCTCGCGCTGGCCCGGCTCGTGCTCGCCGACCGGCCGGTCGTGATCCTGGACGAGGCCACCGCGGAGGCGGGCAGCTCCGGGGCCCGGGCGCTGGAGGACGCGGCGCTCGCCGCGGCTCGCGGGCGCACGACGGTGGTCGTCGCGCACCGCCTGACCCAGGCGGCCACCGCCGACCGGGTCGTCGTCCTCGAGGACGGCCGGGTCATCGAGCAGGGCCGTCACGACGAGCTGGTGGCCGCCGGGGGCACCTACGCCCGGCTGTGGGGTGCCTGGTCGGGTCTGCGGCCCGACCAGGCACCCGATCTCGGCTGAGTGGCGCGGCGCCCCGGATCAGGCGGCGCCGCGGATCAGGCGTTGGTGCGTTCGCGCAGGCTGCGCGGTCGCAGGTCGGTCCAGATCCGTTCGACGTAGTCCAGGCACGAGGTCCGGTCGGCAGGCCCGTGGACCGAGGTCCAGCCCGCCGGGACATCGGCGAAGTCCGGCCACAACGAGTGCTGACCCTCGTCGTTCACGAGGACCCGGAAGGTGCCGTTGTCGTCGTCGAAGGGGTTGGTGGACATGGTTCTCCTCCGGTGCGGGGACGTGGTGGGGCGCTCAGACGGTGGCGGTGTCGCGTCCGCTCGCCTCCGGGGAGGCGACCGCCGTTCCCCGGACGAGCGAGGCGACGATCTCTCCGGACCGCACGGCGATGTTGGACAGCAGGGTCGAGGTGATGCCGTGCGTGTGCTCGGTCGGACCCTGCAGGTAGACGCCGGCCCGGACCGCTCCGCCGCCGGGGAGCGCATCGGTGCGTACGCGGTAGTCGCGCTGCACGTCGAGCCGGCCCTGTCCGTCGCGCCCGCAGGCCTGCTGCAGGCCGGCGTCGAGCAGCCACAGCGGGTCGGCCGACCGGTACCCGGTCGCGTAGACCACGGCGTCGGCGGTGATGACCTCGCGCTCGCCGTCGATGAGCGACTCGATGGCCAGTTCCACCCGGTCCCCGACGTCAACGACGTCGGCCACCCGGGAGACGTTGCGGAAGCGCAGCCGCTCCCGGCCGGCGACCCGCTCGTGGTAGTGCGTGCGGTACAGGCCCTCGATCAGCTCGGGGTCGACCACGGAGTAGTTGGTGTTGGCGTGGTAGCCGAGGATGCGGTCCTTGACCTCGTCCGGGGCGGTGTAGAAGTCGTCGACGGCGGCCGGGTCGAAGATCCGGTTGGCGAAGGACGTGTCGTCGGCGGGGCTGTAGCCGTAGCGGGCGAACACCGCGTGCACCTCGGCGGTCGGGAAGGTGCGGTGCAGATGCTCCACGGTCTCCGCCGCGCTCTGCCCGGCCCCGACGACGGCGAACCGCGCGGGCGAGGCGCCGGCGAGCTCGCGGGTGCGGAAGAGCAGGTCGCGATTGTGCCAGATGCGTCCGCCGGTGGTGATCCCGCGCGGGAGGACCGGGGTGAGCCCGCAGGCGAGCACGACGTTGCGGGTCCGCAGCCGCTCCACCCGTTCGCCGGTGCGCACCACGACGTCGAGGAGGTCGACCACCCCGTCGCCGGGCACGGGCTCGATCTCGACGACCTCGCTGCCGTAGTCGACGGTCACCGGGGAGCCCGCGACGTCGCTGACCTCGCCGACCCGTGCGGCGGCCCACTCCAGGTAGTCGTGGAACTCGCGGCGGGTGGGGAACGACGAGCCGTAGTTGATGAAGTCGGCGAGCCGGTCGCGGTCATGCAGGTAGGACAGGAAGGAGAAGCCGCTGTTCGGGTTCCGCAACGTCACGAGGTCCTTGAGGTAGGACACCTGCATGGTCGCGTCCTCGAGCAGCATCCCGCGGTGCCAGCCGAACCGCTCCTGGCGCTCGACGAACCGGGCGGTCACCCGCGCGTCGGCCGGGGCCGCCCCGTTGTGCTCCAGCAGGGCGATCGCGATGCCGAGATTCGACGGCCCGAACCCGACCCCCACTACGTCGAGTACCTCCGGGGCGGAGTGGGGGTTCGCGTTCGCGGGGTTCGCCATCACGGTCCTTCCGTTGCTTCGGCACGCCTCAGATAAGGCGAGGCTAACTGCAACACGAAGGTGGACGTCCCGCCTAGGGGGGGATCGTCGGAACCCGGCCGCAACGGCTCGTCTGCGCTGGTCGGAGCAGTGGAGTGACGAACGTGTCACCCGTTCAGAGTATGGAGTGCCGGCACGCACACATCGCCGGACGAGGGTGTCACATGCCCCGTCCGAGCGTCACCGGTTCTGACGACAGGGACACGGGCAGGGACAGGTACGTGCGCGGGACCCGGCCCGACACGGCCGGCGACCACGAACGGCGGCGCCGCGCGGGACGACCGAGCGTCCCGCGCGGTGCCGATGACGGTTCACCAGTCCCAGTTGCGCACGAGCACTCTCCCCTCGACCGGAGTACTTCTCACCGTCCCGGAACGGACGCCGTTGCGGTCCGCACGTCAGGACGCACGGCACGCTCCACGATCGAGTGATGACAGGTTCAGCGTAAGCGATGGACAACGCTCCGTCACGGTTTAACGCAATCCTGAGGCGTTCGTCGTTGGTTCCGGGCCGCTCGGCGCGGACTCGGGCCGCTGCGACACGAACGGCAACCGCTTGCCTTACTCCCGCGTAGCCTCGATCCGATACCCCTGAACGCACCCGACGAACAGGCAGGCGACGTGACCTCTGGCCCGGTGGCACCGCGCCCGGCACGGCGTCGCCGTCGTGTGCCGGACGCCCGGTCGCTGCTCGGCCTGCCGGTGCGCCCACTGCTGCTGGTCCTGGCCGTGGAGTCCGCGGCGGTGGCCGCCGTCGTCGCGGGCGCGCTGACCGGGGCCGCGCCGACGCGGACCGACGCGCTGCTCTGCGGGCTGCTGATGCTGGTGGCTGCGGTGCACACCGAGCTGTCGGTCAACGCCGAGCGCCTGCGCCGCCGGATCGCCGAGACCCGCTACATCAATATGACCTCGGTCTGGACCTTCGCGGCGGCGCTGCTGCTGCCGCCGGTGCTCGCGACGGCCGTCGTCGCCGTCATCTACGTCCACCTGTACCTGCGGGTGGTGCGCCCGAGCGGCACGCCGCCGCACCGCCAGGTCTACAGCGCCGCCACCGTCCTGCTCGCCGTGCACACCGTCGTGGGACTGCTCGCGCTGGTAGGCGGCTGGGGCGGGGCGCCGGCGACCCCGCAGAACGCGGCGCTGGTGCTGGGCGCGCTGATCGCCTACACCACGGTGAACACGCTGCTGGTCGTGTCGGTGCTGCGGCTGACCGCACCGGGGTCGCGGTTCCTCGCGATCCTGTGGGGCGGTGACATCGGGCTGGAGCTGGCGACGCTGTCGATCGGCGGGCTGGTCGCCGTCGTGCTCGCCAACACCTCCCCCTGGTTCGCGCTGCTCGCGATGCTGCCGCTGCTCGTCGTCGAGCAGACGACCCTGGTGCGTCAGCTCGAGGCACAGGTCGACACCGACGCCAAGACCGGGCTCCTCAACCCGGCGGCGTGGCGCTGGCGCAGCCGCCAGATGCTGGAGCGCGACACGCGAACCGACCGCGCCGGCGCGGTGCTGATCCTCGACCTCGACCACTTCAAGGCGGTCAACGACCGGCACGGCCACCTGGCGGGCGACGATGTGCTCCAGGCCGTCGCCGACGTCCTCACCACCGAGGTGCGCGACGAGGACCTGGCCGGCCGGTTCGGCGGCGAGGAGTTCGTGGTCACGCTCGGCGGGATGCGCGCCGACGACACCCTGGACGACCGGGCCCGTGAGGTCGCCGAGCGGATCCGCCGGGGCGTGCGCGCGCTGGAGGTCGACACGGCCACCGCGGGCCGGGTCACCGGGCTGTCGGTGTCGGTCGGCGTCGCGACGACACCGGACCACGGCACGGACCTCGACGGGCTGCTGGCCGCCGCGGACGCCGCGCTCTACGAGGCCAAGCACGCGGGCCGCGACCGGGTCGCGGTGCGGCCGCCGGCGCCGCCCGTCGTTCCCGAGGGTGCGACGCCGCCGTTCGGGCTGAGCTACGGCACCTGAGGACTACGGCGCCCGAGGCGCCGGGTCACGGCCCGAGCAGCACCCGCGCCAGGTCCTTCCACTGGGGCAGCATCGGGTCGCTGCCCGGGTCGCGCGGGTCGAAGGTGTAGGTCAACGAGGTGCCGCGCATCGAGGTGAGCAGCAGGTCGCGCAGCTGCTTGAACCGCGGGCGGCCGGCGAGCTCGTCGCCGAACATGCGGGCCATCGACGCCCGGATCGCCGCGCCGAGGCGCTTCTCCTCGGGTCGTAGCGCCTCGGCGATCTCGGCGTTGGACCGGGCCGCGGTCCAGAGCTCCACCGCCGCCCAGAAGTGGGGCTCGGAGAAGCTCTCCCACAACAGCTCGATGACCCGGTCGGCCCGCTCGAACGAGCCGACCGGGTCGGTCTCGACCACCCGTCGCACGCGTTCCTCGGTGTCGGCGACGCGCTTCACCGCCAGATGCTGCGCAGCCGCGACCAGCAACCGGTCCCGGCTGGGGAAGTGGTGCAGCAGCCGGCCGCGCGACACGTCGGCGGCCGACTGGATGGTCAGGGTCGTGGAGCCCGAGTAGCCGCCGTCGATGAGGCAGGCCACGGCGGCGTCCAGGATCCGGGCGCGGCTGTCCTCCGACCGCTGCGCCCGGCTCCTGACCGCCGGAGGATGTTCGGTGTTCATGATGTGCTCATGATCGCCTGTCGGTCATCGGCTCAGAGTCCCAGACCCCGGCCGATCACCTCCTTCATGATCTCGGTGGTGCCGCCGTAGATCCGGGTGATGCGGGCGTCGGCGTAGGCCTTGGAGACCGGGTACTCGCTCATGTAGCCGTAGCCGCCGTGCAGCTGCAGACAGCGATCGGCGACCCGGCCCTGCAGCTCGGTGCACCAGTACTTCGCCTTCGACGCGTCGACGGCGGTCAGCTCGCCCGCGTTCAGCGCCCGCACGCAGTCGTCGACGTAGTGCTCGGCGAGGTCGATCTCGGTGTCCATCTCGGCCAGCGCGAACTTCGAGTTCTGGAACGAGCCGACCGGGGACCCGAACGCCTTGCGCTCCTTGACGTACTCCAGGGTGTTCGTCAGCACCGTCCGGGCCGCGGCCACCCCGGCGACGGCGATCGACAGGCGCTCCTGGGGCAGCTTCTCGACCAGCTGGACGAAGCCCTTGCCCTCCTCGGGCCCGAGCAGGTTCTCCACCGGCACCTTCACGTCGGTGAAGGACAGCTCGGCGGTGTCCTGAGCGTGCATGCCCAGCTTGTCGAGGTTGCGGCCGCGCTCGAAGCCCTCCATCCCGCGCTCGAGCACCAGCAGGCTCATGCCCTTGTGCTTCTGCGACGGGTCGGTCTTCACCGCGACGACGACGAGGTCGGCGTTGATCCCGTTGGTGATGAAGGTCTTCGCGCCGTTGACCACGTAGTGGTCGCCGTCGCGGATGGCGGTCGTCGACATCGACGCCAGGTCCGAGCCGATGCCCGGCTCGGTCATCGCGATGGCGAGGATCTTCTCCCCCGCCACGACGCCCGGCAGCCACCGCTGCTTCTGCTCGTCGGTGGTGTAGGCGAGCAGGTAGGGCAGCACGATGTCGTTGTGCAGGGTCAGGCCCAGCCCCGAACCGGCCGCACCGACGCGCAGCACCTCCTCGGAGACGATGGCGTTGAACCGGAAGTCGCGCACACCGCCGCCGCTGAACTCCTCGGGCGCGTCCATGCCCAGGAACCCGTTGGCGCCGGCGGTGGTGAACAGCTCCCTGGAGACGACGCCGTCGCGCTCCCACTGCGCCTCGTGCGGGGCGATCTCCTTCTCGACGAAGGCCCGGAAGGCCTCGCGGAAGTCCTCGTGGTCGGACTCGTAGAGCGTGCGCTTCACGGCGCCGCCTCCTCTCTGGGGGTACCGGCAGGGGACTAGCGGGGCTGCATGCGGATCGCGCCGTCGAGACGGATCGTCTCGCCGTTGAGCATCGGGTTCTCCACGATGTGGGCGGCGAGCTTGCCGTACTCCGCGGGCTGCCCCAGCCGCGACGGGTGCGGCACCTGCTTGCCCAGCGAGGTCTTGACGTCCTCGGGCAGGCCGGCGAGCAGCGGCGTCTCGAACAGGCCGGGGGCGATGGTGTTGACCCGGATGCCGATGTTCGCCAGGTCACGGGCGATCGGCAGGGTCATGCCGACGATGCCGCCCTTGGACGCCGAGTAGGCGGCCTGACCGATCTGGCCCTCGAAGGCCGCCACCGAGGCGGTGTTGATGATGACGCCACGGTCGCCGTCGACGTGGTCGGACTTGGCGATGCGCTCGGCCGCCAGCCGGATCACGTTGAACGTGCCGATCAGGTTGACGTTGATGACCTTGGTGAAGTCGGCCAGCGGGAACGGGCCGGTCTTGCCGAAGGTCTTGATGCCGTTGCCGATGCCGGCGCAGTTGACCGCGACGCGGACGGTGCCGAGCTCCTCGGCGGCGTCGAGGGCGGCCGAGACCTGCTCCTCGTTCGTGACGTCGGCGGCGACGAAGCGGACGTCGTCCCCCAGCTTGTCGGCGACGGCCTCGCCCTGCGACGACGGCAGGTCGATGATCAGGACCTTGGCGCCGAGCTCCACGAACTTCTCCGTGGTGGCCAGGCCCAGGCCGGACGCACCGCCGGTGACGACGGCGACGGAACCGTTGATGTCCATGTTCTGTCTGTTTCCTTCCGGGTGGGGAGCGGGTGTCAGAGGAGTTCGAGGATGGTGGCGTTGGCCTGGCCGCCGCCCTCGCACATGGTCTGCAGGCCGTAGCGGATGCCGTTGTCGCGCATGTGGTGGACCAGGGTGGTCATGATCCGCGCGCCGGAGCCGCCGAGGGGGTGGCCCAGCGCGATGGCGCCGCCGTTGGGGTTGAGCCGCTCGCCGACACCGGACGCGGTGTCGGTGGTGCCCGCGATGTCGGCCAGCCAGGCCAGCGGCACCGGCGCGAACGCCTCGTTGACCTCGAACGCGCCGATCTCGTCCAGCGACAGACCGGAACGCTTCAGCGCCTTCTCCGTCGCGGGGATCGGGGCGGTCAGCATGATGACCGGGTCGGCGCCGGCGAGGACCGCGGTGTGCACGCGGGCGATCGGGGTCAGGCCGAGCTCGCGGGCCTTCTCGCTGGTGGTCATGAGCAGCGCGGCGGAGCCGTCGGAGATCTGCGAGGAGTTGCCCGCGTGGATGACGCCGCCCTGGTCGGCGTCCTTGAACACCGTCTTGAGCTGGGCGAGACCCTCCAGGGTCCCGCCGCGGCGGACGCCCTCGTCGGCGGTGACGCCGGCGAGCGGGGCGATCTGGCCGGCGAACCGGCCGTCGTCCTGGGCGGCGGCGGCGCGCTCGTGGGACAGCAGCGCGAACTCGTCGAGCTGGGTGCGGGAGAAGCCCCACTTCTCGGCGATCATCTCCGCGCCGACGCCCTGGTTCGGCGACACGCCGTAGCGGGCGCGGAAGTCCTCGCCGAGCGGGTCGGCATCGCCCTTCGACGAGCCCATCGGGACCCGGGTCATGGACTCGACGCCGCCGGCGACGGCCACGTCGTACTGCCCGGCGATCAGGCCGGCGGCCGCGAAGTGCACCGACTGCTGGCTGGACCCGCACTGGCGGTCGACGGTCACACCGGTGACGGTCTCGGGGAACCCGGCGGCCAGCGCGGCGTTGCGTCCGATGTCGAAGGTCTGCTCACCGCTCTGGGACACGCAGCCCCAGACGACGTCCTCGATCTCGGCGGGGTCGACTCCGGACCGCTCGACCAGGCTCCGCAGGACGTGCGCGGACAGGTCGGTCGGGTGGATGGCCGCAAGGCCACCCTTGCGCTTCCCGACGGGGCTGCGTACGGCCTCCACGATGACTGCGTCTCGCACGTCCTTCGCTCCTTCGCGACGGGGCGGCGCCCGGGCCGGCGCCGTCTGCTCGGAGCGACCGTAACAGAAAACAGTCAGCGTTGACTGCCGCGGTCCGGTGCGACGCGGCTCACGGACCGGCCGGGCGGCCACCGGACCGACCGACCAGCAGGACGGCGTAGCCGAGCACCAGGAACCCGCCCGCCAGGCGGGCGACGTTCCAGGCCAGCCCGCCGGCACCGACGGCGTCCAGGTCGAGGAAGTAGTAGGGCGCCCGTCGCCCGGCCCCGTTCAGCACGGCCAGGGCGAGCGCCAGGTACACCGCGGGGAACACCAGCCACAGCGGCGGGTGCCACCAGCGCAGCGGTCCGCGGCCGGGACGGTGCACGACCCAGTCGGCCAGCGCCAGCACCGGGACCACGACGTGCAGCAGCAGGTTGGGCACGGTGAACCCGGCCGAGCGGTCGGTGAGGAAGGCCAGCCACACCGCCCCGGCCACGAGCAGGTACACCACGACCGCACCGCGCAGGGCCGGGCGGGCACCGGGCCGGCGGGCGGTGAGCGCGTAGAACAGCGCAGCGAGCACGTTGACCTGGTAGGTGAAGGTGGTCAGCCGCCACAGGACCCCCGAGCGCGAGGTCAGCTCGACGACCAGCAGCGCGACGAGCACGCAGGCCACGATCGCGACGCGCAGGACGGCGGAGGCGGGAACGACGCGCGAGGGCGCGGGCGGTGCGTGCACCCGTGATCAACGTGCACGCACCGCCGCGGGGTTCCCCCGTGCCCGCCCGCGGTCCGGGCGGGACTCAGGTCGACGAGGCCGGTGCGCGCCCGGCCGGCGCGTCCTCCGCGGTGGCACCGGGCCGCGGGCCGGGACCGGTGCCCCCGGCGCCGGGACCCTCGGCGGTCTCGGGGTCCTCGCGTCCGAGGATCCCCTCCTGCGCGGCGACGAGCGTCGGCACGGTGATCTGGCCGGCCACGTTGGTCGCGGTGCGCATCATGTCGAGGATCGGATCGATGCCGATCACCACGGCGATCCCGGCCGCGATGACCGCGGGCGGCATCCCGACCGCCGCCAGGGTCAACGTCAGCATGGTGAACCAGCCGGTGGTCCCGGCGGTGGCGAGCGCGCCGAACACGGCGACCACGACGATCACCAGGTACTGCCAGGCCGCCAGCGGCACCCCGGAGACGTGGGCGATGAAGATCGTCGCCAGTGCCGGGTAGACGGCGGCGCAGCCGTCCATCTTGGTGGTGGTGGCCAGCGGGACGGCGAAGCCGGCGTAGTTGCGGTCCACGCCGAGGTCGATCGCGGCCTGCCGGGACAGCGGCAGCGTCGCGCCCGACGAGCGGGACACGAACGCGAACTGCAGC
This sequence comes from Pseudonocardia sp. HH130629-09, assembly GCF_001294645.1. Lineage (NCBI taxonomy): Bacteria > Bacillati > Actinomycetota > Actinomycetes > Pseudonocardiales > Pseudonocardiaceae > Pseudonocardia > Pseudonocardia sp. HH130629-09. The sequence goes on from NZ_CP011868.1 coordinate 2,674,149, forward strand.
GCCGGCCAGGTGGCGCCGAAGAAGCGACGCGGGCCGATGCCGGCCACGACCTTCAGCAGCAGCGGGTACACGCCGAACAGTACGACCGCGCAGCCGAGGTAGACGGTCACGATCAGCCCGGCCAGCGACGCGACGACGCCGGTGCCGTAGGTGGCGAACGCGTTGCCGATGAGACCGAGCACGCCGATCGGGGCGAGCACGACGATCCAGCGGATGACGGTCAGGACGACCTCGAACGCCGAGCGGGAGAACGCGACGAACGGCTCGGCCCTCTCCCCCAGCGCGTAGGCGGCGGCACCGATCAGCAGGGCGGCGACGACGACCTGCAGGACGTCGCCCTCGGCGAAGGCGGCGACCGGGTTGTCCGGGACCAGGTTCGACAGCAGCGCCTGCCAGGAGCCCGCGCTGCGCTCGCCGACTGCCTCGACGTCGGCCGGGTCGGCGGCGATCGTGACGCCCTCACCGGGCCGTCCGACCAGACCGATCGCGATGGCGATCAGCACCGCGACCAGGGACGTCCCGGCGAACCAGGCGATGGTGCGCCCGCCGAGCCGGGCGGCGGTGCGCCCGCCGCCGAGGTCCCGCAGGCTGACGATGCCGACGACGATCGCCAGGAACACCAGCGGTGTGACGGTGAACTGCAGCAGACCGGTGAACAGGCCGCCGACGGTGTCCAGCGTGGTCGCGAGACCGTCGGAACCGGTGATCCGGACGGCCAGCCCGAGCAGTGCGCCGAGGACGAGCCCGGCGACGGTGAGCAGTGCGAACACGCGCGGGCGCTGCCAGGCGCGCGCGGCACGGACGACGAGTGACACGGGGATCCCCCAGGAGGTGACGCGGTACGGGTGCGGACGGCGGTCACCCCCGGACAGTCCGTGGCCGGACGCCGGCACAGGTCGATCACCAGCCGGCGCACCAGCCGCACCCCTCGCCCCCGCACAGGTGGTTCCAACGCCGCCGTCCGCTCCCGTCTTCCCGGACGGGGGTGACCCGGTTCAGAGCCAGGCGTCGCGGACATCGAGCGTGGTCCGGTCCAGCGACGCCAGCAGGTCCAGCTGCGGTCCGGTGCGGGGCAGCTCGTGGCGCACGAAGTAGCGGGCGGCGGCGCGCTTGCCGTCGTACAGGTCGCCGGCGCGGCCCTCGGCAGCGAGCGCCTGCTCCAGCCAGATCCAGGCGAGCACGACGTGCCCGACCGCCTCCAGGTACACCGAGGAGTGGGCGACGGCGAGCGCCGCGTCGTCCTGGCCGTGCACGACGCCGGTCACCTCGACGACCCGGTCGGCGGCCGCGGCGACGGCGTCGGCGTGCTCGGCGAGGTCCCCTCCGGCCGTGCGCCCGCGGGCCACGGTCGCCCCGATCGTGGCCCGCAACAGGGTCAGCCCGGCGCCGCCCTGCATCACGACCTTGCGGCCCAGCAGGTCCAGGCCCTGGATGCCGTGGGTGCCCTCGTGGATCGGGTTGAGCCGGTTGTCGCGGTAGAGCTGCTCGACGTCGTGGTCGCGGGTGTAGCCGTAGCCGCCGTGGATCTGGATGGCGAGGTCGTTGGCCCGCAGGCACCACTGTGACGGCCAGCTCTTCGCGACCGGGGTGAGCACCTCCAGCAGCAGGTGCGCCCGGCGCCGCGCCTCCTCGCTCCCTGCGGTGCGCTCCTCGTCGAGCAGGCGTCCGCAGTAGAGGTTCAGCGCCAGCGCACCCTCCACGTAGGACTTGCTCGCGAGCAGCATCCGGCGCACGTCGGTGTGCTCGACGAGCGGGACCTGCGGGCTCGCCGGGTCCTTCGCCCCGGCCGGGCGGCCCTGGGTCCGGATGCGGGCGTGCTGCAGGGCCAGCAGGTAGCCGGCGTAGCCGAGTGCCGTGGCGCCCGCACCGACGCCGACCCGGGCCTCGTTCATCATGTGGAACATCTGGGCCAGACCGGTGTGCGGGTCGCCGACCAGGTAGCCGACGGCACCCGCCTCGCCGCCCGGGGTGGACCGGCCCTCGCCGAAGTTCAGCACGGTGTTGACGGTGCCGCGGTAGCCCATCTTGTGCTTCAGACCGGCGAGTGCGATGTCGTTGCGCTCCCCGTTCTCCAGCACCCTGGGCACGACGAACAGCGAGATGCCCCTCACACCCGCCGGGCCGCCGGGGATCTTCGCGAGCACGAGGTGGACGATGTTCTCCCCCAGCTCGTGCTCGCCACCGGAGATCCACATCTTGGTCCCGGTGAGGCGGTGGGTGCCGTCGTCGCGGGGCTCGGCGCGGGTGGTCACGTCGGCCAGCGACGACCCGGCCTGCGGCTCCGACAGGCACATCGTGCCGAAGTAGCGGCCCTCCACCATGGGACGCACCCAGGTCTGCACCTGCTCGGGGCTGCCGTGGGCGAGCAGCAGGTTCGCCGCGGCGACGGTGAGCATCGGGTAGGCGGCGGTGGCGACGTTGCCGGCGTGCAGCCAGACGAAGCACGCCTGGACGACGACGGCGGGCAGCTGCATCCCGCCGACCCGGGCGTCGAGACCGGCGCCGACGATCCCGGTGCCGCCCAGCACCGTCAGCGCCGCCCGGACCTCGTCGGGGAGGGTGACCCGCTCCCCGTCGAACACGGGCTCGCGGGTGTCGGAGATCGTGCGGTGCGGCGCGAAGTGCTCGGCCGCGACCCGGGCGGCGAGGTCGACGACGGCGTCGATGGTGTCGCGGTCGTGCTCGGCGTAGCGCTCGCGGTCGCACAGCTCGACCACCCGCAGCCACTCGTGGAGCAGGAAGTCGAGGTCGGCACAGGAGATCAGCTGCGAGCGCACGACGGCCACGATCGCACCCCGGACCCGGTCCGGGGAAGCGGACCGCTCAGCCCCCGACGGCGACGGCCGGGGCGAACGCGGGCGAGCGGGTGCGGCCGGTCCGGACCAGGTCGGCGACGAGCTCGCCGACCGCCGGTGCGTACTTGAACCCCTGCCCGGAGAACCCTCCGACGGTGACGGCCCGCGGAGGCCAGTGGGCGACCGCGACGACACCGCGGCGCTGCGGCGTGTAGCCCTCCACGTAGGACTCGAGCCGGGCCGGCAGCTCGGACATCCCGGCGAGCCGGGCCGCCACCGCGCCGGCCCAGGCCCGGGTGTAGCCGGCCTCGACCGACGGGTGGTGGTCGGCGGGTGAGGTCACGCGGGGCTGCGGCTGCTGGTGGTTGATCTTCACGGTGGCGCCGTCGACGGCCGGGAAGAACGAGTGCAGTGGCGCCCCGGTGCACACCCCGGGCGGGAACGCGGCGGACGCGAACAGGGCGGGGTCGGCCACCGGGAACCAGCTCAGCACGACCCGGCGCTGCTCGATCCCGGGGACGCCCGGGACCAGCCCGGCGCCGTGGCCGGTGGCGAGCACGACGGTGTCGGCGACGGTCTCGCCGTCGACGGTGTGCAGCACGACGCGGCTCCGCCGCATGCCGATCCCCAGCACGGTGACACCCTCGCGGACCGCTGCGCCCGCCCGGCGGGCCTCCGCGACGAGCCCGCGGGTCGCGGCGGCGGCGTCGAGCAGGCCGCCGCCGGGGTCGAGGACGGCCACCTCGTCCGGCCCCAGCAGGTGGGCGGGCCAGCGTGCGCGCGCCACGGCGGGAGCGAGGACCGTGGTCCGGCCCGGCAGCGCGACCGCGCGCACCCGCTGGTCGTCCGCGGGGCCGACGGTGAGTGCGCCGCAGGCGGTGAACGGCCCGCCGGGCAGGCCGGTCCACAGCTCCCGGCTGCGGTCGAGCAGCCGGACGTGGTCGGGCCCGGTCCCGACGGCGGTGCGGAAGATCCGCGTCTCGCCGCCGGACCCGCCGTCGGGGTGCCCGACCCGCCCGGACTCCAGCCCGACGCACGACACCCCGGCCCGGGCCAGTGCGAGCAGCGACGCGGCGCCGAGCACACCCAGCCCGACGACGGCGCACTCGACCGACCCCGCCCGCCTCACGGGTGCTGCTGCGACCGGATCCGGGCGTCCGCGGGCAGCGGCACGCGGGCCAGGTCGTGGGGCAGGCGTCCGGACCAGACCAGGCAGAGCAGCGGCGGGGCGCCGACCGCCCGCAGAGCGGCGACGGCCGTCACGACGTCCTCGACGGTCGTCGCGGCGGTCTCGACCGCGAGCACGGTCGGCCCGCCGTCGCGCACGGTGCCCAGGTCCTCGTGGGCCAGCCGCGGGACGCGCAGCGCCCGCACGACCGGCGTACCGGCGGCGGCGGTCGTCGCCCTGGCGCCCGGGGTGAGGTCGCGGTACTCGCGCCGGTCCCCCACCAGCGCGGCCGCCTTGACCAGCTCGGACGCGACGTCGCAGGCCGGTTCGGGGGTCAGCTGCACGACGGTGAGGCACCCGGTGCCGCGCAGCAGGTCCCGGTAGGCGCCCGCCAGGCGCGGGACCGCGTCCGGCGCGGTGCCCGGCGCGAACACCGGCACGTCGAGCCGGGCGCGGAGCCGGTCCTCGGGGTGGGCCTCGGGCAGCAGCCCGCGGCCGCGACGCACCGCGGGCACCCCGAGCCCGGCCAGCAGCAGCGCGGCGCCGGCGGCGATCCCCGCGGCGCCGCCGGCCCACCGCGCGGTGGGGAACTCGGGCGCCGCGACCGGATCCGGCCCGTCGACGACGACGGTGACCTGCCCCGTGCGGTCGGCCAGGGTCCGTCCGAGCTGCTCGGCGACCGGATCGGTGCCTCCGGTGCCGCCGGCCTGGGCCTCCGCTGCGCGCCGGTCGATCTCGGCGCGCAGCGGCTGGGTGCCGCCGCTCGTGACGGCCGCGTCGAGGGCCCCGAGGCGTTCCCGCAGGGCGGTGACCGCGTCGGCCGCCAGGGCGGTGGCGGTGGCCTCGTCGGTGCCGGTGGCGCGCACGGCGACCACGCCCGGTCCGGGCGCGGTGAGCACCAGCCGCCCGGCGACGTCGGCGACGGTGCCGCCGGTCAGCTCAGCGACCCGGTCGGCGAAGGCCGCGCTGCCGGCCGCGGCCAGGGCGCGACCGGTCGCCGGCCCGGGGTCGGCCGTGCCGACCGAGCCGACCTGCACCGACGTCGTCGCGATGGTCGGGGGCGGGAACAGCACGGCGAGGCCGGCAGCCCCCGCGGCGGCGAGCAGCACGACGCCCGCGACGGGCGCGCGGCGCCGGCGCAGGGACGCACCGATCTCCCGCAGGGGACCGTTGCGGTCCACCCCGGGCAGGACGGACCGCGGGGCCGGCGCGGGAGCCGCGGCCGGGGGCCACAGCGGCGCCCGCGCGGGCGCCGCGGGAGCCGCCGCCCGTACCCCGGCCGGGGCGGTCGGGGCAGGTCCGGTGGTCGACGGCAGCGGTGAGGGGACGACCGGCCCGACGGCCGTCGTGGGCGACGCCGTCCCGGCCGCTGCCGGCGCCGGGACCGCGCCGGCACCGTCGACCCGGGGCGGGAGCCATGTCGGGGTCACGGTCCGATGGGCACCGGCCCGCGGCTCGGTGCCGCCACGGGTGTCGGTACCGGTCGATTCGGTACCGGTCGATTCGGTACCGGTCGATTCGGTACCGGTCGATTCGGTACCGGTCGATTCGGTACCGGTCGATTCGGTACCGGTCGGCGGCTCCGCGCCGTCCGCGGCGCGGGCGGGGCCCGGCGCACCCGACGCCGCCGGTGTCACCGCCCCGGGGGGCGGGAGCAGACCGCGCCGCCGCGACCGGGGCCGCTCCGGCGCGCCGGGGCGGGCCGGCTCGGCGTCGGCGGTGCCGGTGGCGGCGGGGGACGCGGCTCCGCCCGGTGACCCGGTCCGGTCCTCGGACCGCTCCGGGTCCGGGGCTCCGGTGCGCGGCAGCGCCGCCGTGGTCGAGGCGTCGTCCGCGACGCCCGGGATCCCGCCCGTGCGCTCCTGCGGCTCCCCGCGGCGGTAGGGCGTCAGCCGCGGTGGGGTCCCGGCCTCCGGTGCCTCGCGCCGCGGCACGACCAGCGGTGCCCGCGGGGTCCTGGTGCGGGCCATCAGCGGGACCCCGCGACCAGGGCGGGCCCGCCGGGCACGATCTCGGTCACGACCCCGGTGCCGCCGCCCTCCCGCGGGGACGGCAGCCCCGCCGCCGTCACCGGCCCGAAGTGCTCGGCCAGCCACGACGGCCGGTAGACCGTGTCGAGGTAGCGCTCCCCCAGGTCCGGCGACAGCGCGACGGCCGTGGTCGTCGCGTCGCCGTGCCGACGCAGCCAGGCCGCCGCACCGGCGACGACGGTGCCCGTCGACCCGCCGAACAGGAACCCGCGGCTGGCCAGCGCGTGGCACGCCTCGAGCGTGTCGGGCTCGGCGACGTGCACGACGTCGTCGATGTAGGACTTGTCGAGCAGCTCGGGCCGGACGCTGGTGCCCAGCCCCGGGATCATCCGGGGGGTGGGCCGGTCGCCGAAGGTGACCGAGCCGGCCGCGTCGACCGCGACCACCCGGACCGGCCGCGGCCGGGACCGGAAGTACCGCGCGCAGCCCATCAGCGTGCCGGTGGTCCCCGCCCCGACGAAGACCACGTCGAGCTGCGGGAACGCCGCCTCGATCTCCGGCCCGGTGGTGACCAGGTGCGAGCCCTGGTTCTCGGGGTTGGCGTACTGGTTCAGCCAGACGTAGCGGTCGTCGCCGGCGACCAGCGAGCGGACCAGCGCGATCCGGGTGGCGAGGAACCCGCCGGCGGCGTCCGGGGTGTCGACGACGCGGACGTCGGCGCCGAGCGCCTCCATCAGCCGGTACGTCGCCGGGTTGCAGCGCGGGTCGGTGATGCAGACGAACCGGTAGCCCCGGCTCGCCGCGATCATGGCGAGTGCGACGCCGAGGTTGCCCGAGGAGGACTCGACGAGCACCGAACCGGGACGCAGCAGACCACGCCGCTCCGCGTCGGTGACCATGCCGAGCGCGGCCTTGAGCTTCACCGAGCCGGCGAAGTTGAAGCCCTCGCACTTGAGGTAGAGCGACAGTCCGAGGACCCGGGTCAGGTCGACGTACAGGTCGTCGGTGTTGAAGTCTTCGGGTGCGGAGATGACGGTCATCGTCGACCCCTCGTGTACCAGTGGTGGCGGCTCAGCCGTGCCGGCTCAGCTCGTGGAAGAAGTCGTCGACGGTGTGCAGCTCGCCGGCGCGGGCGACCTCGGCGTGGACGAACCGGCCGACGGCGAGGTCGAGGACCCCGAGGCCGAACGGGGAGAACACGACCGTGCGGTCGGTGGGGACGGCCAGCGTGCCGTCGAGCACCTGGTCCAGGGTCCCGTCGACGAAGTCGCGGTTCCCGGTGGCCTGCTCGGCCAGGTGCGGGGACGTGTCGGCCTTGAGGCAGTGCTCGACGTCGTCGAGGACGTTGAACGAGCTGAGCACGATCTCGGCCGAGAGGTCGCGCAGCGACACGTTCAGCACCAGCGGGTGGTGGTCGAACCAGGCGGGGTCGTGGACGTGCGGCGTCCCCGCAACGGTCGCGAAGACCACCAGGTCGCTGCCGCGCACCAGCGACTCGACCGAGTCGTGGACCCGGACCTCGCCCGGTGCGGTGCGCTGCACGTGTCCGCGGAAGCCCTCGGCGGAGTCGGCGGACAGGTCGAACACACCGACCTCGTCGAACGTCCAGCCGGTGCCGACCAGGAACTGGTGGATGTAGCGGGCGATCAGCCCGGTGCCGACGAACCCGACGCGGCGCGGCCGGTCCCGGTCGCGGGACAGCCGCTCGGCCGCCGACGCCGCCGACGCCGCGGTGCGGGTCGCGGAGATGATCGAGCTCTCCAGGCAGGCGTACGGGTAGCCGGTGACCGGGTCGTTGAGGATCAGCACCGCCGAGGCCCGCGGGACGCCGCGGGCGACGTTCTCCGGGAAGCTGGAGATCCACTTGATGCCGTCGACGCCGGTCCCGTCGCCGGATCCCAGCGAGGCTGGCAGCGCGATGATCCGCGACGACGGCCGGTCCGGGAACCGGAGGAAGTACGACGGCGGGTTCACCGTCGCGCCGGCACCGTGCGCCCGGTAGGTGTCCTCGACGAGCTCGACGAGCTGTTTCTCCCGCCCGCCGAGCGCCCGCGCCACCTGGGCGCCCGGGATCACGGAGAAGGCGGGAACGGACGCGGGCGGGGGGGGCATCGGGCTCCCTCGAAGGCGGGGACGGCGACGCCGTCGGTCATGGCGACGACGACGTGGCGGTCGCCGGTGTAGGGGTCGCGGCCGTGGGCGAACCGCAGGTTGTCGACGACGAGCAGGTCGCCGTCCTGCCAGGGCTCACGCACGGCGTGCCGGTCGTGCACGGCGTTGATCTCGTCGACGACCGACTCGGGCACCGGCGAGCCGTCGCCGAAGCGGGTGGTGAACGGCAGCCCGTCCGGCCCGTGCACCTCCAGCAGGAACTCCCGGACCTCGGGATCCATCGCGAACTCCGACAGGAAGGCGATCTGGTTGAACCAGACCCGGCGCCCGGTGACCGGGTGCATCAGGACGCCGTGGCGGCGCTGACGGGTGCGCAGACCGCCGTCGGGCGTCCAGTCGGCGTCGATCCCGTTGTCCCGGCAGTAGTGCTCGACGGCGGCGCGGTCGGCGGTGCCGAACGCCTGCTCCCACGAGGCGCCGACGTCGTCGCCGTAGGAGCGGGTGAGGATCCAACCGTCGCGCTCGACCCGATCGACCAGGGCGGGCGGCAGGTCCGCGGTGACCCGGGTGGTGTCGACCACCGGCGTCGCGCCGCCGGTCTCGGGTGCACGCAGGCAGGCGAACAGCAGCGTCGCCGGCGTGTCGAGGACGTAGGACAGCTCGTGGTGGGCGCACATCGGCTGGCGTACCGGCCACGGGGTGGCCGAGTGGACGCCGTCGGCCAGCAGCGTCCGGGCGGCGAAGGCCTCCCGCTCGACGTAGCCACCGGTCCCCAGCCGGGCGGCCACACCGGACACGTCGGCGACGGTGCGCAGGCCCAGCCCACGCACCAGGACGACGCCGTGGTCGTCGAGCAGGTCGCGCAGCGCGTCGCCGTGCTGCTCGGTCCAGCCCGTGGCGTCGCCGCCCGGGCCCGCGTCGAGGACGGGCGGCCGTCCGGGGTGCGGGCGCACCCCCAGCAGTGATCCGGTCATGTTCTCCCCCTGTGCGGTGGTCAGTGCTGCTCGGCCGGGAGCAGCCCGGCGAGGTCGGTCAGGGCGGGGTGGTCGATCACCTGCCGGACCGTGACGGCCCGGTCGAGGGCGATCACGAGCTTCACCGCGGACAGCGAGCTGCCCCCCAGGTCGGCGAAGTCGTCGTCGGGGCCCACCGAGCCGGCGGGCAGGTCGAGCACGCGGGTCACGGCGTCGACGACGCGGCGCTGGGCCGCGGTGGGCTCGCCGGCGGCCCGGGCGGCGGTCTCCGCCGGTGCCCCGGCGGCCCGGGCGGCGGTCTCGGTGGCGCGGGCGGCGAGGGTCTTGCGGTCGATCTTGCCGTTGGCGGTGACCGGCAGCGGGTCGAGCCGGAACACCGTCGACGGGACCATGTAGGCGGGCAGGCTGCCGCTCAGCGCGGCCCGCACCTGCGCGGCGTCCGGGCCGTCACCGGCGTGGTAGGCCACCAGCTGCGGACCTCCTGCCGTCGTCGCGACGACGACGCAGGCGTCGCGGACGCCGGGGACCTCCAGCAGCGCGTTCTCGATCTCGCCGATCTCGATCCGGAAGCCCCGGATCTTGACCTGGTTGTCGCGGCGGCCGAGGAACTCGAGCTGCCCGTCGGGGCGCCACCGGCCGTGGTCGCCGCTGCGGTAGAGCCGCTCGCCGGGTCGGTACGGGTCCCGCCCGAACGCGGCCGCGGTGCGGTCGGGGTCGTTGACGTAGCCGCGGCCGACGCACACCCCGGAGAACACGATCTCGCCCGGCGCGCCGAGCGGTACGGGCTGCAGGTCGGCGTCGACGACGTAGACCTTGACCCCGGGCACCGGCGCGCCGAGCGGGACCCGGCCGTCGGCGGGCGCGGAGCGCAGCACGGCGTGGTTGGTGTCGTCGGAGGTCTCGGTCAGCCCGTAGGCGTTGACCAGCGGGACGCCGGGCAGGACCCGGAACCAGCGCTGCACCAGCTCGGGCTTGAGCGCCTCCCCGGTCGCCGAGACCGCCCGCAGGTCCGGCAGCTCGGTGGGATGCTCCTCCAGGTAGGTCAGCACGACCTCGAGGTAGCTGGGCACGAGCTGGGCGACGGAGACCCGGGACCGCACCAGGGTCTCGACGAAGCGGCGGACGTCGAGGACGACGTCCTGCTCGACGAGCAGCGTGCGTCCGCCGGCCAGTGGGCCCGCGACGAGCTGCCACAGCGAGATGTCGAAGCACTGCGGTGCGGTCTGGGCGACGACGCAGCCGGGCTCCAGCTCCAGATCCTCGATCTTGGCGAGCAGGTGGTTGAGCATCCCGGCGTGCTCGCACATCGCACCCTTCGGCTCGCCGGTGGAGCCCGAGGTGAAGTACAGGTAGGCGAGCCCGTCGGCCGGGACGTCGGCGGTCGGCGCGGGGCCGGCCGCGGCGGCGACCGCGTCCGGGACGGTCAGCACCGTCCCCGCGACGCCGGCCTCGTCGAGGTGGGCGCGGGTGGCGTCGGTGGTCAGCGCGATCCGGCAGCCGGCGCGCGACAGCGTGCGGGCGATCCGACCGGCCGGGAAGTGCGGCTCGACCGGCAGGTAGGCACCGCCGGCGCGCAGCACGGCGAGCACCGCGACCATCCAGGCGAGGTCGCGGTCGCACACCACGGCGACGACGTCCTCGCGCTGCAGACCCGCCTCGAGCAGGGTCGCCGCGGCGCGGGCGGCGCGGCCCTCCAGCTCGGCGCGGGTGAGGGTGACTCCCGCGTGCTCGGCGACGACCTCGTCGGGGGCTGCGACGGCGCGGTCGGCGAGCAGCTCGTGCGGCCGCCGGTCGGGCAGGTCCCGGGCCCGGCCGGCGAGGCCGCCGAGCTGGGCCTCGCGCTCGGCCCGACCGACCAGCGCCGACGGGCGCACGTGCGCCAGGGGGTCGGCGGCGGCGAGCTCCAGGGCCGCGGTGTGGTAGCCCGCGATCCGGGCAGCGGCGGTCACGTCGAGCAGGTCGAGGCGGTAGGCCAGGGTCAGCGTCGCCCCGGTCGCCGACACGTGCATCCCGGCGCCGGACGGCAGGGCGCCGGACCACACCGCGCGGGCCGCGGCGCCGTCGCCGCGGCCCCCGGTCCGGCCGAGTGCCCCGGGGGCGATCTCGATGCCGCGCAGGTCGGCGCCCGGGTCGAGCACGGTGCCGAACGACGGCACCGCCGTCCCGAGGCCGGCCGCGAGCGCCTCGAGGTCGGGGGCGGGGTGGGCCCGCAACCCGGCCAGGGCCTCGGCGGCGGCGGTGACCAACGCGGACCAGCTGCGGGCGGTGTCGAGGGACACCGGCAGCGGGGCCGCCCCGGAGTCGCCCCGGACCCCGGCGGTGACCTCGGCGTCCCCGGACAGGGCGGCGAGGACGGCGGCGTGTGCGGCGAGCAGCACCGCGCCGGGCTCGGCGCCGGTCACCTCGGCGACCGCGGTGACGGCCTCGCGTGGGAGGGGCTCGGTGTGCACGGCGGTACCGGGCCGGGGCGAACCGGTCCAGGCCGGCGCCGGGGTGGCACCGCCGGTGAGCAGCACCCGGGTCCAGTGCTCGCGGGCGGTCGTGGTGGTGAGGTCGGCGAGCGTGCCGGTCATCGTGCGGACTCTCCGTTCAGCAGCGGGGTCGGGGTCGGGGTGGGGGCGGGACGGGGGCGCGGCGCGGCGGCCGGGTTGCCCTCCCAGACGGCGCCGGCGGGGACGTCCTCGCCCTTCATGAGGAAGGCGTCGCAGCCGATGCGGGCCGCGTCGCCGACGACGGCGCCGTAGTGGACGAAGGCCCCGACGTCGAGACAGGCGCCGGCGCCGACGGTGATGAAGTCGGACTTGAAGGTGCCGTCCTCCTGCGAGTGGCACTGCAGCACCGACCCGGCGTTGAGGACGGCGTCGTCGCCGATGCGCACGAGCGTGCGGTCGGTCATGCCACAGCCGTCGTCGAACACGCGGCGTCCGATCCGCACGCCGAGGACGCGGGTGACGAGGTTCTTGAACGGGGTCCCGGCGAGCATCCGGTCCCAGCCCTGCACCACGAGCTTCCAGTAGCGCTCGTGCCACCAGAAGTACGGGTCGTAGACCGAGCAGAAGCGGGGCCGCAGCCGGCGGCGCCCGACGGTGGCGAGCCGTTCGACCGCGATCGTGTACGCCATCGTGAACAGCAGCGACAGCAGCAGCTGCACCCCGACCGCGATCGGGCCCAGCGGCGCCAGCAGCGCCGCGACGACCAGGGCGAGCAGGGTGACCCCGAACAGGGCACCCCAGCGGAACGCCACGGCGAGCGCGATCGTGCGGCGGTTGTAGCGGTTCTTGGCGCGCAGCCGGTCGTGCAGGTCGAGCCCGGTGTGCAGGTGGCCGAACGTCGAGTCCCGGGCGACGGTGCGGGGGATCTCGAACGGCGGCGAGCCGAGGAGCCCGACCCCGGTCCGCACCCGGCCGTCGGTGGGAACGAGCGTCTTGGTCGCGATCAGGCAGTCGTCACCGACCCGGGCGCCGGCCGTCCACACGATCCTGTTACCCAGGAACGAGTTCGACGCGATCCGTGTCCGATTCACGACGAATGCCGTGTCCGAATAGTCGACATTGACGATGGACAAACCGTCGGCGACCATCGTGCCGGTTCCGATCGAGCTCGCGTACGGCGTCTCCTGCTTCACCGCCGTCCCGAAGTTCGTCCCCGTCTGCGGGGTCCGCCGCAGATCGTGTCCGATGATCCGGAGGTAACCGACGACGTAGGAGCTGTCGCCGAGCAGATAGGTGAAGAACCTGATGTTCGTGATCCGCAACACGGTGCGCTGCAACGTGTATCGCAGCCCGTAGAGGGGATACGGACGACCTTCGGTGAGCCCGAGCGACAGCACCCGTGCGACCACCGCTGCCCCGAACAGCCCGACGACCATGCCCGTGAGGAGCAGGCCGGTCGAGCTGACGAGGGCATCGAGCCAGAGCTGCGAGGAGAACACCCCGGCGGCCCCGCTGCCGATCACCGTCGCCAGCGTCGGCACGGACATCAGCACGGCGTCGGCCACACCGGTGCCGAGCGGCAGCCAGACCAGCAGCAGCCAGCCGAGCTGGCCGGTCGCGTAGCCGGCGCGGCGCGCCCGGCCGACCGTCGCCGAGACCCCGGACCCCGGATCACCGCCGCCCGGGCGGGCCGGCGTGCCCCACCAGGTCGCTCCGGCCGGGACGGTCTGCCCGGTGTGCAGCGAGGAGGCGTGCGCGAGCCGTCCGCCGTCGCCGATCTCGGAACCGATGTCGACGACCGACGCCTCGCCGACGACGACGCGGGCGCCGATCGTGACCCGGCCGGTCCGGATGATGCCCGGCTCGGCGCGGTAGCAGGACAGGATCGCGTCCTTGCGCAGCACGGTGTTCGCACCGACGGTGAGCAGGTCGGGGCAGGCCGGGATCGTGCGCGCGAGCATGACCACGCCGGGCCCGATCCGGGCACCGAGCAGCCGCAGGTAGAGCGGGAGCAACGGGGAACCGGAGGCGACCAGCAGCAGCGGATTGGTCCGGACCAGGGTCCTGGCCAGCCAGAACCGGTAGTAGGCGGCGCTCCACAGCGGGATCTCGCGCTCGGTCCACCGGCCGACGAGCAGCCACTTCGCCGCGATCGGCAGCACCGCGAAGACGGCGAAGGCCACTGCGACCGCGGCCAGCGACCGCAGGTAGAAGCTCAGCAGCCCCGAACCCAGCGCGATCCACTGGTAGACGGCCCCGAGCAGGGTGCCGTAGGCGAGGGTGAACACGACGAACGTCGCGAGCTGGGCCGCTCCGCACAGCACGTAGGCGCGGGTGGAGCCGGTCGGGACCGGCAGCGCGGGCGCGGCCCCGGTGACCTCGGGGCCGGCGCTCCCGGCGAGCGCGTCGGCCAGGCCCGCGGCGGTGGGGTGGGCGTAGACGTCGGTCATCGCGACGTCGGGCAGGTCGTCGCGGCGGCGCACCCGGGCGCAGAACCGGGTCATCGTCATGGAGTCGGCGCCCAGGTCGGCGAACACGTCGGCGTCGGCCCCGACGTCGGTCCCGACGTCGGTCCCGACCAGATCGGCCAGGATCGCCCGGTAGCCCTCGCGCACCTCGTCGACGGTGTGGCCCGGCCGCGCGCCCGTCGGGGCGAGCGCCCGGGCCAACCCGGCGACGGTGGGGTGGGCGTAGACGTCGGTCATCGCGACGTGCGGCAGGTCGACCCGCTGCCGGACCCGCGCGCAGAACCGGGCCAGGACCATGGAGTCGGCGCCGGCGTCGACGAAGAAGTGGTCGTCCGGCCGGACGGGCGCATCGAGCAGCTCCGTGAGGATCGCGGTGAACGTGACCGCGACAGTGCGTTCCGACTCGGACACCGTCCGCGATTCGTGGTCGCGCACAATCCGGGTTGCCACCACACCGTCTTTCGACAACATCGTCATCCCCCGGCAGCACCAACGTGTACGGGCAGAGTCGTCGGGCATTTCCGACCCGTTACGTACTCATTTTCTGTGGTCGTAGCGAGCACCGCGATCCGACTGTTCGTCGGATTATCGGGCCACGATTCCGGCCGCGACGTCGAGGGCGTCGCGGTCGCGGGGGCGGCGTGGCGCAGACCCCGATGCTCTGTTTTCGTCTCCCACCACCGGAAGGTTCGACACGAGTCGAGATGTGATTCATATCACCATCCGTCACCCGTCGGGGCGGGCGCGTCGCCGGGCCCGCGGACGCACCCGGCCGGTTCCGGACGAACACCCGTGGCCGGACACGCGCGGTGATTCACTCGTCCGGCGACACCGGCCCCAGCGCGTGCACACCGCCGTCCGGGAGGCCGGCCCGGAACATGGACGGTTCCGCCGGACCACCACGCACAGGAGGACGAGTGACCGCACTCCCACGCCGCAGCGTGCTGCTCGGCACCCTCGGGGCCGCGGCCGCCGGTCTGGTGCCGGCCACACCCGGTGGCGAGCCCGCCGCCGTGCCCCGCTGGTTCGCCGGCGCGCTGCGACAGGCGACGACGCCGGACCCGTTCACCCTCGGCGTGGCCTCGGGCGACCCGTCGCCCGACGGCATGGTGCTGTGGACCCGCCTGGCCCCCGAGCCCGACGCCGAGGACGGCCGCGGCGGCATGCCCGACCGGGCGGTCGAGGTCGGGTGGGAGGTCGCCGAGGACGAGGGCTTCACCCGCGTCGTGGCCCGCGGCACCGAGACCGCCACCCGCGACCTCGCGCACAGCGTGCACGCCGAGCCCGCCGGACTCGCCCCCGGACGCGAGTACTTCTACCGCTTCCGCACCGGCGGACACCTCTCCCCCGCCGCCCGCACACGGACCGCCCCCGCGGCCGGGACCGCCGCGGCCTCGCTGACCATCGCGACGGCGTCCTGCGCGAGGTTCGGCGCGGGCCACTTCACCGCCTACCGCGGGCTGGCCGCCGACGCTCCCGACCTGGTCCTGCACCTGGGCGACTACTTCTACGAGTCCGACCGCGGTGAGGTGCGCGACCCGGGCCCGCCGGAGCCCACGACCCTCGCCGGCTACCGGCGCACGCACGCCCACCAGCGCTCCGACGACGACCTGCGCGCCGCCCACGCCGTCGCACCCTGGGTCGTCGTGTGGGACGACCACGAGGTCGTCAACGACTGGGAGGGCGCCACCCCCGATCGGCGCCGGGCCGCCGCGCAGGCGTACTACGAGCACATGCCGCTGCGCCGGGCCTCGGTGCCCGACGGCCCGGACATCCAGCTCTACCGGCGGCTGTCCTGGGGCTCGCTCGCCACCTTCCACGTCCTGGACACCCGCCAGTACCGGATGCGCGGCTCGATGCTCGGCGCCGACCAGGAACGCTGGCTGCTGCGCGGCCTGCGGGACTCCGCGGCCGGCTGGGACGTGCTGGCCCAGCAGGTGTTCTTCGCCCCGCGCCGGGGCGGCAAGTCCGGCACCTGGGGGGGAGTTCACCGGCTCCCGGGAACGGGTGGTCCGCGGCTGGACCGAGGCGGGCGTGCGCAACGCCGTCGTCCTCACCGGGGACGAGCACGTGCACCACGCCAATGAGATCCCCGGCGACGACGACAGGGTCGCCGGCACCGAGCTGGTCACCACCTCGGTGACCTCCGGCGGCGACGGCGACGGCGACGCGAGGTCCGGTGGCAGCGGCAGCTCGGTGTGGTCGCTCGACCGGCGCGGCTATGTGCTGGCGACCTTCACCCCCGCGCAGATGCGTGCGGACTTCCGCACCGTGTCCCGGGTCAGCGAGCCGAGCGCCACGGTGCGCACGGCGGCGTCGTTCGTGGTGCAGGACCGGGAGCCGGGTCTGAACAAGGTCTGACCCGGCCCCGGCGTTCAGCCGGTCGCCACCCGGGGCTCGCGGACGTCGTCGCCGAGGGTGTCGAGCACCAGCGCGGCGATGCGCTCGCGGTGGGCTTCGGCGGACCCGAGCAGGGCCGCGTCGGCGACGGCGCGCTTGTAGTACAGGTGCGCGACGTGCTCCCAGGTGAACCCGATCCCGCCGTGGAGCTGCACCGCGTCCGCAGCCACCCGGTAGGCCGTCTCCGAGCAGGTCGCCTGCGCGATCGACACCGCGAGGTCGGCGGCGTCGATGCGCGGGTCGTCGACCGCCCAGGCCGCGTGCAGCGCCGCGGTCCGGGCTTGCTCGACGGCGACGAGCATGTCCGCGCATCGGTGCTTGACCGCCTGGAACGACCCGATGGGCCTGCCGAACTGCAGCCGTTCCTTCGCGTAGGCGACGGTCAGGTCGAGCAGCCGGCGGGCGATGCCCGCCTGTTCGGCGGCGAGCAGCGCCCCCCCCCGGTGCGGAAGGCGTGACGCAGGGCGCCGTCGGCGTCCGCACCGGTGGCGAGCACGGTGCCGGTCGCGCCGTCGAGGACGACCCCGGCGACCGGGCGGGTCACGTCGAACGAGCCGCGACGCTGCACCCGCACCCCGGCCGCGCTCGCGTCGACGACGGCCAGCACCGGGCCGTCGACCCCCGCTGCCGCGACGACCAGCACGTCCGCGGCGCCCGCGTCCGGGACGTGGGAGACCGTGCCGGTGAGCCGGTCGCCGTCGGCGGTGACGCCGGCCGCGGACGCGCCGTCGTAGGGCGCGGTGAGCACGGCGACCAGGGCCGCGGTGCGTGAGCCGTCGGCCAGTGCGGCGAGCAGCGCGTCGCGCTCGGTGCCGGCCGGGGCCGTGACCAGCGCCGGGACCGCGAGTGCGACGGTGCCGAGCAGCGGTCCGGTCACCAGTGCCGCACCGAGCTCCTCGGCCGCGACGGCCTGGTCCACACAGGTCCCGCCGGCGCCACCGAGGGCCTCGGGGACCGCCAGCGACAGCGCGCCGAGCTCGGTGCCCAGGCGGCTCCAGAGTGCCCGGTCGAACCCGTCGGCGGTGTCGACGAGCCGGCGCAGGGTGGCCTCGTCGTGCTGGCGCTCGGCGAAGCGGCGCAGCGCCGCGCGCAGCGCGCGCTGCTCGTCGGTGACGTCGAACTCGCGGAGTTCCTGCTCAGCCACGGGGGACCTCCTTCCAGGGGCGGTCGGAGTCCGACCGGGGCTCGCCGGGCAGGCCGAGGACGCGCTCGCCGAGGATGTTGCGCATGACCTCCGAGGTGCCGCCCTCGATGGTGTTCGCGCGCGAGCGCAGGAAGCGCTGCTGCACCGTGGAGTTCGGGTCGGTGTGCACCCGGTGGCGGTCCATCGACCAGTCGTCGTAGAGCAGCGCGTCCGGACCGAGCAGGTCCATGCAGAACTCGTAGACGTCCTGGTTCAGCTCGGCGCCGACCAGCTTGGACACCGAGCCCTCCGGGCCGGGCTGTCCGGCGCTCGCGGTGCGCCGCGCGCGGGCGAGGGTGAGGCGGTGGGTCTCGGCGCGGGTCCACAGGGCCGCGAGCCGGTCGCGCAGCACCGGGGTGTGCCGGTCGGGGTGGGCCCGCCACAGGCCGAGCGCCTCGCCGATGACTCCGCTGCCGCGCCGCCCGGTGACCCCGCCGATGGCGGTGCGCTCGTTCATCAGGGTGGTGATCGCGACCTTCCAGCCGGCGCCGACCTCACCGAGCCGGTGCGCGTCGAGGACCCGCGCGTCGTGCAGGTGGACCTCGTTGAACTCGGCCTGCCCGGTCATTTGGCGCAGCGGGCGCACGTCGACACCCGGCTGGGCCATGTCGATCACGAAGTAGGTCAGTCCGCGGTGCTTGGGCTGCTCGGGATCGGTGCGGGCGACGAGCATCCCCCACCGTGCGACGTGGGCCAGGGTCGTCCAGACCTTCTGCCCGTTGACGACCCACTCGTCGCCGTCGCGGACCGCGGAGGTGGCCAGACCCGCGACGTCGGAGCCGGCGCCGGGCTCGCTGAACAGCTGGCACCAGATCTCCTCGCCGGTGGCCATCGGCCGGAGCCAGGCCGCGACCTGCTCGCGGTCCGCGCCGTACTCGACGACGGTCGGCGCGCCCATGCCGTAGCCGATCGGGTTGACCGCGAACATCTGCTCGCCGCCGGCGTCGGTGACGATCTGGTCGACCACCGGCTGCAGCCCGCGGGACAGACCGAGCCCGCCGAGCCCCTCGGGGTGGTGCACCCAGGCGAGGCCGGCGTCGTAGAGGGCGCCGAACAGCTCCTCGCGCGGCACCGACCGCGGGTCGTGGGCCTCGACCACCTCCCGGGCGGCCTGTGCCACGCGGGCCGCGTCGGATGCCGGTCGGGTCGTGGTGGGCGAGCTCATCGCACCTCCGGGAGCTGGGCCTGACATCGTCGTCGATGTCGATCCCGACGGTAGCCGTCATCAGTTTCGGGGACCACGGTTAACGATTCGTGGTCCGGGTGCGACATCAGGTTCGTCCGTATGACGCAGCCCGAGCCCCAGGAGCAACGATGCCCGCCACCCACCGTCCCGCGGCCCCGGTGCTCGACCGGACCGTGCTGCCGGGCTGGGCGCTGCTGCTGATCACCACCGGGCTCGCCGCCGCGGTCGTCGTGATCATGGTGCTGTCCTACAGCGGGCTGGCCTGACCCATACTCGGGGTGATGTCCCCACTCCCCGACCTGCCGGTCCGCGCCGTCCTCGACGAACTGCGCGCGGCGCTGGACGACCGCGGCGGCGCCGTGCTCGTCGCCCCGCCCGGCACCGGCAAGACCACCCTCGTGCCGCTCGCGCTGGCCGGGCTCGACGGGTCCGCCCCGGCGCCGGAGGGCACGGTGCTGGTGGCCGAGCCGCGCCGGGTCGCCGCCCGTGCCGCCGCGGCCCGGATGTCGTCGCTGCTGGGGACCGAGGTCGGCGGCCCGGTCGGCTACCGCGTCCGCGGCGACGCCCGCACCGGACCCGGCACCCGGGTCGAGGTCGTCACCTCCGGGCTGCTGCTGCGCCGGCTGGCCGGGGACCCGGAGCTGGCCGGGGTGTCCACCGTCGTCCTCGACGAGGTGCACGAACGCCACCTCGACGCCGACCTGCTGCTCACCCTGCTGCTCGACGCCCGCGACGGGCTCCGGCCCGACCTGCGGCTGCTGGCCACCTCCGCGACCCTCGACGCGACCCGTCCGGCCGTACTCCTGGGCGGCGACGACCGGCCCGCGCCGGTGCTGGAGGTCGCCGCACGCAGCCACGACGTCGCCGTCACCCACGTCCCGCCCGCCCGGGCCGGCCGCGGCGGGACCGAGCGGATCGAGAACACCGTGGCCCGGACGTGCGTGCGGGCGCTCGAGCACGGCAGTGTGCTGGCGTTCCTGCCGGGCGTCGCGGAGATCGGCCGGACCGCGTCCGCGCTGCGCGAGCTCGGACCCGACGCCGACGTCCTCGCGCTGCACGGCAGGCTGCCCGCCGCCGAGCAGGACGCGGCGCTGCGCGACGGGCCACGGCGGCGGATCGTGCTCGCCACCGCCGTCGCCGAGTCCAGCCTGACCGTGCCCGGGGTGCGGGCCGTCGTCGACTCCGGGCTGGTCCGGGTCCCGCACACCGACCACCGGCGCGGGTTGTCCGGCCTCGTGACCCGCCGGGTCTCGCGCGCGGTCGCGACCCAGCGCGCGGGCCGCGCCGGGCGGGAGGCACCCGGCTTCGCCTACCGCTGCTGGCCCGAGGGCGAAGTGCTCGCCGACGCCCCGGACCCCGAGATCCGCACCGCCGACCTCACCGCGCTCGCGCTGGACCTCGCCGTCTGGGGCACCCCCGACGGCAGCGGTCTGCGCTGGTGGGACGCCCCGCCGCCCGGTCCGCTGGCCGCCGGACGCGGGGTGCTGACCGCGCTCGGCGCGATCGGCCCCGACGGCGCGGTCACCGACCGGGGACGGCGGATCTCCGCACTGGGCCTGCACCCGCGCCTCGCCAGGGCGCTGCTCGACGGCGTCGCCGCCGGAGGGGACCCACGGGAGGTCGCCGGGATCGTCGCGGTCCTCGACGACGACACCCTCGCCGGCCCCGCCGACGACCTGACCGCCGCGCTGGCCCGGCTGCGCTCCGGCGACGCCCCCGGCGCCGGGCGGTGGCGCGGGGACCGGGACCGCCTGACCGGCGCACTGCGCCGCGCCCGCGCTGCCACACCCGCGGCCACCTCGTCCCCCGCGGCTGCCGCGTCGCCGCCGGGCACAGGGTCGCCGGACACGGGGTCGCCGGGCGCCGGGTCCCGCTCCGGCGCTGCCGCCGGGACACCGGCGCGGGCCCGGGGACGGACCGATCGCGCCGAGGGGGCTGCGGGCGCCGAGCTCGTCGCGCTGGTCACCGGGCTCGCCCACCCGGAACGGCTCGCCCGGCGCCGCGACACCGCGGCCGGAGTGTTCCTGATGGCCGGTGGCACCGCCGTCGAGGTCCCGCCCGGTCCCCTGCGTGACGCCGAGTGGCTCGTCGTCGCCGTCGCCGACCGGCGCCCCGGGCGGACTCACGGCCGGGTCCGCCTCGCCGCGGCCACCGATGCCGCGACCGCGCTGCGGGCAGCCGCACCGCTGCGGGTCACCGGATCGGAGGTCGTCTGGAGCGACGGCGACGTCCGTGCCCGCACCGTCGACCGGCTCGGCGCGATCGTGCTGTCGGAGAAGCCCGACCGCTCCCCCGACCCGGGTGCCGTCCGCGACGCGCTCGTCGCCGGGCTGCGCGCCGAGGGCACCGGGCTGCTGCGCTGGACGGCGGGCGCGGTGTCGCTGCGCGAGCGGCTGGGCTTCCTGCACCGGGTGCTGGGCGCACCGTGGCCGGACGTGTCCGAGGAGGCGCTCCTCGACTCCGCCGCCGATCCCGCCGGGTGGCTGGCGGGTCCGCTCGCCACCGCCCGGCGACGCTCCGACCTGGCACGGGTCGACGCCGGGCCCGCGCTGCGCCGGTACGTCGCCGCGGCCGTGGGCGGGCTCGCCGGGCAGATCGACGAGCTGGCCCCGGAGCGACTCACCGTCCCCACCGGGTCCCGGATCGCGCTGGACTACTCCAGCGCCGCCCCGGCGCTGCCGGTGAAGGTGCAGGAGGTGTTCGGGTGGACCGGCTCCCCCGCCGTCGCCGACGGGCGGGTGCCGGTGGTGCTGCATTTGCTCTCCCCCGCCGGGCGCCCGACCGCGGTCACCGCGGACCTGGACTCGTTCTGGGACAACGCCTACCCGCAGGTCCGGGCCGAGCTCCGCGGGCGCTACCCGAAGCACGCCTGGCCGGAGGACCCGCGCACCGCGACACCGGGACGGGGCACCGGACGCCGCAGGTGAACGCGGCGCACCGGTTCCGGCCGGCCCTGCCCCGGCCGGCCCTGTCGCCGAGATGCAGCTCAGCGGGAGTCGTCGATCTCCACAGCCCGCTGAGCTGCATCTCGACGAGCGAGGGGCGACGGACCGCGACGGCGCGGCGAGTCCGGAGCGCACTCGGGGGGCGCAGAGCGCGGACGGTCGGGCCGCTCAGCGGACCTGGTCGGCGAACACCACGACGTTGTCGAGGTAGCTGCGGGCCGACCGGTCGAACACCCCACCGCAGGTGATCAGCCGCAGGCCAGCGTGGTCCAGGTCGCCGTAGACCTCGGCGGTCGGGAACTCCGACTTGGGGGAACGTCCGACCCGGCGCACCGCGAACACCACCGACGTCCCGTCGGCGCGGTCGACGCGGATCTCGTCGCCGGGCTCCAGGGTGTCCAGGTCGGCGAAGGCCCCGGCGAGCCCCTTCCAGTCGACGTGCGCGGTGAGCACGGCGGGTCCGACCTCGCCGGGGGTCGGCGCTCCGGTGTACCAGCCGACGGTGCCCGCGTCCGCGGGGACCTCCATCGACCGGTCCTCGGTCAGCCCCATCGGCCGGGGCACGGTGTCGAGCCCGAGCCGGTCGACCCGGAGCCGGACCGGCTCCGAGCGCACCAGCGGCGCGGGCCCCGGCGGCAGCAACGCGCCCGGTGCTGGCCCCGGAGCGGTCACCGGGGCCGACGCGACGGCCGTCGCCCCGGGCTCGGGTGCGCCCGCGGGGTCGGCGAGCAGCAGCGTGGCGGTGAGGACACCGAGCGGCGCCAGCACCCGTGTCACCCGGCGCACCGCACCGCACCGGCGCCGCGCCCGGCGCCGCCGGTCCGGGCTCCCGCGCCGCACCGTCCCGGCCCGCGCACCGGCCACCGGCCCACGTCCGGACCGGTCTGCGGCCGCCGTTCCGCCTCCGGGCCGGTCCCCGGCCACCGTTCCGCCTCCGGACCGGTCCGCGGCCGTTCCGCGTCCGGACCGGTCCCCGGCCACGGCGCCGTGCCCGGCCCGCGCACCGGACGGTGCGGCGGGGCCGGGCACCGGGAGGGCGGGGCCGGGCACGTGCCGGGATCAGCCGCGGCGACCGACGGCGACGCGGCGCACCGCGACCGCGCCGATACCACCGGCGGCGACCGCGCCGAGCGCCAGCGGCAGCACGTCGGCCGAGCCGCCACCGGCCTCGACGCCACCGACCGGCGTCGCGGTGACCTGGGTGGAGTCGTCGGACGCGGCCGTGGCCGGGGACGCGGCGCCGTAGTCGTAGTCCTCGCAGGCCACGCCGTTGTCGTTCGCGTCGAGGTTCTCGGGGTCGCCCGGGGTCAGGGCCGCCTGGGCCTCGGCCTGGCTCGCGAAGTCCTTGCAGTCGCGGTCCTGGGCGAAGGCCGTGCCGGCGAGCGGGAGGGCGGCCACGGTCGCGAGGAGCGCGGCAGCGGACAGGGAACGGAGGCGCATCGGGGGTGTCCTTCCGGGGGACGTGGGGGGAGCCACGCAGGTAGCAGCGATCCGGACGTGTCGGTCGTTACACCCGAACGGGAATGAACCCGAACGGGCTTGAACCTGCTCCGCCGGGCGGCGGAAGGTGGTCCGGTGATTGCTCTCCCCACCCCCGACGACGTCGGTGCCGCCGCGGCGATCCTGCGCGGGCACGCCCACCACACCCCCGTCCTGACCTCCCGGCTCACCGACGCCGAGCTCGGCGCGCAGCTGTTCGTGAAGGCGGAGAACCTGCAGCGCACCGGGAGCTTCAAGTTCCGCGGGGCGTTCCACACGCTGTCCCGGCTGACGGCGGCCGAGCGGCGAGCCGGGGTGGTCGCGTTCTCCTCGGGCAACCATGCCCAGGCCGTCGCGCTGGCCGCGCAGCTGCTGGAGGTGCCCGCGACCATCGTGATGCCGCACGACGCCCCCGCCACGAAGCTCGCCGCCACCCGCGGCTACGGCGCCGAGGTGATCGGCTACGACCGCTGGACCGAGGACCGCGACGCCATCGCGACCGCGCTGTCCGAGGAGCGCGGGCTCACCCTCGTCCCGCCCTACGACCACCCGCACGTCATCGCCGGTCAGGGCACCGCGGTGCTCGAGCTGCTGACCGACCACGGTCCGCTCGACGCGCTGTTCGTCTGCCTCGGCGGGGGCGGGCTGCTGTCCGGGTCGCTGCTCGCGGCCCAGGCCCTGTCCCCCGACGCCAGGGTGTACGGCGTCGAGCCCGAGGCCGGCGACGACGGCCTGCAGTCCCTGCGCGCCGGGCACGTCGTGCGCATCCCCCAGCCCCGCACCCTCGCCGACGGCGCCGCCACCACCAACCTCGGCGACCACACGTTCCCGGTGATATCGCGGCTCGTCACCGACATCGTGACGGTGCCCGACGCCGCACTGGTCGAGTCGATGGCGCTGTTCGCGTCGCGCTACAAGGTGCTCGTCGAGCCGACCGGGGCGCTGGCGTTCGCGGGGGTCCGGGCGGCCGTCGCCGCGGACCCGCAGCGGTGGGCGGGGGCGCGGATCGGCGTCACGATCTCCGGCGGCAACGTCGATCTGGACCGCTTCGCCGCCCTCGTCGCCGGCTGAGCCACCGGCCGGGCGCAGCCACCGAGGCGCACCCATCGCGGCGGCCCCCGTCCGGACGGTCCGGGCGGGGGCAGCGCGGGGCGGAGCCCGCTCAGCGCCGGTCGTGCTGCAGTGCGTCCTCGGCGATCACGGCCTCGGTCGGCAGGCCGGGCACCTCCCGGACGGCGGCCTCGGCGTCGGCCCGCTCGTGCGACGGGCCGGGCTGCTCGGCCTCGGCGTCGGCGGCGTCGAGATCGCGGCGGATCGTCGCCAGCAGCACCACGCCCACCAGCACGACGACCGCGGCGATCAGGAACGGCACCGAGGCACCGACGGCCGCGGCCATCAGACCCGCGGCGAACGGGGCGAGGCCGCCACCGATGAACCGGACGAACCCGTAGGTGGCCGACGCGGTCGGGCGGGGCACCGGGGAGATCGACATGACCGCCGTCGTGACCAGGGTGTTGTTGACACCGACCACGATGCCGGACAGGACCACCGCGACGATCACCACGGCGGGCACGGTGTCGAACAGCCCGATCGCCGCGAGCAGGACCGCGATGCCGACGAGCGCGCCGTAGAGGGTGCGCGCGGTGCCGAAGCGGTCCTTCAGCCAGGGCGCGCCGAAGACCGCGAAGACCGCGACGAGCAGGCCCCAGCCGAAGAACACCGCGCCGAGCGAGATCGGGTCGAGCCCGCCCATCAGGAACGGTGCGTAGCCGAGCAGGGTGAAGAAGCCCCAGTTGTAGAGCAGCCCGACCCCGCTGGTCGTGGCGAGCGCGCGGTGGCGCAGCGCGGTCAGCGGCTCGGAGAGCGTCGCCTTGCGGGTCGGGACCGGCGTCGGCTCCAGCAGCACGACGGTCGCGACGAGCGCGATCAGCATCAGCACCGAGACACCGAAGAACGGGCCCCGCCAGGACACGGTGCCGAGCAGCCCGCCGAGCAACGGACCCGTGGCGATGCCGACGCCGAGCGCGGTCTCGTAGAGCACGATCGCGCCGGCGAAGCCGCCCGAGGCCGAGCCGACGATCACCGCGAGCGAGGTCGCGATGAACAGCGCGTTGCCCAGGCCCCAGCCGGCGCGGAAGCCGACGATGCCCCAGATCCCCGACGACGCCCCGGCCAGCGCGGCGAACACCACGATCAGCGCCAGGCCGGTGATCAGGGTCTTCTTCGCGCCGATCCGGGACGACACCCAGCCGGTCACCAGCATCGCGATCGCCGTCACGACGAGGTAGCTGGTGAACAGCAGCTCGACCTCGGCGTGCGAGGCGTTCAGCTGCCCGGACAGCGACGGCAGGATCGGGGCGACCAGCCCGATCCCCATGAACGAGATGACACAGGCGAAGGCCACCGCCCAGACGGCCTTGGGCTGGCGGAACGGGCTGGAGGCGTGCTCCGCACCGGATGTTCGGGACATGTCATCGCCTTTCCCCGGGAACGGACCCCGGAGAGATCATGGACGTTTCGGACCTGTTGAACATTGCATCACGCAATCCACCTCATGAGCAATGCGAACGACCGTGACCGTGCCCATGTCCCGCTACGGTCGGGGTCCCGACGTCGAGGAGGCCCCGTGCCGCACATCGCCGCCGAGGCCGACCGCCTCGCCCGGCAGGCCGCGTTCCTGGGCGTGCTCGCCGCGATCGGCGCCCTGCTGCTGGCCGTGCTCGGCTGGGCCGGTGGGGCGGTCGCGATGTGGATGGGCGTCGCGGCCCGCCGGCGCGGGGCGGGGCGCACCGCCGTCGTCGCGATCACCCTCGGCGCGCTCGGCCTGGTCGCCGGCCTCGGGAACGCCCTGCTGGGCGCCTACCTGTCCCGCTGACCGGTCCGCAGGACCGGCTTGCCGGGGGCACGGTCCGGTGACTCCAGGTGCTCGTGCGCGGCGGCGACGGCCGCGACGCCGTCGTCGAGGTCGAAGACCCGCTCGACCAGCGGGACGAGCGTGCCCGCGGCCAGCCCGGCGCGGGCGAACGCCTCGGCGCGGGCCAGCGTCTCCGCGTCACCGGTGACCTCGCGGACGTGGAAGCGGCGCAGCCAGACCGGCGCGTACCCGGCCGCGGGCAGCGGTGTCGGCTCCCCGGACAACCCGCCGTGCACGATCACCGCACCGCCCGGCGCGCAGGCCCGCACCAGCCGCGCGACGCCGGGGCCGCCCTCGGCGTCGAGGACCAGGTCGGCGCCTCCGCCCAGCGCCGCCCGCAGGTCGTCGGGGCCGGGCGTGCCGGTCAGCACCTCCGCGGCACCGGCGGTGCGCAGGACGTCGGCGTGCCGGTCGTCGGGCACGACGGCGACGGCGTGCACCCCGAGGTGCCGCGCGACCTGCAGCGCCGCGGCCCCGACGCTGTTCGCCGCGGCCGTGACGACGAGCCGGTCGCCCTCCCGCAGCCGGGTGACGTGGCGGGTCATGCCCCACACGGTCAGCAGCGGCATCCACAGGGCGGCGGCGCCGTCGTCGTCGAGACCGGGTGGGCGGGCCAGCAGCGACCGGACCGGCACGACGGCCTCGTCGGCGTAGACCGGGTGCTCGTTCTGCGACGACGCCGGGATCACGCACACCTCGTCGCCGGGTGCCCAGCCCGTCACCCCCGGGCCGGTGTCGAGCACGGTGCCCGAGCACTCGCTCCCCAGTCCCGCGGGGAGCACCGGGGCGTCGAGGTAGGTGCCGCGGCGGAAGTTCACCTCGGAGCGGTTGAGCCCGACCGCGTGCACCCGGATCCGCACCTCCCCCGGTCCCGGGTCGCGCAGCGGCAGGTGCTCGATCCGCAGCACCTCCGGGCCGCCCGTGGCGTGGAAGCGGACGGTGCGCACGAGCCGGGACGTCACAGCGGTCCAGGTTAGGGCCGGGCGGAGGCGTGCGGCAGCTCAGAGCTCGTTGCTGATCTCGACCAGGTTCCCGTCGGGGTCCCGCAGGTAGACGCCGAGCAGCGGGCCCCGTGCCCCGGTCCGCTCGACCGGCCCCTCCTCGACGGCGACGCCGGCCTCGGCCAGCTCACGCCCGACCTGCTCGATCGGGTCGAGGGTGATCAGGCACAGGTCGGCGCTGCCCGGGGTGGGCCGGTCGGCCCTCGGCTCGAACTCGTGCCCCGCCCGGTGCAGGTTGATCTTGCTGGGGCCGAAGGCGAGTGCGCGGCGCCCACCGCCGAACTCGACGGCCCCCATGCCGAGCACGCGGGTGTAGAAGGCGACGGTGGCGTCGACGTCGGCGACGGTCAGCACGAGGTGGTCGAGATGGTCGATGCGCATGCTCACGATGCTGGCAGCCGGACCGCACGCACGCGGAACCTCCTGTGGGGACCTCCGCCGCACCGGACCGTCACCGAACGCCGGACGTCGACACCCACACGGAACAATCCGGCGGGACGCTACCGGCGAACGGGCGTTCGTGAATCACCCTTGTAGCTGGCCGTGCAGCCGAGTGGAGAGGGACGAGGACGCACGTGGACGACGAGCTGACGACCGGCGGGGAGACCAGTCCGCGGACACCACGGACACCACGGACACCACGGGGGCCGCGGGGGCCGCGACGCCCGAGCCGCCGAAACGGAGGCGGGGGCGGCCACCTGGCTCGACGGCCCGCACCACCCGGGTCGTGACCATGACCCTGACCGTCAGCGGTTCCGCCGACGGCGACTGGCAGGCGGAGCTGAAGCAGGGCAGCACCTGGGTGGCGCGGGGGCTGCCGGTGACCGCGTCGGCGGTGTCCGCGGCCGCCGCGGCGCTGCACGCCGACCTGTCCGGTCCGGTCGACGAGCTCATCGAGGGGGCCCGGTCGGCGAAGGCCGCGCGGGTCGCGGAGCTGGAGGCCGAGCTGGAGCGGGCCCGCAAGGACCTGGCCGCGCTGGAGCGGGCCGGCGCCCTCGGACCAGCCGGTGCCGTCGGCCCGCTCCAGTGCCTCCCAGGAGGTCTCCAGGACCAGCCGCTGCTGCGGGCATGGGCTCCGGTCTGGCCCGGCGCCCGGCCAGCGCGCCCGGTCCACCCGAGGGAGAACCCATGTCCACCGGTCGCCGGCGGCGGCGCCGCGGTCCGGCGGCCGGTGACCGCGAGGGCGAGCGCGAGCCGCGACGCCGCCGGGCTGCTGACCGGTGCGGCCGGGCAGGACGGTGCTCACCTCCGTCACGCCAGCCTCGGTCGGCGACCCCGGTCACGACGTCCGCGGCCGCAGGGTCCGCCAGGGCCGCGGCCATCGCGGCGGTGTCGCGACCGACCCACCACGGCGCGGTGCTCGAAGGCCGTTCGTGTGGTGGCCAGCGAGAACGCGACGTCCGCTGCGGGCGCGGGGACGGCCTCGAGGTGGGCACGCAGCCGCGCCATCTGGTCGGCGAGCGCCTCCGCGGTCCGCGCCGAGGGGGCCGGGCGACGACGGGGCCGTCGGTGGCCGGCGGCTCGGTCGCGGTGGGCTCGGTCGCGGTGGGCTCGGTGGCCGGCTCCTCGGGAGCCTCCTCCAGGACCAGGTGAGCGTTGGTGCCGCCGATGCCGAACGCCGAGACCGCGCAGCGGCGGGGGCGCTCGCCGCGCGGCCAGGGACGCGCCGTGGCGAGCAGCTCCACGGCACCGGCGTCCCAGTCGATGTGCGACGAGGGCGTGCCGGCGTGCAGGGTGCGCGGCAGCAGGCCGGCCCGCAGCGCGAGCACCATCTTCAACACGCTCGCGACGCCCGCCGCGGACTGGGTGTGCCCGATGTTGGACTTCACCGAGCCCAGCCAGAGCGGCCGCTCCGCGTCCCGGTCGCGACCGTAGGTGGCGAGCAGCGCCTGGGCCTCCACCGGGTCGCCGAGCGCGGTGCCGGTGCCGTGCGCGTCGACCGCGTCGATCTCGTCGGCGGCGAGCCCGGCCGCGGCCAGCGCGGCCCAGATGACCCGCTGCTGCGACGGCCCGTTCGGGGCGGTGAGCCGATCGAGATCACCCAGCCCGAGGGCCGCACGTTCACCGTGCAGGACGGTCGCGTCCGCTGGGCAAGTGGGACCTGCGCGTCGGGTTCAACGAGCGCGAGGGCCTGACCCTGCACCAGATCGCCTTCGACGACCGCCCGATCTGCTACCGCGCCTCGGTCGCGGAGATGGTCGTGCCCTACGCCGACCCGGCGCCGGTGCGGTTCTGGCAGAACTACTTCGACTGCGGCGAGTACGTGTTCGCCCGCTACGCCGTCTCCCTGCTGCTGGGCTGCGACTGCCTCGGCGACATCCACTACCTCGACGCGGTGGTCGCCGACGACCTCGGCAACCCGCGCACGATCACCAACGCCATCTGCCTGCACGAGGAGGACCACGGCGTCCTCTGGTAGCACACCGACATCTTCACCGGGGCCCGCGAGGTGCGCCGCCAGCGCCGCCTGGTGATCTCGTTCTTCACCCCGATCGGCGACTACGACTACGGCTTCTACTGGTACCTCTACCTCGACGGCACGACCGAGCTGGAGTGCAAGGCGACCGGCATCGTGTTCACCTCGGGCACGCCGGGCGAGTACGCCACCGAGGTCGCCCCGGGCCTGGGTGCGCCGTTCCACCAGCATCTGTTCTCGGCGCGGCTGGACATGACCGTCGACGGCACCGCGAACGCCGTCGAGGAGGTCGAGGCGGTCCGTGTGCCGATGGGCGAGGGCAACCCCCACGGCAACGCCTTCGCCCGGTCGGCGACCCGGCTGACCTCGGAGTCCCACGCCCAGCGGGACGCCGACCCGGGGTCGGGGCGGGTCTGGCACGTCCTCAACACCGAGAAGACCAACGCGCTGGGACGCCCGGTCGGCTACGTCCTGCACCCGCACGGACAGCCCACCCTGCTGGCGGACCCGGCGTCGTCGATCCACGCGCGGGCGACGTTCGCCTCGAAGGCGCTGTGGGTGACCCGCTACGACCCGGCGCAGCGCTACCCGGCCGGTGACTTCGTCAACCAGAACCCGGGTGGGGACGGGCTGCCGTCCTGGGGCGCCGCGGACCGCGACCTCGACGGCCAGGACGTCGTGCTGTGGCACGCCTTCGGGCTGACCCACTTCCCGCGCCCGGAGGACTGGCCGGTCATGCCGGTCGACCACACCGGCTTCGTGCTCGAGCCGGCCGGGTTCTTCGACCGCAACCCCACCCTCGACGTCCCGCCGGCACCGACGAGATGCCACTGACCGCCCCTCCGTCCGGCGCCGCCCAGGTCGTCCCGCCGCCGCACGGGTTCCGTCCCGTGCGGCGGCCACGGCACCCGTGCGGCGCCCGCGGGCGCCCGACGACAGCGCGAGGTGTGACGACGGCGCCGGGCCGGGCGGGGCGCGGCGGTGGCGGACTAGGGTCGGTCCCGACCACTCCACCCCGTCGCACCAGGAGGAACCCCGTGGCTCTCGCCGCCGGTGACCAGATCCCCGACGTCACCCTGATGACCCCGTCCGCCGAGGGCCCGAAGCCCGTGCAGAGTGCCTCGGTGCTCGGCACCGGCACCGTCGTGCTGTTCGGTGTGCCCGGCGCGTTCACCCCGGCCTGCTCCGACACCCACCTGCCCGGCTTCGTCCTGCGCCGCGACGAGCTCAAGGCCAAGGGCGTCGACACCGTGGCCTGCACCTCGGTCAACGACGCGTTCGTCCTGGAGGCCTGGGCCGAGTCCCGCGGCGCCGGCGACGCGGTGCTCATGCTCGCCGACGGCAACGGCGACTTCGCGAAGACCGCCGGCCTGGACATGGACGGCTCGTCGTTCGGGCTCGGCACCCGCTCGAAGCGCTACGCCGCGATCGTCACCGACGGCGTCGTGCGCTGGATCGGTGTCGAGGACGTCCCGTCCTCGGTGGACGTCTCCGGCGTCGAGTCGGTGCTCGCGCAGCTCTGAGGTTCCGGGCCGACCGGCACGCGGGCCTACACTGGCCCGCGTGCCGAAGGTCCTGGGCTCGCTCGCCACGCACCGCGAGCAGGTCCGTGAGCGCGTGTTCGACGCGCTGCGTGTGCAGCTCTACGAGCGCGGCTTCGACACGGTGACCCTGTCCGGGGTCGCCTCGGCCGCCGGTGTGGGGCGTTCGGCGCTCTACAACCACTTCCCCGACCGCCAGGCCCTGCTCGTCGCCTTCGTCGAGCACGAGGCGCAGCGCTACGTCGCCGATCTCGACGCCGCGCTGGCCGATGCGCCGGGCCCGCGTGAACGACTCGCCACCTTCGCCCGGCTCCAGCTGCGCCGCCTCGCCGAGTTCCACCTCCCGCCCGGCCAGGCACTGGCCGGCGCGCTCGACCCGGCCGCCTACCGCCGGATCGCCGCGCACGCCGACCCCATCGGGGACCGGCTGATGGCGGTGTTGCGCGAGGGCGCGGCCGCGGGCTGCATGGTCGACGACGACCCCCGGGTGCTCGCCGCCGTCGTCGCCGGGGGGCTGTCGAGCAGGCGGATCGTCGACGTCGACCCGGCCGAACTCGACGCCACGGTGGAGACCGCCGTCGCGGCCGTGCTGCGAGCGGTCTCGACGGTTGCGCGCGACTGAGGCTAGCCTTACTCGTGTTCGCGCCCTAGCATCGTGATCTGACACGGTGTCAGATCCGGCGCCGTGCCGTCGCACCAGACGTCACGTCACGGGAGGGCCGATGGCCGCCACGAGCCCCATCACGGGCACGCTGTCCGCTGATCTCCGCCAGGTCACTCAGCCGGTGCACGACCAGCTCAACCGGTCGTCCTACGTAGCGGCGCTGCTCGACGGGGTGCTGCCGCTGGACGGCTACACCCTGCTCGCCGAGCAGTATGTCGCGATCTACACCGCACTGGAGGCAGCCGGGGACGCGCTGGCCGGCGACCCACTGGCAGGTCCCTTCGTCATCGACGGGCTGCGCAGGGTGCCGGCCCTGCATGCCGACCTCGACGCGCTCGGCGGCGGGGTCCCGCGGGTCCTCCCCGCGACCACCGCCTACGTGCAGCGCCTGCGCGAGGTCGCCGCGGACCCGGCGCTGTTCGTCGCTCATCACTACACCCGCTACCTGGGCGATCTCGCCGGTGGCCAGGTCATCGGGAAGGTCCTGGGGCGCACCTACGGCATCGAGGGGCCGGGACGGTTGTTCTACGACTTCTCCGAGCTCGGCAGCCCCCCGCGCTTCCGGACGCACTACCGCGCGCTGCTCGACGACACCCCGTGGACCCTGGTCGAGCGTGAGCGACTGCTGGCCGAGGCCGTTCGCGCCTTCGAGCTCAACCACGCCATGTTCGAGCAGATGGCCGAGGAGGTCGGGCTGGCGCAGCCGCTGGCGTCCTGAGCGGAAGACCGGGGAACTAGGATCGAGGGTCGTCCCCCGACCACCGATCCCAGGAGTGTCCCGGTGTCCAGCCCCGGCATCGACCCGGACGAGCTCGCGACCGCGCTGAAGGTTCTGGCGCAGGTCGACGAGCTGCCACCCGAACACCCCGACGCCGTGGTCGTCCGGCGGGCGACCGCGGGGATCTGGAAGTCGGTGCGGCTGCGGCGCCGCACCGAGAAGCGGCAGGCCGAGAAGTCCTCCGACGAGGCCGTCACCGCCGCCACGGCGACCGGTGCGGCCGGGCGCATCGACGACGAGACCGCCGGCATCCCGCTGGTGTCCAACACTCCCGGCGCGACCGCGGGGACGCTGCACCGCGCCCGCGGCTGCTACGTGTGCAAGACGCGCTACACCGTCGTCGACGCCTTCTACCACCAGCTGTGCCAGGACTGCGCCGCCGCGCACCGCGCCCACCGCGAGGCCCGCACCGACCTGACCGGGCGCCGCGCACTGCTCACCGGCGGCCGCGCCAAGATCGGGATGTACATCGCGCTGCGGCTGCTGCGCGACGGTGCGCACCTCACGATCACCACCCGCTTCCCGCGTGACGCCGCCCGGCGCTTCGCCGCGCTGCCCGACTCCGGGCAGTGGCTGCACCGGCTGCGGGTGATCGGGGTGGACCTGCGCGACCCGGCCCAGGTCGTCGCGGTCGCCGACGAGGTCGCCGCCGCCGGCCCGCTCGACATCCTGGTCAACAACGCCGCGCAGACGGTGCGCCGCTCCCCCGGCTCGTACTCCGCGCTGGAGGCGGCCGAGCAGGAGGAGCTGCCCGCGGGCGAGCTGCCGGAGATCGTGTCGTTCACCAGCGCCTCGCGCGAGCACCCGGTCCTGCTCGCCGGGGCGGTCCCGGGCGGGCGCGACCTGGCCGCGCTGGCGACGACGGCCCGTTCGGCCTCGCCGGAGCGGATCGCCGACGGCACCGCGGTCGACGCGGGCGGGCTGCTCCCCGACACCGCGGCGGTCAACAGCTGGGTCGACCACGTCCAGCACGTGGACCCGCTCGAGCTGCTCGAGGTGCAGCTGTGCAACCAGACGGCACCGTTCGTGCTGGTCTCGCGGCTGCGCCCGGCGATGGCGGCGTCGAGCGCACGCAACAAGTACGTCGTGAACGTCTCGGCGATGGAGGGGGTGTTCGGCCGCGGCTACAAGGGGCCCGGGCACCCGCACACCAACATGGCCAAGGCCGCGCTGAACATGCTGACCCGCACCAGTGCCGGGGAGATGTTCGCGACCGACCGGATCCTGATGACCGCGGTGGACACCGGCTGGATCACCGACGAGCGCCCGCACCCGATGAAGCTGCGCCTGGCCGAGGAGGGGTTCCACGCCCCGCTCGACCTCGCCGACGGCGCCGCCCGGGTCTACCACCCGATCGTCGCCGGGGAGGCCGGCGAGGACCTGCACGGAGTGTTCCTGAAAAACTACCGCGTGT
Organism: Pseudonocardia sp. HH130629-09; assembly: GCF_001294645.1. NCBI lineage: Bacteria > Bacillati > Actinomycetota > Actinomycetes > Pseudonocardiales > Pseudonocardiaceae > Pseudonocardia > Pseudonocardia sp. HH130629-09. The sequence continues at coordinate 2,707,989 of NZ_CP011868.1, forward strand.
CGTCCTGGTAGAGGGGTCCGGCCGTCCCTGTCGGGGGTCGCCGCTACCGTGCGGTCCGTGCTGGAGATCCATCGGGCCGAACGCGCCGACACCCTCGTGGAGGCGCTCGCCGGCGTGCTGGCGGTCGGCTCGGGTGACCCGTTCGCGGCCGAGACCGTCGCGGTCCCCGAGCGCGGGGTGGAGCGCTGGCTCGCCCAGCGGCTGGCACACCGGCTCGGCGCGGGGCCGGGCAGCGGCGGGGTCTGCGCGAACGTCCGGTTCCCGGCCCCGGCCGCGCTGCTCGGCGGGGCCGTCGCGCACGTCACCGGCACCGACCAGGCGACCGACCCGTGGTCGCCCGGCCGGTCGGTGTGGCCGCTGCTGGAGCTGATCGACGAGGCCGTCGCCACCTCCGGGGACGACCGGTTCACCGCCCTGGCCGCGCACCTGGAGCGTGGTGGGCACGGCCGCCGCTACGCGCTCGCCCGCACGCTGGCCGGGCTGTTCGGTTCCTACGCCACCCACCGCCCCGAGCTGCTGCGCCGCTGGCGCGCCGGGGAGGAGGCGGTGCCCGCCGACCTGCGGTGGCAGCCCGAGCTGTGGCGGCGCCTGCGCGCGGCACTCGGGGTCCCCGGTCCCGCCGAGCGGCTCGACGAGGCGGTGGCCCTGCTGCGCGGGGGCGCCGACCCGGGGCCCGAGGTGGGGCCGCGGCTGTCGTTGTTCGGCCCGACCCGGCTGGCCGCCGAGCACCTGGCCGTCCTGGAGTCCCTCGCGGCGCACCGGGAGGTCCACCTGTGGCTGCCGCACCCGTCGCCGGTGATGTGGGACGCGGTGCGCGCCGGGCGTACGCCGGGGGTGCCGTCGCGCGCCACCGACACCAGCGCCGAGGCGGTCCGGCACCCGCTGCTGCGCTCGCTCGGCCGCGACACCCGGGAGCTGGCGCTGCGGCTGCCCCCGGCCGGGCCCACGGTGGCCGACACCCACCACCCGGCCCCCGCCGACACCGGCCCGCCGACGCTGCTGCGCCGCCTGCAGGCCATGCTGCGCGACGACGCCGTGCCGCCCGCCCCCGCCGACCGTCCGCTGCTCGACCCGGACGACCGCAGCGTCGCGCTGCACTCCTGCCACGGCCCGGACCGGCAGGTGGAGGTGCTGCGCGAGGTGCTGCTCGGGCTGCTCGCCGCGGACCCGGACCTGGAGCCGCGCGACATCATCGTCATGTGCCCGGACATCGAGGTGTTCGCGCCGCTGATCACCGCCTCCTTCGGTCTCGCCCCGGACGCGGACACCCCGGACGGCGCGGGCCCGTCCCGCGAGGAGCTGCACCCCGGGCACCGGCTGCGGGTGCGCCTGGCCGACCGGGCGCTGCGCCAGGCGAACCCCCTGCTGGGCACCGTGTCGTCGCTGCTGGAGCTCGCCGGGTCCCGGGTCAGTGCCTCCCAGGTGCTCGACCTGGTCGCCTCCGCCCCGGTGCGGCGCCGCTTCCGCTTCGACGACGACGCGCTGGAGCGGCTGTCCGAGCTGGTCACCGCGGCCGGGGTGCGGTGGGGGCTCGACGCAGCGCACCGCTGGCCCTACCGGCTCGAGGGGATCGGGCAGAACACCTGGCGGGCCGGTCTGGACCGGATGCTCGTCGGCGTCGCGATGGCCGAGACACCGGGCGCCCCGGCCTGGCTGGGCACCGCGCTGCCGCTGGACGAGGTCGACTCCTCCGACGTGGACCTCGTCGGGCGGCTCGCCGAGTTCGTCGACCGGCTCGCGACCGTGCTCGGTGCGCTGCGCGGGCCGCAGCCGCTGTCGGCGTGGGTGGACGCGCTGGTCGAGGGGCTGTCGGCGCTGACCGACACCACCCCGACCGACGCCTGGCAGGCCGGGCAGGCGCGCGCGGAGCTGGCCGACGTCGTCGCCTCCGCGGGGCCGCAGGCCGCCACCGTCGATCTCGACCTGCCCGACGTGCGCGGTCTGCTCGCCGAGCGGCTGCGCGGTCGGCCCAGCCGGGCGAACTTCCGGACCGGCACGCTGACCGTCGCGACGCTGGTCCCGATGCGGGCCGTCCCGCACAAGGTGGTGTGCCTGCTGGGCTGCGACGACGGGGTGTTCCCCCGCGCCGGCGCCCCCGACGGGGACGACGTGCTGGCCCGGGATCCCGTCGTCGGCGAGCGCGACCCGCGCGGGGAGGACCGCCAGCTGCTGCTCGACGCGATCTGCTCGGCCACCCGCCACCTGGTCGTGGTCTCCTCCGGCGCCGACGAGCGCACCGGGGCCGACCGACCGCCGTCGGTACCGGTCGGGGAGCTGTGCGACGCGATCGACGCGTGCGCGCGGACCACCTCCGGCACCCCCGCCTCACGGGCGCTGCGGGCCCGGCACCCGCTGCAGCCCTTCGACCGGCGCAACTTCACCCCCGGCGCGCTGCTGGCCGACGGGCCGTTCAGCTTCGACCGGACCGCGCGGCGCGGCGCCGAGGCCGCTGCCGGGCCGCGCACCGTGACCCCGCTGTTCGGTGCGGACCCGCTCCCCCCGCCGGAGGACCCGCCGGACGGGGTGGTCGAGCTCGACGAGCTGGTCGCGTTCGTCGAGCACCCGGTGCGGGCGTTCCTGCGCCAGCGGGTGCGGGTGCTGCCGCCGGAGGAGAACGTCGAGCCCGACGACGCGCTGCCGGTCGAGCTCGACGGGCTGGCCACCTGGAAGATCGGTGACCGGCTGCTGACCGACCGGCTCGCCGGGGCCGCGCCGCGGGCCGTGGCGCGGGCCGAGACACTGCGCGGGGACCTCCCGCCCGGCGGGATCGGCCACCGGGTGCTCATCGAGGTCGGCGGTCAGGTCGAGCCGCTGGTCGCCGTCGCCGCGACGGTCGCGACCAGCGAGGCGGGCTCGCAGGACCTCGTCGCGCAGCTCACCGGCACACCCGAGGACGGCCGCGCCGTCGCCGGGACGGTGCCGGGCCTGCACGGCGACGTCGTGGTGCGTGTCGAGTACTCACGGCTCAAGGCCAAGCACCGGCTGCGGGCCTGGGTGCAGCTGCTCGCGCTCACCGCCGCACACCCCGGCCGGACCTGGACGGCGGTGACCGTCGGCCGCGGCCCCGGCGGCGCGGCCCGATCGGTGCTCGGCCCGGTCGACCCCGGCCTGGCCCGTCGCACCCTGGCCGACCTGGTCGCGCTGCGCCGCGAGGGACTGCGGGCGGCGCTGCCGCTGCCGACCGACGCCGCCGCCGTCTACGCCCGCAACCGCGCCCGCGGAGTGGTCCCCGCCAACGCCTTCGCCGCGGCGGAGAGCGAGTGGTCGCGCTTCGAGCACGCCGAAGCCCCGCACGTCTTCGTCCGGGGCGGCGCGGGCGGCCCGCTGGTCGTCCGTCCCGAGCCCGGCTCCGGCGACGAGCCCACCCGGTTCGGGGAGCTCGCCGTCCGGTTGTGGGCACCGCTGCTCGACCACGAGAGGCAGGACGCGCCGTGAGCACCACGAGCCTGCTGTCGGCACCGACCTTCGACGTCAACGGCCCGCTGCCGACCGGCACCATCGTGCTGGAGGCGAGCGCGGGGACGGGCAAGACCTACACGATCGCCGCGCTCGCGACCCGCTACGTCGCCGAAGGCGTCGCCGACCTGGACCGGCTGATGCTGGTCACCTTCGGCCGCGACGCCACCCAGGAGCTGCGCGAACGGGTCCGGGAACGCCTGGTCGGCACCGAACGGGCGCTGGCCGCCGTGCTCGCCGGCTCCACCCCGCCCGCCCGCGACGCCGACCCGGTCGTCGCGCACCTGGCCGCGACCGACCCGGCCGAGCTGGAGCGGCGCCGGGACCGGCTGGCGGCGGCGTCGGCGTCGTTCGACGCGGCGGCCATCGCCACCACCCACCAGTTCTGCATGCAGATGCTCGCCGGGCTGGGCGTGGCCGGGGACAACGACCCGGACGCGGAGTTCGTCGACCACGTCGACGACGTCGTCACCGAGGTCGTCGACGACTTCTACGTGCGCAAGTACGCCGCGCCGAACGCGGGACGCCCGGCGTTCGACCGGGCCGCGGCGCTGGCGCTGGCCCGCCGCGCCGTCGGCGACCCGCAGGCCGAGCTGGAGCCCCGCGACGCCGACCCGACCACCCCGGCCGCCACCCGCTACGGCTTCGCCTCCGCGGTGCGCCGCGAGGTCGACGCCCGCAAGCGGCGCGCCCGCATCTACAGCTACGACGACATGCTCACCCGCCTCGCGACGGCGCTGCGCGACCCGGTCCGCGGCCCCGCCGCCCGGGAACGGCTCCGGTCGCGGTTCTCGGTGGTGCTCGTCGACGAGTTCCAGGACACCGACCCGCTGCAGTGGGAGATCCTCTCCCTCGCCTTCCACTCCGCCCCGGGGACCACCCTGGTGCTGATCGGCGACCCGAAGCAGGCGATCTACGCCTTCCGCGGCGCCGACGTGCACAGCTACCTGCGGGCCGCCGACGCGGCGGCGACGAAGCGCACCTTGTCGACGAACCGCCGCAGCGACGCGGCGCTGCTCACCGCGCTGGACGGGGTGTTCGGCGAGGCCACCCTCGGCGACCCCGGGATCATCGTCCACCCGGTCCGGGCCCACCACACCGGGCGGCGGCTGACCGCCCGGCACGACGCCCCGCTGCGGCTGCGGCTGGTCAACCGGGACCGGCTCGACCTGACCGGGCGCGGCCTGGCCCGGGCCAAGGGCGCCCGCGCGGTCGTGGCCCGCGACGTCGCCGTCGACCTGTCGCAGCTGCTCGACGGCACCGCCCGCTTCGCGGGGGACCGGCTGCGCCCCGGCCAGGTCGCGGTGCTGGTGCGGACCAACGCCCAGGGCCTGCTGGTGCGGGACGCCTGCGCCGAGGCCGGGGTGCCCGCCGTGCTCACCGGCACCAGCAGCGTGTTCACCACGCCGGTCGCCGCGGAGTGGCTGACGCTGTTGGAGGCCGTCGAGCAGCCGCAACGCTCGATGCGACTGCGTGCCGCCGCGCTGACCCGGTTCGTCGGGCACACCGTCGCCGACCTGTGCGGGCCCGACGCCGAGGGACTGGTCGACCAGCTCAGCGCGGACCTGCGGGCCTGGCACCAGGTCCTCGCCGAGCGCGGGGTCGCGGCGTTGCAGGAGGCGGTGTTCGCCCGCTACGCCCCCGCCGAACGTCTGCTGCGCAGCCCCGACGGCGAGCGCGACCTCACCGACGTGCGCCACGTCGGCCAGGTGCTGCACTCCGCGGCGCTGGAACGACACCTGGGCCCGACGGCCCTCACCGAGTGGCTGCGGCACCGGATCGGCGAGGCCGCCCGCGACACCTCGGCCGAGCGGAGCCGGCGGCTGGAGTCCGACGCCGACGCCGTCCAGATCGTGACGGTGCACCGGTCCAAGGGGCTCGAGTTCCCGGTGGTGTACCTGCCGTTCGCGTGGGACCGCTGGGTCAACGACCGGCCCGAGACGCTGCTCTACCACGACACCCCGCCCGGCTCCGACGGTCCGCGACGACTGCTCGACGTCGGCGGGTCCACCGGCCCGGACCGCACCCGACGCACCGCGCTGCACCAGGCCGAGGAGGCCGGCGAGGACCTCCGCCTGCTGTACGTGGCGCTCACCCGCGCCTGCAGCCAGGTCGTCGCCTGGTGGGTCCCCGGGACCACGACGGCGGCGTCGTCGCTGCACCGGGTGATGTTCGGGCACGCCGGCCCCGGCGTGGAGCCCGCGGCGACCGCGAAGGTCCCGGGCGACGCGAACGCACTGGCGTTCCTGCGCGACCGGCTCACCCCGGCCGGCGCGTCGGTGGAGACCCTGCACGACCGCGACCCCGCCGAGCGCGTCCCGGAGCCGCCCCGCGACGGGCTGGCCGTTGCGACGTTCGCCCGCGCCCTCGACACCGCGTGGCGACGCACGTCCTACACCGCGCTGACCGCGGCCGCCCACGCCGCGCACCATCCGCACCCGGCCCCCGACACCGAGCCGGAGCCGGCCGCGACCGCGCCGGGGGTGCTGACCGAGCCCGAGGACGAGGGCATCGTCGACGAGCCCTCCGCCCCGCCACCCGGTGCGGGGCCGGCCGCGTCCGCGGCGCCGGACGGGGCCGACCCGGCGGCGTTCCCCTCCCCCATGGCCGATCTCCCCTCGGGCACCGGGTTCGGCACCCTGGTGCACGCCGTGCTGGAGCACCTCGACACCACCACGGCCGCCGACGGCGACCCCGCGCTGCGCGCGGAGGTGGTCGCGCACGTCACCGAGGAGCTGCGCCACCAGCCCGCCGACCTCGACCCCGACGAGCTCGCCGACGCACTCGTCCCGGTGCTGCGGACCCCGCTCGGGCCGATCGCGTCCGGGCTGGCGCTGGCCGACGTCGCACCGCAGGACCGGCTGTCCGAACTCGACTTCGAGCTGCCGCTGTGCGGCGGGGACACGCCCTCGGGGCGGCTCACCCTGTCCGGGCTCGCCGCCGCCGTGCGCAGGCACCTGGGCCCCGGCGACCCGCTGCACGGCTACGCCGACCTCCTCGACTCCCCCGACCTCGCCGGACAGCCGCTGCGCGGCTACCTCACCGGCAGCATCGACTCGGTGCTGCGGATCCGCGACGGGGCCGGGGAGCGGTTCCTCGTCGTGGACTACAAGACGAACTGGCTGGGCCCGACCGGCCCGTCCGGGCGCGACCCGCTGACCGCGGCGCACTACACCGCCGACCGGCTGGCCACGGCGATGGCCGACGCGCACTACCCGCTGCAGGCACTGCTCTACGCCGTCGCACTGCACCGCTACCTCCGGTGGCGGCTGCCCGGCTACGACCCGGACACTCACCTCGGCGGGGTCGGCTACCTGTTCCTGCGTGGCATGTGCGGGCCGGACACCCCGGTCACCGGGTCCGGGCCGCTGGCCGCGCCCTGCGGGGTCTTCGCCTGGCGGCCACCCGCCGCCCTGGTCGAGGAGCTGTCGGACCTGCTGGACGGAGGCACCCCGTGAGGACGACGACCGCACCCTCCACCCCGGCAGCGACGGCAGCGACGGCAGCACCGACGGTGCCACCGGCCCCCGAACGGGACCCGTTCGGCCCGCGGGCCGCCCGCACCGCGACGGGGGTGCTCGCCGCGTTCAACGAGGCCGAGATCCTCGCACCGGGAGACATCCACGTCGCCCGGCGGCTCGCCGCCCTCGGCGGGCGCGGCGACCCGACCGCCGCCGACGATCCGGCCACTGCCGAACCCGACCCCGTGGTGCTGGCCGCCGCGCTCGCCGTCCGCGCGATCCGCAACGGGTCGGTGTGCGTGGACCTGGCGAGCGCTGCGGACACGACCGCCGGCGAGGGCGAGGTCGCCGTCGACGTGTCCGGGCTGCCGTGGCCGGAGCCCGCCGCCTGGCGCGCGGAGTGCGCGGCCAGTCCCCTGGTCGCGCTCGGCGAGGACGGTCCCGCCGGGCGACCGCTGCGCCTGCTCGGGGACCTGCTCTACCTGGAGCGCTACTGGCAGGAGGAGGAGCTGGTCCGCCGCGGGTTCACCACGCGTGCCGGACCGGTCGCGGCCGTCGACCCCGGCCGGTTGTGCGCGGCGCTGGACCGGCTGCTCGGTGACCCGGGTGCCGAACGGCAGCGCCTCGCGGCCGCGGTGGCGGCGCTGCGGCCGGTCACCGTCATCGCCGGCGGCCCCGGCACGGGCAAGACGACGACGGTCACGGCGCTGCTCGCCGTCCTGCACGACCTGCACCGCGCCACCTCCCCGCCCGGGGCACCGGACCTGCGGGTGGCGCTCGCCGCGCCGACCGGGAAGGCCGCGGCCCGGCTGACCCAGTCCGTCGCCGAGGCCCACCGGAGGCTGCCCGACGCCGACCGGGCCGCCGTCGCGGGGGCCACGGCGTCGACGCTGCACCGGTTGCTGGGCTCGCGCGGCACCTCGGGCCGGTTCCGCCACCACCGCGGCAACCGGCTGCCGCACGACGTCGTGGTCGTCGACGAGACGTCGATGGTGTCGCTGACGATGATGGCGCGGCTGCTGGAGGCCGTCCGCCCCGACGCCCGGCTGGTGCTGGTCGGCGACCCGGACCAGCTCGCCTCGGTGGAGGCCGGCGCGGTGCTCGGCGACCTCGCCGCCGCCCGTGGCCCGGCCGAGCCCGCCCTGCAGGAGGCGCTGACCGCCTGCGGCGCGTTCCGCGTGGACCGGTCCGTGCCGGCCTCCGGTGCCGGGGCCGCCCCGGCACCCGCCGAGCCCGGACCGCCCGTCGTCGTGCGCAACGGGGTGGTGCGGCTGCACCGCAACTGGCGGTTCGGCGGCGCGATCGCGGAGTTCGCCGCCGCCGTCCAGGGCGCCGACGCCGACGCCGCCGTCGCGCTGCTCCGCGGTGGCGCGGCCGATCTCTCCTTCGTCGACGGTGACGCCGCCGAGATCGAACCGCGCCGGCTGGACACCTTCCGCCAGGACGTGGTCCGCGCCGCGGTGGACGTGATCGGTGCGGCCGATGCCGGGGACTCCGCACGGGCGCTGCGGGTGCTCGACGACCACCGCGTCCTCTGCGCGCACCGCCGCGGCCCGCACGGGGTGGCCCGCTGGACCGCGGAGATCGAGCGGTGGATCGAGACCGAGCGTCCCGGATTCGCCGCCGAGGCCCCCTGGTACCCGGGTCGTCCGTTGCTGGTCACCACGAACGACTACGACCTCGGGCTGTTCAACGGCGACACCGGGGTCGTGGTCCGGACCGTGTCCGGGCGGCGCGCGGTGTTCGCCCGGGACGACTCCTCGGTCGCGTTCGAGCCGGCCCGGCTCGGTGGTGTCGGCACCGTCCACGCGATGACGGTGCACCGCAGCCAGGGCAGCCAGTTCAAGCGGATCACCGTGGTGCTGCCGCCCGCGGACTCGCCGCTGATGACCCGCGAGCTGCTCTACACCGCCGTCACCCGGGCGAAGGAGTCCGTGCGGATCATCGGCACCGAGGAGGCGGTACGTGCCGCGCTCGCACGCCCGGCCGGGCGTGCGAGCGGCCTGCGGCAGCGGCTCGGGACCTGAGGTCCCGGGTCACGCCGGCGCGGGCACGGCTCACGCGGCCGGCGGGGCCTGCTGCTTCTGCTTGCGGCCCGCCTGCACCGAGACGAGCACCACCAGTGCCAGGCTGATCCACAGTGCGTACTTGTCGATGGCGAGCACCACGTCGACGGCGTGCTGCCCGAGCCCGAACCCGAGCCCGGCGACGAGTCCCGTGATCAGCGCGGCACCGATCGCGTCGAACAGCAGAAAGGTCCAGAGCCGCATCTTCCCCAGGCCGGCGACGGCGAACACCGCCGCGGCCGGGATGCCGGGCAGCGCGGACGCGACGACGGCGATCGGCATCGCCCAGCGCGGCCAGCTGCGGATCCGGCCGACGAACCGCTTCGCGAGGTCACCGGGCGCCCACAGCGCGACGATCTTCTCGCCCCACCGGCGCCCGGCCAGCCAGAACAACCAGTCGAACTTGATCATCCCGAACACGCCGGCGGCGATCACGACCCACAGGTCCGCCTCGCCGATCCTGGCGAACGCCGCGCCCGCACCGACGGCCGACAGGCTGCCGGTCACAGCGGCCAGCAGCACCGGGTGCGACGCCAGCAGGAACGGCCGCAGCGGCATCGTCAGGAGCATGAACGCGAGCAGGCCGAGCGTGGAGAAGACGAGCACCTTGTCGCCCCGCGACATTTGGTGGTCCCACGGCATCGCGTCGCGCCACGCCTGCTTGCCGCCCGCCTCGATCTCCTCCGGGCTGTGGTCGCGCCGCCACCACCGCGTCCGCGCGGGGGCCGTGCCGGTGTCGTCCGGGACGGCTCCGTCGCCGGCCGCGGTGGACACGCTCCCCGCCGGAGCCGAACCGGTCCCGGCCGGCGCCGCCCCACCCGCGGCGGCTGCGGGCCGCTCCGGGGCGGGTGCGTCCGGCGCCACGGTCGCGACGGCGTCCGTGCCGTCCCCGCGGACCGTGCCGTCCCCGCGGACCGTGCCGTCCCCGCGGACAGCGTCGAACCCGCCGCCTCCCGCCCGTGCGGCCGGCCGGGTGTGGTCGCTCGTCATCGTCGTCCCCTCGTCCGATGGCGTTCCATCCGAACACGACCGTAGGCGGGCCGGGGTCGGGCCCGGATCCACAGTGAGGACGAGATGCCCGCCGTCCCGCTCCTCGTCCGGGCGGAGGAGGAATCCGCTCGGCGTCGGCCCGCGGCGCGGCTAGGCTCCCGCGCCATGCCGCCGTCCGTCACACCGTCCGACGGGCCGTCGCTCGACGCCCCCGTCACCCTGCGCCCGCTGGTACGGGCCGACCTACCCCTGCTGCGGCGCTGGCTGGCTGCGCCGCACGTGCACCGGTGGTGGTTCCACGAGACCACCGACGAGGCGCTCGAACGCGACTTCGGGGCGGGGCTGCGCGGGGAGGAACCGGGCGAGGACCTCGTCGCCGAGCTCGGCGGTGTCCCGGTCGGGCTGGTCCAGCGCGCCCGCTGGCACGACTACCCCGACGAGGTCGCCGCGATCACGCCGATCCTGACGCTCCCGGACGGTGCGCTGACCGTCGACTACCTCATCGGGCCGGTGGAGCTGACCGGGCGCGGGCTGGGCCCGCGGATCATCGCCGCCGCCGTCGCCGAGGGCTGGGAGCGCTACCCGGAGGCGACGGCGGTGGTCGTCCCGGTCGCGGCGGGCAACCGGGCGTCGTGCCGGGCGCTGGAGAAGGCCGGGTTCCGGCGGGTCGCGACCGGGGAGCTGCCCCCGGACAACCCGGCCGACCCCCCGCTGTCCCACGTGCACCGGCTCGACCGGCCCGCCCGTCTGGGATGATCCCCGCGTGCCTCCCGTGACCAGCGCCGGGCTCCTGCTGCACCGGGCCGGGCCGGGCGGCCCGGAGGTGCTGCTCGGCCACATGGGCGGACCCTTCTGGGCCCGCAAGGACGACCACGCCTGGTCGCTGCCCAAGGGCGAGCACGGCCCCGACGAGACCCCCCTCGACGCCGCCCGCCGCGAGTTCACCGAGGAGGTCGGCGCCCCGCCCCCCGGCGGCGAGCCCGTTCCGCTCGGCACGGTCCGCCAGTCCCGCAAGACCGTCACCGCCTTCGCGCTGGACGGCTCCGCCTTCACCGGCGCCGACGCCGTCGCCGATCGTCCCGACGACGGCACCTGGGTCCAGATGGAGTGGCCACCCCGTTCCGGGCGCACCGTGCGTTTCCCCGAGCTGGACCGGGCCGCGTGGTTCGACCTCGCGACCGCGCGGCAGAAGATCGTGAAGGGGCAGGTGCCGCTGCTGGACAGGTTGGCGGAGCTGCTCGGCGGGTAGTCGGCCACCATGGCGAGCAGCATCAAGGACGACGAGATGTACGAGCGCCTCCGCGAGGAGGGCAACTCCAAGGAGAAGTCCGCGCGGATCGCGAACGCCGCGGCCGCCGAAGGGCGCGACACCGTCGGCAGGCGCGGCGGCGAGCACGGCGACTACGAGGACCAGACCAAGGACGAGCTCTACGCCCAGGCGCAGAAGGTCGGCATCCCCGGTCGCTCGGACATGACCAAGGACGAGCTGATCCGGGCCCTGCGCGAGCACTGACATCATCGGGGCATGAGCCGCCGTCACGACCACGACGCCGGGGGCGACCCCGGGACCCTCGCCCGCAAGGCCGAGCTGCGTGACGAGGTCTGGAGCGCACTCACCGAGCAGAAGGCCTCCCGTTTCCCCGGCGCGCGGAACCGGATCTCGAACTTCGTCGGTGCCGAGGCCGCGGCCCGCCGGCTGCGCGAGCTGGAGGTCTGGCGGGCCGCGGGCACCGTCAAGTCGAACCCGGACTCGGCGCAGCTCCCGGTGCGGCAGTACGCGCTCGAGGACGGCAAGACGGTCTACATGGCCGTCCCGAGGCTGGCCGAGGCCGACCCGTTCTTCCTGCTCGACCCCGACCACCTCGCCGATCCGCCGCGCCGGGCGGTCTCGATCGCGAACGCCACCCGCTCGGCCCGCCGGGTCGCCGTCGCGGACCTGGAGCCGGTCGACCTCGTCGTCACCGGCTGCGTCGCGGTCGGCGTCGACGGCGCGCGGCTGGGCAAGGGCGGCGGGTTCGCCGACCTGGAGTTCGCGCTGGCCCGCGCGGCCGGTCTGATCTCCGACGACACGCTGGTCGTCACGACCGTGCACGAATTGCAGGTGCGCGACGCCGGTGTCGTCCCGTGGGCCGGTCACGACGCACCGGTCGACCTGATCGTCACCCCGGACCGGGTCGTCGACTGCCGGGAGCACCGGCGCAGGCGCCCCGAGGGCGGCATCGTGTGGGACTCGCTCACCGAGGAGAAGATCGCGGCCATCCCGCTGCTGGGGCGGCTGCGGGAGGAGGCACGCGCATGAGGATCTTCTGCGAGCGCGGCGACATCACCGAGGCCCGGGTCGACGCCGTCGTCAACGCCGCCAACTCCGGCCTGCGTGGCGGGGGCGGTGTGGACGGTGCCATCCACCGGTGCGGCGGCCCCGCGATCCTCGCCGAGTGCGAGCGGCTGCGCGCCACGGACCTGCCCGACGGGCTGCCCACCGGCCACGCCGTCGCGACGACCGCCGGGAACCTGCCCGCCCGCTGGGTGATCCACACCGTCGGGCCGGTGCACGCGAAGGGCGAGGACCGCTCCGCCCTGCTGGCGAGCGCCTACCGGGAGCCGATGCGCGTCGCGGACTCCCTCGGCGCCCGCACCGTCGCCTTCCCCGCCGTCTCGGCCGGGATCTACGGATGGCCGATCGACGACGCCGCCCGGATCGCCGTCGGCACCGTCCGGGAGGTCGCCGGCGCGGGCACCGGTGTCGAGGAGGTGCGGTTCGTGCTCTTCAGTGACGACGTCCTCGCCGCGTTCGAGACCGCCCTAGGCTGACCCCATGATCACCGTGAACGGCCACACCCCGCAGGTCCACGACCAGGCCTGGGTGGCGCCCGGCGCCGTCCTCGCCGGCGAGGTGAGCGTCGGCGCGGAGACCGGGATCTGGTACACCTGCGTCCTGCGGGCCGATCTGGCCCCGATCACCGTGGGCGCGCGCACCAACGTGCAGGACGGCTCGGTGCTGCACGCCGACCCCGGCTTCCCCATGGTCATCGGCGACGGCGTGACCATCGGCCACCGCGCGGTCGTACACGGCTGCACGGTCTCCGACGACGTGCTGATCGGCATGGGCGCGGTGCTGATGAACGGGGTGCACGTCGGAGCCGGGTCGCTGATCGCCGCAGGGGCGGTCCTCACCCAGGGCACGGTCGTGCCCCCCGGGTCGCTGGTCGCCGGGGTGCCGGGGAAGGTGCGCCGGGAGCTGAGCCAGGCCGAGCGCGACTCGATCCCGCTCTCCGCCGCCGCCTACGTGCACCTGCTGGGCCTGCACCGCGACGCGACCGCCTGACCCACCGCCGCCGGCACCGGAACGGCGTACGAACCGAGCGACGGAGCGGAGCCGGAGGGCCGGGGGTCAGCAGCCGGTCAGGCGCCCGGCGAACGTCGCGACGCCGTCACCGGCCAGCCGCTCCAGGACCGCGGGCCGCCCGCAGGCCGCGAGCAGCACGTCGATCCCGTCGCCCTGCACCGTCGCGCCGTCGCCCCCGGCGAACCCGACGTCGTCGGCGACGAACCGCAGCCCCGCCAGCCGGTCTCGGCTCGTGAACGCGCTCGGGTGCTGTCCGACCACGAACTCCAGCGCGATCCGCAGGCCCTCGGGGTCGGACTCGCGGGGCAGCCCGAGCGGGACGGTGACGTCGGCGGTGTGCACCAGGATGTCGGTCATCGGGCCCCGCAGACCGACCCCGGGGATGGCGAACCGGCTGTCCGCGTGCTCGCGGAGGGTCGCGACGATCTCCGGCACCGGCCGCGCCGCGAGGCGAGCCGCCCCCCGGTCGATGGCACGGTCGATGTCGCCGCGGGCCGCGACCATGTCGGCGAGCACCGTGCCGAGGTTCATGGTGACCACCGACGCGGTGTGCCCGGCGACGGTGCGCACGTCCCACTCCGAGCACAGGCTGGGGCTCGCGAGCTGCCCGGCGTCGAGCGACTCGACCAGGTCGGCGAAGCCGCGGCGGTGGCGTGCGGAGACCGCGAGCACGACCTCTGTGGGAACGGCGGACGCGGACACGGGACCCCCTCCGGCGGGCCGCCCGGCCCGCGACGGCGCCAAGCCTAGAGTGTGAGCCGACCGGCGAGCGTCGCGACGCCGCCCCGTGAGCCGGTCCAGCACGGCCGGTCGTCCGCAGGCGGCCAGCAGCACGTCGACGCCGTGTCCCCGGACCTCCGCGCCCTCGCCTTGCGCGAACCCGGCGTCGTCGGCGACGAACCGCAGGCCGGCCACCCGGTGCTTCGTGGTGAACCCGGCGGGACCCTACCGACGACGAAGTCGAGCGCGACGCGCACGTCGGCGGGGTCGGGGTCGAACGGCAGCCCGAGCGGGACCGTGACGTCGACGGTGTGCACGAGCGCGGCGGTCATCGGGCCGCGCCCCGATGCCGGGCGGGGCGACGGAGCTTTCGGCCCGCTCGCGCAGGACCGCGACCAGCTCCCCGATCGGTCGGGTCGCCTCCCGCCGCGCGGCCCGGTCGACCGCCCGGTCCACGTTCCCGCGCGCCCGGCAGCACCTGGACCAGGAACGACGGCACCGTCGTGGTCAGCGCGGACACCAGGTGCCCGGCGTCGGTCCGCACGTCCCACCCGGCGCACAGGCTCGGCGCCGCGAGCTGCGCCGCGTCGAGTGAGAAGACGAGGTCGGCGAACCCGCGCCGGTACCGGGCGGACACCGCGACGACGGCAGCGTCGGGCAGGTCGGAGGTGGTCACGGCGGTGAGCCTAGGCAGGTCGGACCCGGCCGTGGAAGGCGCGGATGTGCGCCTCGATCCGGTCCGCGGCCAGCGCCGGGTCACCGTCGGCGAGGGCGGCGTGGATGTCGCGGTGCTCGGCCCGCAGCCGATCGCGCAGTGCGGGCCAGTCCCCCTGGGCCTGCATCGCGTCGAGCAGCACCCCGCGCACCGACTCCCGGATCGCCCGGGTCAGCTCCCCCACCAGGCGATTGCCCGCCGCCGCGGCGATCGCGACGTGGAAGGCGATGTCGGCGTCACTGAAGGCGGCCGGGTCGAGGTCGGCGTCCATGGCGTCCAGCGCGGTCGTCCACTCCAGGAGGTCCGACGCCGAGCGCCAGCGCGCGGCGAGCCCGGCGGAGAACCGCTCGAGCATGACCCGGGCCTCGGTCACGTCGTCGACCGGGAACGAGTCGACCGCCAGGTGCAGGGCCAGTACCCGCCCGAGCGCCCGCGCCGGGGCCGGTACGACGACCGTCCCGGAGTCGACGCCGGTGCCCACCTGCGAGCGGATCACGCCCTGGGCCTGCAGCACCCGCAGCGCCTCGCGGACCGCCTGGCGGGACGCACCGAGCCGGGCGGCGAGCTCGCGCTCCGGCGGCAGCCGGTCCCCCGGGCGCCACTCGCCGCTCGTCAGGCGCTCCTCGACGTGGGCGAGCACCATCTCGTGGGCGGCGGGAACACGCACGTCGTCCTCCTGCTTGTGTGTGGTCCGACCATACCGCTACCTTGGTCGGACCACACCCTCCGTCCCACCACGTCACCGGAGGCGCCATGTCGAACCCACCGCCCCGCGTCGGCCTCATGGTCACGTGCCTGAACGACGCCCTGTTCCCGGACACCGGCGCGGCCGTCGTGTCCCTGCTGCGCCGGCTCCGCGTCGACGTCGAGTTCCCCGCCGCCCAGACCTGCTGCGGCCAGCCGATGGTCAACACCGGCTACCTCGACGAGGCCGTCCCGCTCGTGCGCAACCACCTCGACGCCTTCGCCGGCTACGACGCCGTCCTCGCGCCGTCCGGCTCCTGCGCGGGCTCGGTGCGCCACCAGCACGGGCTGGTCGCGCGCCGCTCCGGCGACCCCGGCCTGGTCCGCGGCGTGGAGGTGGCACCGCCGGTCTACGAGCTGAGCGAGTACCTGGTCGACGTGCTCGGCGTCGTCGACGTCGGTGCCTACTTCCCGCACCGCGTCACCTACCACCCGACCTGCCACTCGCTGCGGATGCTGGGGGTCGGCGACCGGCCGACCCGACTGCTGCGCGCGGTGCGCGGGCTGACCCTGCTCGACCTGCCGGGCGCGGCCGAATGCTGCGGGTTCGGCGGGACGTTCGCGGTGAAGAACGCCGAGACCTCGATCGCAATGGGCAACGACAAGGCCCGCCACGTCCGCTCGACGGGCGCGGAGGTCCTCGTCGCCGGGGACAACTCGTGCCTGATGCACGTCGGCGGGCTGCTGTCGCGGCAGCGGTCGGGGATGCGGGTGATGCACCTGGCCGAGGTGCTGGCACAGACCGAGCCGGTGGTCGCCGGCGAGGGCCGGGCCGGCGACGGACGTTCCGTCGGCAGTGCGGGGGTGGCCCGGTGAGCGGCACCTTCCTCGGCACCCCGTCGTTCCCGACCGCGGCGAGGCACGCGCTGGAGGACTCCCAGCTGCGCCGCAACCTCGCGCACGCGACGGGCGTCATCCGCACCAAGCGGGCAGGCGTCGTCGGCGAGGTGGACGAGTGGGAGCAGCTGCGCCTGGCCGGTGAGGCGATCAAGAACCGGGTGCTGCGGCACCTCCCCGACTACCTGGAGCAGCTCGAACGCTCGCTGACCGCGGCCGGGGCCACCGTGCACTGGGCGCGCGACGCGGCCGAGGCGAACGCGATCGTCGTCGACATCGCGCGCCGGCACGGCACCGACGAGGTCGTCAAGGTCAAGTCCATGGCCACCCAGGAGATCGACCTCAACTCGGCGCTGGAGGCCGCGGGCATCCACGCCTGGGAGACCGACCTCGCCGAGCTGATCGTGCAGCTCGGCGACGACCTGCCCAGCCACATCCTGGTCCCGGCGATCCACCGCAACCGCGCGGAGATCCGGGAGATCTTCCTGCGCGAGATGGGCAGCGCCGGGCGCGCCGCCCCGGCCGACCTGACCGACGAGCCGAAGCGTCTCGCCGCGGCCGCCCGGGAGCACCTGCGGGAGAAGTTCCTGCGGGCCAGGGTCGCGGTGTCGGGGGCGAACTTCGCCGTCGCCGAGACCGGGACACTGACCGTCGTGGAGTCCGAGGGCAACGGCCGGATGTGCCTGACCCTGCCGGAGGTCCTGGTGTCGGTGGTCGGCATCGAGAAGGTCCTGCCGACCTTCCAGGACCTGGACGTGATGCTGCAGCTGCTCCCCCGGTCCTCGACCGGGGAGCGGATGAACCCCTACACCTCCACCTGGACCGGGGTCACCCCCGGCGACGGGCCGCAGGAGGTGCACGTGGTGCTGCTGGACAACGGGCGCACCGACGTGCTGGCCGACCCGACCGGACGCCAGGCGCTGCGCTGCATCCGTTGCTCGGCCTGCCTGAACGTGTGCCCGGTCTACGAGCGCACCGGCGGACACGCCTACGGCTCGGTCTACCCGGGTCCGATCGGCGCGATCCTCACGCCGCAGCTGCGCGGGGTGGGCACCGACCCGCAGACCGACTCGCTGCCATACGCCTCCAGCCTGTGCGGGGCGTGCTTCGAGGTCTGCCCGGTCCGCATCGACATCCCCGAGGTGCTGGTGCACCTGCGCGCCGAGGTCGTCGACGCGCACCAGCGGGCGAGCCGGGTGCCGTCGGTTCAGGACGTCGCGATGCGGGCGGCGTCGTGGACACTGTCCTCGGCGGCGCGGACCGGTGCCGCGGAGAAGGCGGCCGGGCTCGGTGGTCGGCTGGTCGCGCGGCTGGGACGCACCGTCCCCGGCGGGCGGACCGTGCTGGGCGCGATCCCCGGTCCGGCGAGCCCGTGGGCGGACTCGCGCGACGTCCCGGTGCCGGCGGAGGAGTCGTTCCGGGAGTGGTGGAAGCGGACGAACGGCGGCCGGGACGGGAGCTGGGCATGAGCGCGCGTGAGGCGATCCTGGCGAAGGCCCGGCGGGCCCTGTCCGACGTGCCCGACGTCGAGCCGGTACTCGACGTGGAGGTGGTCCGCCCGGTTCCCGACCGGTCGCCGTCACACGCGCAGGTCGTGGATCTGTTCGTCGAGCGGGTCGCGGACTACCGCGCCGTCGTCGAGCGGGCGGCTCCGGACACGGCGACCGCGCGGGTCGCCGGAGCGCTGGCGGGCCGGACCCCGCTCGCGGGTTCCGGGCCGCTGCGGATCCTGGTGCCACCGGGCTTCCCGGCCGGGCTGGTACCCGCCGATGTCGAGGTCGTCGCCGACGGGCCCGGCGTCGTGGTGTCCGAGTTGGACCGGTGCGACGGCGTGCTGTCGACGGCCGCCATCGGCATCGCCGAGACCGGCACGATCGTCCTCGACCACGGGCCGGGCCAGGGCCGTCGTGCCGCGACCCTGGTCCCCGACCTGCACGTCTGCGTGATCCGCGCCGACCAGATCGTGGCCGGGGTACCGGAGGCGGTGGCGGCGCTGGACCCGGTACGACCGCACACCTGGATCAGCGGGCCGAGTGCGACCAGCGACATCGAGCTGGACCGGGTGGAGGGCGTGCACGGGCCGCGGACCCTGCACGTGGTGATCGTCGGCTGATCCGGGCCGAGCCGACAAGCCGGGGGTGCTGTGGACGACACCCCCTTGGCCGACGCATGGACGGCAGCATAGGCTCGCCTAACTTCGTCAATTTGTCGGCTCGGTCCGGAACGCCCCTTTCCCGGGCGGCCGCCGCTCCCCAGGGAAGGACGGTCATGGCTCTCTCCATGGTCCGCAGAGGCCGGCGGAACGCCGTGCCCGCTCTCGCGCTCGCGCTGCTGCTGACGCTGACCGCCTGCGCCGGCTCCGGTGGTGGGGACTCCGGCGTCGGCCCCGCCGGCGGACCAGCGCTCCCCGCGGCCGAGGGCACCACGCAGTACCCGCTCACGCTGACGACGTGGGCCGGCGAGACCGTGCTGGAGGAGCGCCCGGAGCGCATCGCCGTGATCGGCTTCTCGCCCAACCTCGACGCGCTCGAGGCGCTCGGCGTCACCCCGGTCTACACGATGGCCGAGGAGAGCGAGTGGCCGTGGCGCAGCCAGGAGTGGCTGTCCGGGATCGAGATGCGCGACACCGTCACCCGGCGCGACCCGATCAACTTCGAGGGCATCGCCTCGACCGACCCCGACCTGATCGTCGCCACCAACTTCGTCCAGGACGACGTCACGTTCGAGCGCCTGAGCTCGATCGCCCCGGTGCTGGAGAACCCGGAGAAGGTGGCAGGCGACCAGATCTCCTGGCAGGAGACCCAGCGCATGGTCGGCCGCGCGCTCGACCTGCCGGCGGCCTCCGAGACCGCGATCGCCGAGGCCGAGCAGGCCATCGACGCGGTCGCCCGGGAGCACCCGCAGTACGCGGGCCGGACGATCACGATCGCGACGGACTACACCCAGTCGGGCATCGACTACTACACCGTGACCGGCGGCACCGCGGAGCGCATCGTGACCCGGATGGGCTTCGCACCCAACCCGCTGGGCCGGCAGTTCGTCTCCGACCCGAGCGTCGCCGACGAGCAGGTCGGCCAGCTCGACGGCGACGTGCTGGTGATGTTCTACAACGACGCCGCGGGCCGGACGGCCCGGGAGGCCGCACCGCTGTTCCGAACCGTGCCGCCGGTCGCCGAGGGCCGCTACGTCGGCATCACGATCGACGAGCCGGGCAGCGAGCTGACCTGGGTACTGCGCCGCGGCGCCAGCGTGACGAGCCTGCCGTGGGCGGTCGGCGAGCTGGCGAGGCGGGTCGACGGGCTCGACCTCGGCTGACGCCGGTGACGACCGGACACCTCTCCCGGCGACGCACCGGGCGGGCGGCCCCGCCCGCCCGGTCGTCGCTGCACCGTCGTCGCGCACTGGGGCTAGGCGGAGTCGTCGTCGCGCTCGCGGTGGCGATGCTGCTGAGTCTGGCGCACGGGGCCAACCCCATCGGCTACGACCAGGTGTGGTCCGCGCTGTGGTCCCGGGACGGCTCGCAGGCCTCGATCCTCGTCTGGACCGAGCGGTGGCCGCGCACGGTCGTCGCGCTGCTGGTCGGTGCCGCCCTCGGCGTCGCCGGTGCGGTGATCCAGGCGCTCACCCGCAACCCGCTGGCCGAGCCCGGCATCCTCGGCGTCAACGCCGGCGCCGGGTTCGCCGTCACGCTCGGCGCCGGGATGCTCGGGCTCTCGGGCATCAGCCAGTACGTGTGGTTCGCGTTCCTGGGCGCGGCGGTGACCACCGTCGTCGTGTTCGTCATCGGCGCGGCGGGCGGCGGCACGACGTCGCCGGTCACCCTGGTGCTCGCCGGCGTGGCGCTCGGCGCGGTGCTCAACGGGTTCTCCACCTTCCTCACTTTGATCGACCCGGAGACCTTCCGGGCGTTCCGGAACTGGGGGCTGGGCTCGATCGCGCGCACCGGGCTGCCCGACACGCTGCTCGTCGCCCCGTTCCTCGTCGCCGGGCTGATCGGCGCTCTCGCGCTGGCCGGCCCCCTGAACTCGATCGCGCTCGGCGACGACCTGGCCACCTCGCTCGGGACGAAGGTCGCCCGGGCCCGGATGCTCGGCATCGTCGTGGTCACCCTGCTGGCCGGTGGGGCGACGGCGCTGACCGGCGGGATCGCCTTCGTCGGGCTGATGGTGCCGCACGTGGTGCGCTGGTTCGTCGGACCCGACCAGCGGTGGATCATCGCCTTCTCGGCCGCGGCCGCGCCGGTGCTCGTGCTCGTCGCCGATGTGCTGGGCCGGGTCGTCGCCCGCCCCGGGGAGATCGAGGTCGGCATCGTCACCGCGATCATCGGGGCGCCCGTGCTGATCGCCCTGGTCCGGCGGCGGGAGGCGAGCGGCCTGTGACCCGAACCGACAGTGCTGACCGGGCTGCCGGGCACACCTCAGCCGACGGACGGTCCCCCGGCGCCGGCGACGCGGCCGGGGTGGACTTCGGCTACGCGCAGCGGACCGTCCGCACCCCGCTGTTCTCCGGCCGGATCGGGCTGCGGCTCGTCGGCGTCTCGGCGGCGGCGCTCGCCGTCGCGCTGGGCGTCTCGGTCCTCGCGCTCGGGCTGGGCGACTACCGGCTCGGTGTCGACGAGGTCGCCCGCGCACTGGTCGGCGCCGGGCAGCGGTTCCAGCGCACCATCGTTGTCGAGTGGCGGCTGCCGGTCATCGCAGCGGCCCTGGTGTTCGGGGCGCTGCTCGGGATCGGCGGGGCGATCTTCCAGTCGCTGACCCGCAACCCGCTCGGCTCGCCGGACGTCATCGGGTTCGACGCGGGCTCCTACACCGGGGTGGTGCTGACCATCCTGGTGTTCGGCGCGGGCGGCTACTGGGACATCGCGGCCGCCGCGCTGACCGGTGGCCTGCTCACCGCGGTGGCGGTCTACCTGCTGGCCTACCGCGGGGGGGTCGCCGGGTTCCGGCTCATCATCGTCGGCATCGCGGTCGCGGCGATGCTCGGCTCCGTCAACGCCTACCTGATCACCCGGGCCGACATCGACGAGGCGCTGAGCGTCGGTTTCTGGGCCGCCGGTTCGGTCGCCGACGTCACGTGGTCGTCGATGCTGCCGTCGTTGGCCGTCGCCGCGGTGCTGGTGATCGCGACGGTCGTCGGGTCGCCGTCGTTGCGCCGGTTGGAGCTCGGCGACGACGCCGCCGTCACCCAGGGCACCCGGGTCGGCACTGCGCGGCTGTCGCTGCTGCTCGTCGGGGTGGCGACGACGGCGCTGGTGACCGCGGCGGCGGGCCCGATCGCGTTCGT
This sequence comes from Pseudonocardia sp. HH130629-09, assembly GCF_001294645.1. NCBI lineage: Bacteria > Bacillati > Actinomycetota > Actinomycetes > Pseudonocardiales > Pseudonocardiaceae > Pseudonocardia > Pseudonocardia sp. HH130629-09. Next base: position 2,729,607 of record NZ_CP011868.1, read on the forward strand.
CGCGCTGGTCGCCCCGCAGATCGGGCGCCGCCTGAGCCGTTCGGCGGGGGTGAGTACGCTCTCCGCCGCCTGCACGGGCGCAGCCCTGCTGGCCTGCGCCCACCTGCTGTCCCTGCTGATCGCCGAGGTGTACCGGGCGGTCCCGGTCGGCCTCATCACGGTCTGTCTGGGCGGCATCTACCTGATCTGGCTGCTGGTGCACGAGGCCCGCCGGCAGTACGGCACACACCCATGACCGGGAACGGGAGCCCCCGATGACCAGCACGACCTCCGGGCAGACGCACCTCACCGGTGACGACGCGGCGAGCGGGCGCGGTGCACCGCGGATCGTCACCCGGGACGCCACCATCGGCTACCGGCACCGGGTCGTGGCCGAAGGCCTGTCGGTCGAGATCCCCGACCGGTCGTTCACCGCGATCATCGGGCCGAACGGCTGCGGGAAGTCGACGGTGCTGCGCGCGTTGTCCCGGATCCTGGCGCCGGCCCACGGTGAGGTGCTCCTCGACGGACGCGCGCTCGCCGGCCTCCCGGCCAAGGAGGCCGCCAGGGAGCTGGGTCTGCTGCCGCAGAGCTCCCCCGCCCCCGACGGCATCCGGGTCGCCGACCTGGTCGCCCGCGGCCGCGCGCCGTACCAGAACCTGTTCCACCAGTGGCGCCCCTCCGACGAGGCGGCGGTGCGCGGCGCGCTGGAGGCGACCCGGCTCACCGAGCTGTCCGGGCGGCCGGTCGCCGAGCTGTCCGGCGGCCAGCGCCAGCGGGTCCGGGTCGCGATGCTGCTCGCCCAGGACACCCCGATCATGCTGCTGGACGAGCCGACCACGTTCCTCGACATCGCCCACCAGTACGAGCTGATGGAGCTGTTCCGCACCCTGCACGCCGACGGGCGGACGATCGTCGCGGTGCTGCACGACCTGAACCAGGCCGCCCGCTACGCCGACCACCTGGTCGTCCTGCGCGACGGCCGGGTCGTCACCGCCGGCGCCCCGGAGGCGGTGATCACCCCCGAGCTGATCGAGGAGGTGTTCGGCCTGCGGTGCCTCGTCGTCCCCGACCCCGTCACCGGCACCCCCACGGTGGTGCCGCTCGACCCCCGTTCGACCACGGAAGGAACCCGATGACCGCTCCCGGAACCCGTACCCGGCGGCCCCAGATCGTGCTCGAGGTGCTCGAGCGCATCCCGCTCTCACCGCACCTCGTGCGCATCGTCGCGGGCGGGCCGGCGCTGGCCGACGCCGCCGACAACGCAGCCGCGGGCCACACCGACACCTACGCCAAGATGCTGTTCCGCCCGGCCGGGTCGGACCTGGTCCCGCCCTACGACCTGGCGGCGCTGCGCGAGGAGCTCCCCGTCGAGCAGCTCCCCTCGACCCGCACCTACACGATCCGCCGCTTCGACCTCGCCGCCGAGCGGGTGTGGATCGACTTCGTCGTGCACGGCGACGCCGGTGTCGCGGGACCGTGGGCGGCGGGCGCGCAGCCGGGCGACCCGGTCGTCCTCGGCGGTGTGGGCGGTGGCTACTCCCCCGACCCGGCCGCGGACCGGCACGTGCTCGCCGGCGACGAGTCCGCCCTTCCGGCGATCGCGTCCGCGCTGGAGGCCATGCGCCCCGACGCCCGCGGAGTGGCGCTGGTCGAGGTCGGCTCGACGGCCGACGAGCTGGACCTCGTCCACCCCGACGGCGTCGAGCTGCGATGGCTGCACCGCGGCGACGCCGAGGCGGGGACGAGCACCGTGCTGGTCGACGCGGTCCGCGCGCTGGAGTGGCCGGCCGGGGACGTGCAGGTCTTCGCGCACGGCGAGCGCGGGGCGATGAAGGCGCTGCGCCCGTACCTGACCGACGAGCTCGGGGCCGACCGGTCCCGGATGTCGCTGTCGGCGTACTGGGCGCACGGCCGCGGCGAGGACGTCTTCCAGGCCGAGAAGCGCGAGCCGGTCGGCCGGATCTGAGCCGGCGGGCACCTGCGGCGGGCCGCCGCAGGTGCCCGCGCGTCAGACGCCCGCCCCGGCCCGGTCCACCAGCTTCTTCAACGCGGCCGCGCCGCGGGCGGCGACCTCGGCCGGGTCCCGCCGGCGCAGGTCGGGGTCGAACAGCTCCAGGGAGAGCGGCCCCCGGTACCCGCCCGCCAGCACCGCCGCGAGCGGCCCGGCGAGGTCGAACTCGCCGTCGCCGGGCAGGCAGCGGTGGTTGCGGCTCCACTGCGCGAGGTCCCCGGTCCGCCAGGGCGCGTCCGACACCTGGACCAGCGAGATCTTCTCGGTGGGCACCTCGGCGACGGTCCCGGCGCCCTCACCCCGGCAGATGAGGTGGAACGTGTCGACGGCGACGGTCAGCGCCGGGTGGTCGGCGCGGCGCGCGACGTCCCACGCCTCGGAGAGCCGGCCGATGTGGGTGCCCCAGGCGAGCGCCTCGAAGGTCACCGTCATCCCGCGCGCGGCGGCGGTGTCGGCCAGTGTCGCGAGCTGGCGGGCGGACACGTCGGGGTCGGGATCGGCGTCGGCCTCGGTGTTGGACACGACCAGGATCGACGACGTGCCGAGCTCGGCCATCACGTCCAGCTCTCCCCGGAAGCGGGTCAGGGCGTCGTCGAACTCCGCGGCGCCCAGGCCCTCGGCCCGCCGGAACGGCTGGTAGAGGTCGATGGACAGGCCGAGCTCGGCGCAGCGGGCGGCGACGTCGGCGGCCGGGAGCGGCGAGCCCTGCAGGTCGGCGTCGAGGAGCTCGACGCCGTCGAACCCGGCCGCCGCGGCGGCGTCGAGCTTCTCGGCGAGGGTGCCGCCGAGCGACACCGTCGCGATGCAGGTGCGCAGTCGGGCGTCGCCCGCCGGGGCGGCACCCGCCGCGCCGCCGCCCTGCATCTCGCGCAGCAGGTCCAGCCAGCGCTCCAGCCTGCGGTCCTCGGCGAGCAGCACGAAGCTGATGTCGGACACCCCGGCGCGGCGCCAGCGGTCCACGAGCTCCATCGTGCGCACCGAGTCCAGGCCCTGCTCGCGCAGGTCGAGCCGGCGGTCCAGCTCGCCGGGCTCGAGGAACAGCAGCTCCGCGACGTCCGCGGTCGCTTCGTCGGCGGTCAGGCTCATCAGTGGTCCTCCTGGGGGTCGGTCCCCGGGTCGATGCGGTCGAGCAGGCCGGTCAGGTGATGCGCCCAGCGCGGAAGGCCGCCGTCCGGGCGGACGATCGAGTTGTGGTCGGTGCCGGTGACGTGCACGGTGCGGGCCGCCGGGAGGTGCGCGGTCCACGCGGAGATCCCGGTGCCGTCGGCCGGGACCGGCGGGCCGGCCGCGACGAGCAGTGCCGCGCAGCCGAGCTCGCCGGTGGTGGGTTCGGCCATGTGCCGCTCGCAGCGCAGCCCGGACACGGCGAACGCGGTCAGCTGGGTGCGGTCGGCGAACACCTCGGCGCTCGCCTCCGCACCGAGCACCTCGCGCAGCTCCGCCGCCGTCGCCGCCAGGAACTCGCGCTGCCGGAGCTCGTCGGCCGCCACCGGGACGCCGTCGCGGGGCTGCACGTCACAGGGGTCGGGGACGTGGTCGGGACCGGTCGGCGTGGTGTCGACGATCGTGAGGGTCGCGACCGTGCTGCCGCGGGCGACCAGCTCCCGGCCGACGGCGAACACGATGTGCCCGCCGAAGGACCAGCCCAGCAGGTCGTAGGGGCCCTCGAGCTGGGCCCGTTGGACGGCGTCGGCGTACACCGACGCGAGCTCGGCCATCGAGCCGAACTCGGTGTCGAGCCCGGTATGGGCCGGGTCCTGCAGCCCGACGACGCCGACGCCGTCGGGGACGTGACCGGCCAGTCCCGCGTACAGCGAGGCGTGCCCGTAGCGGGCGTGCGCGCAGAACAGGTGCCGGCCGGTCGTCGACGGGACGAGCGGGACGAGCACGGCGCCGGCGACGTCGGCGGCCCCGTCCCCCCCGGTGGCGGACGCAGCGGGGCCGTCGGCCGGGTACGTCCCGTCGACCAGCGCGGCGAGCGCGGCGACCTGCTGGGCGGCGAACACGTCGCGCACCAGCAGCGACGAGCCGAGCCGCTCGTTCAGCCGCGCCACCAGCCGCATCGCGAGCAGCGAGTTGCCGCCGATGTCGAAGAACCCGGCGGTCGCCGAGACCTCCGGCACCCCGAGCAGCTCGGCGACGGTCCCGGCGACCGCGGCCTCGGTCGGAGTCCGCGGCGCCACGTACTCGACGGCCGTGGCCGTGATGTCCGGCAGCGCCCTGGCGTCGATCTTGCCGTTGACCGTCAGCGGGATCTCCGCGACCACGGCCAGCCCTGCCGGGACCATGTAGTCCGGCAGCAGGCTGCGGACCCGGGCGCGCACCGCGTCGAGGTCCACCGTCCCGGTCCCCCCGGTCGCCGGGACGACGTAGCCGTGGAGCGCGGTCGCGCCCCGGGGGTCGGCGCGGGCGATCACGGCGGCGCGGGCGACCTGTGGGTCCCCGGCCAGCACGTCGGCGACCTCGCTCGGCTCGATCCGGTAGCCCCGGATCTTGACCTGGTCGTCGGCCCGGCCCAGGTACTCGATGGTCCCCTCGGGTCTCCAGCGGGCCAGGTCACCGGTCCGGTACATCCGGGTGCCCGGCTCCCACGGACAGGCGACGAACCGCTCGGCGGTCCGGCCAGGGGCCGACCAGTACCCACGCGCGATCCCCGCCCCAGCCAGGTAGAGCTCGCCCGGCACACCGTGCAGCGCGGGCTGCAGGGCCTGGTCGAGGATGTAGGCGCGGGTGTTGATGATCGGCCGCCCGACGCTGGGGGTCTCGGACCGCGCGAGGTCGGCGCCGAGCGCGTTGACCGTGTACTCGGTCGGCCCGTACAGGTTGTAGGACTCGACGCCCGGAGCCGCGCGTAGTTGTTGCCACAGCGTGTCCGGGACGGCCTCGCCGCCCAGGGACACGAACACCACCCCGGGTGCGTCCCCCGCGACCGACCGGCCGGCGGGCCGGTCCCGGTCGAGCAGGCCGGAGTCGACCAGCAGCTGCCCGTAGGACGGGGTGACGTCGAACCCGTCGATCCGGGCGTCGTCGTAGTGGGCGAGCAGCCGCTGCGGCTCCCGTCGCAGCTCCTCGTCGATCACGTGCACCTCGTGCCCGTTGAGCAGCCAGAACAGCTGCTCCCACGACGCGTCGAAGGAGAACGACGTCGTGTGCGCGATTCGCATCCGGCGTCCGCCCTGGTGGGCCGCGACCCGGTCGAAGATCTCCGTGACGTGGTTGGCGTACATGTTGGTCAGGCCGCGGTACCCGACGGCGACGCCCTTGGGCACCCCCGTCGAGCCGGAGGTGAAGATGATGTAGGCCAGGTTGTCCTGGTCGACCGGGCCGCCGCGCTCGGCATCGGTCACCGGGCCCGGGTCGCCCGCGGCGATCTCGGCCAGGACCGTCGGGTCGTCGAGGTCGAGCGCCTCCCCGGTGCCGTCGGCGGGCCCCAGCAGGCGGGCCGCGTCCCGCGCCGTCACCAGGGTGACCGTCGGGCGGGCGATGTCGAGCATCGTCGCGATCCGTTCGTCGGGGTGCTCGGCGTCGACCGGGACGTAGGCCGCTCCGACGGTGAACACCGCGAACATCGCGACGATCATTCGTTCGTCCCGTGGGAGCAGCAGCGCGACCCGGTGCTCGGGGCGCACGCCGTGCGCGAGCAGCAGCCGCGCGTACCGGTTCACCTCGGCGGCGAACCCGGCGAAGGTGAGGCGGCGGTCGCCGGCGACGATCGCCGTCTCCTCCGGGGAGCGGCCCACCTGCTCGCGCAGCAGGTCGCCGACGGTCACCGCGGGCACCGCCCGGGTGGTCCCGGCGGGTGGCGGCGGTTGCTCGCCGGGAAGGTGGACGCCGATGCGGCCGACCGGCAGGTCGGGGTCGCCGGTGAGCTCACCGAGGACGTGCAGGTAGCGCTCGGTCAGCCGGTCCGCGTCGGCGGCGTCGAGGGCGTCACGCCGGTAGGACAGGCGCACGTGCACGGCGACGCCGTCGTCCTGCTCCCACGGGTTCACCGCGACGGTGACCGGGTAGTGGGTCGCGTCGTTGACCGTCCCGCCGGTGACCCGCAGCCCACCGGGCCGCGTATCCCCGGTGCCGAACGGGTCGAACGGCAGGTTCTGCACCACGAACAGGGTGTCGAACAGGGCTCCCAGCCCGGCCGCGTCCTGGATCCGGGTGAGCTCCGCATAGGGGTGGTCGAGCACCGGTGCCTGCTCGGTCCGGACCCGGGTGAGGAGCTCGCCGACGGTCTCGGCGGGCCGGGTCGTCACCCGCATCGGCAGCGTGTTGAACAGCAGCCCGACCATCCGGTCGGAGTCGGGGAGCTCCGGTGGGCGTCCGGAGACGGTGTTGCCGAACACGACGTCGGCGGTGCCGGTGACCCGGGCGAGCGTGAGCGCCCACGCCGTCTGCAGCAGCGTGCCGACGGTGACCCCGGCCCGGCGTGCCGCGGCGTACACGGCGGTCGCTGCGTCCGGGGTGAGGTCGCGGTGCACGTCACCGGTCTCGACGCGGGCCAGGCCCAGGTCACCGCCGGCGGGCCACAGCAGGGTCGGTCCGGTGATCCCGGCCAGGTGGTCGTCCCATGCCCGGTACGCGGCCGCGGTGTCGCGGCCCTCGAGCCAGTCGAGGTAGTCGGTGAACGACGCGGGTGGGGTCCGTCCGAGCACTCCCGGATCCGCGTAGGCGTCGACGATCTCGGCCAGCAGCGCGTTGATCGACCATCCGTCCAGGAGGACGTGCTCGAACGTCATCGCGAGGGTGGCCGCCCGCTCGACGTGCCGGACCAGGGTGAACCGGATCAGCGGCGGGTCGTCGATGTCGAACGGCTCGTGCCGCTCGCGCTCCAGGTAGGACGCGACGGTCTCGCCGGCGAGGTCGTCCGGACCGACGACACGGAACGGCACCGCGGTCCTGGCCGGGACCACCGCCACCTCGGTGTCGCGCAGCGGGACGAAGCCCGCGGACAGGTTCGGGTAGCGGCCGACGACCCGCTCGACCGTGCGGCGCAGGTGCTCGACGTCGACATCGCCGGCGAGCTCGCGCAGCACCTGGGAGACGTAGGCGTTGTGGTCGCCGGCCTCCCGGGCCCGGACCATGTGGTAGAGCAGGCCGCTCTGCAGCGCGGACAGCGGCAGCAGCAGGAGGTCCTCGCCGTGGCGGGCCCGGATGGCGGCGGCGTCGGCCGGCGCGACGCGGACCCGGTCGGCGGGCCGGAGCCGGGGTCGGCTCGGGCGGCGGGTGCCCGCGGCGTCGTCCTGCGGGTCGGCCGCCGGGTCCAGGGTCAGCGCGGCCCGGGTCCGGTAGGAGTCGACGAGCTGCGTGGCGAGGCCGGCGACGACCTCCAGTGCGTCCTCCGGGGTGCCGGTGGGCCCGGCCAGTGCGGGACCATCCGGGTGCCCGGTCAGCTCGGCGGTGCCGTCGTCGCGCCGCAGGAGGGTGAGCGGTCCCGCGCCGGGGACGGCGAGGCCCAGGTACTCCAGCGCGGCCCGCCAGGACGCGGTGTCCTCGGGCCCGACGTCGGTGAGCACGCGCCGGACCCGGGGCCCGGTGGCGGCGGCGCCCCCGTCGTCGGCGGGGTCGGCGGCGGCCCGGACCAGCTGCAGGAGGTGGCGCACCGGCAGCTGCGGGTGGCGCGCGCCGTAGGTCAGGAACCGGCGGACCTCCGCCAGCAGCCGCTCCGCCGTCCCGGCCGAGAACAGCTCCCGGGTGGCGTCGAGCCGCAGCTCCAGCTCCCCGTCGGGCTGCCGCACGACGGCACCGACCAGGTCGAACAGCGCGGACCTGGCCCGGTCCTCACCCGCGGCGGCGACGACGGCGGGGTCCGGGACGAGCCGGCCCCCCGGGCGGGAGTCGTCCCGTCGGGAATCGTCCCGTCGGGAATCGTCCCGTCGGGAATCGTCGAGGAAGGCGGCCATCACCTGGAACAGTGGGCTGACGCCAGGGAGCCGCGGGGGTGCGAGTGCCTCGACGACGGCGGAGAACGGGACGTGCTTGTGCTCGCCCGCGTCGACGATCCGGTCGCGGATGCCGGTCAGCAGCGCGCCGAACCCGGCGGTGTCGTCGATGTCCGCGCGGACGACCACGGTGTTGACGAGATAGCCGATGGCATCGGCGAGCTCGGGCTGGTCGCGCAGCTCGACCGGGGTGCCGATGGGCACGGTGGTCCCCGCCCCCTCGGTCCACAGGGTCAGTGCCAGCGCAGTGACCAGCGCCTGCAGAGGGGTGGCCCGCCGGTCGGCGAGGAGCCGGTCGACGGCGGCGGACTCGTCACGGTCCAGCCCGGAGCGCACGGTCCGGACGGTGCGGACCGTGCGCTCCGAGCGCGGCCGGTCCAGCGGCAGCCGAGTCTCGGCCGGGAGATCGGCCAGGACCGTCTGCCAGTGGTCCACCTCGGCCCGGAACCGCGAGCCGGGGGCGTCGCGGTCGCCGAGGGTGCGCCGCTGCCACACCGCGAACTCGGCGGACTGGGCGAGCAGCCGGGGCAGCGCGGCGGGTGTCCCGGTCACCTCGGCGTCATAGAGCGCGTCGAGGTCGCGGACCAGTGGGCGCACCGATCCCTCGTCGATCACGATGTGGTGGCCGTGCACGACGAGCAGGTCGCCGCCGCCGCCGGCCGAGCCGGGGCCGGTGACCCGGAGCAGGGTGAACCCGACCCCGCCGTCGGTGGCGAGGTCGCGCCGCTGCGCGAGCAGCTCGCCGACCCGCCGGGGAACGGCGTCGGCGGCGACGGTCTCGACCGCCGGGACGGGGGCCTGCTCCAGAGGCCGGACGACCTGGGTGAGCTGGCCGTCGTCGTCGGCGACGAAGGTGGTGCGCAGGATCTCGTGACGCTCGGTGAAGCGGTGCACGGCACGGCGCAGCGCCGCGGTGTCGGCGCCGCCGGGGACTCGCAGCACGACACCGACCTGGTAGGCCGGGCCCGTGCCGAGCTCGTCGACCACCCACAGCGCCTGCTGGCCGTACGAGGCCGGGACCCGGTCGGGCCGGACGACCTCGGTGATCGGCGGCAGCGGTGAGGTGTCGTGGCGGGCGGCGCCGGACACGGCGTCGGCGAGCCCGGCGATCGTCGGACGGGCGAACACGTGCCGCATCCGCAGTGCGGAGGCGAGCGTGGTGTTGATCCGGGTCAGCAGCCGCGCGGCGAGCAGCGAGTCGCCGCCGAGTCGGAAGAAGTCGTCGTCGACGCCGAGCGGGTGGCCGTCGCCGAGTCTCAGGACCTCCCGGACGTGGTCGGCGAGGGCGATCTCGGTCGGGGTGCGGGGCGGCCGACCGCCCGGGGCCGACGCCGCCGGGGCGGGGGCGGGCAGGGCGCGCCGGTCGACCTTGCCGTTCGGGGTGAGCGGCAGCTCGTCCAGTACCACGACGGCCGACGGCACCTGATGGTCCGGCAGCCGCTGCGCCGCGAACGACCGCAGCGCCTCGGGCCGGGTGTCCTCCGGGTGTCCGGGGTGGACGGTCACGTAGCCGACGAGCTGCAGGCCGCCCGCCGGGCGGGGCACCGCGACGACGACGGCCGAGGCGACCGCCGGGTGCTCGCGCAGCACCGCGCGCGTGTGCTCCGGTTCCACCCGGTGCCCGCGGATCTTGATCTGGTGGTCGGCCCGGCCGAGGTGCTCCAGCTGGCCGTCGGCGGTCCACCGGGCGAGGTCCCCGGTGCGGTAGAGACGACCGCCCTCGGCGTCGAACGGGTCGGCGACGAAGCGCGCCGCGGACAGCCCCGGGCGACCGAGGTAGCCGTCGGCCAGCTGGGCCCCGCCCACGTACAGCTCCCCGGTGACCCCGGGGGCGACCGGGCGCAGCCGCCCGTCCAGGACCCGGGCCCGCAACCCCGGCAGCGGGCGCCCGATCGGCACCCGCCCACCGGTTCCGGCGTCGTCGGGGCAGCGACCGTCGAGGACCGCCGCGGTGGCGTCGCCGGTGACCTCGGTGGAGCCGTAGAAGTTGTGCAGTGTCGCGTCCGGCGCGGCCCGACGCATGGCGTCCCGGGTCGCGGCCGGCAGCGGCTCCCCCGAGGACACCCAGTGCCGCAACGAGTCCAGGTGCCCGGCCGGGTCGTCTGCGGTCATGCCGTCGGCCAGGGCCGGGACGGTGAGCAGGTGGGTGACGGCGTGGTCGCGGACCGCCCGGCGCAGCGCGACGGCGTCGCGGGCGGTCCCGTCCGGCACGACGACGACCGTCGCGCCCGCGGTCAGCGGCCCGAACAGCTCGGTCACCGCGTCGACGAACCCGACCCCGCTCTTGGCCAGCGCGGTCGCGGTGCCGTCCAGCCCGAGCCGGGCGTTGCCCCGGGCCAGCCGGTGCGCGAGGGCGGCGTGGGAGAGCTGCACGCCCTTCGGCTCGCCGGTGGTCCCGGAGGTGAAGAGGATCTGTGCCGGGTCCTGCGGGCCGGGCCCGGCCCCGGGTTCCGCGGTCCCGCGGTCGAGAACGGTGCGGGTCGCGTCGTCGTCCATCAGGAGCCGCACCGGGGTGCCGGGGCCAGCGGGGTGGGCTGCCGCGGTGGCCCGGTCGGTCACGACCACGGCCGGCGCACAGGCGGCGACGATCCGGGCGACGTGTGCCGCCGGGTGCGCCGGGTCCACGGGAACGCAGGCCGCGCCGGCCCGCAGCACCCCGGCGAGCACGACGACGAGGTCGGTGCCGCGCGGCAGCAGCACCGCCACCCGACCCCCCGCGGCCGCGCCGTGCCCGCGCAACAGCGCGGCCAGGGCGTCGACCCGGGCGTCGAGCTCGGCGGCGGACCAGCGGGTCCCGCGGGCGGCGTCGACCACGGCGGTGGCGTCCGGGTCGGTCCGGGCGCGCCCGCGCAGCATGTCGTCCACCGTGGACGGCCCGACCGGTTCCGCGGCGGGCCCGTGGGACCACCGCTCGATCCGCTCGGCGTCGTCGACGGGCAGCACGTCGAGGTCCGCGACGCGCTGCCGCGGGTCGGCGGCGATCGCGCCGAGCACCCCGGTGAGGACGGCGACGAACCGCTCGGCCGTGGCCCGGTCGAACAGGTCGGTCGCGGCGCTGACGTAGCCGCCAACCCCTGCGGGGGCGTCGACGAGGTAGACGTCGAGGTCGGTCTTGACCGCTCCGAGCTCGGCGGGGTCACGGCGGGACCGCACGCCGGGCAGGTCGAGCGGCTCGGACTCCTCGACGAGCCGCAGGTGGGTGAGCAGCACCTGGTGCACGGGGTTGCGCCGGGCCGAGCGCGGCGTCCCCAGCGCGGTGACGATCTGGTCGAACGGTGCGGCCTGGTGGGCGAACCCGGAGAGCACGGTCTCCCGGGTGCGGTCGAGCACGTCGGCGAGCCGGTCCCCGGGCGCGATCCGGTGCCGCAGGGGCAGCACGCCGGCGAAGTAGCCGACCGCGTCGGCGACGCCCTCCTCGGTGCGGCCACCGACCGGTGACCCGACGACGACGTCGGCGCCCGGGCCGGGTCCCGTGTCACTGGTCCCAGTGTCGCCGCTCCCGGTGTCGCCGAGCATCGCCACGGCGAGGGCGACCGCGGCATGGGCGACCATGAACGAGGTGACGCCGAGGTCCTCGGCCACGGTGCGAAGATCGGAGCTCACCTTGGGATCCAGGGTGAACGCGACGTCCTCGCCCCGGTGGGTGGGCTCGACCGGCCGCGGCCGGTCGGCGCAGATCGTCGACTCCTCGGGCGCCCCGGCCAGCGCGCCCCGCCAGTAGGCCAGGTGCCGGGCCAGCTCCGAGCTCGGGTCGTCCGGGCGGCCGAGGTGCTCGCGCTGCCAGAGCGCGTGGTCGGCGTACTGCACCGGCAGCGGCGCCCAGTCCGGCTCACCACCGGCCAACCGCGCCCGGTACGCCGTCGACACGTCCCGCAACAGCACCGGCAACGACCACTCGTCCACCGCATGGTGATGCACCGCCAACACGAACCGCCACCCGTCGGCCGCCGTCCGCAACAACGCCGCACGCACCGGCAGATCGGCGGCCAGATCGAACCGCGCCCGCACCACGGCGTCGACACGCCCCCCGACCACCTCCGGACGGGCACCCGTCAGGTCCTCAACCGCCACGGGCACCTCGACCTCGGCCACGGGCACGATCTCCTGCAGCAACCGGCCGTCGCCCTCGCGCAGCAACGTCCGCAGCGCCTCGTGCCGCACGACCACGTCACGCACGGCACCGACCAGCGCATCGACGACGACGTCACCGGTCAGCGTCATGACGATCGGGACCACGTAGCGGCCACCGGGCCCGCCGAGCCGGTCGGCGAACCACAGTGCCAGCTGCCCGTAGGAGGCGGGCACCGGGTCCGGGCGGGGGATGTCGCCCGGACGGACGGCCGGGCGTGCCGAGCCGGCGGCGTCGACCAGTGTCGCGAGCGCGGCGACCGTGGGGCGGTCGAACACGTCGCGCAGGGTCGTCGCGGCGCCGGTGGCGGCGTTGATCCGGGCGACGAGCCGGGTCGCGAGCAGCGAGTGCCCGCCGAGACGGAAGAAGTCGTCATCGGCGGAGAGTTCCGCGTCCGGGCCGAGCGACAGCACCTCGCGGAAGGCCTCCGCGAGCAGCCGTTCGGTGTCGGTGGCCGGGGCCCGCCCGCCGGCGTCGGTGGCCGGTCCGGGTGCGGGCAGCGCGCGGCGGTCCACCTTCCCGTTCGGGGTGAGCGGCAGCGCGTCGAGCTCCACCAGCGCCGAGGGCACCAGGTGCTCGGGGAGGCGCTCGGTGAGGAAGGTCCGCAGCTCACCGGGCAGGTCCGGCCGGGTCCGGCCGGGACGGGCGGTCACGTACCCGACGAGCCGGGTGCCGCCCGCCGGGTGCTCCCCGGCGACGACGACGGCCGACGCGACGTCCGGGTGTGCGCGCAGCGCTGCCCGCGCCTGCCCGGGCTCGACCCGGTGTCCGCGGATCTTCACCTGGTCGTCGGCACGACCGAGGTGTTCGAGCTGCCCGTCGGCGGTCCACCGGGCCAGGTCACCGGTGCGGTAGAGCCGGGTGCCGGGGCGGCCGAACGGGTCGGCGACGAACCGCTCGGCCGTGGGACCCGGCCGTCCCCGGTAGCCGTCGGCGAGCTGGGGGCCGCCCAGGTACAGCTCCCCGGTGACGCCCGGGGCGACCGGGCGCAGCCAACCGTCGAGGACCCGGGCGGTGACGCCAGGCTGCGGGCGCCCGATCGGCACCCGGGTGCCGGCCGGGACGAGCCCGTCGACGTCGGCGACCGTGGCGTCGCCGGTGACCTCGGTCGAGCCGTAGAAGTTGTGCAGCGCCGCGGCCGGCGCGGTCCGGCGCATGGCGTCCCGGGTACCGGGCGTCAACGGCTCCCCCGAGGACACCCAGTGCCGCAGCGTGTGCAGGACCGGCCCCCCGGAGCCGGCGACGTCGGTCCCGGCGAGACCGTCGGCGAGGGCGGGCACGGTGAGCAGGTGGGTGACCGCGTGCTCCTCGACGGCGGCGGCGAGCGCCGCGGCATCGCGCGCGGTCGCCTCCGGGGCCACGACGACGGTGGCACCGGCCGTGAGCGGCCCGAACAGCTCGGTGACCGCGTCGACGAACCCGACCCCGCTCTTGACCAGCGCGGTCGCGCCGGCGTCGAGGTCGAGCAGCGCGTTGCCCCAGTCCAGCCGGTGGGCCAGGGCCGCATGACTCAGCTGCACGCCCTTCGGCTCCCCGGTGGTGCCGGAGGTGAAGACGATCTGGGCGGTGTCACCCGGCGACGGCGCGGGCAGCGGCGGGGCGGGGACCTCGACGCGGTCGGGGATGTCGGAGACCGCGAGCAGCCGCTCCGCGCCGACCGGCAGGTCAGGTCCCCCGGCCCCGGTGACGACGAGCCGGGGCCCGGCCACCTCGACCAGCCGTGCCAGGTGCGCGGCGGGGTGCGCCGGGTCGAGCGGCACGCAGGCCGCACCGGCCCGCAGCACGCCCGCCAGGACGCCCACCAGCTCGGTGCTGCGGGGCAGCAGCACCCCGACCCGGTCGCCCGGGTTCACGCCGCGGGCTGCCAGGGTCGTGGCGACGGCGTCGATCCGGGCATCGAGCTCGGCGGCGGTCCACCGGCGTCCGTTCGCCCCGTCCACCACCGCGGTGCCCGACGGGTCGGCGGCGGCCCGACGGCGCAGCAGGGCGTCCACCGTGGGAGGAACGGCGCCGTCGGTGTTTCCGGTCCCGGTCGGGCCGTGGGCCCAGTCCGCGAGGCGGGCGGCGTCGTCGTCGGGCAGCAGGTCCAGCCCGGCGACCGGCAGGTCCGGGTCGGCGGCGATCGCGGCCAGCGCCCGGGTGAGCACCACGACGAACCGCTCCGCGGTGCCCCGGTCGAACAGGTCGGTCGCGGCCGTGACGAAGCCGTCGACGCGACCGGGGGCGTCGGTCAGGTACACGTCGAGGTCGGTCTTCGCCGCGCCGATGCCGGTGGTGTCCGGGCGGGCGTCGGTGCCCGGCAGCGTCAGCGGGTAGGGCTCCCCGGTGTGCTGCTGGTGGGTGAGCATGACCTGGTAGAGGGGGTTGCGGGCGGAGTCGCCCGCCGCACCGGTGGCGGCGACGATGCGGTCCAGCGGTGCGTCCTGGTGGGCGAAGGCGTCGAGCACGGTCTCCCGGACCCGGGCCAGAACGTCGGCCGGGCGGTCGCCGGCCGCGATGCGGTGGCGGATCGGGAGGACGCCCGCGAAGTAGCCGACCACGTCGTCGACGCCGCCCTCGGTGCGGCCGCCGACCGGCGACCCCAGGACCACGTCGCGGGTGGCGGCGCCGGTCCCGTCGAGCGCGGTCACCGCGAGGGCCACCGCGGCCTGGGCGATCATGAACGAGGTGACCCCGTGGCGGGACGCGACGGCGCGCAGGCCGGCCACGACGTCGTCACCGAGGGTGAAGGCGACGTCCGTGCCGCGGTGGGTGGGCTCGACCGGCCGCGGCCGGTCGGCGCAGATCGTCGACTCCTCGGGCGCCCCAGCCAGCGCGCCCCGCCAGTAGGCCAGGTGCCGGGCCAGCTCCGAGCTCGGGTCGTCCGGGCGGCCGAGGTGCTCGCGCTGCCAGAGCGCGTGGTCGGCGTACTGCACCGGCAGCGGCGCCCAGTCCGGCTCACCACCGGCCAACCGCGCCCGGTACGCCGTCGACACGTCCCGCAACAGCACCGGCAACGACCACTCGTCCACCGCATGGTGATGCACCGCCAACACGAACCGCCACCCGTCGGCCGCCGTCCGCAACAACGCCGCACGCACCGGCAGATCGGCGGCCAGATCGAACCGCGCCCGCACCACGGCGTCGACACGCCCCCGACCACCTCCGGACGGGCACCCGTCAGGTCCTCGACCGCCACGGGCACCTCGACCTCGGCCACGGGCACGATCTCCTGCAGCAACCCGCGGTCGTCCTCGCGCAGCAGGGTGCGCAGCGCCTCGTGCCGCGCCACGACGTCGTGCACCGCACCGGCGAGCGCGTCGCCGTCGACGTCGCCGGACAGGCGGGCGACGGTCGGGACGACGTAGCGGCCGCCCGGCCCCCCGAGCTGCTCGGCGAACCACAGCGCCTGCTGGCCCGGTGACGCGGGGATCCGGTCGGGCCGGGGGGCGGGTGCGGTGCCGGGTCCGGCGTCGGAGCCGGCTGCGGTGGGCAGCTCGCCGAGCAGGGTGGTGAGCCCGGCGATCGTGGGCCGGTCGAAGACGTCGCGCAGCGTGACCCGGGCACCCGCCGTCGCGTTGAGGCGCGCGACCAGTCGGGTCGCGAGCAGCGAGTGTCCGCCCAGGGCGAAGAAGTCGTCGTCGATGCCCGGCCCGGCGTCACCGGGCAGGCCAAGGACGTCGCGGAAGAGGCCGGCCAGCGCGCGCTCGGTGGGGGTGCGCGGCGGACGGCCGGTGGTGGCCTGCGCGGCGAGTGGTCCGGGATCGGGCAGTGCGCGGCGGTCGATCTTGCCGTTGGGGGTGACCGGGAAGCGGTCGAGCTCGACGACGGCGGCGGGCACCATGTGGTCGGGCAGCAGCGCCGCGAGGTGCTCGCGCAACACCGCCGGGACGTCGTGGTCCGGTGTCTCGGCGGACGCGGCGTCGACGGTCACGTAGCCGACCAGCTGCGTCCCGGCCGCCGGGTGCTCGTGCGCGACGACGAGCGCTCGGGTCACCGACGGGTGTCCTTCCAGAGCGGCCGCGACCTCGCCTGGCTCGACCCGGTGGCCGCGGATCTTGACCTGGTCGTCGGCCCGGCCGAGGTACTCCAGCACACCGTCGGCGGTGCGCCGCACCAGGTCACCGGTGCGGTAGAGGCGCCGCCCGTGGCCCTCGGGGTCGGCGACGAACCGCTCGGCGGTGCGAGCGGGGCGTCCGACGTAGCCGGTGGCGACCTGGGCGCCGCCGAGGTAGAGCTCGCCGGGCGTCCCGACGGGCACCGGGCGCAGCCAGGCGTCGAGCACCCGGGCCCGGGTGTTGGCCATCGGGGTCCCGATCGGCACCACCGCGCCCCGGCCCGGAGCCGCCGGATCGACCTCGTGGTGGGTGATCTCGCCGGTCTCGGTGGGCCCGTAGACGTTGAGCACGGTGCCGCCGGTGAGCGTGCACAGCGCGGTCGCCAGGGCGGTGGGGAACGCCTCGCCCGCCACCATCGTCACCGTCGGCGACGGCAGCGCCGTGTCGTCCGTGCGGACGAACTCCTCGCCCATCGAGGGCACGAAGTTGATCCGGTTCACCGCGTGCCGCCGGATCACCTCGTGCAGGTAGTCGGGGTCGCCGTGCCGCCCGTCTGCGGCCACGACCAGGGTGCCGCCCTCGGTGAGCGGTGTGAACACCTCGGGGGCGGACACGTCGAACGACACGGGGGTCTTCATCAGGACGGTCTCGCCCGCGGCGAGCGGGTAGTGCTTCCGCCCCCAGGTCAGGCGGTTGACCAGGGCCCGGTGCGGGACCTCGACGCCCTTGGGCCGTCCGGTCGTCCCCGAGGTGAAGATGACGTAGACCGGGTCCTCGGCGTCCGGGTCCCGCGACAGCGCGGGCGCGGTCGCCCGGCCGCGGTCCAGCTCGGCACGGTGCTCGTCGAGGTGCAGCAGCCCCGGCCCGGTGCCCGTGGCGGTGGGGATCTCGCGGTCGGTGACGGTGCGGTCGGTGACGGTGCGGTCGGTGACGACCAGGCGCGGGGCGCCGTCCTCGAGGATCGCGGAGACCCGCCCGGCCGGGAGGGCCGGGTCGATCGGCAGGTAGCCGGCGCCCGCCCGCAGGACGGCGGCCAGGACGACGACGAGGTCGGGGCTGCGGCCCAGCAGCACGCCGACCCGGTCCCCCGGCTCGACCCCGCGCCGGACCAGCAGCTCCGCCAGGGCGTTCACCCGGGCGTCGAGCTCGGCGAATGTCCAGCGCGCGCCGGTCACGTCGTCGACCACCGCGGTCCGGTCCGGGGTGCGGGCCACCTGGCGGCGGACCAGCTCGTCGACCGTGGACGCCGGCGGCGGCAGGACGACACCGTCCACACCGGCCGGGAGCGCGGTGACCCGGTCTGCGGGGGCGGCCCGGTCGAGCTCGGCCAGGGTCGAGCCGACCGGCAGGTCCAGCACCGCGTCGAGGTGGGCGGCGAACCGCTGCGCGTGCTCGGCCAGCGTCCGGCCCGCATGCGACCGGTCGCGCCCGCGCAGCTCCAGCCGGAAGCCGTGGACGGAGTCGTTGTAGACCGAGAGGTCCAGCCGGCCGATCGGACCCGGGTTGACCGTCTGCTCGACGCCCGGGGTCCCGGCGAAGTCCGCCGCGTAGTCCAGGGCCTTGATGTTGACGACCGGCAGCTCCAGGTAGGCGGCCTCACCGCCGGGCCACAACCGGGCGAGCCGGGCGTCCTCGATCGCGGTGTGCGACGCGACCCCGCGGATCTGCGCCGAGACGGCCGCCAGCAGCTCGCCGGCCGTGGTGCGCGCTCCGATCCCGACGACCACCGGGAAGATGCGCGAGGCCATCGAGGGGGTGCGCAGCAGGGCCGCGCCGTCGCGGAGCATGAACGGCATGCGGACCGCGACGCGGTCCAGGTGCCGGTCCCGCGCGGTGTACAGGCCCCACAGCGCGACGAGGGCGTCCGGCCAGGTCAGCCTGGCGGGCCGGGCGAATGCGGCGATCCGGTCCCGCACGTCCGCGCCGAGCGGTACCCGCACCGTGTGCGGGCGGAAGCCGAACGCGTCGGCGAGGTCGCCGACGTCGTCGGGGGTGCCGGCGTCGACGTCGAGGACCGCCCGCCAGTGGTCCTCGGTGGGTGCCGCGTCCGGGCCGACTGGGCCGTCGGCGCCACCGGCGGCGACGGCGTCGGCCAGCCCGGCGAACCAGCGCTCGGGGGCCGGTGCGCCCGTGACCCGCGCCGTGTAGAGCTCGGCGGTCCGCCGGACGAACAACGACACTCCGTAGGCGTCGAGCACCAGGTGGTGGTGGGTGAACGCCCACGCCCAGCCGCCCGCGGCACGCCGGACCAGCGACGACCACGGCGCGTACAGCGCGTCGCCGTGCGCGCTCCCGCGGTAGTCGACGCGGGCCCGCTCGACGATCGCGTCGTCGTCGAGCGGGTCGTCGACGACCTCGGTACGCACCGTGGCGGTGTCGTCGACCCACTGCACCGGGCTGCCGTCGACCTCACCGAACCGCACCCGCAGCGCCTCGGTCTCGGCGACGGCGTCGTCGACCGCGGCCACGAACGCCGCCGGGTCGATCGGGCCGGCGAGCCAGACGACCTGACCGACCCGGTAGACGGTCGAGGTCGGGAACAGCTGCTGCGCGGACCACACCCCGCGCTGCGCCACGGACAACGGCAGGCGTACAGGAGAGCTCACGTCAGTCCTTCTCCACTCGCTGGGCGCGCTTGCTGACCTTCCCGGCGACCGTGCTCGGGAACGCCGGGACGACCTCGACGAGGTCCGGGAGCTTGTAGGCGGCCAGGCCGCGTTCCCGCAGGAACGCACGGGCACCGGCCAGCGTCAGCGCCCCGGTGTCGGCGCCCTCCCGGGGCACGAGGTAGGCCTTGGTGCGCTCGCCGAGCACGTCGTCGGGGACGCCGACGACCGAGGCGTCGTGCACCGCCGGGTGCGCGAGCAGGTGGTTCTCGACCTCTTCGGGCGCGATCTTGGTCCCGCCCCGGTTGATCTGGTCCTTGGCCCGCCCGACGACCGTCAGGTAGCCGCGGTCGTCCTGCTGGACGAGGTCGCCGACCCGGTAGAACCCGCCGTCGGTGAACACGGTCCGGTCGTGCTCCGGGGCGCGGTAGTACCCGCGGACGGTCGCCGGGCCCCGGGTCAGCAGGTGCCCCGGGCTGCCGGGACGCACGGGGCGGCCCTCGTCGTCGACGATCAGGATCTCGTCCGCGTCCGAGGTCGGTCTGCCCTGCCGGGTGGTGATCGTCTCCTCGTCCGCGTCGAGATCGGTGAAGGTGTGCAGGCCCTCGGCCATGCCGTAGCTCTGCTGCAGCGTGGCGCCGAGCTCGCGGCCGATCCGGCGGGCGGCCTCCACCCCGAACTTCGCGCCGCCGACGCGGACCGTGCGCAGGCTGGAGAGGTCGTGGTCCGGGCGCAGCGAGGAGTTGAGCCAGGCCAGCGCCAGCGGCGGGACCAGGGCGGTCTCGGTGACCCGGTGCCGCTCGATCAGGGGGAACACCGTGTCGGGGCTGCCGTCGGTGGCGAGTACGACCGTCGCCCCGGCGTGCAGGGCACCCAGGTACCCGGGTGAACGCATCGCGAAGCTGTGCGGCATCGGCAGGACGACCAGCTGGACGGTGTCCGCAGTGACCCCGCCGACCCGCGCAGCGTGGAGCATCGAGCCCAGGTAGCCCTCGTGGGTGTGCGGGATGAGCTTGGAGGTGCCCGTCGTGCCCCCGGACAGCTGCAGGAACGCGACGTCCGACGGCAGCGAGCGGCGCTCGTGGCGCAGCGGTGCGTGCGCGAGCAGCGCGTCCAGCTCCGGGCCGCCGCCGTCGCGGCCCAGGACGACGGTGTGCTCCACCGTGGCCGACGACGCGGCGATGCCGGCGGCGAGCCCGGCGAGGTCGCTGCCGTCGTAGGAGGCGACGGTGACGTAGGCGCGCGCCCCGGCGAGGTCGACGAAGTGGGCGATCTCGTTGCGCTCGTGGGCGGGCAGCGCCAGTACGGGGATCGCGCCGAGCTCGAACAGCCCGAACACCACCGGGATGTGGGCGGCGACGTTGGGCAGCTGTACGACGACCCGGTCACCGCGGCCGATCCCCCGCGCGCGGAACCCGGCGGCCGCCCGCAGCACACGGTCGCCGAGCTCGGCATAGGTGAGGCGGTCGTCGCCCGCGATCACGGCGACGGCGTCGGGCACCCGCTCGACCGACGCGAAGAGGATCTCGGGGAAGGTCAGGTCCACCCAGTGCCCGTCCCTGCGGTACCGGGCGGCGAACTCCTCCGGGTGCGCGACCACGCCGTCCAGCACCAGCGGCCGGAGCTGGCCGTCCTGCACGACGCTCACCGGGAGGCGAGCTGGTCGGTGGCGCCGGGGACCGGCTCGGCCGGGTCGGTCCCCAGGTCGACGATCCGGTTGTCGCCGTCGACGTGCACGACCCGGGGCCGGTGCGTGACCAGCTCGGCGTCCTCGGCCAGCAGATAGGAGATGATGATCACCAGGTCGCCCGGATGGACCAGGTGCGCCGCCGCACCGTTGATGCAGACGACGCCGGAACCGGCCTCGCCCAGGATCACGTAGGTCTCGAGCCGGGCACCGTTGGTGATGTCGACGACCTGGACCTTCTCGCCCTCGACGAGTCCGGCGACCTCCGCCAGCGTCGAGTCGAGCGTCAGCGAACCGACGTAGTGCAGGTCGGCCTGGGTCACGGTCGCGCGGTGGATCTTTCCACCGAGGACGGTGCGGAGCATCGGGTTCCTCCCGGGGTCGCGGATCGGTGCGGGTGGACGGAGGTGCCACGCGGACGCGCCGGGTGGTCGCGCCGTCGACGACGGGATGGCGTCGACGGCGCAGGGGCGGTCGACCGCGGTCGTCCGCCGTGCGGGCCCGCCCGGGCCCGTTCCACGGTCGGCGCCGTCCGTGCGGCCCGTGGTGCGGGCCGTCGTCGGCGGGTGGCCGCGGCGACGTCTCATCGACGTGGTGAGGCGAACCTAACCGTGACCATTAGTTTAGGCTACCTTTACTATGTGTGCTCACCATCACCGCCCGGTTCGTCCCGAAGCCCCGATATATTCGGTTAGCCTCACCTCTCTTCGTCGCCTCGGCGCGGCGTGGCCGCCCGCCCGCCGCCGACCCCCGGAAGGACACGATCAGTGCCGCGCGGAGACCGCCGCCGCCCCCGCCGTCCGGGGGCCGCCCCGTGAGCGCATCCCGCCGGGCGGACCCGGCGGGGCTCGGCCGGGGCCGGCTCACGCGCGGTCTCCCGGTGCTCGGCCAGGCCGGACCCGACCCCGTCCCGGCCGAGCCGTTCACCGTCGACGACCGAGAGGGCCCGCGCCGGTTCACCGCCCGCGTGGCGGCGGCCGCCCCGCGCCTGACCGTTCCCGCCGCACTGCTCGCGGTCGTGCACAACACCGCCACGGCGCTGGTCCCGGTGATCATGGGGCTCGCCATCGACCGCGCCCTGCAGACCGGCGACCCGGTCCGGCTGGCCGGGTGGCTCGCGCTGCTGGGGGTCACCTTCCTGTGCCTGGCGCTGGCGTTCCGCTTCAGCGCGCTCCTCGCCGCGCGGGCGGTCCAGCTCGTCGAGCACCGGCTGCGGGTCACCCTGTCCGGATCGGTGCTCCACCCCTCCGACGGGCGGGTCGGGCGGGCCGACGGGGTCCTGCTGTCCACCGCGACGAACGACCTCACGCGGCTGTCGACGGCGGTGAACCTGGGCGTCTACCCGGTCGGGGAGCTCGCCGGCATCACCGTCGTCGCGATCTCCCTGCTCGTGATCCACTGGCCGCTCGGGCTGGCCGTGCTGCTCGGTGCACCGGTGGTGGTGTGGCTGATGGCGGCGCTCAGCGGGCCGTTCGCCCGCACGGCGCGGCACGCCCAGGGACTGCTCGCCGAGGCCGTCGGTCGCGCCACGGACCTGGTCACCGGCTACCGCGTGGTCAAGGGGGTGCGCGCCGAGGACGAGGCCGTCCGCCGGTACCGGCACGAGAGCCGGGCGGCCCTCGACGGCGCGTACGTGAACGTCGGCGCCCTGGGCCGATACCTCGCCGGCAGCAACACGGTCGGCGGCGTGTTCGTCGCGGCCGTCGCGGGCCTCGCCGGCTACCACGCCGTGACCGGGGCGATCACCATCGGGGAGCTGATCGCCGTCGCTGGGCTGACCCAGGCGCTGCTGCCCCCGCTCAACCTCCTGACCGCGAACGCCGGCGCCGTGTGGGCGGCCGCGGTCGGCTCCGGCGGACGCGTGCTCGAGCTGCTGCGGGCGGGCGGTGCCGCCCCGCGGCCCGACACCGCCGCTCCCCCCGCCCCCGATGCACCCCCGATGCTCGAGGTGGTCCTCGGCGACGAACGCGTTCGCATCGCGCCCGGCGAGCTGGTGGGCCTGCGCGCCGACGACCGCACCGCGGACGCCCTGGTCGCGGCGCTGCTCGGTCCGCGGGACACCTCGCGAGCCGTCGAGGTCCTCGTGGACGGCGTACCGGCCAGCCGACTCGACCCCGCCCGCTACCGCGCGGCAGTCCTCGTCGCCCCGCACGAGGCCGCTCTGTTCAGCGGCACCGTCGCGGACAACCTCGACCTCACCGGCGCCGCGCCGGAGCACCGCGCGACGGCGCTGTGGGCCGCGGCCTGCGAGGACTTCGCGTCCCCCGCGACGCACGGCCTCGACACCGAGGTCGGGGAGAACGGCAACCGCCTGTCCGGCGGGCAGCGTCAACGCCTGGCCCTGGCCAGGGCCTACGCCCGCGACGCACCCGTACTGGTCCTGCACGAGCCGACGACCGCGGTGGACGCGGTGACCGGCGCGGCCGTCGCCGACCGGCTCCGCCGCGTCCGCACGGACCGGTCGACGCTGGTGATCACCGCGTCCCCCGTCCTGCTCGCGGTGTGCGACCGCGTCGTGACGCCGGGCCCGGTCACCGTCGACGCGGCGCGGGTCGCGCCGTGACCGCGACCGGGCTCGGCCCGCCCGGCCTGCCGGTCGCGGCGTGGCGCACGACGGCCCGCGAGCTGGTCCGGTCGGCGCGCGGCCGGCGCGGCCGGATCACCGCCGTCGCGACGACCGGGCTGGGCAGCGCCGCGCTCGGGCTCGCCGTCCCCGTCGCACTCGGCCGCCTGGTCGACGCCGTCGACTCCGGCACCGCCGACGGCGGCACCGTGGCGTGGATCGTGGCGGTCATGGTCGCCGCGACGGCGGCCGGTGCCGTGGGCGCGGCGCTGACCGCCGTGCTGGCCGGACGTCTCTACCAGGCGGTCCTGGCCGACCTGCGCGAACGCCTGGTCGACCGGGCGATGCAGCTGCCCCAGCGGGTCGTGGAGGGCGCCGGGACCGGCGACCTCGTGGCCCGGGCCAGCGACGACGTCGCCCAGATCGCCGACGCGGCGCACCGCATCGTGCCGGCGCTGACCTCCTCGGCGTTCACGATCCTCGTGACCGTCGCCGGCATGGCGGCCCTCGACTGGCGCTACGGGCTGGCGCTGCTCGCCACGCTGCCCGTGTACCTGGTCGCCCTGCGCTGGTACCTGGCCACCGCACCGCCGGTGTACCGCGCACAGCGGGCCGCGGCGGGCGGTCGGGCCCAGCAGATCCTGGAGTCGCTGCGCGGATTCCCCACCGTGCAGGCGTTCGGCCTGGGCGGGCGCCGCCACGACCGGGTCATCGCGGCCTCCTGGGAGGTCGTGCGGCACACCCTGCGGGCGCGGACCGTGCAGAACATGTTCGTCGGCCGGCTGAACCTCGCCGAGTACCTGGGGCTGGCCGCGATCCTGGTGACCGGTGGCCTGCTGATCGGTGCCGGGGACTCGACGGTGGGCGCCGCCACCACGGCGATGCTGTTCTTCCTGCGGCTGTTCGGGCCGATCGCCCAGCTGCTGCTGGTGATCGACGTCCTGCAGTCCGCGCTCGCCTCGCTCAACCGCATGGTCGGTGTGATCACCCTGCCCGCCGACGAGCCGGCCGCGGCCTCCGGCCCGGCGCCGGCGCCGGGCGCTCCCGTCGCCCGGCTCGACGGGGTGGGGTTCGGCTACCCCGGCGGGCCCCGCGTCCTGCACGACGTCGACCTGGTCATCGGGCCGGGCGAGCGCGTCGCCGTCGTGGGGGCCTCCGGGGCGGGCAAGACCACCCTGGCCTCGCTGCTCGCCGGCATCCACACCCCCGACGACGGGTCCGTGACCCGACCGGCCAGGACCGTCCTCATCACACAGGAGACCCACGTCTTCGCCGGGACCCTGCGCGACAACCTGGTGCTCGCCGCCCCGCACGCCACCGACGACGACGTGCTGCGCGCGCTCCGGACCACGGGGGCCGGGTCCCTGCCGGACCTCCTGCCCGACGGGCTCGACACGGTGCTCGGTGCGACCGGGCGGTCGCTGTCCTCGGCACAGGCCCAGCAGGTCGCACTCGCCCGGGTCGTCCTCGCCGACCCCGACCTCGCGATCCTCGACGAGGCCACGGCGGAGGCCGGGTCGAGCTACGCCGAACTGCTGGACCGGGCCTCGGACGCGGTGCTGCGGGGCCGCGCCGGGCTGGTCATCGCCCACCGGCTCTCCCAGGCCGCGTCCTGCGACCGGATCGTGACCATGGCCGACGGCCGCGTCGTGGAGGTCGGGCGGCACGAGAAGCTCCTCTCGGCGGACGGTCTCTACGCCCGGATGTGGCGCTCCTGGGCCGCAGGCGACAACGACAGCGACACCGACGGCGACCGGGTCCGGACGCTCGACGCCCGCTGACCGCGGCGGCCGGACCGCCACCCACCGGCGCACGTGCCCGGCGCCGCCGCCCTGGCCGCCGCATCCGATGCATTCGCCGCGCGAGCGAGCTGCGGGCAGTCACGTTCGACGGCCGCGACCGGCTACCGGATCCGGAAACGTGATCGTGACACCCGAAGGGCTATCGCGGCCGTCCGGACGGCCGTACGGTCGCCGGCAATGTATACAAAGGTTCGACTCGCGGTGGTGCTGCTCGGTGCCCTGCTGCTGACCGGGTGCATCGCCGTGCAGCCGGTGCTGCCGGCACCCCCGCGTCCGGTGGTCCCCGGCGCGGCGGTCGCCCCCGGCACCCCGGTCCGCGACGGCGGTGACCTGGTCATGGGGCTGTCCAGCGAACCCGACCGCCTGGACCCGACCACCTCGTCGTCGCTCTACACGCGCTACGTCATGAGCTCGATCTGCGAGAAGCTCTACGACATCGACGCCGAGGGCACGGTGCTCCCCCAGCTGGCGGCCGCGCTGCCGACGGTCGGCGCCGACGGCCGCTCGGTGGAGATCACCGTGCGGGACGGGGTCCGGTTCGCCGACGGCACCCCGCTCGACGCCGCCGCGGTCGTCACCACGCTGCGCCGTCACCTCACGCTGCCGGACTCGAGCCGCCGGTCCGAGCTCGGCCCCGTCGCGGGCGTCGAGGCGACCGGCCCGCGCACGGTGCGGATCCGCTACGAGCGACCGTTCGCGCCGCTGACGGCGTCGTTGGCCGACCGTGCGGGCATGATCATGTCCCCGGCGGCGCTGGCCCGGCCCGGCGTCGAGTTCTCCGCCGACCCGGTCTGCGTCGGACCGTTCCGCTTCGCCGAGCGCATCCCGCAGACCTCGATCACCGTCGTGCGGGACCCGCTCTACTACGCCGCCGACGAGGTCCACCTGGACTCGGTCACCTACCGGATCATGAACGACGCCAACATCCGGGCGGCGAACCTGCGCAGCGGGGACGTCGACGTGGCCGACACGATCTCCCCGCAGGACGTCGACGCGCTGTCCCGCGAGACCGACGTTCGTGTCCTGCAGATCCCCTCGCTCGGGTACCAGGCGATGACGGTCAACATCGGCAACACCGCCGGCACCGGGAACCCGCCGGGGCGCATCGACACCCCGCTGGCGAGCGACCCGCGCGTGCGACGGGCGCTCGCCCTGTCGGTGGACCGGACCGTGCTGGTCAACGCGGTGTTCAACAACTGGTACGAGCCCGCCTGCTCGCCGATCCCGCCGGGGAGCACCTACGCGAGCCCGGCGAGCGACGCCTGCCCGCCCTACGACCCGGACGAGTCCCGCAGGCTGTTGGCCAGTGCCGGGGCCCCTGTGCCGTACCCGGTGACGATGAAGGTCTCCAACTCCCCGGACACGCTGCGGCTGGCCCAGGCGTTGCAGGCCGCGGTCGCCCAGGGCGGGTTCGCGATCACCGTGGAGCCGGTCGAGTACTCCACGCTGCTCGACGTCCAGGACCGTGGCGACTTCGACCTGCTGCAGCTGGGCTGGTCGGGCCGGGTGGACCCGCACGGCAACATCGCCTCGTTCCTCACCACCGGGGCGGGCAGCAACTACTCCGGCTACTCCGACGCAGACGTCGACGAGCTGATCGGCCGGGCCGCCGCGACGATCGACCCTGCCGCCCGGGCGGCCCTCTACGGACAGGGGGTGGAACGGGTGCAGCGCGACAACCCGATCATCTACCTGTACCGCCAGCGGAACCTCACGGCGCACTCCGCGGACGTCGTCGGCGTGCAGACCTTCGCCGACGGCGTCGTGCGGCTGAGCCGGGCCGCGTTCGTCGACGGCGAGGTGGGCTGATGCTGCGCTACCTGGCGGTGCGGGCCGGGCAGGGCCTGGTCACCCTGCTGCTGGCCTCGGTGGTCGTGTTCGCCGGCGTCCGGGCGCTGCCCGGCGACCCGGCGCTGGCGCTGGCCGGGGAGGAGGCGACACCGGAGACCGTCGCCGCGATCCGCGACCGGCTCGGCCTGGACGGGTCGCTGGTCGAGCAGTACCTGCGGTTCCTGGGCAGCGCGCTGACCGGGGACCTGGGCGAGTCGACCCGGACCGGGACCCCGGTGACCGAGCTGATCGCCGCGACACTGCCGGTCACGGCGTGGCTGTCGCTGTACGCGAGCGTCGTCGCCGGGATGGCCGCCGGGACGCTGGCCGCGGTGTACCGCGGACGCGGGGTGGACGCGGCCGTCAGCGGGCTGTCGCTGGTCTCGCTGTCGGTGCCGAACTTCTGGCTCGGGCTGCTGGCGATCCTCTACCTCGCGGTCGGGCTCGGGCTGTTCCCCGCCTCGGGCTACGTCGCCGTCACCGAGGACCCGCTGCGCGCGCTGTGGCACCTCACCCTGCCCGCGCTGATCCTCGGGACGGGGCTCGCCGCCATCGTGATGCGCCAGACCCGTGCGTCCATGGTGGACACCCTGACCGCCGACTTCGTGCGCACCGCGCGGGCGAAGGGGGTCTCCCGTGGCGCCGTGGTGCTGCGGCACGCCCTGCGCAACAGCCTGCTCGTGGTCCTGACGATCGTCGGCCTGCAGCTGGGCGGGCTCGTGTCCGGCGCCGTCGTCACCGAGCGGATCTTCGGGCTGCCCGGCTTCGGGAAGCTCACACTCGACTCGGTCTTCACCCGGGACTACCCGGTGATCCAGGGAGTGGTGCTCGTCGTGACGCTCGCCTACATCGTCATCAACCTGGCGGTCGACGTCCTCTACTCGGTCGTGGACCCGCGGGTCCGGGTCGAGGGGAGGTCGCGATGACCGCCGTCGAACCCGTCGGGCCCCAGCCGACCGCGCCGCCCGGCGGCCGGGTGCTCGCCGCGTTCCTGCGGAGCCGCTCCGGGCTCGTCGGCGGGGCGCTGCTCGTCCTGGTCGTGCTGGCCGCGCTGCTCGCCCCGGTCCTCGCGCCCCACTCCCCCGGCGCGGTGCACTTCGAGACCCCGTTCCAGCTGCCGCGCACCGTCGGGTTCCCGCTGGGCACCGACGACCTGGGCCGCGACGTGCTGTCCCGGATCCTGTACGGCACCCGGGCGTCGTTGCAGGTGGGACTGCTCGCCGTCGCGCTGGCCGTGCTGGTGGGCACGCCGCTGGGGCTCGCCGCCGGATGGTGGCGGGCGGCCGACGTCGTGGTGTCGCGGCTGACCGACCTGACCCTGGCGTTCCCGTTCCTGATCGTCGCAGTGGGACTGGCCGCGATCCACGGCGCGAGCCTGAGCGGCGCGGCGATCGCGCTCGGTGTGGCTCAGGTGCCGACGATGATCCGCGTCGTGCGCGCGGAGACGCTGCGGCTGCGGGAACGGGAGTTCGTGCTGGCGGCGAGGACGATGAACGCCTCGGGCCCGCGGGTGCTGCTGACCCACGTCCTGCCCAACGCGGCGTCCTCGGTGATCGTGCAGGCGACCGTGATCATGCCGGTGGCGGTGATCGGCGAGGCGCTGCTGTCGTTCCTCGGCCTCGGGATCCAGCCACCGGACCCGAGCCTGGGCATCATGCTGTCCGACGCCCAGCAGTACCTCTACCGGGCTCCGTGGTCGGCGGTGTTCCCCGGCCTCGCGATCCTGCTGATCTGCCTGGCGTTCAACCTCGTCGGCGACGCGCTGCGCGACGCCCTGTCCCCGGGGGCACGACAGTGAGCGCGCTGCTGGAGCTGTGCGGGCTACGGGTGGGGTACGCCGACTCCCGCGGCACCGTCACCGACGTCCTTCACGGGGTCGACCTCGCGGTCGGCCGCGGGGAGAAGGTCGCCGTGGTCGGCGGGTCCGGGTCCGGGAAGTCGACGGCCGCGGCGGCCGCGCTCGGCCTGCTGCCGGGGACCGGGCGGGTGACCGGCGGGCGGATCCTCTTCGACGGCGAGGACCTCACCACCGCCGGGGAGGCCCGGCTGCGGGCACTGCGCGGGGCGCGGATCGGTCTCGTCCCACAGGACCCCATGTCCAACCTGAACCCGGTGCACCGGGTCGGGGCGCAGATCGCCGAGGCCCTGACCACCCACCGGCTGGCGCGCGGCCGGGCGGCGCGGGACCGGGCCGTGGAGCTGATGGCCGAGGCCGGGATCCCGGACCCCGCGCGCCGGGCGCGGCAGTACCCGCACGAGTTCTCCGGAGGCATGCGGCAGCGGGTGCTGATCGCGATGGCGCTCGCCGCGGAGCCGGACCTGCTGCTGGCCGACGAGCCGACCTCGGCCCTCGACGTCACGGTGCAGCGCCGGATCCTCGACCACCTCGCCGGGCTGACCGACGCCCGCGGCACGGCGATGCTGCTCATCACCCACGACCTCGCGCTGGCCGCCGAGCGCGCCGACCGGGTGGTGGTCATGCACGAGGGCCACGTCGTCGAGACCGGGCCGGCCGAGCGCATCCTGACCCGGCCCGACGACGACTACACCCGCCGTCTGGTCGCCGCCGCACCCGCGATCGGCGGCGGGACCCGCGCCGCCGAGCCGCCCGCGCCGCCGCGACCGGTGCTCGAGGTGACCGGCCTGGTCCGCGAGTTCCGGGTGCGCGGCTCACGTGAACGGGTCCGCGCCGTCGACGACGTGTCGTTCACCGTCGACGCCGGCACCACCACCGCCCTCGTCGGGGAGTCCGGGTCGGGCAAGACGACGACCGCGCGGATCGTCCTCGGGCTGGACCGGCCGACGGCGGGCACCGTGACCGTGGCGGGGACCGATCCGTTCCGCTCATCACGACGGGAACGGGCGATGGTGCGCCGCACCATGCAGCCGGTGTTCCAGGACCCCTACGGCTCGCTGGACCCCACGTCCACGGTCGCCCGGATCGTCGACGAGCCGTTGCAGGTGCTGCGGATCGGGGACACCGCGTCGCGGCGCGACCGGGTCGCCGAGCTCCTGGACCAGGTGGCTCTGCCGTCGGGGGTGGCACCACGTCGCCCGGACGAGCTGTCCGGCGGCCAGCGGCAGCGGGTCGCGATCGCCAGGGCGCTGGCCGCCCGGCCGCAGCTGGTCGTGTGCGACGAGGCCGTCTCCGCCCTGGACGTGCTGGTGCAGGAGCAGATCCTGGAGCTGCTGACCGGCCTGCAACGCGACCTGGGGGTCTCGTTGCTGTTCATCACCCACGACCTCGCGGTCGTGCGCCAGGTCGCCCACCGCGTCGTGGTGCTGCGCGCGGGCGCCGTGGTCGAGCAGGGCCCGACCGCACGCGTGGTCGACACCCCCGCGCAGGACTACACCCGCGAGTTGCTCGCCGCGATCCCCGGGCGCGACGTCGGCGCCACCCCCTGACGACCGGACGGGGACGTGCGTCCACACTGCACCGGCGGCGAGGAGGAGGGTCCGGGTGGACGGGCAGGACGGCGGTAACCGGTACGGCTCGGCCGACGGCAAGGCGCGGCGGGTGCTCGCGGCGCTGCGGGCGGACATCGTGACCGGGGTGCTCGCCCAGGGCGAGCGGCTGACCGAGGCCCGGCTGTGCGAGCGCTATCGGGTCTCGCGCGTCCCGGTCCGCGAGGCGCTGCGCACGCTCGCCGTCCAGGGTTTCGTCGAGGTCCGTCCGAACCAGGGTGCCACCGTCGCCACGATCGACGACGCCGACGCCGAGGACCTGTTCGCCGTGCGCGGCACCATCGAGGAGATCGCCGCGGCCCGCTGCGCGGCGCGGGTGGCCGGGGGCGAGGACGCGGTGGTGGACCTGCTGGGGCTGCTCGTCGCCGAGGGCGAGGCCGAGCTGGCGTCCGGCCGGACGGAACGGCTGCCGGAGCTCAACACGCGCTTCCACCTCGCCATCGCCGAGCACAGCGGGTCGGCGTCGCTCCCGTCGCTGCTGCGGCACGTCTCCGACCGGATCGAATGGATCTACGCGATGGGGGTGTCCGTGGCCGGTCCGCGGTCGTGGGCCGAGCACCGGGCCATCCTCGCGGCGGTCGCGGCGGGTGATCCGGCGTCGGCGGGGGCCCTGGCCCGGGCACACGTCGAACGCGCCGAGCGCCATCACCGCGGGGTGGGCTGAGCGCGTCGTCGAGCCGTCGGCCTCCCCGGCACCGGACAGTGCCGATCGGTCTCGCCGGCCTGGGCCAGCGTGCGGACCTGCCGCGGGCCGTCGGGCCGGGCTGAGGGTCAGTGTTCGTGGGTCCAGGTGTCCAGGGCAGGGTCCAGGTCGACGCCGAGGACGGTGGTGAGCCGGGCGACGGTGAGGTAGTGCCCGACCAGGACGATGACGGTGACCAGGTCGCGGTCGTCGAGGGTCCGGCGTACGGCGGCGAGGACGTCGTCGGGGACCGGGAGGCCGGGGACGAGCAGGTCGACCAGGTCGAGCAGGCGGGCGAACCCGGTGGGCAGCACCGACCGGTCGGCCCCCGCGGTGGTCTCGATGACGGCGATCTGCTCGTCCGACCAGTGCTGACGCGCCTGGTCCAGGTGCTGCCACCGTTCGTAGGCACTGCCGGTAAGAGCGGCGACGCGCAGGATGACTCCTTCGCGCCAGGAGGGCGCCAGCGCCGAGGCGCGCAGCGCGTTGGCCGTCTCCGGCAGGGCTTCGGACAGCCGGGAGTCCATCACGGTCAGGGTCCGGGTGAGGTTCGAGGGGAACCGTTCGTACTGGGCGCGGTGACGGGGGTCCATGTCGGCGGGCTCGGGCAGCGGGATGCGGGCCATCCCGGGTTCCTCAGGCGACCTGGTCGAGGAACCCGACCAGGTGGCGGGTGACGGTGGCGGGCTTCTCCAACGGTGCGAGGTGGGCGGCGGCGGGCACCACGCGCAGCCGGGCATCCGGGATGGTGTCGCGCAGCTGCCGGGCCGCGGAGACCGGCGAGCTGGAGTCGTGCTCCCCGACCACGACCATCGTCCGGCACCCGATCCGGGGGAGGTCGGCCGCGAGCTCGAAGCCGGCGATCATCTCCCACATCGCGGCGTGCACCTGCGGGTCCTGGGCGAGCAGCGTGCGGGTGGCGCGCTCGACCAGGTCCGGGCGCCGGGCGCGGGTGTCGGCGGTGAACCAGTGCCCGAACAGTCCCTCCAGCACCGCCACCATGCCCTCCGTCCGCGCCTGCGCGGCCCGGGCCCGCATCGCCACGCGGCCGGCGTCGGAGAACGAGGCCGCCGTGTCGATCAACGTCAGCGAGGCCGTGATGCCCGGGTCCGCGACGGCGGTGGTCTGGGCGAGCATCCCGCCCAGTGACAGCCCGACCAGGTGGACCCGGTCGGCCTCCAGACTCGCCAGCACTCGGCGCACGAACCCGACCGCGCGATCGAGCTGCCAGTCGCCGGGGTCGCCGGTGGTCCGCCCGTGGCCGGGCAGGTCGACCGCGACGACGTCCCGGTCGAGCGCCAGGGCCGCGATCTGACGATCCCAGTAGGTCAGGTCCAGCCCGGCCGAGTGCAGGAGAACCACCGGGGTGCCGCCGCGGGGGCCGGTGCGGACCAGGTTGACGGTCCGCGTCGAGAAGGTGCTGTCGTCCACGACGACGACTGTCACCTGCGGACACCGATCACGTCCAACGATAGGTTCTCCTGAGACCTATTCATCGGATTCATGGATCGGGGAGCGCCGTGGAGCTGCGCCAGCTCGAGATCTTCCTTGCGGTCGCCGACACCGGGAGCTTCACCGCCGCCGCCGAGTCCGTGCACCTCGTGCAGTCGGCGGTCTCGGTCGCGGTCCGGGCGCTCGAACGTGACCTGGGTGCGGCGCTGTTCGAGCGGACCACCCGCCGGGTCGCGCTCACCGACGCGGGCGCGGCCCTGGTCGCGCCCGCCCGCACCACACTGGCCGCGGCCGCCTCCGCCCGCGACGCCGTCGAGGAGGTGACCGGGGGGATCCGCGGCACTGTCACCGTCGGGATCATGCACGCCCTGCCCGGTGTCGACCTGGCGGCGCTGCTCCAGCGGTTCCACCAGCAGTGGCCCCGGGTGACGATCCGCCCCGGCACCGCACCCGACGGGACCGCCGGGCTCGTGCGTGGTGTGCTCGAGCACCGCCTCGACCTCGCCCTCGCCGCGGTCGATCCCACGGCGTGCCCACCGGCGATCGAGGCGC
Organism: Pseudonocardia sp. HH130629-09; assembly: GCF_001294645.1. Lineage (NCBI taxonomy): Bacteria > Bacillati > Actinomycetota > Actinomycetes > Pseudonocardiales > Pseudonocardiaceae > Pseudonocardia > Pseudonocardia sp. HH130629-09. The sequence continues at coordinate 2,762,341 of NZ_CP011868.1, forward strand.
ACGAGCTGTTCCGGGAACCGATCCGGCTCGCCTGCCCGCCCGGGCACCGGCTCTCCGGTCGTGAGCGTGTGTCCCTCACCGAGCTCCGCGGCGAGTCGTTCATCGACGTCCCTCCCGGCTGGGGCAGCCGGGAGAGCGTCGACCGGGTCCTCGCCACCCACGGTGTCGCGCGCGAGGTGGTCATCGAGGTGGGAGACGTCGCCACCGTCGCCGAACTGGTCCGCGCGGGGCTCGGGCTGGCGCTGATCGCGCCGTCCTCGGCGCCCGAGCCGGTCCGCCGTCGGCTCGTCGACCTCTCACCGCATCCCGAGTTCGTCGTCTCCCTCATCACCGCACGCGACCGGACCCCGTCCGTCGCCGCCGGCCGTCTGATCCGTCTGGTCCGGCACGCCGCCGGGGAGGCCGGCGGCCCGCCTGCCACGCCGTGACCGGGTCGGACCCGCCGGGCCGGCTCGGGGCCCGGGCGCCGACGGCGCTCGGCAGCTCTTCCCCGACAACGGCACCGGTTCCCCGGCAGCGACACCGGTTCCCCGGCAGCGCGGCTCCACGATCGGGGACGTCCGCCGTCAGCCGGGCCCACCGGTCCGGGGTGGGACGACCTCCCACGAGCTCACACCCCGTCGGCGCCGAGCGTCCGCACCACCACCGTCGCGATGTCCTCCGCCGAGCGCGACGCCGGGCCCGCGGGGAGCACCAGGTGGCTGACCGTGAGCCGGGCGGCGGTCTCCGCGGCGAGCCGCACGTCGCGCTCGCGGGCCCCGGGCCGGACCCGGCGCAGGTATCCGGCGGACCGCTCGGCCGCGGCCGCGATGATCGGGCCGGAGTCGGTGCCGAACGCAGACGGGACCGCCGCGTCGCCGCTGAGCAGGGCCTTGAGCAGCGGGTTCTCGGCACCCTCGGTGAGCGCGGCGCCGACGGCGGCGACCCAGGCCGCGTGCAGGTCGGTCTCGCCGTCGAGGGCGGCCTCGATCCGGTCGAGGAACCGGTCGGTGGCCCGCAGCACCAGGGCGGCGGCGAGCCCGTCGCGGTCGCCGAACTCGCTGTAGAGGGTCTGCCGGCTGACCCCGACCCGGCGGGCGAGCTCGGGCATCGACGGGCGTTCCCCCGCGACCGCGAGGCGTTCGGCGACGTCGAGCACCTCGCCGCGCAGCTCGTCGCGGGCCCGCCGGGCCATCGTCCGCCGCTCGCTCATGGCCAACATCATGGCACGACCCGTCCATTGCCTGGACAGTTCTGTCAGAAGTGTCTAACTTCGGCCGGGACACCGCCGTCGACGTCCGAGGAGCAAGCCCGTGAAGCTGGTGCAGCAGGCGCGTGAGCGCTGGTCGTCCGTCCTCACCCTGCCCGCACCCGAGGCGGTCGACCGGTCGCTGCTGACCGGCGCGGTGCGGGGCCGGCGCCCCGCGGCGTTCGGCCCGGCGCCCGAGGGGCTGCGCGAGGTGCCCGGCGACGACGGGCTGCCCGTCCTCGGCCACGCTCTGGCCTACGTCCGGTTCGGGCACCGGTTCACCCGGGCCCGCTCCGAGGCGCTCGGCCCGGTCTGGTGGATGCGCACCCCCAACGGCCGGGCGATCGTCGTGACCGGCCCAGCCGCGACCCGGGAGGTGCTCACCAACCGGGACAAGGCGTTCTCCCAGGAGGGGTGGCGCGCGACGGTCGACGCGTTCTTCCACCGCGGCCTGATGCTGCTGGACTTCGACGAGCACCGCGCGCACCGGCGGATCATGCAGGAGGCGTTCACCGCGGACCGGATCTCCCGCTACGTCGCCGCGACCACCCCCGTCGTGCGCGAGGTACTGCCGACCTGGCCGGAGCGGCTGCGGCTCTACCCGGCGCTCAAGCGGCTCACCCTGGACGTGGCGCAGGCGGTGTTCATGGACGCCGGCTCCGGAGCCGCCGAGAGCAGCGCAGGCGGAACGAGCATGCACACTGCCGAGGCGGTGAACCGGGCGTTCGTCGACTGCGTCCGGGCGGCGAACTCCTTCGTCCGCAAGGACCTGCCCGGGACCCGCTGGCGGCGCGGGCTGCGCGGACGGGTCGTGCTGGAGAACTGGTTCCGGGAGAACCTGGCGGCCAAGCGCGCGGGTGAGGGCACCGACCTGTTCTCGGCGCTGTGCCACGCCCGCACCGACGACGGCGAGGTGTTCTCCGACGACGACGTCGTCAACCACATGATCTTCCTGATGATGGCCGCCCACGACACCTCCACCACCACCACGGCCTCGGCGGCGCACCACCTCGCCCGCAACCCGGTCTGGCAGGAACGCTGCCGCGCCGAGTCCGACGCGCTCGCCGAGCGGATCGGGGACCGCGTCCCGACCGTGGCCGAGCTGCGCGAGCTGACGTCGCTGGACCTGGTGATCCGGGAGGCGCTGCGGCTCGACGCACCGGTCCCGGTGGTCATGCGGACGGCGGTGACGGACACCGCGGTGGCCGGGCACCACGTCCCGGCCGGGACGCGGGTCGTCGTCGCGCAGGCGGTGAACCACTACGACCGCTCCTGCTGGACCGACCCGGAGCGCTTCGACCCCGAGCGGTTCGGGTCCGGCCGGCGCGAGGACCGCTCCGACCGCGACGCGTGGATCCCGTTCGGCGGCGGCGTGCACAAGTGCATCGGGCTGCACTTCGGGACCCTCGAGGTCACCGCCATCCTGCACGAGATGCTGCGCCGGTACCGGTGGACCGTCGAGCCGTCCTACCGGTTGCGCTGGGACAACACATCGCTGCCGGTGCCGGTGGGCGGGATCCCGGTGCGTCTCACCCCGCGCTGAGGGCCCACTCGTCGTGGGCGATCCGCACGGCCAGCTCCAGCAGCGCGACGGCCGCGGCGTGCAGCCGCTCCCCCACCGCGCGGTCCGCCTCGCCCGCGGCGACCCGTGCCCAGGTGCCCTCCAGCACGACGCCCAGCTTGAACGCGGCCAGCCCCGCGTACCAGGTGATGTCGGTGGTGTCGCGGCCACCCGCATCGGTGTAGGCGGCGACGAGCTCGGCCCGGGTGGGGAGACCGCCGTGCCCGGCGAGCTCGTTCCCCGCGCCGAAACCGACCGGGTCGACCGGCCAGGTGACCAGCAGCCAGCCGAGGTCGAGCAGCGGGTCGCCGACGGTGCACATCTCCCAGTCGACGAGTGCGGCCACCCGCGGCCGGGTGCGGTCCAGCAGCACGTTGTTCAGGTGCAGGTCCCCGTGTGCGACGCCCGGTTCCGGCTCGGGCGGCCGGTGCCGGGTCAGCCAGTCCGCGGCGACGGCCACGTCGGGCAGGTCGCCGGGGTCGTAGCCGGGCACCTCGGAGTAGGACGCGAGCTGCGCGGTCCAGCGCGGCACCTGCCGCTCCAGGAACGGACCGGGGCGGCGCAGCCCGTCCAGCCCGACCGCGGCCGGGTCGAGGCGGCCGAGCCTGGCCGCGGCCCGGGCCACGTCGAGCACCGCGCCGTGCCGCAGCGCCGGGGCCGCGGCCTGCTCGGGCGAGACCCGCTCGCCGGGGTTGACGCCGTCCACGTCGGTCATCAGGTAGAACGGCCTGCCGAGCACGTCGGTGTCGGTGCAGGCGGCGACGAGCTCCGGGTGCGGCACGTCGGTGCCGCGCAGCGCGCCGAGCACGGTGATCTCGCGGGCGATGGTGCGGGCCGACCCCGGCCGCGGGTGCACCGGCGACGAGCGCAGGACCAGCGGTCTGCCGTCGACCACGGTGCGCAGCACCACGTTCTGGGTGCCGCCGCCGACCGGTTCCAGCTCGCCGGACCAGTCGCCGAACCCCTGTCCGCGCAGCCACGCCGCGAGCGCGGTCCGGTCGACCACACCCGACGGGTCCGCAGGGCTCACGTCGACCACGCCATTCCGCCGTCGACCTTGATCGTGGCGCCGGTGGTGTACCCGGCGTCCGGGCCGGTCAGGTACAGAATCGCGCCGACGACCTCGGCCGCCTCCCCGACCCGTCCGGCGGGCACGGTGCCGGCGACGTGGGCACGGAACTCCTCGGTCCAGTGCTCGGCGATGTCGGTCCGGACCGGACCGGGCATCACCGTGTTGACCCGCACCGACGGCGCGTACGCGCGGGCCAACCCGACGGTCAGCGCGTTGAGCCCAGCCTTGGCCAGCGCGTAGGGCAGCTCCCCGGGGCCGGGCATCACCGCCGCGACCGAGGAGACGTTCACGATCGCGCCGCCGCCCGCCGCGGCCATGAGCTCCCCGCAGCGGGCTCCGAGCCGGTAGGCGCCGCGCAGGTTCACCGCGAGGACCTTGTCGAACAGCTCCTCGGTGACCTCGGTGAGCGACCCGTAGAGCGGGGACATGCCGGCGTTGTTCACCAGCACGTCGACCCGGCCGTACTCGGCGAGCACCCGGTCCACCAGGTCGTCGCAGTCCGCCCAGCGGCCCACGTGGCAGCCGACGCCGAGCGCCGGCACACCGTGCCGCGCGGTCAGCTCCGCGGCCAGTGCGGTGCACGCCTCGGCCCGTCGGCTGGCGACGACGACCGTGTCCCCGCGGGCCGCGTACGCCTCGCAGGCCGCCCGTCCGATCCCCCGGCTCCCGCCGGTGACGACGACGACCCGGCCGCCCTCCGTCGTGCCGCTCATGTCAGGACGCCCCGGAGTTCCCGGCGTTCCACTCCCGGTCCTTGCGGTCCTCGGACTCGGTGCGCTCCCTGGCGATCTCCAGCGCGCGGGCCGCGGTGGCCCGGTCCGGGTACGGGCCGAGCCGGTCGGCGGACCGGCAGCCGTCGGCGGTCTCCACGGTGCCGTGCTTGAGGCAGTAGAACCATTGCTCGTCGCTCATGGGACCACCCTGGCACCGATCCGCCCGCCTGTCTCCCGCCGCGCCGCGCCGACGATGGCAGGCTGGGGCCCATGGCACTGGTGCTCGGGGTGGACTCGTCCACCCAGTCCTGCAAGGTCGTCGTCCGCGACGCCGACACCGGCGAGCTCGTCCGGTCCGGACGCGCCGCGCACCCGGACGGCACGGAGATCGCGCCCCGGCTCTGGTGGGAGGCGCTGCAGGCCGCGATCGACGACGCGGGTGGCCTCGACGGCGTCGCCGCGGTGTCGGTCGCGGGCCAGCAGCACGGCATGGTCTGCCTCGACGAGCGCGGCGAGGTCGTGCGCGACGCGCTGCTGTGGAACGACACCCGCTCGGCGGCGGCCGCCCGCGAGCTCGTCGAGGAGTTCGGCGCGCAGCAGTGGGCGGAGACGACCGGCGTCGTCCCGGTCGCCTCGATCACCCTGGCCAAGCTGCGCTGGCTCGCCGGCCACGAGCCCGAGAACGCCGCCCGGACCGCGGCGGTGTGCCTGCCCCACGACTGGCTGACCTGGCGGCTCCGCGGGGGCGGCGTCCCCGGCGGCGCTGGGCTCGACGAGCTGGTCACCGACCGGTCCGACGCCTCGGGCACCGGCTGGTTCGACGGCGTCGACTACCGCCCCGAGCTGCTCGAACGGTTCTTCGGGTCGACACCGACGCTGCCGCGGCTGCTCGGCCCGGCCGAGTCCGTCGACGGGCCGGGCGGGATCCGGGTCGCCGCCGGGGCGGGCGACAACGCGGCCGCCGGACTGGGGGTCGACGCCGGCGGGGACGTCGTCGTCTCGCTGGGCACCTCCGGCACGGTGTTCGCCCGCTCGGAGCGCCGCGCCCAGGACCCGTCCGGGATCGTGGCCGGGTTCTCCGATGCCACCGGCGCCTACCTCCCGCTGGTGTGCACGCTCAACGCCTCCCGGGTGCTGGACGCGACCCGGCGGCTCCTCGGGGTGGACCACGACGAGCTGGGCCGCCTCGCGCTCGCCGCCGAGCCGGGCGCGGGCGGGCTGGTCGTGGTGCCCTACCTGGAGGGCGAGCGGACCCCGAACCTGCCCGACGCGACCGGCGCGCTGCACGGCTGGACGCTGGCGTCGGGGACCCGGGAGAACCTGGCCCGGGCCGCGGTCGAGGGCATGCTGTCCGCGCAGCGGGTCGGGCTGGAGGCGCTGCGCGAGCAGGGCGTCACCGTGTCCGGGGTGACGCTGGTCGGCGGGGCGGCCCGCTCCGAGGCGGTCTGCCGGATCGCCGCGCAGGTGTTCGAGGTGCCGGTCCGGGTGCCCGAGCCCGGCGAGTACGTGGCCGACGGCGCCGCCCGGCAGGCCGCGTGGGCGCTGCGCGGCGGGGCGACCCCGCCGTCGTGGAGCGCCGGTGCGGAACCGGCGCGCTACGAGGCCGAGCCCGCTCCGGCGGCGTGGGAGCGCTACCGCGAGGCGGCGGGGGCGTTCCTGGACCGGGTCGAATGACCACCGAGGGCCCGAAGCGGCTCCTGGTCCTCGGCAAGATCACCGACATCCTGGACGCGTTCACGCTGCAGCGCCCGGTGCTCGGGCTGGGCGAGATCCAGCAGGCGACCGGCATCCCGACCTCGACGGTGCAGCGCCTGGTGTCCAACATGGTCGCCGAGGGGCTGCTGGACCGGGTCGGGGACCGGGTCCGGATCGGGATCCGGATGGCCTACTGGGCCGGAGCCGCGGCCCGCGGGGTCGACCTGCTCGAGCTCGCCGGGCCGCTGCTGCGCGAGCTGCGCGACACCACCGGGGAGACGGCGGCACTGTTCCGGGACGAGGGCGGGCACCGGGTGTGCGTCGCCGTCGCCGAGACTCGGCACGCGCTGCGCCGGGAGATGCACGTCGGGCGGATCGTGCCGCTGCACACCGGCTCGGCCGGGCGGGTGCTGCTGGCCTGGGCCCCCGAGCTGGCCGAGCAGGTGCTCGCCGGTCCCCTGGAGCCCCTCACCGACCACACGGTGACCAGCTCGCAGCGGCTGCGCGAGCTGCTCGCCGACACCCGTCGCGACGGGTTCGCGATCACCGTCGCCGAGCGCGACGACGGCGGCTCCGGGCTCTCCGCCCCCGTCTTCGACCACGCAGGCGAGGTCGCGGCAGCGCTCACGATCAGCGGACCGACCATCCGGTTCGGCCGCTCGGAGTGCGAGAAGTGCGTGGACCTGCTCGTCGGCGCCGCGGAGCGGCTCACCCGGACCCTCGGGGGGCGCCCGCCGGGCTGACCCGGCGCGCGCCGGGGGCTCAGCCGCGGGGCCCCGCCGTCCACGGGAACGCCAGGGCGTTCGAGCGGACGCCGCGCGCGGTCGCCGAGCGCATCGGCTCCCCCAGCTCGGCGAGCAGGTCCTCCGACCACGTCACGAGCCCGGCCAGCACGGCGGGGGTCAGCCAGTCCGGGCGCAGCGCGAACAGCAGGTCCTCGCTGGCGGTGTTGCCGCTGGCCCCGGGCGCGAACGGGCAGCCACCGAGGCCGCCCAGCGCACCGTCGAGGACGGTCGCGCCGTTCTGCACAGCGGCGAGCGCGTTCGCGACGCCCTGGCCCCAGGTGTCGTGGCCGTGGAAGGCGACGCGGCGGCCGTCGGCGACCGCCGCGACGCGCCCGACCAGCGACCCGACCTCGGCCGGGTTCGCCTGTCCGAGCGTGTCGCAGACGACGACGTCGCAGGAGCCCGCAGTGCGCGGGTCGGCGACGATCCCGAGCACCCGGTCCGGGTCGACGGGCCCGTCGAACGGGCAGGTGAACGCCGTCGCCAGGCACAGCTGGATGCGTCCGCCCGCGGCGCGCGCGTACTCGACGGCCTGCGGCATCGCGTCGAGGGAGACGGCGGTGTCACGGCCGACGTTGGCGTTGTTGTGCGCGTCGGACACGGAGAAGCAGTACTGGACGTTGCGCGCGCCGGCCGCCACCGCCTTCTGCACGTGCCGCGGCGTCGCCACCCACACCCAGCAGCGCTCCAGCTCCTCCGGCGTGAGCGCGGCGACGACGTCGAGGGTGTCGGCCAGCGGCGGCACCAGGTCACCGCGAGCCAGCGACCCGATCTCCAGCTCCGGCACGCCCGCCCCGAGCAGCGCACGGACCAGCTCGACCTTGCGGTCGGTGGGCAGCGGCTTGCCGGTGAGCTGCAGTCCGTCGCGCAGCGTGACGTCCCGCAGGACGATCCCGTCGGTGCTCATGCGTCCTCCCCCGATGCGGCCCGGATCCTGTCCGGGGTGTACCCGAGCAGACCCCCGAGCACGTCGTGCGTGTCGGCACCCAGGTCCGGCCCGACCGAGCGGACCGGCACCGAGCGGTCGCCCAGCACCGGCACGATGCCGGGGAACCCGACGCGGGCGGGCTCGTCGCCGCCGGTGTCGACGTCGAAGTACTGGACCATGTCGCGGGCGCGGAACTGCTCGTCGGCGACGATGTCGGCGGCGGAGTGGATCGGCCCTGCCGGGACGCCCGTCTCCTCCAGCTTCGCGAGGACCTCGTCGCGGGGCAGCGAGCGGGTCCAGGCCTCGATAGCGCCGTCGAGCTCGTCGCGGCGCGCCCAGCGGCCGGCGTTGGTGGCCAGCTCCGGGTCCGCCCCGAGGTCGGCGCGGCCGATGACGGTCATGAGCCGGCCGAAGATGGAGTCGCCGTTGCCGGCGACGACGACGCTGCCGCCGCAGGCGCAGACGTAGGCGTTGGACGGGGCGATGCCCTCCATCCGCCCGCCGACCCGACGCCGCTCGACGCCGTAGGCGAGGTGGTCGGGGACGAGCGACTCCATCATCGAGAACACGGCCTCGTTGAGCGCGACGTCCATGCAGCGCCGGTCCAGGCCGGGCCGGTCGGCGCGGCTCTCGCGCTGGTAGAGGCCCATCATCGCGGAGAACGCACCGTAGAGCCCGGCGATCGAGTCCCCGATCGACACCCCCGTCCGCGACGGCGGCCGGTCGGCCTCCCCGACCAGCGCGCGCAGCCCGCCCATCGCCTCGGCGACGGCGGCGAACCCCGGCCGCGACGACAGCGGTCCGGTCTGCCCGAACGCGGAGATCCGCACGAGCACGACGTCGGGGTTGACGGCGTCGAGCTCGGCCGGGCCCAGTCCCCAGCGCTCCAGCGTGCCGGGCCGGAAGTTCTCCAGCACCACGTCGGAGCGGGTGGCCAGGTCCAGTACCGCCTGCTTCCCCGCGGCCGAGCGCATGTCGAGGGTGACCGAGCGCTTGTTGCGGTTCAGCGTCCGGTACAGCATCGAGGTGTCCCCGGCGTAGAGCCGCCAGTTGCGGATCTCGTCGCCCGTCCCGGGGCGCTCGACCTTGATCACCTCGGCGCCGAAGTCGGCGAGCAGGCGTCCGGCGGTGGGGGCGGCGATGTAGTTGCCGAGCTCGAGCACCCGGACCCCGGACAGCGGAAGTTGCGACACGACTCTCCCTAGACGACGAGCGACAGCGGCAGGATCACGATGATCGCCACGACCGAGGCGATCGAGACCCCGACCGAGCAGGTCTTGAGCGTCCCCCGCACGGACTGCCCGAGCAGCGACTGCAGCAGCCAGAACGTGTTCGACGTGACGTGCACCGCGAACAGCGCCCCGGCTCCGGCCGCCAGCGCGATCAACACGGGGGCCAGGCCGATCACCGGGGCGACCGGGGCGAGCACGCCGGCCGCGGTGATCGCCGAGATCGTGACCGACCCGATCGCGACGTGCAGCACGGCGGCGATCAGCCACACCATCAGCAGCGGGGCGGCGGTGCTCGCGGAGAAGAAGCGGCCGAGGATCTCGCCCAGCCCGGCGTCGCCGATCGTGGTGGCGAGCGAGCCGCCGACCCCCGTGAGGATCAGGATCTGCCCGCTCTCGCGGAACCCGTCGGTCACGGCGGACTCCACCATGTCGCGCCCGTGGGCGACCCCGACGACGGCGGTGGTCCCGATCAGTGCCAGCAGCAGCGCGATCACCGGCTCACCCAGGAACGCGAGCACCGGGTGGGTCACCCCGGCGGCGTCGAGGACGGCGCCCGCGGCGATGAGCAGCAGGCCCACCAGCAGCGGCCCGAACAGCAGGGCCAGCGGGAGCTCGCGACGCGCGGTGCCGGACACCGCGGTGTCGGCGGCCGCCCCGTCCGCCCGACCGGCGCCGCCGGCACCAGCGCCCGGGGCCCCCTGCCCGGCCCCGGGGCCCGGAACAGCTCCGCCCGACGGCGGGAGGTCCCCGCTGGGACTGTCACCGGGTGGGGCGGCGTCGGCCGGGGAGGGGACGGTCGCGGCGGCGTCGGTCGCGGCGGCGTGCGGGGCGCCGGCCCCCGGTCCGCCGGGTACGCCCGCTGCGACCGGCTCCTGCTCGTCGCGCGCCGGGTCCCACCAGCCGCGACGCAGCAGCGCGGACATGATCGCGGTGGCGATGAGCACCGTCGGCACGACGACGACCAGGCCCAGGATCAGCATCTGGCCCAGCGGCACCCCGAGCACACCGGCGAGCGCGACCGCGCCGACCCCGGGGACCATGAACACGATCCCGCACTCCAGGCCGATCGCGAGCGCGGTCGCCATCCGCGGCAGTCCCCGGTCCCCGATGCGCGGGGCGATCCGGCGGGCCAGCGGCGCGGAGATGACCAGCAGCACGTCGACGAAGATCGACTGGAGTGCGGTGGAGACGGTGACGGCGGTGGCGTAGGGCATCCCGCGCGGGCCGCAGGCCGTCAGCAGCGCCGAGACCAGCCGTTCGATGGCGCCCGCGTGGTGCAGCATCGACCCGGTCAGGACGCCGAAGGCGATGAGCAGCCCGACGTCGGCCAGGATGTCGCCGAACCCGCCGGTGACCGCGTCGACCGTCCCCGTCACCCCCAGGCCGGCGGTCAGCCCCAGGTAGACGGCGCCGATCACGAGCGAGATCACCGGGTTGAGCCGGAACCTCACGATCAGCACGACGACGGCGAGCACGGCGACAGCCGTGTTCACCACGATGACGGTGTCCGACACGATGGTCCCCCTGGGCGTCGACGACGATGTCGTACCCACATCATGAACACAGTCCCACCATGCGAGCAAGCCTGGCGGTCAGGTCACGGCCAGCGCCCCGCCGAACCCGATCAACGCGCCGCCGGCGACGACGTCACCGGCGCGCCGCACGCGTCGCCGGGTGAAGAAGCCCCGCGCCCGGTGCACGGCGAGGACCAGGCCGACCCCGTAGACGCCGCCGAGCACCGCCACCGACAGCGCCAGCAGCAGCGCGTCGGCGATGGTCGTCACGCCGGGGACGAGGAACTGCGGCAGCACCGACAGGTACATGACCAGCACCTTCGGGTTGGTGATGTTCGAGCCGAAACCGACCAGGAACGACCGCCGCACCGGCACCCGCGGACCGCCGTCGTCGACGGCGGGGTAGTCCCCGCGGCGGGCGGCCCGCAGCGCCTGCACGCCGAGCACACAGAGGTAGACCACGCCGGCCCAGCGGATCACGGTGAACGCGGTGTGCGAGCCGGCGACGAGCACGCCGAGCCCGAACGCCGCGGCGCAGCCCTGCAGGACGTTGCCGGTGAACACCCCGGCCAGCGTCGACAGCCCGCCCGCGCGCCCGCCGACCAGCGAGGCGCGCAGCATCACGAAGGTGTCCGGGCCGGGCATCAGCACCAGCCCGACGACGATCAACAGGTAGGCACCGTAGGACGTCCAGCTCACGAGGGGCCATCGTAGGCTGCTGCCCCGTGAGATCCCGCCGGCGCCGCACCTCCCGGGGGGCGTCCCCGCTCCCGACGGTCGACGGCCTCGCGCCGGCCCGCGTCCGGACCCCGGCGACCCAGGGGTGGGCGACGATGCGCGACCACCTCGTCGACCGGTTCCCGCACGTCGCGGACCGGATCGACGCGCGCCTGGCCGCCGGGGAGATCGTGACCGCGGCCGGTCCGGTCACCCCGGTCACGCCGTACACGCCCTCGACGACGCTGTGGCTCTACCGCGACGAGCCCGACGAGGTGCCGGTGCCGTTCGGCCTGCCGGTGCTGCACGCCGACGACGACGTGGTCGTCGTCGACAAGCCGCACCTGCTCGCGACGATCCCACGCGGCAGCCACGTCCGCCAGACCGTGCTGGTGCGGCTGCGTCACGAGCTCGGGCTGCCCGCGCTCAGCCCGGCGCACCGGCTCGACCGCGCCACCGCGGGGGTGCTGCTACTGGTGGTGCGGCCCGAGCTGCGCGGCGCCTACCAGACGTTGTTCGCCCGCGGCCGCGTCACCAAGACCTACGAGGCCCTCGCCCGGTTCGACCCGGACCTGGAGCTGCCGCGCACCGAGGTGTCGCGGATCGTGAAACGCCCTGGGGTGTTCGCCGCCGTCACCGAGGAGGGCGAGCCGAACGCCGAGACCCGCATCGAGCTCGACGGTCGGCGCGGGGACCTGGCCCGCTACCGGCTGACCCCGCGCACCGGGCGGACCCACCAGCTGCGGGTGCACCTGAACGGGCTGGGCGTGCCGATCCTCGGCGACGACGTCTATCCCGAGCTGCGCCGGCGGGCGCCCGAGGACTTCACCCGCCCGCTCCAGCTCCTCTCCCGCGCGCTGGAGTTCGACGACCCGCTGACCGGGGTGCGGCGGCGCTTCGTGAGCGGCCGCACCCTGCAGGCGTGGGACGACCCGGACGGTTGGGCCGCCGGGACGCCGCACGAGTGGTGATCAGCCGACGCTGCGGTCGCCGCCGTCGTCGAGGTGGTGGCCGTTGTGGTGGCCGCCGGGGACCGGCACCCCGTTGGCGGCGCCGTTGACCGCGCCGTCGACCGGTCCGTGCGGGCCGTGGTCCTCCGCTGCGCGGTGGCGGCCCTCGCGCAGCCCCCGCTGGTAGCTGGACAGCCGGTTGCGCACGCGGTCGGGCTGGCGCTCGCGGGACCCGGCCGGCGCGACGCCGTTCGGGGTGTCCCGCCACGACGGCGGCACCATCGCCTGCCCGGGCAGCCGCTGCGGCAGACCCTGCGCCGTGGTCGGCAGGTCGACGACCCGGTCGGCCCGGATGCGGGCGGCGTCGAACTCGGCGTCACCCGCGGTGCGCCAGTCGTTCCCGGTGACCGGGAGCGCCGTCGTCTCGGTCGATCCCGGCTCACGGAACCAGGCCGAGGCGACCGCCGCGAAGATCGGCGTGTCATCCGCGTCGTCCACGGGCACCGGAACCTCCGAGTCGAACGGTCCGAACAGCTCCACCGGCGGGGTCGTCCCCGGGGCGCCGGTGACGGGCAGTGCCTCGGTGGCCAGGGCCTCCTGCGGCGCGGGCGGCAGCGGGCCCCCGTTGCGCGACGGCCCCGTGCCCGGCGACGGCGGGCCGTACGGCGGACGGGGCCCTGGTCCGGGCCCACCGGGGCCGGAGCCGGCCGGACCAGGCCCGGTCGAGCCGAATCCGTTCGGACCGACGCCGTTCGGGCCGGAGCCGTTCGGGCCGGAGCCGGCGAAGGGGGCCGCGGCCGCGATGCCGCCGGCCGGACGGGGCGCACGGCGGGGCAGCCCGGCGCATGCCGCCGGCTCGTCCCGCTCGGGCGCGACCGGCGGCCAGCTCCGCTCGGGCTCCGCCGTCGGGGCGTCCCGCGGCGGCCAGGGCACGTCCGCCGCCGCAGCGGGGGCCGGGGTGCCGGCCGCGGCGGGGGCACCGTCCGGCGCCGGGCGACGCAGCGATGCCGTCGTCCCGGTGCCGGCCTGCTCGTCCTGCTGTGGCTCGGCGGTGGGGCCGGCGGGCGCGGCCGCCTCGGAGCGGCCACCGCCGATGACCGACGACGGCAGGTGCAGCACGGCGATCGGGGCGACCGCGGAGTTCCCGGCGGGGCCACGGACGCCGAGCCGGGCGCCGATGGCTCGGGCCAGCCGAGCGGCCACGTGCAGGCCGATCTCCTGCGGGGCGACCGGGCCGCCGGGCGTCGCCGAGCCCAGCGCCCGGTCCAGCTCCTCGACCGGGGTGCGGTGCCGCGGCGGCTGGGTCCCCTGCAGCTCGACGACGATCCCGCCCTCGGGACCCCACCGGGTCAGCAGCTCGATGCGCTCCCCCGCCGGCGTGACGCTCGCGGCGTGGGCGAGCAGCTCCGCCAGGATCTGGCCCAGCACGGGCTCGGCGGCCGCGTCGACCGAGACGCTCGGCGTCGGCGGGACGATCGTGCGCGAGGCCGCCTCGCTCGCCGAGACGACGGTGTTGAGCGCCTGCCCGAGCGGGGTCGGCGGGGCGGCGAGCCGGGGACCGCGGGGGGCGCCGGCGAGGACGAGGATGTGGTCGCCGTCGCGGGCGCCGCGGCGGGCGGCCGCGGCCAGCTCGGCGAGGTCGGCCAGCGCACCCGGGCGCAGCTCGCCGGCACGCAGCCGCTCGGTCAGCAGCTGCTGACGCTCCGAACGGGCCCGCAGCCGGTGCGCGATCGCGGCCAGCACGGCGTCCCCGGCCGAGGCCCCCGTCGGGCCGGACGGGTGGGGCGGCGGGTCGTCTCGCGCCACGCGATCGTCCTCCGAACCGTTCGGACGGCGCCCGGGTCGGACGCCACGTCAGTACCCGCTCGGGTAGGGGGCGGGACGGTTGCGAAGCCTACTCGTCGGTCCGCCCAGCGCTCGTTCTGATGCGGTGGGCGGTGGATCGTGGACGGGCGGGCGGCGCAACTCCGCCGACGGGTCACCGGGAGTGCCCGGACGGGCACGACGGGCGGCCGGGCGGCCGCGCCGGAGGGGGCTCACTCGAACCGCGACGGGTCCCCCGCACCGTGCCGCACGATCTCCGGCTCGTCGCCGGACAGGTCGACGACGGTGGTCGGCTCGGTGCCGCAGTCCCCGGAGTCGATGACCGCGTCGACCTGGTTCTCCAGCTCCTCCTTGATCTCCCAGCCCTGCGTCATCGGCTCGTCGTGGCCCGGCAGCAGCAGCGTCGAGGACAGCAGCGGCTCCCCCAGCTCGGCCAGCAGCGCCTGGGTGGTGGCGTGGTCGGGGATGCGCACGCCGACGGTCTTCTTCTTCGGGTGCAGCAGCTGCTTGGGCACCTCCTTGGTGGCCGGGAGGATGAAGGTGTAGCTGCCCGGGGTGGACGCCTTCACCGCGCGGAACACGGCGTTGGAGATCTGGACGAACTGCCCGAGCTGCGCGAACTCCGCGCACACGAGGGTGAAGTGGTGTCGGTCGTCGAGCTTGCGGATCTGCCGGATCCGGTCCAGGCCGTCGCGGTTGCCCAGCGAGCAGCCCAGCGCGAAGCACGAGTCGGTCGGATAGGCGATCAGGCCGCCGGAGCGCACGAGGTCCACGACCTGTCCGATGCTGCGCGGCTGCGGGTTCTGCGGGTGCACGTCGAAGTACCGGGCCATCGCGCGAACGTACCGGCTCGGCGGCCCACCCGGGGACCTCGACGACCGGGCGGTCGCGGTGCGGCCGGGAAACCGTTGCCCGCGACGCGCGGAGGGGGCCAGGATGCGATCCATGCACGTCGTGGAATACCGGCCGGAACGGCACGAGTTCGCCTGGACCTTCGGGGGCGTGCCGCCGGTGCGCCGGGTCGCGCCCGGGACCTGCCTGCGGCTGTGGACCGAGGACGCGTTCTCCGGGCGGCTCACGTCCACCTCGGACCGTCCGAGCGCGGTGCTCGACATGACCGAGGTGAACCCGCAGACCGGACCGTTCCACGTGGAGGGCGCCGAGCCCGGCGACACCCTGGCCGTCCACCTCGTGGAGCTGACCCCGGCCCGGGACTGGGGCGCCTCCACGCTGATCCCGCTGTTCGGGGCGCTGTCGACGACCGAGCGCACCGCGCTGCTGCACGGGCCGCTGCCCGAGCGGACCTGGATCTACCAGCTCGACCGGGCCGCGGGGACGGTGCTGTTCGAGGCGACGAGCGCGGACCTGCGTCTGGAGCTGCCGTGCAACCCGATGCTCGGCACCGTCGGCGTCGCCCCGCCCGGGCGGGAGGTGCGCAGCTCGCTGGTCCCCGACGTGTTCGGCGGGAACATGGACACCCCGGAGATGCGCGCCGGGGCCACCTGCTACCTGCAGGTCAACGTGCCCGGCGCACTCTTCTCGGTCGGTGACGGCCACTACCGTCAGGGCGAGGGCGAGAGCTGCGGCACGGCGGTCGAGGGCGCGATGGACGTCGTGCTGATCGTCGAGCTGATCAAGAACTCCCCGGCCCCGGCCTGGCCGCGGATCGAGACCGACACCCACTGAGCCCTTTTCAACCTGCCGTTCCGGCAGCTCAGGGGCCTGGTTGTGTGGGTGCAGACGCCGAGCTGGCGAGCCGGTGACCTGTGCAGCTGTGGTCAGAGCAGTTGCGCTGCAACCTTCGCGATCTCCTGACGCAGAAGCTCGCTGGTCAGGTTGAAAAAGGCTCACTACGTCGTCGTCGGGTCCGCCCGCCCGCTGGAGGACGCCTGGCGGGCCAGCCAGGTCGGGATGATCGCCTGGCTGGGCGAGCTCTACGGGCTGGACCGGCTGGACGCCTACCAGCTGCTCACCCAGGCCGCCGAGTCGCCGCTGGCCAACGTCGTCGACACCAACTACAGCGCCGTCACCAAGATCGCGAAGGCGCTGCTGCCCACGGCCGCGGCCTACGGCGGCGTCCACCGTCACCTGCGCGAGCAGGCCCGCTTCCTGTAGAGGAAGGCCCCTGTCATGGACATGCTGTTGAACGGCCGCGTCGTGCTCGTGACCGGAGGGTCGCGCGGGATCGGGCGCGCTGTCGTCGCCGGGCTGGCGGCGGAGGGCGCGCGGGTCGCGTTCTGCGCCCGCGACGCCGACGGGGTCGCCGCCGCCGAGCAGGAGCTGCGCGCCTCCGGCGCCGGTGAGGTGGCCGGGACCGCGGTGGACGTCGCCGACGGCGACGCGCTGGCCGGCTGGGTCGCCGCCGCCGCCGACCGATTCGGTGCCGTCGACGCCGTCGTCGCGAACGTCTCGGCGCTCGCGATCGGCCCTGGCGAGCAGAACTGGCGCTCGAGCTTCGAGATCGACCTGCTGCACACGGTGCGCCTGGTGGACGCCGCGATGCCGCACCTGGAGCGCAGCGACGCCGCCTCGGTCACCGCGGTGTCCAGCGTCTCCGGTCGCGAGATCGACTTCGCCGACGGCTCCTACGGCGTCATGAAGGCCGCGCTGGTGCACCACGTCTCCGGCCTGGCCTTCGACCTCGCCCCGAAGGGCATCCGCGCCAACGCCGTCTCCCCCGGCAACGTCTACTTCCCCGGCGGGGTGTGGGCGAACGTCGAGCAGAACGACCCCGCGCTGTACGCGCACGCGATGGGGCTCAACCCGACGGGCCGGATGGGCACCCCGGAGGAGACCGCCTACGCGGTCGTCTCGCTGGTCAGCCCGCGGGCGAGCCGGATCAGCGGCACCAGCCTCGTGGTCGACGGGGCGCTGACCCGCGGGGTGCAGCTCTGACCCCTCACCCCAGCGCCTCGCGCACCACCCGCTCGACCGGGGCCGTCCCGGCCATCAGGTCGAACGCCGGCTCGCGCGCGGGTTCCAGCGGAGGCTGGGCGATCACCCGTGGCCATCGGGCGGCCGGGGACATCGCCTGGGCGCGTGCACGACGAACGGGTGCACCAGGTAAACGTCGCCGGCGCGGCCGGTCGCGGCGACCTCCCGGCATCCCGCGGTCGCGCGGACCGCCTCGCCGCAGAACGGCATCCAGTCAGCGCCGGCGGATCCGTGCGGTGCGAGCAGCCGGGCGACCTCGTGGTGCGAGCCGGACCGCAGCAGCGTCGGGGCGTCGTCGGGGCCGACGTCGGTGTAGAGGAACAGCATCAGCAGGAACCGGCCCCGTGAGTCCACCGACAGCCGCGGTCCGCCGTCGGGACCGGAGAAGGACGACTCGACGTGCCATCCGTCGTCGCCGGGCGCGCCGGGCACCGGGAAGCGGATCGGGAAGGTGCCCATCCCGGTCCGGGGCCGCCAGCGGCCGGGACCGACCAGCGCGTCGAACGCGGTGTGCAGGGCGGGGGTGGTGGCCGACGCGGTGAACGCGGGGTCGCCCGTGCCGGCCACCCGCAGCACCGGGGCCCTCCAGCCGGCCGGGTCGTCGAGGTCGACCCCCTCGGTGCGCAGCAGCTCGGCGCGCAGCAGGGCCCGGCACCGGGCCGCCGTCGCCGTCGTGAACGCGCCCGGGAGGTGCACCCAGCCGTCGCGGAGGAACTGGTCGATCATCGCCCGACAGGGTCCCCGGTCGTGCGCTCGTGGGCGACCGGACTTCCGTCGGACCGGACAGCCCATCCCCCACCGGTCTCGGGTTAGGGTCGCCTCACCTGACCGAAGGAGACCGTCCGTGACGCCGTCCCGGGCCGCGGTGGCCCTCGCCGCCCTGCTCACCCTGCTCCTCGCCGCGTGCTCCTCCACGCCCGGCGCCGACCCCACCGACGACGAGGGCACCCGCACGGTCGCCACCGCACGGGGCGAGGTCACGGTCCCGGCCGCGCCGCGGCGGGTCGTCGTGCTGGAGCCGGTGCAGCTCGACACCACCGTCGCCCTCGACGCCCCGCCGGTCGGGGCCGCGGTCCTGTCCGAGGGCACCGGGGTGCCCGCCTACCTCGGCGACGCCGGCGCGCGGGTGACGGTCGTCGGGACCGTCACCGAGCCCGACCTGGAACGGATCGCGGCCCAGCGGCCCGACCTGATCCTGGGCACCGAGTCCCGGCACGCCGCGCTGTACGACCGGCTCGCCGCGATCGCGCCGACGGCGTTCATGGCCTCGCAGGCCGACCCGTGGCAGGACAACGTCCGCTTCGTCGGCCGGGTGCTCGGCCGGGAGGCCGACACCGAGGAGCTGCTCACCCGCTACCGGGACCGGTGCGCCGAGGTCGCGCGCACGCACGACACGGCCGGGCGCACCGCGCAGATGATCCGCCCCCGCGACGGCCTCCTCACCCTCTACGGGCCGACGTCGTTCGCGGGCGGCACCCTGGAGTGCGCCGGGTTCACCATCCCGCCCCGGGACTGGGAGAACTCGATCTCGGTGGACCTGTCCCCCGAGCTGGTCCAGCAGGCCCGCGCCGACGAGGTGTTCCTGACCGCGACCGACCCGGCGTCACCGTCGGCGGTGCCGCCCGCGGTCGAGGCGGTGCGCGCGCAGGTCTTCCCGCGGCTGCACCCGGTCGACCAGTCGGTCTGGATCACCGGGGTCGGTCCGCTCGGCGGGCAGAAGGTGCTCGACGACATCGAGCGGACGCTGGGCCGGTGAGCCCGCTGGCGGGGTCGCCGAACGTCCTGTTCGCCGCCCGGGTACTCGCCGTGGGCGTGCCCTCCCCCGGGTTCCGGCGGCTGGTCCTGGGCGGGCCGGAGCTGTCGCGGTTCGCCCCGCACGGCCGGGACCAGCGGATCAAGCTGCTGGTACCGACGGAGGTCGGCTATCCCGCCTCGCTCGCGTCGGGCCTGCCCGAACGCGAGTGGCGGGCCCGGCTGCGGGAGCTGCCCGCCGACACGCGGCCGGTGCCGCGCAGCTACACCCCAGTGGCGGTCCGGCCGGGGCGCGGCGAGGTCGAGCTCGACGTGTTCTGCCACGCCCGGCCGGGTCCGGCGAGCGCGTGGGCGGCGGCCGCCCGGCCCGGCGACGCCGTCCTGCTCTCCGGGCCGGACGTGCGGCGCGGAAACCCGGACCACGGCGTGCAGTGGGCCCCGGGCACCGCCACCGAGGTGCTGATCACCGGCGACGAGACGGCGCTGCCCGCCGTGCGCGGCATCCTCGCCGCACTCCCGCCGCACCACCGGGGCCGGGTGCTGGTCGAGGTCGGCGACCCGGCCGACGCCGTCGGGCTCGCCGGCGTCCATCCGGGCGTGACCGTGCAGGTCTGCCGGCGGCCGGGGCGATCGCTGCTCGACGCCGTCACCGACTGGGTCGAGACCCACGGTGCCGCGGCCGCCCGCCTGGGCGACCGCTTCTACGCCTGGAACGCCACCGAGAGCACCCGGGTGGCGCGGGTGCGCAGCCTGCTGCACGAGGCGGGCGTCGCCCCGGACCGGGTCCACGCGCAGGGCTACTGGCACGACCGGCCCCGTCCCGCTGCCCGCTGATCACCCGGACGTCATCCGGGTGTGGCCCGGTGGCCATACCCGGCGCGCAGCGTTGCCGGACGTGGACGAGACCCCGGTCGAGCCTCAGGCCGACGCCCCCGCTCCCCTCATCCCGTACCCCGGTGCGGTCGATCCCGGGCACTTCCGGGTCGACGACTCCGACGACGACGACCCGACCCTCGTCGACCCCGAGGGTAGCCCGGTCGACACCTGGCGCCAGGGCTACCCCTACGACGACCGCCTGTCGCGCCAGGAGTACGAGTACCAGAAGCGGCTGCTGCAGATCGAGCTGCTGAAGCTGCAGAACTGGGTCAAGGACACCGGCGACCGGATCGTCGTCCTCTTCGAGGGGCGCGACGCCGCCGGCAAGGGTGGCACGATCAAGCGGTTCACCGAGCACCTCAACCCCCGCGGCTGCCGGGTGGTGGCGCTGGAGAAGCCGACCGAGCGCGAGGCCGGCCAGTGGTACTTCCAGCGCTACGTGGCGCACCTGCCCTCGGCCGGGGAGATCGTGCTGTTCGACCGGTCCTGGTACAACCGGGCCGGCGTCGAGCGGGTCATGGGCTTCACCGACCCCCGCTCCTACATGGAGTTCCTGCGGGCCACCCCGGAGCTGGAGCGGATGCTCGTCCGGTCCGGGATCCACCTGGTCAAGCTGTGGTTCTCGGTCTCGCGCGACGAGCAGCGCACCCGCTTCCTCATCCGTCAGGTCGACCCGGTGCGCCAGTGGAAGCTGTCCCCGATGGACCTGGCCTCGCTGGACAAGTGGGAGGCCTACACCGAGGCGAAGGAGGCGATGTTCTTCTACACCGACACCAAGGACGCCCCGTGGACGGTGATCAAGAGCAACGACAAGAAGCGCGCGCGGCTCGAGGCGATGCGCCACGTCCTGGGCCTGTTCGACTACCCCGGCAAGGACACCGGGGTGGCCTCCGCGCCGGACCGGCTGATCGTCGGGCCCGCCGCGGAGATGTTCGAGCAGGACGAGGGCCCGAACCGCTTCCCGCCCCTCACAGACCGGCACCACTGAGCGGCGGGGCCGTGCTCAGGCGGGCTCGGCCACCAGCGTCATGGTCAACGAGTGACCCACGCCCAGGCCGGGGCCCGCGGCCCGTTCGAGTCCGAGCAGGGTCCCGGCGAGCCGGGCGGCCTCGGCCCCGGCGAGAGGCCCCGCCCCCCGGTACGGCTCCAGGGCGCCGTTCCACCGGTCGGCGAACCCGCGCAGCCAGGCCAGCGCCTCCTCCGGTGCTCCCCCGGTCGCCGGGGTGAACCGGAGGTCGTCGGGGTCGACCCGGGACGGGTCGCGGACCAGGTCGTTCACCAGGGTCCGGAACCGCGGCACCGACGGGTGGAAGGTGCCGGTGGCGGTGTGCCGCCCGACCAGGACCGACCGGTCGACGGCGGTGCGCGACACCAGCCGCGCGCCGCTGCCGGCCAGCGCGGCGTCGACGGTGGCGTCCAGCTCGGCACGGCCGTAGAACGTCATCGGCTCGGAGATCGCCTCGCCGCCGCCGGCGAAGAAGCTCATCGCGTAGTCCCAGCGCTCGGTGCCCCAGCGGGGCTGCCACTCCACCGAGTACCGGCCGAGGACGTCGACGACGACCGCAGCCCGTCGGCCCCGGGCCGCCACGGCGGCCAGCACCGACCCCAGCGCGGCGACGAGCTCGTCACGGGTGAGGTGGGAGTAGGGGACGCCGCAGGACAGGTACAGGTCGAACGCGCCGTCGGGCAGCGCATCGCGCACGTCGCCGAGCACGAACGACGCCGACGGCGAGCCGACGGTGACCCGTGCGGTGGCGACCATCTCCGGGTCGACGTCGAGGCCGACGTAGCGCAGCCGGTCCTCCGCGACGATCGGCGCGGCGCCCGGTTCCGGGCGGGTGAGGAGGGCGAACCCGTCGGCGGTGCCGGACCCGACGTCGAGCACGGCGACGGGGGCGCCGGGCCGCAGGTGCAACGCGGCCAGCGCGTTCGCGATGACCCGCCGGGTGACCGGCTCCTCGGAGCCGACCTTGACCGGGTCCCGTCGCGCCGGGGACAGGTAGTGGGCGCTGGCCCCGCGGTAGGACGGGGCCTGATCGGAACGGCTCACCGTTCCTTCCTACACCGAGAAGATCATTCTCGGCTCACCGCGAGCGGCCGGGGTCGGGCCGGCCGCCCGCGGGAGGTCGGCGGACGCTCAGGCGAGGTCGTCCAGCTCGCCGTTCCTGATCGAGGTCAGGAAGGCGGCCATCTCGCTGGCCGGGAAGGCGAGCACGGTGCCGTGCGGGTCCCGCGAGTTGCGGACTGCCACGGTCCCCCCGGTCACGACGGCGAGCTCGACGCAGTTGCCCTGGTAGCCGCTGCGCACGCTCTTGCGCCACGTCAGCGAATCGATCGCCGCGGGGCCGCTCAGGTGCATCTGGTCCATGCGAATGCTCACCTCATCTGCATATGCATTCTCCGTTGCGTCAAACCCTAGCAGTGGGCAAGCGGCTCGGTCGTGCAAAACAGGACGGAACGCGCCCGGCGGTCGCCCGTCCGCGCCCGACTGCGGTGCACGGGCCGTGGGCGGTCGACGTCGGAGCGTGGCGCCCGAGGCCCGGGAACGGGCGCCGCTCGTCGCCCGGGAGCGACGTCGGTGCAGGTCAGAGCTCGGCGCGCAGCTTGCTCAGTGCCTGCTTGGTCTCGGCCGGGCTGAGCGCGTCGATGGTGAGCCGGTCCATCGAACGGCCGTAGCGCTCGACGTCGGCCCGCTTGTCCAGATAGGAGGCCCCGGTCATCTCCTCGAGGTAGACCAGGTCGGGCAGCTCGGGCTCGGCGAAGCGCAGCATGGTGAAGGCGTGCTCGGCGCCGTAGCCGGACAGGTCCCAGGGCAGCAGCTGGACGACGACGTTCGGCAGCGACGACAGCTCGATGAGATGGTCGAGCTGGGCACGGAAGACTCCCTCCCCGCCGACCGGTCGGTGCAGCACGGCCTCGTCGAGCACGGTCCAGAAGGTCGGTGCGTCCTTGCGGTGCAGCACGCGCTGGCGTCGCAGCCGCACCTCCAGGCGCTTCTCGACGTCGGCCCGCTCGACGGGCGGCAGGTCGGCGTGTCCGCCGCTGACGACCGCGCGGGCGTACTCCTCGGTCTGCAGCAGCCCCGGGACGAACAGCAGCTCGTAGGACGAGATGCGCGACGCCGAGGCCTCCAGACCCACGAAGTCCTCGAACCAGCCGGGGACGACGTCGTTGTAGCGGGCCCACCAGCCGCTGGAGTTGCTCTCCTCGGCCATCGACAGGACCTGGTCGCGCTCGGGACCCTCGGCGACGCCGTACATCGTCAGCAGGTCGGCGACGTCGCGCTGCTTGAACCCGACCTTGCCCGACTCCAGCCTGCTCATCTTCGAGTCCGAGCCGCGGATCGCGTACGCCGCGTCGGTCCGGGAGATGCCCGCGCGCTCCCGCAGCCGGCGCAGGTGTGATCCGAGCACGATGCGCCGCGCGGTCGGGCCGCGGTCGGCACCGGGCGGGGTGGGGCTGTTCGGGCTGGGGACCACCGGTACGGGCTCCTGCGGTTGCGGGGACTGCCGATCGGGTGACCGAGACTACACAACGGTTCCGCAGTTCATCAGCGGTCTCGATCACGGGACACGTCCGGACGGTGACGGTGCGTGCCCGATCGGGTCGGTCCGCTACGGTGACCGCACCGGTGATCGGCGCCACGACGGGCGTCGTCCGGGCACCGACCGACGCACCGGCGCGACGCCGCCGACGACGCAGTGAGGACTCCGCCGATGGCCCAGCCGACCGAGGGTCGCGCTCCCGCGTACATCGACACGACCAAGGCCAGCATCGCCCGGGTCTACGACTACGCCCTCGGCGGCAAGGACAACTACGAGGTCGACCGGGAGACCATCGAGTGGGTCCGCAAGATCGCCCCCGAGGTCAACCTGCTCGCCGTCGACAACCGGGCGTTCCTGATCCGGGCGGCGCGCTTCGTCGCCACCCAGACCTCCATCACCCAGTACCTGGACTGCGGCTCCGGCCTGCCGACCGCGGAGAACACCCACCAGGTGGTCCAGCGGCTCCAGCCCGAGGCCCGGGTCGCCTACGTCGACAACGACCCGACCGTCATCGCGCACGGCCGGGCGCTGCTGGAGGACAACGAGTTCACCCGCTTCTCCGCCGCCGACATCCGCGAGCCGGAGTCGGTGCTGGCGGACCCGTCGGTGCAGGGCTTCCTGGACCTCGACCAGCCGGTCGCGCTGTTCCAGATCGGCACCATCCACCACTTCGACGACGCCGTGGACCCGCAGGCGATCATGGCCCGCTACGTCGAGCGGCTCGCTCCGGGCAGCGTCGTCGCGATCGCGCACTTCTTCGACCCGGAGAACGCCGACAGCGAGCTGGCCCGGCGGATGGAGCAGGTCTTCGTGCACAGCCCGATGGGCAGCGGCCGGTTCCGCACCCTCGCCGAGATCACCGGGCTGTTCCCCGGCCTCGAGCTGGTCGACCCGGGCATCGTCCCCTGCTACCGGTGGTGGCCCGACGGTCCGCAGCTGCGCGGCGAGGACCCGGTGCAGCGGTGCATCGTGGGCGGGGTCGGCATCAAACTATGAGTTCGCGGGGCCACCGCGGTCGAGAGGGGTGAGACCCACCGACCCCGGGAGGCCCCGTGCCCGTCACCCCGGACCCCACCGCCCAGATCCTGGGCGACGCCGTCGCCACCGAGCGCGTCCCCGGAATCGTCGCGGCCGTCGACCATCCCCGGCACGGCACCGGGGTGCACGTCCTCGGCGACGACGGCGCCGGACACCCGCTGCGCCGCGACACGATCGTGCGGATCGCCTCGGTCACCAAGCCGGTCGTCGCGGTCGCCGCGCTCGCACTCGTCGAGGACGGGATGCTCGACCTCGACGAGCCGGTCGCGGCGTGGCTGCCGGAGTTCGCCGCGCCGCGGGTGCTGCGCCACGAGGCCGCCGGGCTCGACGACACCGTCCCCGCGCGCCGGCCGATCACCCTGTACGACCTGCTGACCTACCGCTGCGGGATGGGGATGCTCCCCCGGCCCCCGGCCGAGCTGCCGGTGCAGCGCGCGACCGCAGGGCTCGGCAGCGACGGACCACCCGGGTCCTACCCGCTCCCCGACCCCGACACCTGGACCGCGCGGCTCGCCGCGGTGCCGCTCGTCGCACAGCCCGGGTCGCGCTGGCTGTACCACACCTCCGGCGACCTGCTCGGTGTCCTGCTGGCCCGCCGCTGCGGCACCGACCTATCGACGGTTCTCGCCGAGCGGGTGTTCGCCCCGCTCGGCATGCGCGACACCGGCTTCTCGGTGCCCGTCGCCGACCGGGACCGGTTCGTCCCGCTGCTGGCCGCCGCACCCGGCGGCGGCTTCACCGTGACCGACCCGGTCGACGGCGCGTGGTCGGCCCCGCCGGTGTTCCCCTCCGGAGGCGGCGGCCTGGTCTCCACCCTGGACGACCTGCTCGCGTTCACCCGGGCCCTGCGCGCGGGCGGCAGCCCGGTCCTGTCCCCCGGCGCGGTGGCCGAGCTGACCTCCGACCGGCTGAGCACCGCGCAGCGGGCCGGTGCCGCCCCGTTCCTCGACGACGGCTGCGGCTGGGGCCTGGGCCTGGCCGTCGAGGACGGCGGACGCTACGGCTGGGACGGCGGCCTGGGCACCGGCTGGCGCTCCGACCCGTCGAGCGGTGTGATCTCCCTGCTGCTGACCCAGGTGATGTGGGACGGGCCCGAGGGCCCCGCGCTCCTGCACTCCTTCCGCGCCGCGGCGCACTCCTGAGAGGACCCACCATGGACTGGACACTCGAGGTCGTCGTGCTGCCGGTGTCGGACCTCGACGCGGCGGTCGCCTTCTACCGCGACCGGGTCGGCTTCGACCTGGACCACGACACCCGCACCGAGCACATGCACATCGCCCAGCTGACGCCGCGGGGCTCGGGTTGCTCGATCGTCGTCGGCTCGCTGCCGGCACAGAACGAGATGGCGCCGGGCTCGATGCGCGGGCTGCAGCTCTGTGTCGCCGACGCCCGGGCCGCGCGCGACGAGCTCGTCGGACGCGGGGTGGAGTGCAGCGAGGTGACGGTGCTCGACGAGCGCGACGGCGGCACCTTCTTCGGCTTCGCGGACCCCGACGGCAACACCTGGGCAGTGCAGGAGCTGCGGGTCCGGGGCGAGCGGCCGCTGATCCCGGAGTCGGCCCGGGGCCGCTTCGGCGGCTGAGCACGGCAGGTCACACCGATTGCGCGACGGTCCCCGCAGGCGCATACTCGCCTTAATTCAACGCCAGTTGAAATTAGGGGGCATGATGTCGGAGCGGACGACGTGCTGTGTGGTCGGGGGCGGCCCGGCCGGGATGATGCTGGGCCTGCTGCTGGCCCGGGCCGGGGTCGAGGTGACCGTGCTGGAGAAGCACGGCGACTTCCTGCGGGACTTCCGCGGGGACACCGTGCACCCCACCACCCTGGACCTGCTCGACGACCTGGGGCTGGGCGAGCGGTTCGCCGCGCTGCCGCAGAGCCGGGTCGAGGAGGTCGTGATCCCCGAGGGGCGGGGCGGCGCGCAGCGGATCGGGAACCTGTCGCTGCTGCGCCGGATCGGGGTCCGCCACCCCTACATCGCGCTCGTCCCGCAGTGGGACCTGCTGAACCTGCTCGCCGACGCCGCCGCCGACGAACCCACCTTCGATCTCCGGCTCGACACCCGCGCCACCTCGCTGGTCCGGGAGAACGGGCGGGTCGCCGGCGTCCGGTACGCGAAGACGACCGCGCCCGGCGAGGAGACCACCGGCGAGATCCGGGCCGACCTCACGGTCGCCTGCGACGGCAGGCACTCGATCCTGCGGGACGGTTCCGGCCTGCCCGTGACCGAGTACGACGTCCCGTTCGACACCTGGTGGTTCCGGCTGCCGCGCCGCCCCGAGGAGATGCACGCCTCCCTCCGCCCGCGGATCGGGAACGGGCGCTTCGCGGTCGTCATCCCGCGCGAGGGCTACTACCAGATCGGCTACATGGCACCCAAGGGCGCCGACGCGCGGCTGCGTGCCGCGGGGATCGAGGCGCTCAGGGCCGACCTCGCCGAGCTGATGCCGGAGTACGCCGACCGGGTCGACGACATCGCCTCGATGGACGAGGTGAAGCACCTCGACGTGAAGCTCAACCGACTGCGCCGCTGGCACGTCGACGGGCTGCTCTGCATCGGCGACGCCGCGCACGCGATGTCCCCGATCGGCGGCGTCGGGATCAACCTCGCGATCCAGGACGCGGTGGCCACCGCGACCCTGCTCGCCGCCCCGTTGCAGCGGGGTGCCCTGACCGAGCGGGACCTCGGCCGGGTCCGCGACCGCAGGTTGCTCCCGACGGTGCTGGTCCAGGGCCTCCAGCGGATCATGCACCGCACCATGGCCGGCCCGGCCCTGACGGGGCGGCGCGACGGTCCCCCGGTTCCGCTGCTGCGGCTGATGCATCGCGTCCCGGCGCTGCAGATCGTGCCCGCCTACCTCGTCGGTGTGGGGTTCCGTCCGGAGCGGGCCCCGGACTTCGCCCGCCGCGGCCCGGTGCCGGCGGCCTGAGACCGGTGCCCGCCCGCAGCGACGGGCGGGCACCGGGTCTCAGCGGACCGGCGCGCCGTCGGCCGGGACGACCGCGCCCGCATCCTGCGGCACGGTCAGGTCCCGGTCGACCGTCTCCGGCGCCATCCGGGCCGCGACCAGGCTGATGACCGCCATGCCCGACATGTAGACCGCCACCGGGATCCACGACCCGGCGAACGCCCCGATCAGGGCGGCGCAGATCAGCGGCGCCACCCCACCCCGAGCGCGGAGGAGAACTCCCGGCCCAGAGTGACACCGGCGTAGCGGTAGCGGTTGCCGAACAGCTCGGGGAACCAGCTCATCTGGACCCCGACGGCGCCGTTCACCGCCAGGACGAAACTCACGATCATGGTCACGACGATCGCGGCCAGGTTCCCGGTGCCGAACGCGATGAACGCGGGTCCCGGCAGGAGGACCATGGCGGCGAGGATCGTCGAGTAGACCGGACGGCGCCCGAACCGGTCCGACAGCGCCCCGAACCCGAAGGCCGCGATGCCCCCGCAGATCGCCCCGACCAGGAGCACCTGCGGCACGAACGACGCGTCCACACCGATCGAGGACACCAGGTAGGACGCGACGAACACCTGGAAGGTGTAGGACTGCGCGCTGGCGCCGACGTTCATGAACAGGACCAGCAGCATCGGCCGCCGCCCGTGCCGGAACACCTCGGCCGCCGGTCGGCGCGGCGCGACGTGGGTCTCCTTCAGCTCGGTGAAGACCGGGCTCTCGTCGAGCCTGCGCCGGATGATCATGGCGACGACGGTGACGACCAGGCTGGACGCGAACACCAGCCGCCAGCCCCACGCGAGCAGCGCCTCCTGGCCGAGCTGCTGGACCGCGACCCAGACCACCGCGCCCAGCGCGGTACCCAGCGCCGCACCCACCATGACCAGCGAGGCGTAGCGGCCCCGGCGGCCACGACCGACCGTCTCGGTGAGCAGCGTCGCGGCGCCGGCCTGCTCGGCGCCGGCCCCGAACCCCTGCAGGAACCGGCAGAGCACCAGCAGCACCGGCGCGAGCACCCCGATCGTCCCGTAGGTCGGGAGCAACCCGATCAGCAACGTCGAGCCGCCCATCAGCATCAGGGTGACGACGAGGATCCACTTGCGGCCGAGCCGGTCGCCGTAGCGGGAGAAGAACAGCCCGCCCAGTGGCCGGGCGAGGAACCCGACGGCGTAGGCGGAGAAGCTGGCCAGGATGCCGGCCGCCGGGGAGATGTTGGGAAAGAACAGGGTGGAGAACACCAGCGCGGACGCGGTGCCGTAGATGACGAAGTCGTACTGCTCCAGGGTGGTGCCTACCAGGCCTGCCCACGCGGCCCTGCGGGTCGCCCGCGGGTCGGCAGGGCGGTCGTCGGCCCTGACCGTGTTGTCCGGTGTGGTTCCGCTCGTGTCCATACGTCCTCGGATGGATCGGGCCCCGCTACGGGGCGGTGGTCGACGGGTGGGGTAGGTCGCTTCATCCGCCCGGACGGACGACGACCTTCAGGTGGCGCGGATCGGCACCCGGGGCACGGAGCGCGGCGGGTGCCTCGTCGAGGGCGAACCGGCCGGTGAGCACACCGGCGAGGTCCACCCGGCCGGCCGCGGCGAGCCCGACGGCGGTCGGGAACGCGTGCGCCGAGCGGAAGGAGGCGTTCAGGTCGATCTCCCAGCGCTGCATGAGTGCCAGCGGCAGGCCGTCGACGGACGGCGGCGCCTGCCCGACGACGGTCGCCCGGCCCGCCGGGGCGAGCGCGTGCATGCCCTGCCACAGCGCGGCGGGCACCGCGGAGCACTCCAGCAGGCGGTCGAAGGCGGCGGCCGGCAGGTCGTCGCGGGCGGTGTTGACGACGGCGGTCGCGCCGAGCGCGGCTGCACGGTCGAGCCGGGCGTCGTGCACATCGGTGACGACGACGTCGTGCGCCCCGGCGGCCCGCGCGACCTGCGCGACCAGCACACCGATCGGCCCCGCCCCGGTGACCAGCACCCGGTGCCCGGTCACGACCCCGGCGCGGCGCACCGCGTGCACGGCCACGGCGAGCGGCTCGACCAGGGCCGCGGTCTCGGTGTCGAGGGTGTCGGGCAGCGGGTGCACCGCGCGGGCAGGGACCACCCGGTAGCCCGACATCGCCCCGTGCGTGGGCGGCGAGCCGAGGCAGGTGCCTGCGGGGCACAGGTGGTAGGCACCCGAGCGGCAGGTCGGGCACGTCCCGCACCCGACGGCGGGCTCCACCGCGACCCGGGTCCCGACGGCGGGACCGTCGACGTCGTCGCCCAGCTCGACGACCACACCGGCCGCCTCGTGCCCGAGCACCATCGGGGCGCGCAGCACGTTGCGGCCGTTGCGCCCGTCGGTGAAGTAGTGGACGTCGGAACCGCAGACCCCGACCGCCTCCACGGCGACGAGCACCTCCCCGGGTGCGGGCCGGACGACCGGGATGTCCTCCACCCGGAGGTCGAAGGGGGCGTGCAGCACGGCCGCGCGGGTGCGATCCGGGATCACGGGAGCGGTCATGCGGCGGTCCTCCCACCAGCGGCCTCGGCGACGGCGGCGTCGACGCTGTGCCGGGTCAGGACGATGAACAGGTCGGTGACGCGGTCGGCGAACCCGGGTCCGGGCTCGCCACCGAGCAGTGCGCAGGCCGCACGGACGTGGTCCGCGGCCGGGCCGGTCGCCGTGGCGGCGAGCCGCTCGCGGGCCGGCTCGTGCATCGCGGCGGCATGTGGGCCGGGGTCGGACCCCGGCGGCGGCGCGACGCAGGCCAGCCACGCGGCGACGGTGAGCGCCAGGTGATGGGGCATGCGTCCGGCGGCCAAGTGCTCGGCCGCCGGGCCCGGGACGCGCTGGGCGAGTTTCAGCGAGCCGTCCGAGCCGACCTGGCGGGTGCGGTGGCCGAGCGCGGTGTTCGACCAGCGCTCCACCAGCCGGGCGGCGTAGGCGTCGATGTCGACGCCCGCGGGCACCGGGACGGTGGGCCGGTACTCGTCGTGCAGGACCCGCTCGGCAGCGGCGCGGACGGCCAGGTGCGCCACGGCACCGGGTATGAGGTCCTGCCCCGCCAGTGCCCCGAGGTAGGCCAGCATCGAGTGGGTGCCGTTGAGCAGCCGCAGCTTGAGCAGCTCGTAGCCGGCGACGTCGTCGGTGAACACCGCGCCCGGGACACCGCGACCGGCCGACTCCCAGGCCGGGCGGCCCGCGGCGAACCGGTCCTCCAGCACCCACATGCTGAACGGCTCGGCGGGGACCGGGACGGCGTCGTCGACACCGGTGAGGTGGGCGGCGGCCCGGGTGGCGTCCGTCGTCGCGGGGACGATCCGGTCCACCATGCTGTTCGGGAAGGTCACCCCGGCCAGATAGGCGGTGAGCTCCTCGCGCTCGGCCGGGGCCATGGCGTGGGCGAACCCGTGCACCAGCCGGGCGGTGGTGTCACCGTTGCCGAGCAGGTTGTCGCAGCTCAGCACGGTGACGGGAGCCGCGCCGGCGCGGGCCCGGTGCAGCAGCCCACGGGCCACCAGGCCGATCGCGGTGCCCGGAGCGGCGTCACCGCGCAGGTCGGCGCGGACACCGGGGTGGTCGAGGTCGAGCCCGCCGGTGACCGGGTCGAGCGTGTAGCCGTGCTCGGTCACCGTGAGCGAGACGATCCGGGTGCCGGGGGCGGACAGCGCGGTCAGCACCGCGTCCGGCTCCCGGGCGGCGACCCGCACCCCGGTGTGCACGGCCGGGACGACGGCGCGCTCCCCCGCCGGGGAGATCTCGACGACGGTGTAGCGCAGGTCCTGGGCGGCCATGGCGTCGGCGACGGCGGTGCTGCGCGG
This sequence comes from Pseudonocardia sp. HH130629-09, assembly GCF_001294645.1. NCBI lineage: Bacteria > Bacillati > Actinomycetota > Actinomycetes > Pseudonocardiales > Pseudonocardiaceae > Pseudonocardia > Pseudonocardia sp. HH130629-09. Next base: position 2,793,453 of record NZ_CP011868.1, read on the forward strand.
CGCCACGCCCAGGACCCCCCAGGGCCCGTCGGCCGCATCGAGCGCGGCGGCGGTGTGCACGGCCTGGTGGGCGCGGTGGAAGTTGGACAGTCCGAGGTGGACGATTCCGGGGTGCTGTCGGGCCGGCACGGCCCTCACCAGTCCGTCATCGAGCCGTCGCGACGGCGCGCGACCGGCAGCAGGGCGGGCTCGTAGGGGAACCGGGCGGCGAGCGCCTCGTCCACGTCGACACCGAGCCCGGGGGCGTCGCCGGGGTGCAGGTGGCCGTCGACGCAGCTCCAGGCGTGCCGGAACACCTCGTGTGCCGGTCCGGGGTGACCCATGTACTCCTGGATCCCGTGGTTGGGCGTCGCGAGCGCGACGTGCAGGGCCGCGGCCATCGCGACCGGCGACACGTCCGACGGGCCGTGCGGGCTGATCCGGACCTGCCACGGGTCGGCCAGTGCCGCGAGCCGGCGCAGGGAGCTGATCCCGCCGGCGTGGGTGACGGCGGCCCGGGCGTGGTCGATGAGCTGCTCGGTGATCAGCTGCTGGAACTCCCAGATCGTGGAGAACACCTCGCCGATCGCGAGCGGGGTCGTGGTGTGGGCGCGGACCCGGCGCAGGACCTCCTGGTTCTCGCACGGTGTGACGTCCTCGAGCCAGTACAGGTCGACCGGCTCCAGCGCGCGGCCGAGCCGGGCCGCCTCGATCGGGGTGAGCCGGTGGTGGGCGTCGTGCAGGAGCGCCAGCTCCGGCCCGGTGTGCGCCCGGACCTCGGCGAGCGCGGCCGGTGCGTGGCGCAGGTAGGCCGCGGTGTCCCAGGTCTCCTCGGCGGGCACGGTGCCCCGGCCGGCGGGCTCGTAGCCCGGGCCACGACCGACGCCGTAGACGGTGTCGAGGCCGGGCACCCCGGTCTGGACGCGGACCGCGGTGAACCCGCGCTCGACGGCCGCGTCGACGGCGTCGCACAGCTGCGCGGTCTCCCAGCCGGTGGCGTGGGTGTAGGCGCGCACCCGGTCCCGCACCGCGCCGCCGAGCAACCGGTACACCGGCAGCCCCGCGGTCTTGCCGAGGATGTCCCACAGTGCGAGGTCGACGGCGCCGATCGCGGTCATGGTGACCGGGCCGCGCCGCCAGTAGGCGCCCCGGTAGAGGTACTGCCAGGTGTCCTCGATGCGCCCGGGGTCCCGGCCGACGAGCTGCGGGCACAGGTGTTCGCGCAGGTAGGCGGCGACGGCGAGCTCGCGGCCGTTGAGGGTCGCGTCGCCCCAGCCGACGACGCCGTCGGCGGTGGTGAGCTTCAGCGTGACGTAGTTGCGCCCGGGTGAGGTCAGGAGGACCTCGGCCGCGACGATGCGGTCGCTCACCGGGCCACCGCCACCACGTCGCGCAGCTCCTCGCCGGCGACGAGCCGGTGCACGTTCGCGCCGATGTCGGCGGCCCGGCCGAGGAAGGTCTGGCGGGTCAGTCCCGACGAGTGCGGGGTCATCAGCACGTTGCCCAGCTCGGCGAAGGGCAGCGACGACGGCGCGGCGTGGGTGCTCCCGGCGGGCGGGTAGCCGTACCAGACATCGATCGCGGCACCGCCGATCGCGCCGTCGCGCAGGGCCGCGTAGAGCGCGTGCTCGTCGACGAGCGGGCCACGGCCGACGTTGACCAGTACGGCTCCGGGGCGCATCGCGGCGAGCTCGGATGCGCCCAGCAACCCCTCGGTCTCCGGGGTCAGCGGCGCACTGACCACGACGACGTCGGCGACGGCGACGGCGACGGCGACGGCGAGCAGCTCACCCAGCCGGTCGGCGGTGCTGCCCGCCCAGTCCAGGCCGGTGGCGGTCGCATCGACCGCGCCGCGCCGGGTCACCGCGACACCGCGGGCGCCGAGTGCACGCAACCGGTCCCAGACGCGGGCCCCGATGTGCCCGAGACCGACGAGGCCCACGACGGCACCGGACAGCGAGTCCACCCATGGCGCGGACGGGTCGTAGGCCGGGGTGGGCCACTCCCCCGCCCGCAGTGCGCGGTCCTGGGCGAGGAACCCGCGGCGCAGCAGGATCGTGGACGCGAGGACGTACTCGGCGATCGAGTCCTCGTGGTGGAAGGTGTTCGCGACGACGCACCCGACGGGCAGCGCGTCGACCACGATCCCGTCGGTCCCGGCACCGGCCGCGTGCACCAGCCGCAGGTCCGGCCCGGCCACACCGACCTCCTTCGGGCACCGCCCGCCGATCAGGACCTCGGCGCCGGCCACCGCCTCGGCGACGGCGGCGGTGTCGCGCGCCGGGGGCCAGACGATCTCGCTGCCCACAGGGAGCCCGGCCTCCAGCTCGGCACGGACCCCGAGCAGGTTCTGGTCGGCGACGACGATCTTCACGGGGTGACCTCCAGGGCGACGCGCACCGGGGCGGTGGTGCCGCGGACGACGAGATGGGTGGGCAGACGGATGGCACGCAGCGCGGTCCGCTCGCCGGCGGCAGCCCGGCCGAGGATCTCCAGGGCGAGCGTCCCGGCGCGGTCCATCGGGGTGGCGACGCTGGACAGGCCCGGATCGGACAACGCGGCGAAGGGGATGTCGTCGAAGCCGACGACCGACAGGTCGTCGGGCACCCGCACGCCGAGCGCGCGGGCGCCGGTGAGCAGGCCGAGGGCGACGAGGTCGTTGTGGGCCACGACCGCGGTCGCGCCGCTGGCGAGCACCCGGGCGGCGGCCGCGGTACCGCCGTCGACGGTCTCGGTGTGCCAGCCGAGCAGGTCCAGCTCCAGGCCGTACTCGGCCACCAGCGCGCGGAGCAGCCCGGTGCGGTGCTGATTGGACCAGGAGTCCCGGCGGCCCTGGACGTAGGCGATCCGGCGGTGCCCGAGCGCGTCGAGGTGGTCGACGGTCTGGCGCAGCCCCTGTTCGGAGTCGGCGGTGACGCAGTGCCCGCCCGCCACCTCCCGGTTGACCAGCACCGACGGCGTCGCCCCGACCAGGTCGAGTACCTCGCCCCCGTCGAGACGCGACGAGTGGACGACGACGCCGTCGACCCGGCCGCGCAGGTCGGCGATGGTCTCGCGCTCGCGCTCGGGGTCGTAGTCGGTGTCGGCGACGACCACCGTCGTCCGGCTCTGCCGGCCCCGGGCCTGCGCCGCCTTCACGAAACGGGAGAAGACCGGGTTGGCGATGTCCGGGACGATCGCGGCGACGGTCGAGGTGGCGGGCGCCGGCGGCGTCTCGACGGCCCGCGGTGCGTAGCCCAGCTCCTGGGCCGCGGCGAGGATCTTCCGGCGGGTGTCGGCGCCGAGCCGGTCCGGGTCGGAGAAGGCCCGCGAAGCCGTGGACAGGGCGACGCCCGCCGCCCGGGCGACATCGGTCAGGGTGGGTGCCACGGAGGAAGCGTGCCGTTCGTTGCGCAAGCTTGTCAACACTTGCCAGGATCTTGCCAACGATAGGCTCGCCAGGTGCTGTCCCTGGACGCCCTCGACGTCGACCTGCTCGCCGCGCTGCGCGACCGGCCGCGGGCCGGGGTGCTGGAGCTCTCGCGCACGCTGCGGGTCGCCCGTGGGACGGTGCAGGCGCGGCTGGACCGGCTGGAACGTGCCGGGGTCGTCACCGGGTACGGCCCGGACGTCGACCTCCCGGCCGCCGGGTACGGCGTGCAGGCGTTCGTGACGCTGGAGATCGCGCAGGGCGAGTTGGGCGACGTCGCCGCCGAGCTCGCCGCGCTGCCCGCGGTCACCGAGGCGTACGCGACCACCGGCTCGTCGGACGTGATGTGCCGGCTCGCGGCGTCGTCACACGAGGACCTGCAGGACACCCTGCTCGCGCTCGGCCGATCCACCCTGGTGGCCCGCTCCACCAGCGTGGTGGTGCTGTCCACCCTGGTCGCGCCGCGCTGGCGGCCGCTGCTGGAGCGTGACCACCGGGAGGGCCCGAGCCGGGCACCCGCCTACCGGGACTGACCGCCTCGGCCGAGGTGGTGCGCCGCCCGGTGCGCGCCGAGCACGTCGAGCCCGAAGTCCGCCGACGGGTCGCGCCACACGGAGTGGGCGTGGTTGGCGTCGCGCTGGGTGTTGTCCCACTCGATGAGCAGCTGTGGGCCCTGGACGCGGTAGTAGTTCGGGGCACCGTCCTCCAGCGGTCCCGCCCAGGCGAGGTGCACGGCGTCGAGCGCGGTGTCGTCGTCGTAGCGGGAGATCGGCTGCAGCGGCCCGGCGACCCGCTCCAGGTAGGTGCCCAGCAGCGCGCGCAGCATCTCGCGGCCCTCGGCATCCAGGTCGGACGCCGACACGCCGGCCGGGGTCCGCGACAGCGCGACGGCCTCCTTCTGGGCGTCGGTGAACGCGGACCGCTCCTCGATGGCCTCGCTCATGTCGTCGAGCGCGCGCTGCTGCTCGGGGTCGGCGAACGACCGGGTGCGCCAGATCCCGGCGAGCGGGATCCAGCTGTCGCCCTCCTGCGGGTCGGTGCGGTTGGCCGCGACGAGGTCGGGCGGTGCCTTGTCGAGCAGCACCGCCCGCTCGCGTAGCTCGGCCGGCAGCGCGCGGACCAGGTTGCGGGCGAGGTCCTCGACCCGGCCCAGCGGGCGGAGCACGGCGTCGCCGAGGAGCTCGGAGGTCGCCGGGTCGGCACCCAGGAAGCACGGTGTGGAGGCGACCACCACCCCGTCGACGACCAGCATGTTGATCGACACGTGGTGCCCGCCGAAGCGCCAGCCCCAGGTCCCGGTGTCCCCCGGCTCGCCGAACACCCGCAGGTAGTACATCTGCGGGTCGCGGCCGCGGGTGCGGTCGAACAGCGTCACGAAGCCCTCGGTGTGGTCGAGGACGTTCTCCAGCCCCATCACCGTCGCGACGGTCACGTACGCCGCCCGCGACAGCCCCGAGCCGACGAGCTTCATCGCGGCCCGCTGCTGCGGCGGGAGCTGGTCGTGGAAGGTCAGTCCACCGTGGTCGGTGGGGGTGTAGAACCAGCGGCGGCGCTCGGCGTCGGCGTCGTCGTCACCGGTCGGGGCGTGCCCGACGGCCGTCTCCCGCCGGCCCGGGTCGAGGGTGTCGAGCCAGGCACGCGCGGCCTCGGCCATCGTGGTCGCCGTCTCGCGGGTGTCCGCAGCACCGATCATGCCGCAGGACGCTAGCGACTCCGGGCAGACTCCACCGGGGAGGACGGCTACGTCGACCACGGCCCGACTCAGGTCCGGCGGTACCCGGCAGCCAGCTCCACGAAGGCGGCCGGGTCCACCAGCGACGTCGTGTCGCCGGGCTCGCGCCCGGCGGTCACGTCGAGCAGCAGCCGTCGCATGATCTTGCCCGACCGGGTCTTCGGCAGCTCCGCGACGAGGACGACCTCGCGGGGCCGGGCGACCGGCCCCAGCTCCCGGGCCACGTGCGCCCGCAGCTGTTCGGTCAGCCCGTCGGTGGGGCCGTCGGTGACGGTCACGAACGCGACCACGGCCTGCCCGGTCGTCGGGTCCGGCGCCCCGACCACGCCTGCCTCGGCGACCCGTGGGTGGCTCACCAGCGCGGACTCCAGCTCGATCGAGCCGAGCCGGTGGCCCGAGACGTTCATGACGTCGTCGATGCGGCCCTGCAGCGTCACGTAGCCGTGCTCGTCGATCACCGCGCCGTCGCCCGCCTTGTACCAGCCCTGCTCGGCGTAGTCGGCGAAGTAGGACGCGCGGAACCGCTCGGGGTCGCCCCACACCGTGCGCGCCATCGACGGCCACGGACGGTCGATCACCAGGATGCCGCCCTCGCCGGGGGCGCAGGTGCGCCCGTCGCGGTCGACCACCCGCACCGACAGGCCCGGCAGCGGCCGGGTCGCCGAGCCCGGCACCAGCGGCGTCACCCCGGGCAGTGGCGCGCAGATCGCCGCGCCGGTCTCGGACTGCCACCAGGTGTCGACGATCGGGCAGCGGCCGCCGCCGATCACCTCGTGGAACCAACGCCAGGCCTCGGGGTTGATCGCCTCGCCGACGCTGCCGAGCAGGCGTAGCGAGGACAGGTCGTGGCGCGCGGGCACCTCCGGACCCCACTTCATGTACGTCCGGACCAGGGTCGGCGCGGTGTAGTACACGGTGACGCCGTACCGGGCGATGATCTCGAAGTGCCGGCCCGGCTCCGGGGTGTCCGGGGTGCCCTCGTAGATCACCTGCGTGACACCGTTGGACAGCGGTCCGTAGACCTCGTAGGTGTGCGCGGTGACCCAGGCGAGGTCGGCGGTGCACCAGTAGACGTCGTCGGGCTTGTGGTCGAAGCAGGCCCACGCCGTCCAGGACGCCTGGGTGAGGTAGCCGCCCATGGTGTGCAGCAGGCCCTTGGGGGTGCCGGTGGTGCCCGAGGTGTAGACGAGCATCAGCGGGCTCTCGGCCGGGTGCGCCTGCGCCTCGTGGACCTCGGGTGCGGTGTGGACGACGTCGTGCCACCACACGTCGCGGCCGGGGGTCCAGTCGACCTCCGAGCCGGTCCGCCGGATGACCAGCACGTGCTCCAGCGAGTCCACCCCGGACGCGGCCTCGTCGGCGTTGACCTTGACCGGGACGGCCTTCCCGCGGCGGTACTGGCCGTCGGTGGTGACCAGCAGCTTCGCGGCGCCGTCGGTGATCCGGAACCGCAGCGCGGACGGGGAGAACCCGCCGAAGACCAACGAGTGGACCGCCCCGATCCGTGCGCAGGCCAGCATCACGACGACGGTCTCGACCAGCACCGGCAGGTACACGACGACCACGTCGCCGCGCCCGACCCCGAGCGCGGTGAGCGCGTGCGCACAGCGGGCGACCTCGCACTGCAGGTCGGCGTAGGTGACGGTGCGCCGGTCCCCCGGCTCGCCCTCCCAGTACAGCGCGACCTTGTCCCCCGCACCGGCCTCGACGTGCCGGTCGACGCAGTTGCGCGCGACGTTCAGGGTGCCGTCGGTGAACCAGGTGACCTCGGGCCACCTGCTGCCGTCGTAGCCCTGCTCGGGCACGCGGTCCCACTCCAGCCGGCGGGTCTGCGCACACCAGAACGCCTCGGGGTCGGCGGCCGCCTGGTCGTAGGCGGCGGCGGTGACGTTGGCGTGCGCGGCGAGGTCCGGGGGCGGCGGGTACATGCCCCGATCCTCACTGCCGGGTCCCCCGAGGCGCAGGCCGTCGTGAGGGGACTCACCGGTGGGCGAACGCCCGGTGGTGGTCGTCGAGCAGGTCCACGCCGAAGTCGTTCTCCGGGTCGCGCCACACCGAGTGGGCGTGGTCCGCGCCGCCCTGGGTGTTGTCCCACTCCAGCAGCAGCCGCGGCCCCTGCAGCCGGTGGTAGTGCGGCTCCCCCGCCTCCAGCGAGCCCGCCCAGGCCACGTGGACCTCGTCGAGGGCGGCGTCGTCGTCGTAGCGGGCGGCGGGTGAGACCCCGGCCGGCGCCCGGTCGAGGTAGGCCGAGAGCAGTCGGCGCAGCAGGGCACGGCCGCGGTCGTCGAGCACGCTCGCCGGGAGCCCGCGCGGCACACCGGTCAGCGCGACGGCCTCGGTCCCCTCGACCGGGTCCACCGGGCCGGGCGGGCTCTCCCGCCGGATCGCCGAGGTCGGCAGCGGCCGGTCGCCCGGCGCGACCAGCGGCCGGTTCGCCGTCACCAGGTCCGGTGGGGCCCCGCCGGGCAGGACCACGGTCTCCAGGAGCTCGGGTGGCAGGCCGCGGACGATCTCCCGCGCCAGGTCCTCGGTCGGTCCGAGCGGGCGCGCCACCCCTCCGCCGAGCAGCGGCGTCGTCGCCGGGTTCGCGCCGAGGAAGCACGGCGTGGCAGCGGCCACCCGCCCGTCCACGACGAGTGCGTTCACCGACACGTGGTGGCCGCCGAAGCGCCAGCCCCAGGTGCGTCCGCCCGGGTCGCCGAACACCCGCAGGTAGTAGAGCGCCGGGTCCCGGAACCGCTCCCGGTACGGGCGGGTCGGCCAGTCCTGTGCCCGGTCCAGGACGTTCTCCAGCCCCATGACCGTCGCCACGGTGGCGTAGCCGGCCTCGGACAGTCCCGACGCGACCAGCCGCATCGCGCGCTGCTGCTGGACCGCGGTCTGGGCCGCGAGGGGCAGTCCGCCGTGGTCGGTGGGGGTGTAGAACCAGCGACGGCGCTCGGCGTCGGGCCCCGCGTCACCGGTCGGGCCGGCGCCCCGGGCGGGGCGGAGCCGGTCGTCGTCCAGGGTGTCCAGCCAGGCCGCGGCCGCGTCCGCCATCGCCCCGGCGACCGTCTCGCTCGTCGTCACCCCGGCCACGCTAGTGGGCCGGGCGGATCAGTCCGTCGCGTCGCGGACGAGCAGCGCGATCTGCACCCGGTTGTCCAGGCCCAGCTCGCGCAGCAACCGGGAGACGTAGGACTTCACCGTCGCCACCGACATGTGCAGCTCGGCGGCGATGTCGGCGTTGGAGCCACCCCGGGCGACGGCCTCGGCGACGTCGCGCTCCCGGTCGGCGAGCCGGTCGAGCCGGGCCCGGGCGGCGCGCCGGCGGTCGACCGACCCGGCGCCGCCGCCGCGGACGATGCCGATCAGCCGCCGGGTGATAGCCGGGGACAGCACGGCGTCGCCGTCGGCGGCGGCGCGGACGGCGTCGACGATCCCCTCGGGCGCGGCGTCCTTGAGCAGGAACCCGCTCGCCCCGGCGCGCAACGCCCGTACGACGTGCTCGTCGGCGTCGAAGGTGGTCAGCACGACGACGGTCGGGGCGTCGGGCCGCGACGTCACCTCCCGGGTCGCCGCGACGCCGTCGACGCGACGCATCCGCAGGTCCATCAGCACCACGTGCGGCCGCCCGCGGCGACGGCGGCGGGCACCTCGTCGCCGTCGCCGGCGTCGCCGACCACCTGGATGCGCCGCACCGGGCCGGTGCCGTCGCCGGGCAGCGCGTGCCCGTCGAGCATCACCCGCAGGCCGGAGCGGACGAGCGGGTCGTCGTCGACGAGCAGCACCCGGATCGCGGTCGCGGTCATCGTGTCTCCTCCCGCCACGGCAGCACCGCGCGCAGCTGGTGGCCCGACGGCGTCGGGCCGTGGGTCAGCGTCCCGCCGGCGAGGGTCTCGACCCGCTCGCGCAGCCCGACCAGGCCGGTCCCGGCGCCCTCGGGTGTCGTCCCCGCCGCGGACTCCCCGGAGGTGACGGTGACGGTGAGGTCCCGGCCGGGCCGCCCGTCGAGGGCGACCTCGACCCGGGTCCCGGGCGCGTGCCGGGCGGCGTTGGTCAGGCCCTCGCGGACCACCCGGTGCACGACCCCGGCCAGCGGGCGCCCTGGCGGGCACACCGTCAGCAGCGCCGTCGACCGGAGACGGACGTCCGCACCGACCGCGCGGGCCTCGGCGACGAGCTCCTCGACCGCACCGAGGTCCTCGATCTCGTCGGGTACGTCGCCGGTCGGCTCGTGCAGCACCTGCACGATCGTGCGGAGGTCCTCCATCGCGCGGTGCGTGGTGTCGCGCAGCACCCGCGCGGTCTCGCGCACGGTGCTGGCGGGCAGGTCCCCGCGCAGTGCCAGTGCCCCGGCGTGCACCGACAGCAGCGACAGCCGGTGCCCCAGCCGGTCGTGCATCTCCCCGGCGATCCGGCGACGCTCGTCGGCGCGGGCCTGCTCCTCGCGCACCGCCCGATCGGCCTCGGCACGGGCGAGCCGCTCGCGTAGGTCGTCGACCATCGCACGGCGGATCCCGGTCAGCAGGCCCGCGGTCGCCGAGATGCCCTGGAACGCGACGGCCCCGCCGAGCAGCACGAGCGCCGTGGCACCGTCGGGAGCGTCGCGGTACAGCGTGATCGCGGCCGTCCCGACCGCCAGGGCCAGCACCAGCAGTGTCTCCACCGCACGGCGCCGGGTCGCGATCACGAAGACCCCGACCAGCGGCAGGTAGGTGGCGACCGGCGACACCAGCGGCCCGAGCACGGCCACCACCGCGAACACCCGCGGCAGGCGGTAGCGCACCGCGATCGAGCCGATCATCAGCAGGCCGACGACGAGCAGCGACCACTGCAGGACCCCGGCGATGGCGTACGTCCCGACGACGGTGAGACCCCCGGCGAGCACCGCGACCATCAGCACGGCGGAAATCACGGCGGGACGGACCGGCACCCGTCGACCATAGGCGGCGGACCGGCGCCGTCCAGCAGGTTTCCGCTCGAACGGGACGGCCACCGGTCCACTCCTGTCTCCCGCCCCCCCCCGGGATCGGCGCTCAGCCTGCCGAGCTGCGCGCCGGCGGCGCACCCGCCGAAGGTCGTGCCCACCGCGACCGAAGTCGCCGGGCCGCGTCACCCGGAACGGGGTCACCCGGAATGAGTACGATTCGGACATGCCGGAACCGCACAGCCACCGCGAGAGCGGGCAGCACGTCATCGAGCACGCGCTCGACCTCCTCGAGGCGGGTGACAAGGCGCAGGACTACCCCCAGGCGACCGACGGCCACACCGCCGCCACCGCCTACGCGGTGAGCGCGCTCTACCAGGAGATGCGCCACGGCGACGACCAGCTCGCGGTGCTCATCTCCGCGGTGCAGGAGCAGACCGCGGTGCTGCGCGAGATCCGGGACTCGTTGCGGGACGGGAGCCGCACCGGAGAGTGACCGGAGAGCGACGGCCCCGCCCGCGATCCGGTCCGGCCGGGCGCCGCGACCTCGTGCCGCGGGGCGTCCTCAGGCGCCGACGTAGGCCGCCAGGTGCTCCCCCGTCAGCGTCGACCGGTCCGCGACCAGCTCGGCCGGGGTCCCCTCGAACACTACGGTGCCGCCGTCGTGCCCGGCGCCGGGGCCCAGGTCGATGATCCGGTCGGCGTGTGCCATCACGGCCTGGTGGTGCTCGATGACGATCACCGAGCGGCCGCCGTCGACGATCCGGTCGAGCAGCGCGAGCAGCTGCTCGACGTCGGCCAGGTGCAGCCCGGTCGTCGGCTCGTCGAGCACGAAGGTCCCCCCGGACTCCCCCAGGTGCACCGCCAGCTTGAGTCTCTGGCGCTCCCCGCCGGACAGCGTCGTCAGCGGCTGGCCCAGGGTGAGTTAGCCGAGCCCGACGTCGGCGAGGCGCTCCAGGATCCTGTGCGCGGCCGGCATGCGGGCCTCGCCGGTCCCGAAGAACTTCTCCGCCTCGGCGACCGGCATGGCGAGGACCTCGCTGATGTCGCGCCCGCCGAACGTGTAGCCGAGCACCGAGGCGTCGAAGCGGCGGCCGTCGCAGACGTCGCAGGTGGTGGCGACCCCGGCCATCATCGCGAGGTCGGTGTAGACGACGCCGGCGCCGTTGCAGTTCGGGCAGGCGCCCTCGGAGTTGGCGCTGAACAGCGCGGGCTTGACGCCGTTGGCCTTCGCGAACGCCTTGCGGATCGGCTCCAGCAGCCCGGTGTAGGTGGCCGGGTTGCTGCGCCGCGATCCCTTGATCGCGCCTTGGTCGACGACGACCACCCCGTCGCGCCCGGCGACCGACCCGTGGATCAGCGAGCTCTTGCCCGACCCGGCCACCCCGGTGACGACGGTGAGCACTCCCAGCGGCACGTCGACGTCGACGTCCCGCAGGTTGTGCCGGTTCGCCCGGCGGATCTCCAGGTAGCCCGACGGGGTCCGGACGGTCGGCTTGAGCGTCGCCCGGTACTCCAGGTGGCGCCCGGTGAGCGTGCCGGAGCGGCGGAGCCCGTCGAGGTCGCCGGTGTAGACGACGTGGCCGCCGTCGGAGCCGGCCCGCGGCCCGAGATCGACGACGTGGTCGGCGATCGCGATCGTCTCCGGCTTGTGCTCGACGACGAGCACGGTGTTGCCCTTGTCGCGCAGCCGCAGCAGCAGGTCGTTCATCCGGGCGATGTCGTGCGGGTGCAGCCCGATGGTGGGCTCGTCGAAGACGTAGGTGACGTCGGTCAGCGACGACCCGAGATGCTTGATCATCTTGGTGCGCTGGGCCTCGCCGCCGGACAACGACCCGGACGGCCGGTCCAGCGACAGGTAGCCGAGCCCGATCTCGACGAACGAGTCCAGGGTCGCGCGCAGCGAGGACAGCAGCGGGGCCAGCGAGGGCTCGTCGAGGCCACCGACCCAGTCGGCGAGGTCGGAGATCTGCATGGCGCAGGCATCCGCGATGGAGATCCCCCGGATCTTCGACGACCGGGCGGGCTCGGAGAGCCGGGTGCCGTCGCAGTCCGGGCAGGTGCGGAACACGATGGCCCGGTCGACGAACGCCCTGATGTGCGGCTGCATCGCCTCGCGTTCCTTGGCCAGGAACGACTTCTGGATCCGCGGGATCAGCCCCTCGAAGGTGACGTTGACGCCGTCGACCTTGATCCGGGTGGCCTCCTTGTAGAGCAGGGCGTCGCGCTGGGGCTTGGTGAAGCTGCTGATCGGCTTGTCGCCGGGGAAGAAGCCGGAGTTGGCGAAGATCCGGCCGTACCAGCCGTCGACGGAGTAGTTCGGGATCGTCAGGGCGCCCTCGACGATCGACTTCGACTCGTCGAACAGGGCGGTGAGGTCGAAGTCGGACACCGAGCCGCGGCCCTCGCAGCGCGGGCAGGCGCCGCCGACGATCTCGAACTCGCGGCGCTGTTTGACCTGCTGGCCGTTCTTCCGGACGGTCACCGCACCCGAGCCGCTGATCGTCGAGACGTTGAAGGAGAACGCCTTGGCCGGGCCGGCGTAGGGCTTGCCGAGGCGGCTGAACAGGATCCGCAGCAGCGCCCCGACGTCGGTGGCGGTGCCGACGGTGGAGCGCACGTCGCCGCCCATCCGCTCCTGGTCGACGATGATCGCGGTGGTGAGGCCGTCGAGGACGTCGACGTCGGGGCGGCCCAGGTTCGGCATGAAGCCCTGGACGAACGCGCTGTAGGTCTCGTTGATCATCCGCTGGGACTCGGCGGCGATGGTCGAGAACACCAGGGAGCTCTTGCCCGAGCCGGACACCCCGGTGAACACCGTGAGCCGGCGCTTGGGCAGCTCGACGGAGATGTCGCGCAGGTTGTTCTCGCGCGCACCGTGCACGCGGATGAGGTCGTGACTGTCGGCTGCGTGCATGGTGGATCCCCCGTCCGGCCCGTTCAGGGCCGCTGCTGGATGCGGACCATCGTGCCCGCGGGGTCGCGGAAGGCACAGTCGCGCACCCCGTACGGCTGGTCGACCGGCTCCTGGACGACCTCGGCCCCGCTCGCCTGGAGCCTGTCGAACGCCGCGTCCAGGTCGTTACTGGCGAGCAGCACGGCGGTGTAGGTGCCCTTGGCCATCATCTCGGTGACGGTGCGGCGTTCCTCGTCGGTGATGCCGGGGTCGGCGGCGGGCGGGGCGAGGACGAGCGAGACGTCGGGCTGCCCGGGTGGGCCGACGGTGAGCCAGCGCATCGTGCCCTGGCCGACGTCGAGGCGGACCTCGAAGCCGAGCGCGTCGCGGTAGAAGGCCAGCGACGCCTCCGGGTCGGTGTGCGGGAGGAAGCCGGCGTGGATCGTGATGGCGGGTGCGGTCATGGCGTTCACGCTAGGGAGGTCGGCGCCACCGTGGCTTCTCGATTCCTGACCGGTCGGCTGACCTGCTTCGCCACGCAGGCCGGGAGCCCCGCGGTCCCGTCGCGCACGGCGTCGCGGTACGCGCTCGGCGGCATACCGACGAGCTCGGTGAACCGGGTGCTGAACGTGCCGAGCGAGGAGCCACCGACCGCGAAGCACACCTCGGTGACGCTGAGGTCGCCGCGGCGCAGCAGGGCCATGGCGCGCTCGATGCGCCGGGTCATCAGGTAGCTGTAGGGCGACTCGCCGTAGGCCGCCCGGAACGCCCGCGACAGGTGCCCCGCAGAGACGTGCTCGGCCCGGGCGAGCTCGGTGACGTCCAGCGGGCGGGCGTACTCCCGGTCGATGCGGTCGCGCACCCGGCGCATCCGGACGAGCTCGCGCAGGCGCCCGTCCCCGCGGTCGCTCACCGCAGGTGCTCCGCCAGCAGCGCCGCGACCTCGTCGGGGCGTTCGAGGTAGACCATGTGACCGGTGTCGACGGGGGCGACGGTGAGGTCGTCGCCGAGCGCGCTGCGGCAGGCGGCCAGCCAGTCGTCGGTGACGAAGTCGGCCCGCAGGGCGGGCACGACCAGTGTCGGGAGGTCGGCCCGCGGGACGGCGGCGGGGCGGGCCATCTCCGACCAGGCGGCGACGACGGCCGCCCGGCTGTAGCGCCAGCGCCAGGCGCCGTCGCGCTGTTCCAGGTGCTCGGCGACCTCGGCCTCGACGAGCGGTGCGGGCACGCCGGTCCAGGACGCGGCCTTGGCGGCGCGGGCGTCGTCACGGGTCGCGAACCCCTCGTCGGCACGGCCGGCCTCGGCGGAGGCCAGCATGTCCTGCGGGTCCAGCCCGTGCGCCGGGTCGAGCAGCGCGAGGCGGGTGACGCGCTCGGGTGCGGTCCGCGCCAGCCGGGCCGCGACCGCTCCACCGAAGGAGTGTCCGACCACGGCGACCCGCTCGACGTGCTCGGCGTCGAGGACCTCGAGAACGTCCTCGACGTGCTGCTCGAGGTTCCACGGCGGGACCCACGGCGAACGGGCGTGCCCGCGCAGGTCGACGGAGATCCATCGCAGGGTGGGCAGGGCGGCGAACAGCGGCGCGAACCGCAGGCCGTGGCCGGTGACACCGTGCACCGCGAGCACCGGCGGGCCTGCCGGGTCACCGGCGTGGTGGACGTGCAGGGGCATGCGTCCATTCTGCACTTTGCCGTTCCGGCAACGAGGTTTGCCGCGCTGTCCGGCCAGTCGTCAGGCTGGGCACATGGACACAGCACAGCGCCACGACGTCGTCGTGATCGGCGGCGGCCCGGCCGGACTCAACGGGGCCATGATGCTCGCCCGCTCCCTGCGGTCGGTGGTCGTCGTCGACTCCGGCCTGCCCCGCAACGCACCGGCCACCGCCGCACACGGCCTGTTCGCCCGCGACGGCGTCGCCCCGGCCGAGCTGCTCGCCACCGGCCGGGAGGAGGTCCGCCGCTACGGCGGGACGGTCGTCGACGGCGAGGTCGTCGGTGCCCGGCGCACCGACGACGGTTTCACGGTGACCCTCGCCGACGACACCACCCTCGACGCCCGGCGGCTTCTCGTCACCACCGGACTGGTCGACGTGCTGCCGGAGATTCCGGGACTCGCGCAGGGGTGGGGCGCCGACGTCGTCCACTGCCCGTACTGCCACGGCTACGAGGTGCGTGGCCGCCCGATCGCCGTTCTCGGGACCGCCCCCGGCTCCGCGCACCACGCGCTGCTGTTCCGGCAGCTCAGCGCGGACGTGGTCTACGTGTCGCACACGGTGGGGCCGGCCACGGAGCAGCGGGAACGCTTCGCCGCGCTCGGCATCGCCGTCGTCGACGGGCCGGTGAGCGAGGTGCTGCGGGAGGACGGCGCGATCACCGGGCTGGTCACGCCGTCCGGTGTACTGGCGCGCGAGGTCGTCGTCGTGGCACCCCGACTGGAGGCCCGCGCCGGCTTCCTCGCCGAGCTGGGCCTGGTCCCGGTCGAGCACCCGAGCGGGGCGGGGCAGCACCTCGTCGCCGACCCGACGGGCCGCAGCACGGTCGAGGGCGTGTGGCTCGCGGGCAATGTCACCGAGTTGAGCGCGCAGGTGGGGGCCGCGGCGGCCGCGGGAGCGTTCGCGGGGGCCGCGATCAACGCCGACCTCGTCGAGGCCGGGGCGCTCGCCGCGCTGCGAGAGCTCGCACGCCCCTAGCCTGGGGACGTGCTGGTCATCTTCGGGCTGTCGGTCAAGGAGCGCCCACTGGGCCTGGTCGCGCTGGGCTGCGGCACCTGCGGTCACCCGGGTCCGCAGCCCGCGGTGCACCGGCGGACCCGGTTCACGCTGTTCTTCGTCCCGGTCCTGCCGCTGCGCAGCCGCTACGAGATGCGCTGCCCCGTGTGCGGGGCGGGGCGGACGCTGTCCCGCGACGATGCCCGCCGGTACGGCGCACGGGTCTGAGCGACGCGCTCGTCCGGCACGGGGTCTCCCCGGCTCCTGCCACCTGACGGATCGGCCGGGCGCCACCGAGGCGACAGCTCGCTGCGGTACCACTCCCGCAGATAGGGAGTTCGCGATCGCGAACGAAACTAGTGATCGAACACAAGTTCGACTGTCGTCGACGGTGTGACCGCGACCCAGGAGCCACCCGACCATGCCACCGGCGTGGGCCCGGGTGGGTCCCCGGCCGGTGAGCTCGATCTGTTCCGGTTCCTCGTCGACCACGCCCACACCGTCGACACCTCTGCGCTGACAGAGACAGACCTGATCGACCAGATCCAGCAGATCGAGACGCTCTGTGCGAGTTCCACAACCACATCCGCGAACAACCCGGACGGCACGTGGCCCGTGCACCCGACGGGACCGTCGTCACGACCACACCCACCGGACACACCTACCGCGGACCGGACCGACCGCGGTGGGCCCGGGGCACGGGCACCCTCAGGTCGGCAGCAGGTACTCCTCACTGGCGTGGTGGCAGGCGCTCGGGTGGTGCCCACCCGGCCGCGTCACCAGCGGCGGTTCCTCGGTGGCGCAGATGTCGGTGGCCTTCCAGCAGCGCGTCCGGAAGCGGCAGCCGCTCGGCGGGTCCACCGGGCTCGGGACGTCACCGGTCAGCCGGATCCGCGTGCGCCCCTCCCGGACCGACGGGTCGGGCACCGGCACCGCGGACAGCAGCGCCTGGGTGTAGGGGTGCGAGGCCCGGGTGTAGATCTCGTCCTCGGTGCCGAGCTCCACCATCTTGCCCAGGTACATCACGCCGACCCGGTCCGACAGGTGCCGCACCACCGACAGGTCGTGGGCGATGAAGATGTAGGACAGCCCGAACTCGCGCTGCAGGGTGCCGAGCAGGTTCATCACCTGCGCCTGGATCGACACGTCGAGCGCGGACACCGGCTCGTCGCACACGATGATCTCCGGGCGCAGGGCGAGCGCACGGGCGATGCCGATGCGCTGCCGCTGCCCGCCGGAGAACTGGTGCGGGTAGCGGTTGATGAAGTCCGGGTTGAGCCCGACGACGTCGAGCAGCTCCTGCACCTTCGCGCGCCGCTCCCCCTTCGGCGCGACCTCCGGGTGGATCTCGAACGGCTCCCCGACGATGTCGGCGACCGTCATCCGCGGGTTCAGCGACGTGTACGGGTCCTGCAGCACGATCTGCATCTGCCGGCGCAGCGCCCGCAGCTCCGCGCCCCGGCGGGCGAAGATGTCCTCGCCGTGGAACCGGACCGAGCCCGACGTCGGCGGCTCCAGGCGCATCAGCACCTGCGCGAGCGTCGACTTGCCGCAGCCGGACTCGCCGACGATGCCCAGCGTCTCGCCCTTGTTCAGCGAGAACGAGACGCCGTCGACGGCGCGCACGTGGCCGACGGTGCGTTTGACGACCGCACCGATCTTCACCGGGAAGTGCTTGACGAGGTCGGTGACCTCCAGAACGGGCTCGCTCATACGAGGTCCTCCGCGAACAGGCACGCCGACGCCCGCCCACCGGGGAGCGGGATCAGCGGCGGGTCGGTCTCCCGGCAGCGGTCCACGGCGCGCGGGCAGCGCGGGTGGAACGGGCAGCCGTCGGGGATGGCGGTGAGCGTCGGCGGGAGCCCGGTGATCGCCCGCAGCTCGGTGCCCCTGCTGTCCAGGCGCGGGATCGAGGCGAGCAGCGCCTCGGTGTAGGGGTGGCGCGGATCGGCGAAGAGCTGGTGGACGTCGCCCTGCTCGACGATCCGGCCCGCGTACATCACCGCGATCCGGTCGGCGACCTCCGCCACGACACCGAGGTCGTGGGTGATGAGGACCAGCCCCATCTCCCGCTCCCGCTGGATGTCGGCCAGCAGGTCCATGATCTGGGCCTGCACGGTGACGTCGAGGGCGGTCGTCGGCTCGTCGGCGATGAGCACATCCGGGTCCAGCGCCAGCGACATCGCGATCATGACGCGCTGGCGCATGCCGCCGGAGAACTCGTGCGGGAAGTTCGTGACCCGCTGCTTCGCTCCGGGGATCCCGACCAGGTCGAGCAGCTCGACGGCGCGGGTGCGCGCGTCGCGCCTGCTCATGCCCCGCCGGGTGCGGAGCTGCTCACCGATCTGGAACCCGACGGTGAAGACCGGGTTCAGCGCGGACAGCGCGTCCTGGAAGATCATCGCGACGTTCTCGCCGCGCAGCTCCCGGCGCCGTTCCTCGGTCGCGGTGAGCAGATCCTCACCGCGGTAGCGGACGGCGCCACCGGCGATCCGGGCGGGCGGCATCGGGAGGATGCCCATCACCGTGTTCGCGGTGACCGACTTCCCGGAGCCGGACTCGCCCAGCACGGCGAGGGTCTCCCCCGCGCGCACGTGGTAGCTCACGCCGTTCAGCACCCGGGCGAGGCCGTCGCGGGTGTGGAACTCGACGTGCAGGTCCTCCACCTCGAGCAGCGGCGCACCGGCCTGCCCGGGCCCGGCCGGGGCAGGACTCGTCTGGCTGTCGGGGCTCATGACCGGCCCTTCGGGTCGAACGCGTCGCGCACGGCGTCGCCGAGCAGCACGAAGGCCAGCACGGTGACGACGAGGAACGCGCCGGGGAACAGCAGCAGGTGCGGCGAGGTCCGCAGGTAGCTCTGCGCCTCGCTGATCATCACGCCCCAGGACACGACGGGGTCGCGCAGGCCGACGCCGAGGAACGACAGGGTCGCCTCCGCGCCGATGAACGCGCCGAGCGCGATCGTCGCGTACACCATCACCGGCGCGACGGTGTTGGGCAGCATGTGGCGCCAGATGATCCGCCACGGGCTCGCGCCGAGCGCCCGGGCGGCCTTGACGTAGTCCTGGTTGCGGGCGGCGATCGCGGCGGACCGCATGATCCGCATGACGATCGGCCAGGACAGCAGCCCGATCGTGCCGATCACCAGGCCGCTGATGCCGATCACACTCTGCCCCACCGACGCGCGGAAGGTGGAGAGCACGACGATGGCGCCGAGGACGAACGGCACGCCGAAGAACACGTCGGCGACGCGGGCGAGCAGCGAGTCGACCCAGCCGCCGGCGAAACCGGCGATGAGGCCCATGACGGCGCCGACGAGCACGACCGCCGCCGTCGCCAGCACCCCGACCACGATCGAGACGCGGGTGCCGTAGACGGTCCGGGCGAAGACGTCGCGGCCGAGGTGGTCGTAGCCGAACCATGCCTGGGCAGACGGGTCCTGCCTCGCTCGCGACAGGTCGCCCAGGGTCGGGTCGACCGAGGTGAACAGCTGCGGGAACGCGGCCATCACCAGCAGGAACGTGATGAGGCCCGCCGCGACGAGGAACAGGGGGCGGCGACGCAGGTCGTGCCAGGCGTCCCCGCTGAGGCTGCGGGTGCGGGCCGACACCTCGGCGGCGCCGCCGGTGGCGACGGGCTTGTCCGCGGTGGCGGTGGTGGGGTCAGTCAAGACGGATCCTCGGGTCGAGCAGCGCGTAGGTGACGTCCACGACCAGGTTCGCGAGCAGGTAGACGATCACCAGCAGGACGACGACGCCGGTGACGACCACGCCGTCGAGCCGCTGGATGGACCCGAAGATCAGCCCGCCGATCCCCCGGATGTTGAAGATGCCCTCGGTGACGATGGCTCCGCCCATGAGCGTGCCGAAGTCCGCACCGAGGAAGGTGATCACCGGGATCGCCGAGTTGCGGGTCAGGTGGACGCCGACGACGCGGCGCCGGGTCAGGCCCTTCGCCGTCGCCGTGCGGACGTAGTCGGCCCGCAGGTTCTCCGCGATCGACGTGCGGGTCAGGCGGGCGACGTAGGCGAGCGACAGGCTGCCGAGCACGTAGCCGGGCACGATCAGGTCCAGGAGACCCGGGTCCGCCGGGACCGTCGGCGGGATCAGGCCCAGCCGCAGGCCGAGGACCGACTGCAGCACGTAGCCGGTCACGAACACCGGCACGGCGACCAGGAACAGCGTCGCGGTGAGCACGACGTTGTCGAGGAAACCGCCGGGCCGCAGCCCGGTGAGCACGCCCGCGGCCAGGCCGATGACCGCCTGGATGACCAGCGCGACGACCGCGAGCTTGATCGTGACCGGGTAGGCGTTCGCGATCAGCGTCGCGACCTCCTGGCCGCGGAAGTTCTCGCCGAAGTCGCCCTGCAGCAGGTTGCCGAGGTACGTGGCGTACTGGACGAAGATCGACTGGTCGAGCCCGTACTCCTCGCGCATGCGCTCGATGAACGCGGGCGGGCATGCCTGGTCACCGCACTTGCCGGCGAGCGGGTCGCCGGGCAGCGCCCAGACCATGAAGTAGATGAGGAACGTGGTGCCGAGGAAGACCGGCACGAGCTGCAGGAGTCGTCGCAGGACATAGCGCCCCACGGGTCACCTCCGGGTTCGGGGTGCCCGGCGGTTCGCGCCGGGCACCTGTACCGGCGGCCGGGTGGTCACCCGGCCGCCGGTGTGTGGTGGTGGGACGGGGTCACTCCTGGACGGTCACGGACTCCAGGTCGAGCTCACGGCCGTAGGTCAGCTCGACGTTCTGAAGGCGCGGCGACCAGCCGAACTGCGCGGACTGGTCGTTGATCACGACGGACGGCATGTCCTGGATCAGGACGCGCTCGGCCTCGGCCCACAGCGCGTTGGCCTCCTCGGCGGTGGCGGCGGTCGAACCCTGGTCGACCAGGTCGTCGAAACGCGGGTTGGTGTAGCCGCTGTTGTTGTTCGCCGCGCCCGTCGTGTACTGCGGACGCAGGACGTAGTCCATGGTCGGGGTCGAGACGACCCAGCCGGTGCGGTAGATGCCGGTCAGGGTCTCGGCACGGCGCTGGTCGAGGAACTCCGAGAAGGTCGGGACCGGCACGAAGTTGCACGGCACGCCCAGGGTGTTGCTGATGCTGACGCAGGCGGCCTGCATCCACTCGCGGTTGATCGCCGAGTCGACGTTGGAGATCAGCTCGATCGGGCCGGTGAAGCCGGACGCGTCGAACTGCTGCTTGGCCCGCTCCGGGGAGAAGGTGCACAGCTCGCCGCACTGGTCGTCGACCTTGCCGGGGACGCCCTCGGGGACGAAGCCGGTGGCCGGCTGCACGAGTCCGTTGTAGACGTTGTTGATGATCGCCTCGCGGTCGACGGCCATCGAGATCGCCTGCCGCAGCTGCGGGTCGGCGTAGCGCTGGTCGTAGATCGGGAAGGTCATCGTGTTGATGCCGGCGTAGGGCTGGTTGCCGTTCCGGTCCGCGAGGTCCTGCTGGTACAGGTTGTCGATCAGGAACGAGCCGGGGATGGACTCGAGGAAGTCGAGGTTGCCGCTGACGACGTCCTGGTAGGCGGCCTCGCTGTCGGCGTAGAAGCGGAACTCGACACCACCGACCGACACCGGCTGCTCGCCACCCCACTCCTCGAAGCGGGTCACGGTGACGTTCTGGTCGGGCACCCGGGCCTCGTAGCGGAACGGACCGTTGCCGATCGGGTTCGCCTCGAACGCGGCCGGGTCGGCGAAGAACGACTCGGGCATCGGGTAGAACGCCACGTCGCCCAGGGTGCTCACGAAGATCGGCGACGGCGCGGTCAGCGCGACGGTGAAGGTGCGGTCGTCGACGACCCGCAGGCCGGACATGGCCTGCGCGGTCGGCTCGCCCTCCGCCGGGTTGACCTGGTCGAAACCGGCGATGTTGGAGAAGAAGTCCGAGCTGGACTGGGCGTTGGTCTTCAGCGCGACGAAGTTCCACGCGTCGACGAAGCTCGTCGCCGTGACGGGCGTGCCGTCGTGGAACGTCCAGCCCTCCTCGATGCGGATCGTCCAGTTCTGCGAGTCGGGCGACTCGATCGACTCGGCGACCGCGTTCTCGGGCTCGCCCTGCTGGTTGTAGTCGACCAGCCCGGACCACAGCGCATCGAGGATCTTGCTGCCGCCGACCTCGCGGGTGTTGCCCGGAAGCAGCGCGTTCTCGGGCTCGGTGCCGTAGACCGAGATCGTGGGGGCGCCCTGGGCGTCGCCCGTGGTGCCACCTCCCCCGCCACCACAGGCGCTGAGCACCAGCGCGGAGGAGAGGGAGAGCGCGAGCAGCGCCGCGACTCGAGTTGATCGCATCAGAGTCCTGTCTGTCCGGGACGGCCGCGCTTCGGCGGGTGGGAGGGCGGCCGGTGTGGTTCGGTGATGGCTCGCACGGTAACCACAGCATCGCGGTTCTCCGGTTACGAATCCATTGCGTCCACTGTCCTTGCGGGAAGCAACGCGGAATTGCGTGCGACCGTCGGTGACCGGATCGCGACATCGCGTCCGCCCGCATCCTCACGCAGAACACATCAGCGCAGGTGGGGGCGAATGTTGCACATTGCAACATTGCGTTGCGCATCGCACGGTGTGTACTCGACTGTGACCAGTATCACTGCATGGGAGTCCGCGAGCCCCTGAGCAGCGAGGGCGCCCCACTCGGCAGTGCACGACCCGACGCGGAGTCATCACCCGTCCCGCTCCTCGGGAACGATCCTCCACCCATCGGGACGGCACGGCCGTCGGCACACCGCCGCCGCCGCACGGTTCCTTCGCATTCTCCGGAATTCACCGAGCACGCCCGGAGAAACCGCTCCAAAATTCGGAGAGCAGTTTCCGCCGCCGCCGCGCGCCGTCTTTCCGAACGCCCGGGCGCCCCTGCCGGCGTTCGTGGATGAACTGCGTGAACGGTGCGGCCGGTCGTCGCCCGGACCTCCGCGAGCCCACCCCCGGTGGGCTCTTCACCTGCAGTACCGGCGGTTCACCGGCCGGCGGGCGCCGCCGGACCGGGTGTCACCGCGTTTCCCGGAGCGTCAAACGCTCGACGCACGCCTTTCAGGAAGGGACACCGGAACGGTCATTCGAGTACGACCGTACCAAAAGGGCCGTACTCACCCCTGCGCCGGCCGGGCGAACAGATCGCCCTCGAGATAGATGTTCCAGTCGGCCGCCTTGAGGCCGTGCCCGCCGGAGCGGAGGTGGTAGCTCATGGCGGGCCCGCTGAACGCCGTGTCGCTGGCCGGCTTCCAGCCCGTCGTGCCCAGACCGTTGTCGCCGAGGCCGTAGAGGTCGTAGATCCCGGTCGCGGCCTCGTAGGCGAGGAACTCGCCTTCCGGGTCGGCGTTGGAGTCGCCGCTCGCGCTGGCGACGACCAACCGTCGCGGAGCGACGAGCCCCATCAGCTCGTGCTGGTCGACCGGCAGCTCGTCGACCTTGTCGCCGTAGGCCTTGTAGGTCTGCGGGAACCAGTGCGGGAAGGAGCTGTTGACCCGCGACACCGTCTCGGCGCCCACTCCCCCGTCACCGCGGCGGGCGAGCTTCGCGCCGGTCGAGCCGGAGTTGTTGGAGATGACGGCGGCGAAGCGCGGGTCCTGGGCTCCGGCCCAGAGAGCGGCCTTGCCGCTGCGGGAGTGCCCGATGACCGCGATCTTCGTCGGATCGATGTCCGCGTCGGTCTGCAGGTAGTCCATGGCCCGGCTCGCACCCCAGGCCCAGGCGGCGATGGCGCGGCCCGCGTCGTCGGGCAGGTCGCTGCCCGACGGGTAGAACAGGTCGATCATCTTGCTGCGGTAGCTGCCGCTGTCGTCCGGGGCGATCTGGTCGGCGTCGATCTGGGCGAAGGCGTAACCCGCCTTGGCGATCGTCGAGACCGGTGCGTAGTCCGAGGACTGACCCGGGTCGTCGGACACCGAACCCCGGTGGTCGATCATCAGGAAGGTGCCGCGCGGGGTCTGCCCCTTCGGCACGAACAGCCGCAGCGTGAAGGACCCGGTGCCCTCCGGGCCGGTGATGCCGATGGTGACCTTCTTGAGGACGACGTCGCCGTCGTCGCTGGTCCGGACGTCGAAGGTCTGCTTGGTCGGCTTGGGCAGCGGCTGGCCGTAGACGTTCTCGCGGAACGCCGCCAGCAGCTCCGCGCGGCGGGTGCCCTCCCACTGGGCGGCGGTGGTGACCCCGGTGCCGTCGAGCAGGCGCAGCGGGTTGGGGTACTGCGTGCCGTCGATCGTCACCGTCGCGGCGACGGCGAGACCCGCGGCCGGAGCCGTCGCGTAGGAGACGGGCGCGACCGGGGCGGCCGTGCCACCCGCCGCGCCCACGAGCCCGGTCGCGGCGACCGCGCCGACGACGACCAGCGACGTCACGGTCCGCGCGACGGGGTGCGGGACACGGCGCCGGCTGCGCGGGCTGATCGATGTGGACACGGCTCGGACGCTACCGACGCCGGGACCCTCTGCAACCAGAGTCGCGACTATCACGTCGATCGGGCGACGATCTGGCGCACCGATCGGATGACCTCGGGCCGTGACGGTGTCGCCGCAGGTGACGAAGGAGTAGGAGGCGGCCATCCGGCCGCACGGAGGGGTGCCCGATGGCGTTCGCGGTCGCGAACCCGCTCACCGCGGTCGGTCCCGCGCCGCGGTGCCGTGCGGGTCTCCGCCGACGGGCGGCGACCGCGGCTTCCCGTGGCGCCCGCAGCCGGGGCCGGCGAGATGGACGAGCGGCACGCGCGACCGGTCGACCCCCTGACAGCCCCCCTCGTCGACGCCCCGGGACACCGGCGGACCCCACCGCGGCAGACCCGCCCGGAAGGGATCATGGGAGACGTGGACGTACGGAGGTGCCCAGTGGCGGACCGGTCCCCCCAGGAGCGCGAGATCCTGCTGCACGGACAGCGCCTGAGGTACCGCGAGACCGGCCGTGGCGAGGGCCCGACGGTCCTGCTCGTGCACGGCCTGGCCGCCAGCTCGCGCACCTGGGCACCAGTGTTCGACGCTCTCGACGGCGGGCTGCACGTGATCGCCCCGGACCTGCTCGGCCACGGGGCCAGCGAGGCACCGCGCAGCGGTGACTACTCCCTCGGCGGCTACGCGACCGGGCTGCGGGACCTGCTGGCCGCGCTCGACGTCGACGGGGCGACGATCGTCGGCCACTCGTTCGGCGGCGGTGTCGCGATGCAGTTCGCCCACCAGTTCCCCGAGTTCACCGAGCGCGTCGTGCTCGTCTCCAGCGGTGGCCTCGGCCACGACCTGACCCTCGCGCTGCGCGCGGCGAGCCTGCCGGGCACCGAGCTGGTGCTGCGGTCGGCGGCCTCGCTGACCCCGCAGTGGATGCGGCGCGCGGCGCACCGCCTCGCCCACCGCGTCGGGCGCGTCCCGCGTTCGGACATCGACGGCGTGCACACCGCGCTGGAGGCGTTCACCGACCGCGGCACCCGCGGCGCGTTCGTACAGACCGCGCGGGGTGCGCTGGAACCGTCGGGCCAACGGCTCGACGGCGCGCAGCGGCTGCACCTGCTCCTGGAGGTCCCGGTGCTGCTCGTCGGCGGGAACCGCGACAGGGTCATCCCGCTCGCCCACACCCTCGCCGCGCACGACCGGCTGCCCGACAGCCGGCTGGAGGTGTTCGGCGACGCGGGCCACTTCCCGCACGCCGAGCAGCCCGAACGGTTCGTGGCGCTGGTGCGGGACTTCGTCCACGGGACGAGGCCGGCCGAGGGCGACCGCGACGCGCTGCGCCGCCGGATCCTGGGGCTCCCCCGGGTCGGCTGACCCGCGGTGCGGCTCCCCGTCCGCCGCGGCTGCCCCGGGACGACCCGCTGCCCGGTCGGCACCGTCGCCGCCGGGGCCTCGGCATCCGGGCCCTTCGTGACGAGCGGAGCGAGGTGGGCCGCGTTCGTCCACCCTGGAGGTCCGCGGGCGGTAGACTCTCACGGACCGGTGGCGGTCGTGGGCCGGACGGCGAGCCACAGCTCGATGTCGGCGCGCTCGCCGTCCTCGTCGTGGTAGGTCGCGCGCACGAGCGACGGCGCGGGCACCAGCTCGTACGGGTTGGCAGGCAGCCACTCACCTCCGACCGCCCGCCACAGGGACTCCAGGGACCGCGGGAACACGCCGGAGCCGCTGAACACCGCCCAGGAGTGCGGCCGCCGTCGAGGACGTCGTATCCGGCGGTCGGAGGCCGGTCGGTCGCTGCTCCGATGTAGTACTCGCACCCACGCCACCTCGTCCTCGAAGGAGTCCTACGACGCGGGCAGGGAGGGGGTGCTCTGGGAATGGCTGGAGAACGTGGCCCGGGGTGGCGGCGACGGGGCGAGCGGGGTCGGCCCGATGTGACCGACGTCAGGTCGCCCTGTCCGGCCTCCCGATCGATCTCGGTGGCGGGTGGCGACGCCGGTCCGACGGCCGCCGAGGTTCCCCTTCGGGCACCCGGCCGCAGCCGGCGGATCCGCACCGTCACCGTGGTGGACGACCACCGCCGTCCCGGTCAGGGCCCACGAGCAGGACCAGCGCGCTCACCCGCTGCGGGATGTCCGATCGTCGTCGACAGCCGGATGTCGGCTCGGCTGATATCGTTCTGCATAGGAACGAAATGTGCGAGGGGCTGTGCGGTCCGTCGTGGTGGAGTCTTTCGGTGATCCCGGGCAGGTGGCGGTCCAGGACCGACCCGAACCCGTCGCGGGCCCGGGGCAGGTCGTGATCCGATGGGTGCATCGGGGTGCACGCCACCCAGATCGCCGCGTCCCACGGAGCACACGTCGTCGCAGTGACCTCGTCGACGTCGCGGGCGCAGCGCCTGCTGACTCTCGGCGCCACGGAGGTCGTGCGGCGGGACGAGGCGACCGTGCGGCCCGCCGACCTCGACCTGGTCGTCGACACCGTCGGCGGCCCTGACCTCGGCGCGCACCTCCGGCTGCTCGGTCCGTACGGCCGCTACCTCCTCTGCGGGGCCGCAGGGGGATTCCGTCCGGCTCCGACCTCCAGGCGATCATGGAGATCTACCACCGCTCCCCCACCCGGCTGACGGTCAGTCTCAACACGGCCGGCGCGCCCGAGCTGCGGACCTCCTGGGAACGGGTTTCGGCTCTCGCCCGCCGCGGAGACCTGCGCGGCCCCGTCGGGGCCCGCTACCCCCTCACGGCGGCACCGGAGGCTCTCCGTTCCCTCACGGAGGGCTCGGTGTTCGGCAAGGTGGTGCTCACCCCCTGATGGCGCGACGGCGTGACCTCCGAATCGACACCCCGTCCCGGGCGCGGGCACGTCGTCCAGCGGCACCGACAGCAGCGTGTCGGACTCGGCGCGGACGACACCGGGCCACCCGCCGGCGAGCACGGTGCCGGCCCGGGTGCCGACGGCGACGACCGGGGCGGCGGCGAAGATCTCGCGGCAGCCCTCGTCGAGCACCGCTGTCGACTTGAGCACCACCGGTCTCGGCGGGGTGCCGATGAGGGCGTCGATCTCGTCGGTCGTCCTGAGGGTCTGCATGTCGTCGACGCTAGGATGGCGCTCGTGCGGTAGGTAGCCGATCATGGCCGTGAGACGGCCAACCGGAGGTGCGCGTGTCCGGGACCGTGCTCGCGACCGCACGGACTCGGTTCGACGACGGGTTCTCCTTCGACCTGCACACGCACGACTTCCATCTGCTCAGCTGGTCGGTGTCCGCGACGGTCACCCACCACACGTCCGAACGCGACTGGCTCGTGCCCCCCACGCACGCGTTGTGGATGCCCGCCGGGGTGCCGCACGCGATCGAGGTGGTCCGCGGCGGACTCGGCTACGGCGTGATCCTCACCGGGACCACACCGTGGACCGAACCGACCGGAGTGCTGGTCACCCCCTTGGTCCGGGAGCTCATCGTGCACCTGGGCACCCCCGGAACCGCCGCGCGGGACCGGGCCGAGCAGCTGCTCGTCACGTTGCTCGAACCCGTCCCGAGCACCACCTTCACCCTGCCCGTCCCGACGACCCACGGCTGCGGACCATCACCGACGCCCTGGTCGCCGACCCCGCGGACGACCGCGACCTGGCCGCCTGGGCCGACCACGTCGCCGCCGGCGTCCGCACGCTGACCCGGCTGTTCCGAGCCGAGACGGGCATGACCTTCGCCCAGTGGCGCACCCACGCCCGCGTCCGTGCGGCGCTGGTCCTGCTCGCACGCGGCACGTCGGTCGGGGCGACGGCCCGGGCGGTCGGCTACCGCAAGCCCGGTGCGTTCGCCGAGGCGTTCCGACGCGTGACCGGCCGGGCCCCGAGCGACCTCGGTTGACACGCAGCGCGGGACCCGCTCTACCACCGGTCCCAGTGCACGACCTCGTCCACCGGGATGCGCGTCGCCGGACGGAACTCCGTGCCGACGGTGTGCGCGACCGGGATCAACGCCGCCTGCATCACCGACTCGTAGGGGATGCCGAGCAGGGCGGCCACGTCGCGCTCGACGGCCATGGTGCCGGTGGTCAGGACCCGGTCCAGGTTCTGGGACAGGTGGCCGAGCCCGTCCCACACCTTCTCCATCGCACCCGGGCGGACGTGGGCGCGGCGCAGCTCCTCGGTCGACATCGGGCTGTCGCCGCGGCCGATGCCCGCCCGCCAGAGGTCGGCGAGCCAGGTGCGCACCGACGGGTCGGTGACGACCACGAAGTGCCAGCCCTGCTCGTGCCGACCGGTGGGCGCCTGGGTGGCGATCTCGATGCAGCGCCGCAGCAGGGCGGGATCGACCGGCCTGTCCAGATCCAGCCGCCGCCGCACCGACCGCGTCGTGGTGAGCAGCTCCTCGGCCGACAGGTCCAGGACCTGGTGGTCGGCCGCCGTCGTACCGGCCGTGTCCTCATCCATGACGGGCCGCGGACTCGGGGGCGGTGCGCGAACGGGTCGCGCGGGCGAGGGCCA
Source organism: Pseudonocardia sp. HH130629-09 (assembly GCF_001294645.1). NCBI lineage: Bacteria > Bacillati > Actinomycetota > Actinomycetes > Pseudonocardiales > Pseudonocardiaceae > Pseudonocardia > Pseudonocardia sp. HH130629-09. The sequence continues at coordinate 2,821,951 of NZ_CP011868.1, forward strand.
CGGCGACGGCCGCGGCGAGCAGGAACACCGTGACCTGGTAGGCGCCGGCACGCCCGAACGAGGGCACGGCCCCGGCGGTGTAGGCGGCGCCGCAGAGCGCCACCCCGATCGTCCCGCCCAGCTGCTGTGCCGTGGGCAGCAGCCCGGACACCGTGCCCACCGCTCCGGCCGGCACCTCGGCCAGGACGAGGGTGAAGGCCGAGGCGGTGAACGCCCCGAACGCGATCCCGCCCAGGGCCAGCACGGCCCAGAGCACGGGGCCGGGGTGGTCGACCACGACGACGGTCGCACCGCACACCGCGGCGAGCACGAGCGATGCGCCGGCGAGCATCGACACGTCCCACCGTCGCGCGAGCGGCTCGGCGAGCGCGCTCCCGGCGAGCGTCCCGACGGCGTAGGTCGCGATCGTCCCGGCCGTGCGCAGCGGACCGAACCCGACGGGCCCCTGCAGGTGCAGCGACAGCAGCAGGACGAAGGACGGCACCCCCGCGTTGAACACCAGCACGACCCCGATGCCGAGGCGGGCTGTGGCGGTGCCCAGCGCTGCCGGCTGGACCAGCGGATACGCGGCGCGACGCTGCTGGACGACCAGGGCCGACAGCAGCACCATCGCCGCCGCGAAGGACACCCAGGTCCACATCGGCCACCCCTGTTCCCCGCCGAGCGCCAGGGGGAGCACGACGGCGGACAGACCCGTCACGCTGAGCAGGGCCCCGGCCACGTCGAGCGGGACCCGGTCGGCGGCTCCTCCCCCGGTCCGCGGGAGCACGGGCCACAGGAACAGCGCGGCCACCCCCACCGGGACGGTCACGGCCAGGGCCGCACGCCATCCGGCGCCGAACGGGTCGAGCTCGAGCAGCACCCCACCGAGCACCGGGCCGGCCAACGAGGCGACGGCCATCGTCGCGCCGAACCAGGACAGGGCCCGGGCCCGCCGCCCGGGGTCCACCGACCGCTGGATGATCGACAGAACCTGCGGTGCGACCAACCCGCTGCCGATGCCCTGCACCAGCCGTGCGGCGACGAGGACGTCGGGGGCGGGGGCGAGCGCGCCGGTGGCGGCGGCCGCGGTGAAGATCGCGGTCCCGACGACGAACAGGCGACGGTGCCCCCAGCGGTCGCCCAGGCGCGCGGCGGTGATCAGGGTGCAGGCGAAGGTCAGGGTGTAACCGGCGACGACCAGCTGACCGGCGCCCGCGCCCGCAGCCAGGTCCGCGCGGACGTCGGGCACGACGATCTGCATCACCGTGACGCTCATGAGCTGCACGAACGTGCCCGAGAGCAGGACGGGCAGCGCGAGGCGCCTCATCGCCGGGTGGCGAGGTCGGCGAGCAGCCTGCCGAGCTCGTCGGGACGGGTCAGGAAGGGCGAGTGGCCGCCGGGCAACGAGTGCACCTCGAACCCGCGGCCGGGAGCGGCCCGGTCGGCCTCGGCGATCATCAGGTCCTGGGTCGCCACGGGGAGGGCGCGGTCGTCGGTGAGCCGGACGTAGCTGCGGGGCACGGTGCCCCACCGGCCGGCGGTGACGGCGAACGGGTCGGAGAGGATCGCCGTCGTCTCGTCGGGCTGCAGCAGCGACCGCCAGGCGGGCCGCCCGGCCGGCCAGTCGTGCAGGAACGAGGTGCGGATCGCCTCGACCTCGGCGGGGTCGTCGGACAGGGGGTTGATCCGCATCGCGCCGATCCGGTCCGGGTCACCGATCCGGGGTGCGTGCGTGGCGTGGGCGTTCTCCGGCGCGCCGATGTAGTCGGCGAACCGGGGACGGCCCGCGGGGACGAACGCCGACAGGTACACGACGTGGTCGGCGAGGCCCGGCTCCTGTTCGAGGACGGCGGACGCGGGCCCGCCACCGGCACTGTGGGCGACCAGCACCAGCCGGGCGGTGCGCCGCCGAATGTCCGCGAGCTGCCCCAGCAGGTCCTTCACGACGACGTCGGAGGTGAGGTCGGCCAGCCCGGAACGCTCCGTCGTGAGCCCCGGCTGCCCAGGGAGGAGGTAGCCCGACGGGTACGGGGCGTCGAGGCCGTGCCCGGGCATGTCGAGGGCGTGGCTCGTCAGCCCGTGCCGAGCCAGCGCCGTCCGCACCGGGCCCCAGTGCAGCGAGGAGTGCCAGGCGCCGTGCAGGAGCACGACGGAGGTGCCGGTGGCGGGATGGTTCAGGGAGGTCTTCGGTTCTGCGGACACGCCCCCACCACACCAGCACCGGCCGGCGTCATCCACCTTCATATCTCACGTACAGCAGCGCGATATCTCCGAGCTATCGTAGTGCGGGTGGAAGCACGTCATCTGCGGTACGCGCAGGCGCTCGCCGAGCACCGGCACTTCGGCCGGGCGGCCGCGTCGCTGGGGATCGCACAGCCGCCGCTGTCCTCCCAGATCGCCGCCCTCGAACGCGAGGTCGGCGAGCGGCTGTTCGACCGCACGCCGAAGGGGGTGTTCCCGACGGCGGCCGGCACGGCGTTCCTCGCGCGCGCCCGGAGCGCGCTCGACGAGATGGGCGGAGCCGTCGTCGACGCCGGACGAGCGGCACGTGGGGAGACCGGGCGGCTCCGGCTGGGTTTCATCGGGTCGGCGCTGCTCGCACCGCTGCCCGGGGTGCTCGGCCGGTTCCAGCGCGCCCGGCCGGACGTCCGGCTCGAGGCACTCGAGACGGGAACCCCGGCGGGCGTCGCGGGTCTGCTCGCGGGCGAGCTCGACGTCGCCGTCGGCCGCGGGGCTCCCCGGGGCCCGGGGGCCGAGGATCTCGTCACGGTGCCCATCGGCACCGACGACCTCATCGCCGCCGTCGCCGTGACGCACCCCTTCGCGGGGACGAGGTCGGTCACCATCGAACAGCTCGCGGGCGAGCGGCTCGTCGTGTCCGGCAGTGCCGACGAGCCGGGGGTCGGGGCCTGGCTGCAGACCGTCTTCGCGGACGCGCCGACGGCACTGGACGGCGCCGCGACCGCCCGTGACATCCACACGATCGTCGGCCTCGCCGCGTGCGGCGTCGGCGTGGGACTGGGGCCGTCGCGGATGCGACTGCTGGCCCGCGACGACGTCCGGTTCTGCGACGTCACGCCGGCCGTCCGCCTTCCCGACCTGCAGCTGTCGTTCCGGGCGTCGGACGACTCGCCCGTCCTCGCGGCCTTCCTGGACGTCGTGCGGCTCAACTGCGACGAGGTCGGGTCGCGGCTGGACCGGATCCTCGCCCACCACCCCGGCATCGGGGTCCTCTGACGACGGGCTCGTCCGATTCGGCCGGCCGCGGGCACCGGATCATCCGGACCGGCCCCGGCACCGCAGGTGCCGGGCGAGGAACCGGGCCGCGTCGCCGCCCTCGAACGCAGGAACGCCGGTGTGCCCGCCGGTGTTGGCGTGCAACGTCTTCTCCGTCCTGCCGAGCGCGTCACTGCCGAGCGCGTCGAACAGGTCGAGGGCCTGCCGGCGGTCGTTGCCCTCGTCGTCCCACTGCAGCAGCATCAGCAGCGGGACGGTGACCCGCCGGGCCTCGTCCAGGGTCGCGCGCGGCATCCGGCTACCGGCGAACAGCAGCGCCGCCGCGATCCGCGGCTCCAGCGCCATCCGGACACCGATCGCGGCGATCCCGCCCGACCAGGCGACCGGGTCGTGCTCGGGCAGCGCGTCGAGCAGCGTCCGCCACTCCGGGACCGACGCCTCGACCAGCGGCGTGACCAGCCGTTCGACGACGGCGTCGGGAACGGGTTCGCCCGCCCGGACCACCCGGCGCAGCTCGGCGCGGGCGGCCTCGACGTCGGGCATGCGGGGTCGTCCGCCGGCACCGGGCAGCTCCAGGGTCGCGGCGGCGTACCCGTCGGCGACACAGGAGCGGGCCCGCCCGAGCAGCCTCGGGTGCATGCGTGCCAGGTCGCCGGGGTGGCCCAGCAGGACCAGCGGGGTCGGGCCGCTGGTCGTGCGGGGTGACCAGAGAACGCCGGGGACGCCGTCGAGGGTGAACCGGTGCTCGGTCAGGTGGTCGTCGAGATGCTCTGTGCTGGTGACATGCATGGTCGTGCCTTCCGGGAGTGCTCGCGGCGCTCCGGGACGGCCTGCCGTCCGGGTGGGAGCGCCCGTATCGGTACCGCGGTCACGGGGCTCACCTCCTCGGGTCGGTGCACGGTCGGTCGCACGCTAGCCGCGATCGCGCCCCCGTCGCACGGATTTCCCATCGCATTCCGGCCGTACGGTGTGGGGGTGCTGTGCTGGGACGACCTGTTGCCCACCCGACCGCGCCGCATCCTCGTCGCAGGGGTCTCCGGATCCGGGAAGACGACGCTCGCCGCCCGCCTCGCCACGGTGACGGGCGGTCCGCACACCGAGATCGACGCGTTGTTCCACGGCCCCGGGTGGGTGCCGCGCCCGTCCTTCCTCGACGACGTCGACCGGTTCACCGCCGCCGCCACGTGGGTCACCGAGTGGCAGTACGGCACGGCACGCCCGCGCCTGGCGGCCCGCGCGGACCTGCTCGTCTGGCTCGACCTGCCGTTCTGGACCGTCACGTTCCCCCGTGTGCTGCGGCGGACGTGGCGGCGCAGCCGCCACCGTGAGGTGCTGTGGAACGGCAACGTCGAGCCTCCACTGCACCGGCTGCTCGTCGACCGGGAGAACATCGTGCGCTGGGCCGTCGCGACCCGGCACAACTACCGGGAGCTGGTACCCGCGGTCGCCCGGGAGCACCCGGCGCTGACAGTGGTACGGCTGCGGTCACCGCGCGAGGTCGACGACTGGGTCGCCGGGCCGCTCCAGCACTCGCTGCGCGGGACCGGGCTCTCCTGACAGGGGCGCCAGGGAAGCCACCGAATTCACGGTACCCCTTCCCTAATTCTGGGGATCCGCCGCCGCACCCGGCAACACTCGGTCGTCTCGAGCGACATAGGGGCCATGACGACCCCGCAGACCCCACAGGGCCCCTCCTGGAGCACCACCCCGGCCGGCCACGGCGTGCCGCCCGGCCAGTACCCGCCGCCGGGCCGGATCCCGCAGCAGCGGAACCTCCCGACCGCACCCTGGGCGCAGCAACCGCCCCTTCACCCGGCTCCGGCTCCGGCTCGACGACGGAAGTGGCCGTTCGTCGTCGGCGGGCTCGCCGTGGTGATCGTCGCCGCCGCAGCTGCCGGAGGCTCGGGCGACGGAGACGCGGCGTCCCCCATCGCTGCGGCCCCGTCCTCCGCACCCGCCGTCGTGCCGTCCACCGTGGCCGCCGCGCCGCCGGCGGTGATCGCCCCGGCACCGAGCAGCGCGGCGTCCGCTCCCGAGACCTACGCCGCCCCGGCCGTGCCCGCACTGTCGGTGAGCCGACAGAACGCCGTCGAGTCGGCCGAGGGCTACCTCGACTTCAGCTCGTTCTCGCGCACGGGTCTCATCAAGCAGCTCGAGTTCGAGCACTTCTCCACCGCCGACGCGACGTATGCCGTCGACCACGTGACCGTCGACTGGGACGAGCAGGCGGCACGGTCCGCGAAGAGCTACATGGAGTTCAGCTCGTTCTCCCGGCAGGGTCTGATCGACCAGCTGAAGTTCGAGGGCTTCACCGCTGCGCAGGCCAAGCACGGCGCGGACGCGGTCGGGCTCTGACCTTCGACGTCGAGCAGTCCTCGTCGTCGGACGCACGGGGAGGGGCAATGGACGACGTCCACGACGGACCTTCTCGAACACCCTCTCCGGTGTCGTCCCGTCCGTGCCGTTCGGGCTGCCCGCTCCTGCACATCGATCTGTGACACCGGGGGAACCGACCCTGCCCCGTCGTCACACCGGGGAACGGACGGGGCGACGTAGGCTCGGTCCTCAGACCGGACCCACCGATCCCCTGGAGGCCGTCCGTGCCCCGCCCCCCCCCCGGCCCGCGTGTTCGCCGAGATCGCCACCGCAGACCCACCACGGGGACCACGGACCGTCATGGGCCGCGCCGTGGTACTCGGGGCGAGCATCGCCGGGATGCTTGCCGCGCGCGTGCTCGCCGACCACGCCGAGGAGGTCCTGCTCATCGACCCCGACGGTGACCCGACCGGCCCGGAGCCCCGCCCCGGCGTGCCGCAGGGCGGGCAGGTGCACGCGCTGCTGCCCGCCGGGTAGGTCCAGCTCGAACGCTGGTTCCCCGGCATCACCGCGACCGCGATCTGCGAGGGCGCAGTGCCGCCCGACCCCGCAACGGTGGAGCTCTGGGTCAACGGCCGCCTCCGCCCGCTCCCCGCCACGCCGCAGGACGAGCCGACCCTGGTGACGACCCGCCCCTTCCTCGAGAACCTGGTCCGGCGGGCCACCACCGCCGTCCCCGGGATCCGTGTGGTCGCAGGTCGTGCCGAGGGGCTGGCGTTCGACGGCGCGCGGGTGTCCGGGGCCCGGGTGCGGGTCGGGGACGAGGTCGTGACCGAGCCCGCGGATCTGGTCGTCGACGCCACCGGCCGGTCGAGCAGGCTCGCCGAGTGGCTGGACCAGGGTGGTCATCCGCGTCCCACCTGGCAGCGGATGCCGATCAGGCTGAACTACGCCAGCGCCCTGTTCGAGCGTGACTCTGCGATCAGCGATGCCGGCGTCGTGATCGCGACCTCCGACGCCGACCACGGCCGGGTCGCCCGTCAGGCCGGGATCCAGGCGGTCGAGAACAACCGGTGGATCGTCCTGGTCGCCGGCTACGGCGACGACCGGCCCACTCGCGACCCCTCAGACTTCCGCGAGCGCTGCAGCCGGGACTTCCCGGCTGCCTTCGGCGACATCGCCACCGGCGCCCGGATGATCGGCGACGTCGTCACCTACCACCAGGCCGACAGCCGTCGCCGCGACACCGCGTCCCTGCGACTGCCCGCCGGCATCATCCCGGTCGGTGACGCGATCGCCTCGTTCAACCCCGTCTACGGGCAGGGCATGACCTCCGCCGCGCTGCACGCCTCTTGCCTGTCGGCCTATCTCCGCTCCGCTCCGTCATTGGCGGAGCCTGCCCGTGGCTACCTCGACGACGTGCAGGTCGTCGTCGACGCCGCCTGGAGCATCTCGACCCTGGCCGACCTGCGGCTGCCACACGTCGACGGTCCCTACCCGCGCGGGTACCCGGTCGCGTCCTGGTTCGGACGGCGGCTGCAGGCCGCTTCGTTCACCGATCCCGAACTGAACCGGCGCCTGTCCGCGGTCACGATGATGCACGAGCACCCCAGCGTGCTCGCCCGCCCCGGCACGGTGACGCGGGTGCTGCGGGGCGGGCGCGGGAGGCCGGTCGACTGAGCCCCCTGCACCGGGGCCGCCGCCACGGGCCGGGGCCTGTCTCGTGATCGGTGTTTCGGCGTCGTTGCTCAGTAGGTCTCGGCTCCCGGCCAGCGGTCACCGAACGTGATGGCGAACGCGTTGATCACGGGCTTCCAACGCATCGTCCACCTCGTGCGGCCCGTCCCGGTCGGGTCCAGGCTGCGAGTCACAAGATACAAGCATTTCATCGCAGCCTGCTCAGTGGGGAAATGACCACGCGCCCGCACCGCGCGCCGGTAGCGGGCGTTAAGCGATTCGATCGCATTCGTAGAGCAGATCACCCTTCGAATCTCGACGTCGTAGTCCAAGAACGGCACGAACTCTTCCCACGCGTTGCGCCATAGCCGGATCATCGCCGCGTACTTACGGCCCCATTTCTCGTCGAGCTCATCCATAGCGATAAGTGCTGCATTCGGGTTGGGCGCGGCATAGATTGGTTTGATGTCGCGCTTCACCGCGTCCCAGTCCTGTCGACCCACCAGCCGGAAAGTGTTTCGGATCAGGTGCACGACGCAGGTTTGGACAATGGTTTGCGGCCACACGTTGGCCACGACCTCCGGGAGTCCTTTGAGGCCGTCGCAGACCAGGAACAGCACGTCACGCACGCCGCGGTTCTTCAGGTCGACCAGCACGCTCATCCAGAACTTCGCGCCCTCACTGCCGACGCCCATCCACAGCCCCAGCACGTCCTTGCAGCCGTCCACGGTGACGCCGATGGCTGCGTAGACCGGCCGGTTGGCGACCTGCCCGTCCCGGACCTTGACGTGGACAGCGTCGATGAACACCGCGGCGTACACCGAATCCAACGGCCGACCAACCCAGTCATTCATCTCGGCGACGACCTTGTCGGTGATCCGCGAGACCGTCTCCTTCGATACTGACGCCCCATAGATGTCAGCGAAATGTGCGGAAACCTCCCCGGTCGTCATCCCTTTCGCATACAGCGACAGTACGACCTCGTCGACATCTGTGAGGCGCCGCTGACGCTTCTTCACGATCTGCGGCTCGAAAGTGCTGGCCCTGTCTCTCGGAACGTCGATCTCCACGTCACCCGCGGCATCCGAGAGAACCGTCTTCGAGCGGGACCCGTTCCGCACGTTGGTGGATTCCCGGCCGGGGTCGGCCCGGTTCTTGTCGTGCCCGAGGTGCTCGGTCATCTCCTCGTTCAGCGCCGTTTCCAGAACATTCTTGGTAAAGAGCTTCAACAGGCCGTCCGGGCCGGTCAACGCCAGCCCGCGCGCCTTCGCCTCGGCCACCATCGCCGCCGCAGCGGCCCGCTCCGCCGACGCCTGCCGAGCAGGCTTCGGGTCACCCTCGCTTGGATCCACAAGGTCCGATGTCATCACTGTCCGTGCCCATCTCGCCGGACCTCAGCCCGGCGTGTCGGGCCGAAAACACCGATCTTGAAACAGTCCCGTCCCGGCTTTACTGCCGGTGGTTTGGTGGCCAGTGATCATCTGGCCGATGGTTCTGTGTCAGCGTAGTGGGCTGCCTCGAACTCGGTGGGGCTGATCATGCCCAGACTTGAGTGCAGTCGGCGGTTGTTGTACCACTCGACCCAGCTGGCGGTGGCGTACTCGACGTCGGCGATCGTGCGGTAGGGGCCGTCGTGGAAGACTCGGGTGCGGATGCATTCGGCCTTGTAGAGGCCGTTGATGGTCTCCATCAGGGCGTTGTCGTAGGCGTCGCCGACGCTGCCGACCGAGGGCCGTATGCCCTCGAGGTGCAGGTGCTCGGTGAACCGCAGACTCGTATATTGCGACCCGGCATCGGAATGGCAGATCAGCTGGTCCCGGGCCACGGCTTTGCCCTCGTGGGCACGTCGCCACAGCGCCATCCGTAACGGCACGTCCACCAGCTCGACGTCACGAGTGAGCGCGGCGTGCCAGCCCACGATCTTCTGCGAGAAGCAGTCCACGATGAACGCCACGTAGGTGAACGACTGATACGTGCGCACGTAGGTGAAGTCGGTGACCCACTTGCTGTCGGGTGCTGAGGCGGTGAAGTTGCGGTCGAGCAGATCAGCGGCCCGCTGGGCGGTCGAGTCCGGGATGGTCGTGCGCGGCCGTTTCCCGCGGACCACTCCGGCCAGCCCCACCGAGCGCATCGCCCGGTCGACCGCTCCGAACCCAGCCTCGGGCAGCACCGTTCGACGGATCAGGGCCAGCATCTTGCGACGCCCATAAAGTCCCTCTGGGGCCAGCACCGGTTCGCCGGCGCGGTTGGTGGTGAACGCCGCCGCACGGACGGCGTCTTCGACCAGGGCGTCGGTGACGGTCCGGGCCGCGACCCGGCCGGCGGCGCCGTTCCTGGTGCCGGTCCGAGCGCACCAGGCCCGCAAGGTTCGTGCCGCGATCGTGAGCCCCAGGGTGTTGAGGGCAGCAAGGATCGACTCGACGGCATGACCAGCAGCCCGCATCTGATCGACGAACGCGACGATCAGCGGTTTCGGGGGTCGAGCTCCCCCACGAAGAAAATCGTCGCCGACTTGAGGACCTCGTTGACCTCGCGCAGGCGCTTGTTCTCCGCCCGCAACCGCCGCAGCTCCTCGCGGTCATCGCTGGTCACGCCCGCTACGACGCCGGTGTCGACGTCGTGCTGGGACACCCAGCGACGCACGGACTCACGCGACACCCCGAGTGACTCAGCGACCTGGACATGCACGGCACGCTCGGTCGAGTACGCCGAACGATGCTCGGTCACCAGACGCACAGCCTGGCTCCGAACCGCTGGGTCGATCTTCTTGGGCACGACACCCATCCTCTCAGCCTGCTCACAACGGAGCGGCAGAGAAGCCGGGACGGTTCAGTGAGCCTTTTTCAACCTGCCGTTCCGGCAGCTCAGGGGCCTGGTTGTGTGGGTGCCTGAGCCATGCCCGAGTTCACTGCCGAGACGCTGCCCGCCCGTCAGCTCTACCGCGTGTCCGAGGCGATGCTGCTGCTCTCGCTCAGCCGGTCGGTGATCTACGAGTTGATCCGGTCCGGGCGGCTCGGCTCGGTGACCGAGGGCCGGACCCGCCTCATCCCGGCCACTGCGATCAGCCGCTACGTCGATCTGCTCACCACCGAGGCGAAGGAGGCCGACTATGGCCAGTCGGCGTAGTCGCGGGGACGGCGGACTCAGCTGGAGCGAGGCACGCCAACGATGGATTGGTGCCGTGACGGTCGGCTACACCCTGAAGCGCCCCGGGTCTGGTGGAGGCACTGAAGCCACGGGAAGGTGGTCTTCGTGCCGGCACCGAGGAAGTTCAGCGACGAGATGCGTGAGCGGGCCAAGCGCATGGTCCGGGAAGCACGCCAGCAGGAGCCCGGCTTGTCGGTCAACGCCGCGTGTAAGCGGATCGGACCGCAGCTGGGGATCCTTCCCGACACGCTGCGGGGCTGGTGCAAGCAGGCCGATATCGACGACGGTCTGACACCCGGGGTCACGACCGAGGACCGCGACGAGTTGACCCGGCTGCGGCGGGAGAACGCCGAGCTGCGGCGGGCGAATGAGATCCTCAAGACTGCCTCGGCGTTTTTCGCCTCGGCGGAGCTCGACCGCCGACTGCGGTGATCGTCGACTACATCGACGCCCACAAGGGCCGGTTCGGGGTCGAGCCGATCTGTGCTGTGCTGACCCAGCACGGCGCCACGATCGCCCCGAGCGGCTACTACGCAGCCAAGACCCGCCCGCCGTCGCGGCGAGCGCGCTCCGACACCGGGCTGGCCGAGACGATCGAGGCCACGTTCTGGGACCGAGCCAAGGGCCGCGGGGTCTACGGAGCCCGCAAGATGTGGCACCAGCTGCGCCGAGACGGCGTCCCGGGCGCCGACGGCGCTCCGGTCGCCCGCTGCACCGTCGAGCGGCTGATGCGCTACCTGGGCCTACGCGGCGCCCGCCGCGGAGCGCCAGTGCTGACCACCCGACCCGACCGACAGGCCACCCGGGCGCCGGATCTGGTCGATCGGGACTTCACCGCCGCCGCACCCAACCGGCTCTGGGTAGTGGATCTGACCTACGTTGTCAACGGCGGGTTGGGAGTGACCCCGTAGCGACGGATTGGAACTGACCCCCGGCGTGGTGTGGTGATGGTCAGTCGTTGCTGGCGCGGTTGTGTTTGGCCAGGAGCTCGCGTCGGGCGCGGGTGCGGTAGGAGTCCCCGGACAGGGTCAGGACTTCGGCGTGGTGGACGAGGCGGTCGATCATGGCTGCGGCGACGACGTCGTCGGAGAAGGTCTCGCCCCAGCGGCCGAAGGGCAGATTGCTGGTGACCATGACGCTGCCTTGTTCATAGCGGGAAGCGATGAGCTGGAAGAACAGGTTCGCTGCGTCCTGGTCGAACGGGATGTAGCCGACCTCGTCGATGATGATCAGTTTGTAGCGGCGGATCTTCTTCAGCTCGGCCTCGAGCCGGCCGCTCTGGTGCGCGGCGGCGAGTCTGGTGATCCAGTTGCTGGCGGTGTCGAACAGGACCGAGTAGCCGGCGTGGGCGGCTTTGACGCCGAGCCCGATCGCGAGGTGGGTCTTCCCGATCCCGGGCGGGCCGAGCAGGATCACGTTCTCGCACTTGGCGACGAACGTGCTCGTGGCCAGGTGGGCCAGGATGTCGCGGCGCAGCGAGGGCAGATGGTCGAGGTTGAAGTCCTCCAAGGTCTTGACCTGGGGGAAGTGCGCGGTGCGGATCCGCATGACCGTGCCCTTGGACTCGCGGTCGGCGACCTGGCGCTGCAGCAGCGCGCCCAGATACTCCTCGTGCGACCAGTTCTCCTCACGGGCCTGGGCGGCAAGCTGTTCCCAGCTGGCCGCGATGGTCGGGGTCTTCAGGACCCGGGTCAGGTAGGCGATCATCGCCGGCAGTCCGTCGGGGACCGCGGCCAGCACCGGACCGGCCGGCCCCGAGCTCCCAGCGGGGTCGGTGGTGATCTTCGGTGGTGTGGTTGTCATGAGCTGCTCGCTTCCTCGGCAGTGGAGACGAAGTCGACACCGAACAGGGCGTCGTAGTCGGGCAGTGCGCGCAGGGTCACCGGGTGGCCGTCGAGGTGACGGCGTGCTGCGGCCTGTCGGGTGTTGCGGTCGTGGGCCAGGGCGCGGCGCATCGCCGCGGCGGTGTGCTGGTGCGCCGGGTCGGTGATCACCGCGTGGCGGGCCCAGCTGCGGTCGTGACGGGCGACGACCTGGCCGGCGCAGTAGACGACGACCTCGCGCGGTGAGGCGGCGACATCGACGAACCGGCCGATCATCTGCGGATCCACGGAGTAGTCGTTGGCATCGACGCGGACGTAGTAGTCCCGTGCCAGCCGGATCCGCTGGGCCAGCCCGATCGGCGGGTCCAGCGGCGGCAGCGGAGTCATCGCCGCGTAGTCGTGGGCGAGCACGTCCACCGGGCGGCCGCCGATCGCTCGGACGGTGCGGGTGTTGGCCCGGGCCAGCCAGTCGTCGATCTGGTGGTTGAAGTCGGCTGGGGAGGCGAAGCGACGTCCGGGCAGGAACGAGGTCTCGAAGTAGCCGTTGTTGCGTTCGACCAGCCCCTTGAACTCCGGATCCCGCGGTGGGGCAAGCCGGATCCGGGTGGCCAGAGTGCCGGCGAACGCAGCGGCCGGTGCCGAGACCCGCCCGGTCCCGCCGATCGCAGACTCCCGGTCCCAGACCAGCGTGCGGGTCACCCGCCCGACGTCGCTGATCAGCTGCCACATCCCGGACAGGATGTCCCCGGCCTGGCGCGAGGGGATCATCGTCGCGGACAAGAACCGCGAGTAGCCCAGCGTCATCACCAGCACCGGTAGGACCCGTTCCTAGCCTGGGCCGACGGGGATCGTGGTCTCGGGGAACCACAGGTCGCACTGGGTGATCTCGCCCGGTGCGTAGGCGACCCGGTCGACCGGGTCGATCCCGACATACTCGGGGCGGATCTGGCGGATCCGGTCCTTGAGCACGGTCAGCGAGTGCTCCCACCCGATCCGCTCTGCGATCACCGTGGCCGGCATGCGTGGGAACTGCGCCAGCAATGCCCGCACCTGCGGCTCGACCGCATCCGCCAGCGATCCCCGCGGGCCCCGTTCCCGCTTCGGCGGGCCCGGCGCCCGCAACGCGGAGCGCACCGTGTTGCGGGCCACCCCCAGCCGGCGGGCGATCTCCTTGATCGGGACACCCTCGGCCCGATGCAGACGACGGATCTCGGCCCAGTCCTCCACCGACAACACCCCCTCAGCGTCGTGCAGAGGGGGTCAATCCCAAGCCGACGCTAGGGGGTCAGTCTGAGCCCGTCGTCGACAGCGGTGGAGCAGGTCCAGTCCTGGTCGACGATCAGACGGGCCAGCCGTAGCCGGGCACGCGGAGTCAGCGCAGCGTTAGCGTGGGTCACAAGGGCCTCCGGTTGGTGAAGCGGTTCCTAGACAGCTCCACTTCACAACCGGGGGTCCTCGCCTGTCTCAGCGACAGGCCGTCATCAGCTCAACCTGGAACAACGTCCATGGACATCACACCTACGGCTTCGTCCTCGCCTAGTACGGCGACGGCGCCCGTCCCGACGCGACACCGCCCCACCCGGCGAACCGGGCGGGGCGGTGTCGTGCGGTGCAGTGCGGTGCGGCGGGGTGGGTCAGCCGCGCTGCTCCTGGCCGTTCGGATGGCCCTGCGCCGCGTCCGGCAGGCCGATGCCGGGCGCCTCACGGGAGGCCTCCAGCTGGGCCGGGGTCGCAGAGCCGCCGGTGCCGACCTCGGTGCCGGGGACCGGCGGGACGTCCGAGCCCACCGGCGGGACCTCCTGCTGGGCCGCCGCGGTGGCCGCCGCGACCTGCTTGGCGATCTCCGGGTCGGAGGAGGTGTCGAACCAGTCCTCGACGCCGTCGTCCTCGGCGGGCTTGGAGACGGTGCCGTCGTCCGGGCTGGGCTCGTAGCGGAAGACGCCGTCCTCGCCGGGCGCACCCAGCATCCGGGTGAAGCCCTCCAGTGCCTTCCCGAAGTCGGACGGGACGACCCACAGCTTGCTGGCCTCGCCCTCGGCCATCTGCGGCAGCGTCTGCAGGTACTCGTAGGCGAGCAGCTCCGGGGTGGGCTTTCCGGCCTTGATCGCGGCGAACTTCTTCTCGATCGCCTTCGCCTCACCCTGCGCCTCGAGGTACAGGGCGGCCCGGCGGCCCTGCGCCCGCAGGATCTCCGACTGCCGCTCGGCCTCGGCGGCGAGGATGGCGGCCTGCTTGGCGCCCTCCGCGGTGAGGATCTGGGACTGCTTGTTGCCCTCGGCGCTGCGGATGGCCGACTCCCGCTGGCCCTCGGCGGTGAGGATCATCGCCCGCTTCTCGCGGTCGGCCTTCATCTGCTGTTCCATCGAGTTCTGGATCGAGGGCGGCGGGTCGATCGCCTTGATCTCGACCCGGGCGACCCGGATGCCCCAGCGCTCGGTGGCCTCGTCCAGCTCGCCGCGCAGCGCGGTGTTGATCCGGTCCCGCGAGGTCAGCGTCTGTTCCAGCGTCATGCCACCGACCACGTTGCGCAGCGTCGTGGTGGTGATCTGCTCGACACCGGCGATGTAGTTGGCGATCTCGTAGACCGCCGCCTTGGCGTCGTTGACCTTGAAGTACACGACGGTGTCGATGTTGACGGTCAGGTTGTCCTGCGTGATGACCGGCTGCGGCGGGAACGACACGACCTGCTCGCGCAGGTCGACCCGCTCGCGCGTGCGGTCGACGAACGGCACCAGGATCGCCGGGCCGCCCTCACGGATGCTGTGGTAGCGACCCAGCCGTTCGATGATGTACGCCCACTCCTGCGGGACGATCACGACCGACTTCACGACGATCGTCACGACCAGCACGAGCAGGATGATGCCGATGATGAACTCGGCGCCCATGTGCTCTCCCCTCCCTGCGCGCCGGAGAACCGGCGCCGGTGTCGCCCCGGCGTCCCCGGGGCGTCGTGGCCGTCCTACCGCGGTGGCGGCTCAGGACGGCGGTAGTTCCCCCCGACCGGTGACGAGCACCGCCGCCCCGGTCACCTGCAGGATCGTGACGGTGCTGCCGGCCTCGAGGACCTCCACCCCGTCCATCGACCGCGCCGACCACAGCTCGCGTCCGATCCGGACCTGCCCCCGCTCGCCGTCGACGCGCTGCACGACCTCGGCGGCGGCGCCGACGAACCGGTCCTGGTGGCGATCGAGGGTGCCCAGGTGCGCGTCCAGCCTGCGTTTCGCCGCCGGCCGCACGGCCAGCAGCAGCAGGACCGCCACGGCGCCACCCAGCCCGGCGGCCGGGAGGAGCGTCAGCCCGAGGGCGGCCCCGGCCGCCGCGGCGAGTGCCCCACCGCCGAGCATGACGAGGAACAGCTCCCCGGACACGAGCTCGCTGCCGATCAGTACGAGACCGACGAGCAGCCAGATCAGTGCCGGTTCCATGGCTCCCAGCCTGCCAGAATGTCCGATTCACCGTCGGCGTTTCGTCGGGATGCTCCGCACTGCTTGGCCCGATCGTTACCGGTCGCTGCCGGAGTTCGACCCCGGTGTCGGGGTCAGGTCCCCTCGGCGGTGACGAAGTCGATGAGCCGCTCGACCGCGCCGATCATCGGGGTCTCCAGGTCGCGGTAGCTGCGGACCGCGCCGAGCACCCGCCGGGCACCGTCGGCGGGCTCGCCCCACCGCAGCGCCGCGCAGACCCCGGTCTTCCAGTCGGTGCCGCGCGGGATCACCGGCCACTCGCGGATCCCGACGACCGAGGGCTTCACCGCCTGCCACACGTCGACGTAGGGGTGACCGGTCACCAGCACGTGGTGCTGGGCGGCGGGGGTGGCCCGGAAGGCCTCACGGGCCTGCCGGGTCTCCTTGGTGCCCTCGACGAGGTGGTCGACGAGGATGCCCAGGCGCCGGTGCGGTCCGGGGTCGAAGTCGCGGACGGCCGCGGCTAGGTCGTCGACGCCGTGCAGCGGCTCGACGACGACACCCTCGACGCGCAGGTCGTGGCCCCACACCTGTTCGACGAGCGCGGCGTCGTGCAGCCCCTCGACCCAGATCCGGGCGGCGCGCGCGGCGCGGGCCTTCAGGTTCGCGACGTGCACCGACCCGGAGGCGGACAGCGTGCGACCGGCGGGGGCGGCCTGCGGCCGGACGAGCGTCGCGGGACGACCCTCGTGGAGGAACCCGGCGGGGCGCAGCGGGAAGATCCGCCGGCGGCCGAAGCGGTCCTCCAGCGTCACCTCCGAGCTGGTGACTGTCACGACGGCACCGCAGAACCCGCTGGCCGGGTCCTCGACGACCAGGCCCGGTTCGGCGGCGACCTCGGTCACCCGGCTCTCCCGCGGAGCACGGGTGCCCGCGGTGTCGAAGATGCCCCGGTAGTCGTGGGTCCGGCTCATGGTGAGCCAGTATCGGTCGACGTCGGTCGGTGACCGGTGCACGACACGCCCACACTCCGGTGGTGACGCTGAGCGTGAATCTCGTAGCGCTGCGTCACCCACGTGCCGGGTGTGCGACGCGGGATGGGCCGTTAGCCTGACCGCCGTGTCCTGTGCCTCCACGACCTTCGCCGTGTGGGCCTCGGCCTGGCTGGCCGGGTCCGCCGCACCCGACGACGTCCTCGACGCGCTCGCGCCGTGGTCGGAGGCGCACGACGTGCTCGCCGCCGACGACGTCACCGCCGCCACGACCGGCCTGCCCGGCCCCGGGGCGGCGCCGACGTCGACGGCGATGCTGCTCGCCGCCGTCCGCCGGGCCGCTCCGCGCGGACAGGCCCGCCTGGTGCTGCCCGCCCCGGGGGACGTGCGTGGCCTGCCCGGCCCTGGCCCGTTCTCCGACGCCGCGATCACCGCGGGCGAGGGCGTGCTGTTCCCCGACGCCGGGTTCGGTATCGTACCGTCGCCGATCGCCGACGGGGTGGTCCGCTGGACCGTGCACTCGGTCACCGACGCCGGCCCGGTCCCCGAGTACGTCGCGCTGAACGAGGCCGAGCGGGAGCTGCGCGGCCAGGTGCGGGCCGCCGCCGCGGCGTTGACCGACCTGGGCGTGGCCCGGCACCGGCCGGGCGTGCGCGAGGAGATCGCGGCCTGGCTGCGCCGGCGCCCGCAGGCGTTGTGGCCCGGCGGGATGCCCCCGCAGGCGCTGCGGGTGCTGCAGCAGGCCGACGAGGTCGACGCGATCCTGTCCGCCGCGTCCGGCGACGAGCCCGGAGGCGCGCTGTCGGCGTCGGCGGCGGTCGCCCGGTCCGACGCACTGCGCCCGATCGCCACCGCGGTCCGGGTGGCGCGCCGCGCCGCCGTCGCCGAGGCCGTCCGGGTGCTGGTGTCGGTCCCCCGCTGATGCCCGGCTGATCTCAGCTGGCATCACCGCGCCGGGTGCTGCCGGGGCAGGGACTCCAGCAGCGCACGCGCCGCCGGTCCGCCGGGCCCGCCCCGGCGCCACACCAGGTGCAGCCGCGTCCGGATCTGCGGGGTGATCGGCACCGCGACCGGCGGCCGCGCCAGTGCGGCCACCCCGGCCGCGCCGAGCGCGGGTTCCGGGACGACCGCCACGCCCGCGCCGCGGGCGGCCAGACGCAGCAGCAGGGTCATGGCGCCGGACTCGAAGCCGACCCGCGCGGTGAGCGACCGGGCCGCCAGCGCCGCGTCCAGTGCGGCGCGCAGGCCGTGCCCGCGGGGCAGGCAGATCAGCGGCCGGGCCGCGAGCTCCTCGCACGTGATCGCGGCCCGGCCGGCGAACGGGTCGTCCGCCGCGACCGCGGCGACCAGCGGGGACTCGACCAGGACCCGTCCGTCGAGGCCCTCGGGCGGGGTGTGCGGGAACCCCAGCACGGCGACGTCGAGCCGCCCGGCCCGCAGCTCGTCGACCAGCTCGTCGGTCGTCCCCTCCCGCAGGGTCACCTCCAGCTGCGGGTGCGCGGCGGCGAAGTCCCCGACCGGGTCGGCGAGCACGGTGTCCGGCAGCGACGTGGCCATGCCGACCGCGACCCGGCCGCGCAGCAGCCCGTGCAGCGCGGCGACGGCGTCGCGCGCGTCCTCCACGGCGGCGAGCGCGGCGCGGGCGTACGGCAGGACCGCCCGGCCGGCCTCGGTCGGGGTGACCGCGCGCGGGCCGCGTTCGACCAGCGGTGCGCCGAGCTCGCGTTCCAGCTGCCGCAGCTGCGCGCTCACCCCCGGCTGCGCGACGTGCAGCGCCGCGGCGGCCGCGGTGACGGTCCCGCAGTCGACGACCGCGACCAGGTAGCGCAGGTGCCGCAGTTCCATAACTGAAGATGCTAGCTGATAGATGATCCATCTCTTCGATTTCTGGCGCGGCCGGGCCCAGGCTCGGTGCCATGACCAGCACACGCAGCTTCCAGACCGGGATCACCCACCGTCCGTCGGCCGTCGTGGCCGCCACCGGCGCGCACGACGTCGTCGCCGCGTTGGCACGGGCCGGCCGCGAGGGCCTCGCCGTCGCCGTGCACTCCACCGGGCACGGCCTGCGCCGCCCGTGCGACGGCGGCCTGCTGATCGACACCGCGGCGATGGCCGGGGTGACGGTCGACCCGGGCACCCGCACCGCCCGCGCCGGGGCGGGCGCAACCTGGGGCGACGTCGTCGCCGCGGCCGCGCCGCACGGCCTCCGCCCGCCGCACGGCAGCGCACCGTCGGTCGGCGTCGCCGGGTACCTGTTCGGTGGAGGGCTCGGCCTCGCCGTCCGCGCCGACGGCTGGGCCGCCGACCACGTCCGCGCCGTCGAGATCACCCGCGCCGGGGGCACCGTCACGGTGACCGCGGAGTCCGACCCGACGTACTTCGCCCGGGTGCGCGGCACCGGCCCCGACGACGGCGACGTCGTCACCGCGGTCGTCGTCGGACTGCTCGGCTCCGACGGTCTGGTCGGCGGCGGCCTGGTCCGCGTCCTCGGCGCCGCGGACGCCCCCGGCGAACCAGCCGCGCTGCACGCCTGGGCGGACTGGACCGCGCCCCTGCCCGACGACGTCACCTCCGGGGTGTCCGTGGTCCCCTACCCTGACCTGCCCCTCCTCCCCCCGCACCTGCGCGGACGTCGCGTCCTGCGGGTCGGGGTCGTCGGCACCGGCGGTACCGGCCGTACCGACGCGCTGCTCGCGCCGCTGCGCGCCGCCGTCGCCTGGGACGACGACACCGTCGCCCCGCTGGACCCGCGCACGTCGTCGCGGGTGTACGCCGAGCCCGAGGTCCCGCACGCCTACCTCGGCGACGACGTGCTGGTCGACGGGCTCGACCGCGCCGCCCTCGACCGGGTCGTCTCCCGCACCGGGCCGATGGTCGTGACCGGGATCCGGCACCTGGGCGGCGCCGCCGGGCGGGCCCCGGCCGTCGCCGACACCGTCCGCGGCCGCGACGCCGCCTACTGCGTGAACGTCCTCGCCCCGTTCGACGACGACGTCCCCGCCGCGTGTGCCTGGTCCGGGGTCGACCGCCTCCTCGACGGGTTCTCGCCCCGCGCGACCGCCGAGGGATCGCTCCCGTCGTTCCGGTACGGGCCGCCCCGCCCGGGCACCGCCTGAGTCCGTACCGGACCGGCCGGGGTCGGCCGTGTGCGAGGTCAGCCGTGCGCGAGCAGCTTGACCACGATGACCAGTGCGCCCAGCCCGACCAGGGCGACGACCAGCAGCGCCCGTCCCCACCAGGACAGCGGGGTCCGCCGGGCCGCGAGCACTGCGAACAGGGCCAGCACCAGCACCGTCACCCCGGTCGCGAGCTCCAGCGCGGTGGTGAGCTCCAGCAGCCCGACCGCGGCGGCGGCGAGCAGCACGACGGGCGCGGCGGAGGCCTGCAGGATCTGCCCCGAGCTGCGCAGCGCGGCGACGAGCTCGTGGCCGCGGGGGCCGTGACCGTGCACGGTGAGGTGGGCGACGACGTCGGAGAGCAGGCTCGCCGCCCACAGGGCGCCCGCGGCCACGACGACGTCCACGATCGCGGACCCGGCCGAGGATCCCTCGCCGCCGTGGCCGAGCAGGACCAGCAGGGTCGAGAGGCAGGACAGGGTGCCGTAGAGCCGCTCGCGCAGCACCGTCACCACGACCGGGGCGGGGACCTCGCCGTCGGGGCGACGACGGGAGGGAACACGGGAGGTCATGACGCCGAGCGTGCCAGGCCGCGTCGACGACGGGTCACCACGGCCACGTGCAGCCCCGGCGGCGCCACCGGCCCCGGGCACGGTGCCTCCCGCGACGGAGCCTGCCCAGCATCCATCTCATGTGGACCCCGTGACCGTGGTCGGCATCGACGGTGACACCTCCTACCCCGAGGAGAACTTACAGTCACGCGTGACCGTCGGAAGGTCCGGACGGCGTAATCGCGGCCTGCCCCCACCGACGGATGAGCACTGCCATCACACGATGCACGCCGGCGCCGGCCTGACGATCGTCCCCGCGAGCACGCCCGCGCCACACCGACCGACG
Source organism: Pseudonocardia sp. HH130629-09 (assembly GCF_001294645.1). NCBI lineage: Bacteria > Bacillati > Actinomycetota > Actinomycetes > Pseudonocardiales > Pseudonocardiaceae > Pseudonocardia > Pseudonocardia sp. HH130629-09. The sequence continues at coordinate 2,842,542 of NZ_CP011868.1, forward strand.
CCGACCTCGGCTCCTTCGACGGCGGCGACGGCTCGGCCCACCTCGCCCACCAGGTCGGCCAGAAGCTCGCCCGGGAGACCCTCCTCCTCGGCCGGACCGGCAACACCTAGCCGCGGGCACGCAGGGCTCGTTGACCTGCTCGGCCATCGGCGCGCTGGACGCCGGGTTCTGACCGGTGACCAGGTTGCCGTCGACGACGGTGAACGCCTCGTAGGCAGGCCCGCTCTGGTGGGCGGCACCGCGCTCGCGCAGCCGGCTCGCCAGCAGCCATGGAGCGCCCTCCGCAGTGCCGAAGATCTGCTCCTCCTCGTCGGTGAAGGCGGCCATCCGGCGCCCGGCGAACAGCCAGCCGCCGTCCGGGCCGGTCGCGCTCAGCAGACCCGTGGGGCCGTGGCACACCGCGCCGACGATCCGGCCGTCGGCATCGGCCCGCGCCAGCAGGGCACCCAGGTCGGCGTCCTCGTGCAGGTCGACCACCGGTCCGTGGCCGCCGGGGAGCACGATCGCGTCGTAGCGCTCCGGGTCGACCTCGGCCAGCACCAGCGGCGCCCCGAACTCCCGCAGGGCGGTCTCCGCGACCTCGACGTAACGCGCGCTGTCGGGGCCGGCGACCTCGGGGTCGGCGCTGTGTTGGTCCAGGGGCTGCAGAACGCCGGCCGGGGAGGCGAACTCGACGGTGTGCCCGCCGCCGACGAACGTCTCGTACGGCGCCGCCAGCTCCTCGGCCCAGTAGCCCGTCGGGTAGGAGGTGCCGTCCGTGCGCTCCCAGGTGTCGGCGGCGGACATGACGATCAGGATCCGGCTCATGGTGGTTCTCCCTCGATGGTCGACCGTGGTGCGCTCCCGGCGATCGGAGCGTGTCCCCAGCCTCGTGGCGGCATGGGCGCCGCGGGGGCCGATACCGGGCCCTGCCCGACCGCGGACTCCGCTGACCAGGACGCACAGGGCCAGGTGGGACGGACCGGGTCGGGCGATACTGGCGGGCATAGCGCAGGCAGCACTGTCGTGCCAGCCGGGAACAACCGCGAGCTAGTACTCCAGCCGCACTTCGTTAGCTGGGCTGTCTTCGTCGTCGGTAGTGGCTTTCGCGGGCTCGGTGTTGGTGACGGCGACGCCAGGTCGACCAGGCCCAGCCCACGGTGCGGGCGGGGATGTGGATCAGAGATGCCAGGAGACGTCGGATCTCGGCGAGGGTGAGCGGGATGAGCCCGCTGCCAGGTCTTTTGGGGCGATCGCCGCGGTGACCGAGAGGTAGGCGTGGGCGAGCATGGCCAGGGTGATGTGGCGGTACCAGGCGTCGTAACGCCGCACCTGGTACTGGTCGAGCCCGACCTCGTTCTTCGCGGTCTGGAAGCACTCCTCGATCGCCCACCGGGCGCCGGCGACCCGGATGAGGTCGTCGTCACTGGTGCCGGGCGGGCCTGCGCACAGGTAGTAGGCCAACTCCGGCTCGTCACCGGCGGCGATCTGGGTGTCGGTGAGGATCTGACGGCGCACCAGCAGCCAGCGCCCCCACCCGGCGGGCGCCTCCGGTGGCGGAGACAGGCTGGCCACGGCCCAGTCGTAGAGCCGCTCACCCTTCGCCCCGTCCCCCGCCGAGCGGCGCTTCCACGCCTGCTCCGGCGCGCGAGCGACCAGGTCGTCGGCGCGTCGTGACCCGGCCAGCCCGGCGATGTCAGCCTCGAGCGAGAGCGGGATCGACTGACTGCGGGGCACGGCGACGACGTAGCCGATCCGGCGCTTCTCGCACCAGGAGCGGAACTTGTAGTCCTGACCGTAGGCCTCGTCCGCAGCCACCCACGACGCCGGGACACCAGCGTCGAGGGCCCGGCCGAGCATCTGCTTGGCCAGCACGGTCTTGGTGGCGAACTCGACCTCGTCGGGCACCGCCGCAGCCCGGCAACGTTCCCGATCACCGGTCCACGACCTGGGCAGGTAAAGCTCACGATCGATCAACGTGCGGCCCCTGCCGCTGGCATAGGCGCAGAACACCCCGAGCTGGCAGTTCTCCACCCGGCCCGCAGTGCCGGAGTACTGGCGCTGCACCCCGGCCGACTTGGCCCCCTTCTTCAGGAACCCGGTCTCGTCGACGATCAGCACCCCGCCGGGCTCGCCGAGGTGTTCTGTGACGTAGTCCCGCAGGTCATCGCGCATCCCGTCGGCGTCCCAAGCCGCCGAGTTGAGCAGCCGCTGCATCCCGTCCGGCGTCGTGTCACCGGCGACCTCGGCCAGCGTCCACCCGTTCTTCCCGGCCAACGGCGCCAACAATCCACGCACATACGCCCGCGCCCGACGCCGCGGCTCCGTCCGGAAGAACCGCCCCGCCACCAGCCCGAACAACCCGTCCAGGCCGCCGGCCCACGCCTCTAGGTCCTCCTCCACCTGCACAAGATCAAAGCCTAGCGCAGACCCACATCACGAAGTGCGGCTGGAGTACTAGCCGACTTCCTGCGCCGCGCCCGCGGTCAGTGCGACCCGGCGCGGGCGGGCCTGCCCGGCCGACGGGCGCGTCCGCCGCGTGCCGGGGCTGCGCCGGGAGGAGGTGGCGCTGCTCGCCGGGGTGTCCTCGGACCCTGCGGCTGGAAGCAGGCAGCGCCCCCGGGGACCGGGCGACCGTCGAGCTCGTGGCCGAGCTGCGCCGGGAGAGCCCCGATGTCGACCGCTGGTGGGGGGAGCACCGCGTCTACCAGCGGACCTACGGGACCAAGCGGCTGCGTCACCCGGTCGTCGGGCACCTGAGCGTGGAGTACGAGACCCTCACCCCGCCCGGTGATCCGGACACCACGTTGTTCCTCTACTCGACCGCGGCCGGGTCACCGTCGCGCGAGGCGATGGACGTCCTGGCCAGCTGGGCCCTGTCCGACCGGACGACCGGTGACCGGGCGGCTCAGGACGGCTCCTGACGCCGGACGGTCGCGATCTCGACGGTCAGGTCGCGTCCGCGCGAGCCGCACCGCCCCGACGCCGGCCCCGCCCGGTGGGTCAGTCCTTCAGGGCTGCGGCCAGGGCGGCGAGGTCGTCGGGGTGCATCCGGGGCACAGGAGCGGGTTCCACGGCCGCGGTCCGCAGCCGTTCGAGCTCGGCGGCGTGGCCGTCGCGCTCGGCGCGGACGCGTTCGATCCGGTCGGAGAGCTCCCGGATCTCCGCTCGCGCCGCGTCGTGCTCCTCATGCAGCCCGTCGGCGACGGCACGGGCCTCGGCCAGCGTGTCCTGCTGCCCGGCGAGACGGCTGCGCTGCTCGGCGACGGTCTCGGCCAGCCCGGCCCGCTCGCCGGCCACTGAGACGAGCTCGGCGCGCAGCGCCGCCAGCTCCCCGGCCACGCGGTCGCGGTCGCGGGCGAGGTCGTCGGCGCGGGCGAGCGCGGTGTCGCGTTCGTGCTCCGCGGTCCGGGCCGCGAGCACCGCGGTCTCCCGGCCCCGGCCGGCGGACGCGGCGGCCTCCCGCTCCGCGCGGGCGTCGGCGACAGCGGCGTCGCGCGCGACGACGGCGGCGTCCCGGGCGGCGACGGCGTCGGCGGCCTGCTGGCGCGCGGCGCCGAGGGCCTCGGTCGCCGCGAGGGCGGTGGCGGCGGCCTCCTCGGCCCGGGCCACCGCGTCGGTCCGCTCCTGCCGGGCGTCGGCGGCGGCCCGGTCTGCGTCACGGGCCCGGCGCTCGGCCGCCTGCCGGGCGGCGTCGGCCTGCTGACGGGCCGCGTCGGACTCGGTGGCGGCGGCGCGGGCGGCCTCGGTGGCGGCCAGGGCGTCGCGCTCGATCTCGTCGAGACGGTCCAGCACGGCGGTCAGTGCCCCGGACAGCTCGGCCACCGGTCCGGCGAGCGCACCGACGTGCTCGCGGAGCCGGTCCGCGTCGAGCGCGAACGCCCCGGTCCCGGTGTCGAGGCCGAGGGCGCCGAGGGCCTCCCGCTCGGCGCGGGCCATCTGCGCGCAGGTCCGACCCTGCTCCCACCGGGTGTCCCGGCAGAACGACCGCGGACGGCCGCCCTGCGGCCCGGGCGGGGGCAGCTCCGCCCGGCATCGGCTGTATCCGCACCGCACCATCGTGTCCACCATGCACCCACCCTACAGCTTCGTGTTCTTCAAACTAGAAACCAGTTCGTGGTTCGTTACTACTAACACATCCAACATTGGATAATCCAGGGAATCCCCGGTTATGGCGACCGGCTCCACCGCGGGAACGGGAGCTGTCGAGTCTCGGTGAACCTGGCCAAGTCTTCACGATGTTGGCCATTCGTCCTCCCTGGTTGGCCAACATCAACAGCACGCCAAACGGTTCCGGTCTTGTAGCCGGTCTCGCGACACCACGGCGTGTCGGGGGATCGGGTGCGCCTGGACGGCGAGGGTCACAGCGTGGTCGGGCTGTCGGGTACGTCGGTGCGGCTGCTCGGCCCCACCGGCGCGACGTCTGTCATATCCATGACCCACCTGCTGGCCGTGGCCAAGTTCGAGGCGCCCCGCGCTGGCTCATCCTTCTCGGTGGCCGGGCTGGGGCTGCTCGACGGTGTGTCGGCCGAGGCGCGGGAGCGGGCCCTGTGGTGGCAGGTCCACGTCGTGGAGGTCGAGACCGGCGTCGGGAGTGCGAGCGCGACGGACGGGACGAACCGGTAATGCCCGAGTACGATCCCAGCTCCACGACTCTGCAGGAGCGGGAGGAAGCCAAGGCTGCTGAGCTCGCCGCACTCGGGGTCGCGGTGAGCGCGCGCACGATCCGCCGCCGACGCCAAGCCTATGCCTCCAAGGGCCTGTGGGGTTGGTGGATCACCGCAGGACACGCGGTTCGAGCCCGACCGGGCGAACGGATTCGCGGGTGCTGGAAGCGATCCAGGCGGCCCGGGTGGAGCAAACCGACGCCTCCACCGGGTCGCGCACCGCCCGGTCAGGTGACCGCCTCGGCCAGGCTCTCGGTTGTTGTACAATCCGGTAGAGTTGACGGCTCCGCCCCGGACTGGAGGACAACATGGCGCTGACCGCTGAAGCTGGCCAGGACGTAGCCCTCAACCGGACGACCCAGGCGTACTCGGAGCTTCGCTCTATGATCATTTCCGGGCACTACCCGCCGGACTCTCGTCTCACCGAGTCGGACTTGACATCACAACTGGGGGTTTCGCGGGGAACAATCCGGTCGGTGCTGGCCCGCCTGGCACAGGATGGGTACGTCACCGCAGAGATCAATCGTGGCGCCCGTACACGCTCTTTCTCCATCGAGGAAGCGGCAGAGATTCTCGAGTCCCGTGAGGTGCTGGAGTCGGCGTTGGCCGCGAAGGCGGCCGAGCGGGCTACCGACGATGATATCGCAGCGATGACTGCCACCTGCGAGGGTATGTGGGCACAACAGATTCCTGGCGGCCGCGAGGAGTACAACAAGCTGAACCGAGAGTTCCACAAGCAGGTACAGGCTGCGGCGCGTCAGGCGATGTTGACGAAGTTCGTCGAGAGCCTGCTGTACCCGCTGGTCGTTAGGCAGTATCGGGACGTCGATCGCCCGCACCCGCGGCCGCAATCTGTCCGCGAACACGAGGCCATCCTGGCAGCGATCGCCACGCGCAACCCTGAGGCCGCCGCGGCAGCGATGCGACACCACTTGTCGTCGGCACGGCGTGCGCTTCAACTTCAGCCCGGGACCCCGGCCGGGGGCTCCTCGACAGATCCGGAGCTCCCGACCGGTTCATCCGTGTACTAGGCCCACAGCGCGATGGTTCGAGCCGGCTCCAGGACGACGGTCACGTCGTCGCCGGGCTGGACTCGCGGGTGGGCGGGACCATGGGCCCGGAGCGCGACATCGCCGATGACGATGTTCATCTCCTGCCGGTCTCCCAGGTACTCGGTCGTTTCCACCCGGGCCTGGAAACAGTTGGGACCGACGTCCTGGATTGCTGGTTCCGCGAGGACGCGGATGTTCTCCGGTCGTACACATACGGTCAGTTCCTGGCCTGGGGAGAGGGGGCCGGCCGCTGGGGCTGATCGTCCGCACTGGATGGTGCCGACTTCGGTCTTGGCGTCTACGGCGCCCCCGGCAGACGGTGTCGGACCGTCCAGCACTCCAGGGATGAGATTGGCGCTGCCTACGAAGTCGGCCACGAAGCGCGAGGCCGGGGCCTCGTAGATCTCATCGGGCGAGCCGATCTGTTCGATGCGCCCGCGGTTCATCACCACGATGGTGTCCGACATGGCCAGAGCCTCGGTCTGATCGTGGGTGACATAGATGGTGGTGACGCCGAACCGCTGTTGGAACGATCGCAGCTCGGCGCGCAGCTGTGCGCGGAGTTTGGCGTCGAGGTTGGAGAGTGGTTCATCGAGCAGGAGGACCTCAGGCTCGCACAGCAGGGCGCGGGCCAGGGCGAGGCGCTGTTGCTGACCGCCACTTAGCTGAGTCGACCATCGGTCGGCGTAGTCCGATAGCCCGACCTGCGCGAGCATGGCTGACACACGCCTCTTGGTCTCGTGATTCGGGAACGTCCGGCGGCCGTAGCGCAGCGGGAAGGCCGCATTGTCGAACACCGTCATGTGCGGCCAGATCCCGTAGGACTGGGGCACCATCGCGATAGGCCGGTCGTTGGGGGCGACGTCGCGCTTGGTGTCGGCGGAGAAGACTGTCGTGCCGTCCATGGTGATCTCGCCGCCGTCGGCGGTCTCTAGACCGGCGAGGCAACGCAGGGTGGTGGTCTTTCCACAGCCGCTGGGGCCGAGCAGGGTGAAGAAGTCGCCCTTGGTGACGGCGAAGCTGACGTCGTCGATGGCGCGGTGGGTTCGGGCGTTGTTGTGACGGAAGAACTCCTTCTTCAGGCCGGAGATCTCCACGCAGACGTCGGTGGCGGCGGGGGTCGCGAGGGCGTTGGACATGGTCGGAACACCTCAGTGTGTCGGTTGGGCGCCACGGCGGTTGACCCACCAGACGGAGACGGCGGTGAGGGCGAGCAGTAGGACGGCGAGGGCGCTGGCCTCGGGGTAGTTCGCGCTCTCACCGATCATGTCCCACAACAACACGACGATGGTGCGGTTGTCGGAGCTGGACAGCAGCAGCGCGATCGGAAGTTCTCCGAGGGCGTTGGCGAACACCCACAGCCAGGTCCGGGACACTGTCGGTGCGACGAGGGGCAGGACGACGCGGCGCACCACGGTTGCCGACGAAGCGCCGGAGACCCGGCCGACCTCCTCGAGCCCGTTGTCGAGCTGGAGCAGCGCGGTCTGGATCATGCGCGATCCACGCGGGATGTAGCGGGTGGTCAGGGCGATGATGATGATCCAGATCGTTCCGTAGACCGGGATCGGTACGAACAGATAGAGGAACAGGACCGAGACGCCCAGGACGACGCTGGGGATGGCGAAGACGAGGAAGGACAGGTCGAAAAGCCATCGCCCGAAGCGGCCACCCCGGGTTGCGGCGAGCGCCAGCCAGAGCGCGAGCACGGCGGTCGCGGTCGCGGTCACGACGCTGATCACGAGCGTGTTGAGCACGGCCTGGCTCAGGGCCGGGTTCGTGAAGATCGCACCGTAGTTGGTGAAGCTGAGGTCGCCGATGCTGGAGAGGCTGACGGGTTGCAGGAACGGTGTCAGGCTCGTCCATACCAGGGTCAGGATCGGAACGACGATGGCGAGCAGGACATAGAGTGTGACGCCAGCTGTCGCGGGGATCTTCCAGCGGCCGAGGCGGACCGGGGTGGCGCGGTAGCCCTTCCCGCTGACGACCTGGAATCGGTGCGACTCGCGGGTCTGTCGACGGTAGACAGCGATCATCACTAGCCCTGGTGATTCACGGAGCTGCGGATTGACCGCGTGATCGGCTGGCGGCGGATCCGGTCCGGTTCGTTCGATGGGTGGGCATGGCGAAGGGGCCGGCCTGCGCGTTCTGCCGGGAGCTCCCGCCGCTCGTCGTGTCGGGCTTCGGAGATCAACCAGCAGGAACAGGCAACGCGCACAGCCGCGCGAACGCGCGGGCGAGATCGACCGCCCAGGGCCAGGACCGTTGGATACGGACCCAGACTCGGCGTTGCCCGCGGGTGATCCGCGCGGCGGTGTGCAACAACCGGTAGCGCAACGCCTTCGGCTCGACCTTCGCCAGGTCGCCGTCGAGAAGCAGGCGCTGGGTCCAGGTGATCAGGTCGACCGCGAGCATGACCACGGTCAACCACGCCGCGTTGACGGCGAAGGACCGGGACGGGAAGTGGTTGAGGCCGGTGTCCTTGCCGCAGCGGATCCGGTCCTCGACCCGGGCGTGGGCGCGGTGGCGGGCGTCGAGGAAGGCGAGCTGCCCGACGCGGGTGTCGGTGGCGAACGCGGTGTAGCGCCAGCCGTCACGCTCCTCGAACGCATCGAGCTGCGCGCCGGGATGCGGCCGTTCGCGACGGACGACAACGCGGGTCCCGGCCGGGTAGTCGACCAACGCGGAGGCGGGGAGCAAGCCGGTGATCTCGGCCAGCCCGGCGCCGTCACGGTGCCCGCCGTCAGCGTCGACCGCCTCGGCCCACACCGTCTTCGGGACCAGGCTGATCACGGTGCGTTCGCGGTCGGTGACGGCCCAGCCGACGGAGAACTCACAGCTCACCGCTGTGTCTTGTTGCGCTCGGATGTGGGCGAGGAAGGCTTTCGTGGCGCCCGCGGTGTCGGTGCGGACCAGGATCGGGTGCCCGTGACGGAACGCGTCAGGGATCTGGGCGAGCGCGTCGTCGAGCACGTTGATGTGATCCGCGGCGGTGTTCGCACCGGCGTTCCCGCGGCGCAAGCGGGCGGCGAGGAACTCGCCGGTGTTGTCGCAGAACGCCAGCATCGGGTGATACCCGAACGTCTTCTTGAACGTGGGCGTGGCCTGTTCCTTCTCGCTGTGGGCGATGACGATCGTGGCGTCGAGATCGATCACCAGCACGTCCCGGCCGTGCCGGCGCAGGTCGCGGCCGGCGACCCGAGCCGCGGGAAACGCGCGACCATCGACGTCGGCGTGCTGGGCCCAGACCACCTCCCGGGCCCGCGCCCGCCCCGCCGCGATCGAGGACAACCGGCGCTCGTCGAGCTTGTCGAGCAGTCGCCAGCAGGTCGAGTCCGATGCCACCGACCCGAACACCGCGCCCTGATCGGCCAGGACCGCGATCTCGCAGATCCTCGTGGCCCCGTCGGCGACCGCGACGGCCAGATCGACCAGCACCCGCCCCGGATCATGACGCGCCCGAGCTCGTCGCAGCGGTGCGAGCGCGGTCGAGAGTTCACTGGTCAACGTGGTCCGGTCGGCGACATCGGCCAGCAGACGCGACCCGACGTGCGACACCACCCCAGCGCCGTCGGCGGTCACGATGACCGGTGGGCGCGTGCTTGTAGTCTGCACTCGGAAAGTGCCTCCTCGACCATGGCGGACAGGGCTTCGACACCCGCTGTCTTACCTGGTCACGAGGCACTTTCTTCAGTTGGGGTCGGAGATCACCGGCACAGCCCGTGAAGAGTCCGGGCTAGTGACAACAAGACTAGTAGAACGCCGTATGCGCTGGCCTGGCCGTAGTTGGCGATCCCGGACGGCGGCTGGAGCGCGTTCTGGATCAGGCTGCTGAACACGAAGATCTGGTCCGGCAGGCCGAGGATGGCCGGGATCGAGAACTCCTCGAGCGCGATGACGATCAGCAGCATGCTCGCGGCGGAGATGCTGGGCACGGTCAGCGGCAGCACGACCTTGCGGGTGCGGGTCCACCAGCCGGCGCCGGCGGTGGCGGCGGCCTCCTCGAACTCCAGATTCAGCCGGGCGAACGTCGGAGCGATCATGATGTACATGCCCGGCACCCCGAAGATGCCGGCCACGAGGATCATTCCGGGCAGCGAGTAGATGTCGACCGGAAAGCCGAGAACACTCTGCACGAGTAGTGCGATCGGTCCGTTGGTCGGGTTCGCCGCCAGTACCCATGCCACGGCCATGACGGTGGCGGGCACGGCCATCGGCGCGAGCGTCGACGGCGCGAGGATCCGGCGGCCTGGCAGGTCGGTCCGCTCGAACAGGTAGGCCAGGATCACGCTGACGACCAGCGCGAAGACCACGGTCCCGACGACGAAGATCAGAGTGTTGAGCGCGACCTCGAACAGGCGCTGCCCGGTGAGGATCCGCGCGAAGTTGTCGAGCGTGTAACCGGGGACCTGGAACGGGAGCTTGAGCTCGGCGTCCTTGAGGCTGCTGTAGACCAGCATGCCGAGCGGGAAGACGACGAGGTAGGTGAGTAGGGCGCCGATCGCGATGTTGACCGCGACCAGGACTCGGTCTCTGCGGGGCTTGCGCGGGCGATCGGACCCGAGGTCGTCGCCGTTGCTGTCGGCCCTGGAAGCAGGAGGTACTCGAGTGGATAGCTGAGTGCCGGACTGCATCGCTGAAGTCTCCAAGCGGGTGGGTGGTTCGAACGGGAGCCCGTCAGTAGATGTCGGTGCCCAGGGCCTTCTCGACCTCCGGGAAGAAGTCGGTGAAGTGCTGGTACTGGGCTACGTCGGTCTCGCTGAACCAGGAGACTCCGGCCGCGCACAGAGCGCCGATGACCTTGTTGGTGGTGGCGGTGGAGCAGTCGGTGGCCGGCGGGATGACCGAGTTGTAGCTGTCGACCAGGGCTGCCTGGCCTTCTTCGGAGGCCAGGAACGCGGTCAGCAGGCGTCCTGCCGCCGGGTGCGGGGCACCGTTGGCTACGAACAGGTAGGCCTTGTTGGCGTTTGTGGGTCCGACCGGCGCGACCGCGATCGGCGCGCCTTTCCGCTGGTCTTCCAGCACCAGATTGATCAGGTCGGTCCCGATCGGCGTCTGACCGGAGATGATGTTCGTGTGCGCCTGGGTGGTGTTCTCGGTGTAGTGAGGTCGCAGGCTCGCCAGACGAGTGGCGTAGTCGATCCCGGCGCCGGTGCCCAGCGAGGGGTCCTGGGCCCACACCGTCATGAAGGACCCCCGGGACTCGACGGTGAGCCTGCCGGCTGCCCATCGTGGGTTCAGGAGGGCGTCCCAACTGGTGGGGACCTCCTCCTGGGGGACAGCCGCGGTGTTGTAGGCCCATACCTTCGGGACAGCCCAGACGTAGACGAGGTTGTCGGCGAAGATCTGGTCGGCAGGCACCTGCAGGTCGGCCCAGTTCACCGGCGCGGCCATGTCGAGGGAAGGCAGGACCGTCAGGCCGCCGGCGTTGGAGACATCGAAGCTCACCCGGTCCGCGGCCTGCTCGACGTTGAGCTGGGTGACCAGATCGGGGGCCTTCTTGTTCGTGTACTTGACCGCGATGCCCGGGTACTTCGCTTGGAACGCGTCGATGGCGGGCTGCATCTGTGCCGCGGGCTTCGGCGAGTACCAGATGACCTCACCCTCGGCCCTGGCTTGCTCGTAGAGCCCGTCCAGGTCGGAGGCCACCTCGACGGGCGGCGGGCTCGCGCAGCCGGCAAGGAGCAGGCCGGCGGTCAATGTGACGGCGGCCAGAAGCCGGCGGACAGCAGGTGTACGCACGACGGTCACCCCGTCGCCGCGGCTTCGGCCGCGAGCCCGTAGATCCGCGCTGCGTTGCCGCCCAGGACCGCCGCCAGGTCTCCGTCGTCGAGTGTGGGCAACTGCGCGGTGATGAGGTCGTACAGCTCGGCCAGGCTCCCGACCGAAGCCGGAAAGTTGGAGCCCCACAGCACGTTCGACGCACCGAACTCCGCGACCAGGGCGGTCACCAGCGGCGCGGCGGACCCCACCTCGCGCTGGGCGCGGAGCACGGCAGGCGGGGTGATCTTGGCGTGCACTCGCCCGGTCGCACCGAGCGGGACCGGGTACGGAGTAGTCGCCTCGAGCTGCGGCCGTCCGCCGTGGTCGAGCAGCACGGTCAGCCCCGGGTAGCGCTCGAGCAGGTCGGCGAGAGTCGGAGCGTGCTGAGCGTGCATCTGGATACACACCGGCACCCGGTGGGTCGAGACGTACTCCCACACCGGCGTCATCCGCTCGTCGTCGAGCCCGCGGCCCGGGGTGGGGACGGTGGTAGTCCCGTCCGCGGCGCGGATCCGGACGCCGGAGAAGCCGCGTTCACTGATCCAGTGGTGCAGGTCGTCGGCGGCGTTCGGGGAGAGGAAGTCCACCGAGCAGACCCCGCTGAGCCGGTCGGATCGCACGTCCAGCTGGTCGGCGACGTAGCTGTTGTCGAACCCGTAGACCGTCGAGGCCTGCACGAGCACGAGGTGCTCGACGCCGGCGGCGTCCGCCTCGCGCAGGAGACCGTCGATGTCGGCAGGGCGTTCCTGCGACCAGGTCGAGCGGTGCCCGCCCAGCGGCGCGGCCGGGTAGGTCGCGGTGTCGGACGAGATGATGTGAGTGTGGGTGTCGACGTTGAACATGTGCACCTCGGGTGGTCGGGTAGGAGGCGGCGCTCAGCGCTCGCCGAGAAGGCGGGTGAAGTCCGGGAGCAGCTCGTCGACCGTCACCGGTGTGCGGATGACCTCTTGGGCGAGGGCGTAGTCGATCGCGACCTGCAGGCCTGCGACGAGCTCGTCGCTCACGCCGAAGCGCAGGGCGCGCGCCCGGGTACCGGTGTCGGAGTCCTTCCGGGCCTCGATCGGGGCGCGGAACGCCTGATAGAGCTCCGCGACAGTCTCGGACTCGGCTTCAAGCAGGTCCCGGCGCACGGTAAGCATATGGTTGATCGGCACCGTCCGGTGCCGGGCGCCCCAGGCCTCCTCGGCCTCGCGCCAGTCCGGGATGATCGGGACCAAGGGCCCCTCGGCGCCGTCGAGGGCGGGCGGGCCCAGGACTGCGGCCGCCACGTTGTCGTGGCGCATCAGCTCGAGGACCTTGCCGCTGGTCCGCTCGACGTTCGGCGGCTCGACGTAGCTCGCGACGTGCGGTTCCTCGGTCGTCACCCACGTCACGTCGCGGGCGTCGACGCCGAACTCCTCGGCCAGGATTCCGCGTACCCACAGACCGGTCGTCTGGCTGTATGAACCGTCCTGCGGTTCCCCCGAGATCGTGGAGGGTTCTTATGCCGCGTCTCGGGTGAGGGCGGCGTTCTCGTAGTTGATCGGTGAGAGCCCGGCGGCGGCACTGTGTCGCCGCCGGTGGTTGTAGAAGCCGTAACACCAGTCGATGACCGCCGCCCGCGCCCTACTGATGGTGTCGAAGTCGTTGCGGGACAGCACTTCCCACTCCAGGCTGGAGAAGAACGCCTCCTCCGCGGCATTGTCGAAACACGACCCGACCCGGCCCATCGACTGACGGATGTCGAGCCGCCGACACAGAGCGGTGAACGCGCCCGCGGTGTAGGTCGACCCGCGGTCGGTGTGGAAGATCACCCCGGCGATTCGGTCCGCCCCGCCGCGGGCCGCCACCGCCATCCGGATCGCCGCACACGCCAGCTCGGCGTTCGGGTGCAGCCCCGTGGCCGCGCCGAGCAGCCGCCGCGAGTACAGGTCGATCACCGTGGCCAGATACAACTTCCCGGCCGCGGTGGGGATCTCGGTCATGTCCCCGACCCATCTGCGGTTCGGCTCGGCCGCAGTGAAACCCCGACGAAGCAGGTCCGGGAACTTCGGCGCCGTGCGGTCCTGGCGGGTCAGCCCGTTGTGCCGCTTGATCCGGCGGGCGACCAGGCCCTGGCGGCGCATCGAGTCCGCCACGGTCTTCTCCGACACCCGCCATCCGGCCTCACACAGGTCGGCGTGCAGACGGGGTGAGCCGTGTAGCCGCTGGGCGTCGTCGAACGCCACGGCCACGGCGGCGTCCAACGCGCAGCGGCGCTTCTCGGTCGCGGTGGCACCACCGTCGGAACGCGCGGCGCGGTCGAGCCACTTGTACAGCCAGGAGATCGACACCCCCAACAGGGCGCAGGCCAGCGTGTGCGGCACCCGGTGGAAGGTCCTCTGGTCGGCGATGAAACGGGCCACGCTCACTTCGTCGCCTCCTTGACCCACAGGACCACGGATCGCTTGAGGACATCACGCTCCATCCGCAGCTCGGCGTTCTCCGCGCGCAGCCGCTTGAGCTCCTCGACGCCGCCGCGAGACAGGCCCTCGGTGTCCTCGCGGGCCTCTCGTGCACGGGCCACCCAGTTGCCCAGCGTGCCCTCGTTGACCCCCAGGTCACGGGCGACCTGGGCGATCGGCTTGCCCGTCTCCTCCACGACCCGGACCGCTCCGTCACGGAACTCCCGGTCGTAGCGCTTCCGTACCTCTGGCATCGCTACCCCTTATAGCTGATGCCTCCCCGATCATGGGGGAACCGCAGTCGGCAAGCTCGCCGACCTGGTGCTGTGGGAGCCGAAGTTCTTCGGGGTGCGCCCGGAGGTCGTGCTCAAGGGCGGGTTCGCCGTGTGGGCGCAGATGGGCGACGCGAACGCCTCCATCCCGACCCCGGGCCCGGTGTACGGCCGGCCGATGTTCGGCTACGCCCACACCCCCGCGGCGCTGGGCTCGCTGACGTTCATGGCCCCCGCGGCCCTCGACGAGGGCATCCCCGACCGGCTCGGCCTGGCGACCCCCGCGGTGCCGGTGGCCGACACGCGCTCGGTGCGCAAGGCCGGGATGCTGCTCAACGACGCGACCCCGGACGTACGGGTCGACCCGGACTCGTTCACCGTGACGATCGACGGCGACGTCGTCGAGCCCGCCCCGGTCGCCGAGCTGCCGATGGCGCAGCGGTACTTCCTGTTCTGATGCTCGCCTCGCTCGTCCTGTCCGACGCCCGGTTCCCCGGCGGCGGCCACGTGCACTCCGGCGGGCTGGAGGAGGCCGCCGGCCGCGGCCTGGTCACCGATGTCGCGTCGCTGCACGCCTTCCTCCAGGGGCGGCTGCGCACCGCGGGCCGGGTCGCCGCCTGCGCCGCCGCGGCCGCCGCCGACCTCGCCGCCGGCCCCGCTGCCGACCTCGCTGCGGGGAGCGGCGCCGGGTGGGCGGAGCTCGACGCCGCACTCGACGCGCGGACCCCCTCGGCGGCCCAGCGGGAGGCGTCCCGGTCCCAGGGCCGGGCGTCGCTGCGCGCGGTCCGGTCGGCGTGGCCGTCGGCCGCCCTCGACGCCCTGGTCGCGGTCCACCGGCGGCCGCACCAACCGCTGCTCGTCGGGGTCGTCGTCGGCGCGGCCGGGGAGCCGCCGACCGCGGCTGCCCGCTGCGTCGGCTACCTCGCCGTGTCCGGGCCCGCATCGGCGGCGGTGCGGCTGCTCGGACTGGACCCGTTCGCCGTCAACACCGCCGTCGTCGCCCTCGGCGACGAGCTGGAGGCCGTGGCCGCCGAGGCCGCAGCCCTGGCCGGGGGCGACCCCGCCGATCTCCCGGCGCCCGGGGCGCCGCTGCTCGACCTCATGGCCGAGTCCCACATCCACCACCACCGCGAGAGGGTGCGTCTCTTTGCCTCCTGAGTCCGCAACGACCGGCCACGGTCACGGCCACGTGATCAGCTTCGACCCGACCGTCACCGACCACGACCACCACACCCCGGCCCCCGCCGGCGGCCGCGCGGTGCGCATCGGCATCGGCGGCCCGGTCGGCTCCGGCAAGACCGCACTGGTCGCGGCGCTGGCCCGCAGCCTCGCGGGGCGGGTCCGCCTCGCCGTGGTCACCAACGACATCTACACCACCGAGGACGCCGACTTCCTGCGCCGCAACGCGGTCCTCCCCACGGAGCGGGTCGAGGCGGTGCAGACCGGCTGCTGCCCGCACACCGCGATCCGCGACGACATCACCGCCAACCTCGACGCGATCGAGCTCCTGGAGGAGCGGTTCGGGGACCTCGAACTGGTCCTCGTCGAGTCGGGCGGGGACAACCTCACGGCGGTGTTCTCACGCGGGCTGGTGGACCGGCAGATCTTCGTCGTCGACGTCGCGGGCGGGGACAAGGTGCCCCGCAAGGGCGGCCCGGGGGTCACCACCGCCGACCTGCTCGTGATCAACAAGACCGACCTGGCACCACTGGTCGGCGCCGACCTGGGCGTGATGACCGGGGACGCGGCGCGGATCCGCGGTGAGCTGCCGGTGATCGCCCAGTCGCTGGTCGAGGACCCCGGTGCGGCCGCGGTCGGCGCCTGGGTGCGGGAGCAGGTCACCGCCGTCCGGACGACGTTCTGAGGTGCGGGCCTGCGCCCGGCTGGCGGTCCGGGACCGCGACGGCCGCTCGGTCGTCACGACGCTGCGGGCGCAGGCCCCGCTCGCCCTGGTCCCGCGCCGCGGGGTGGCGGGCGCCGCTCGACCCGACGCCGTCGTGCACCTGGTGGGGTCGGCGTCCACCCCGCTGGCCGGCGACGACGTCGAGCTCGACGTCGCCGTCGGACCGGGTGCCCACCTGGTGCTGATCGGCGTCGCGGCCGCCGTCGCGCTCCCGGGCGCGGGCCGGCCGAGCCGTACCGTGCTGCGCTGCACCGTCGCCGACGGCGCCTCGCTGACCTACCGGCCCGAGCCCACGGTGGTGACCGCCCGTGCCGACCACGAGACCGTGCTGGACGTGACGCTGGCGCCGACGGCGTCGCTGCACACCCGTGACGTGCTCGTCGCCGGGCGCACCGGGGAGCGGGCGGGCCGCTACCGGGGCACCGTCCACGTCACCGAGGACGGCCTCCCGCTGCTGGTCCAGACCCAGGAGCTGGGCGACCCGCTGCTCGACTCCTCCCCCGCGCACCTGGCCGGGCACCGGGTGCTGGGCACCGAGGTGCTCGTGGACCCGGGCCGCGAGCCGCTGGCGGCGGCCTCCGGGCCGGGCTGGAGCCTGTCACCGCTCGCGCTGCGGGGAGCGCTCGCGACCGCCGTCGGGCACGACGTGGTCACCGCGGCCAACCGGCTGGCCGAGGCGGTCGCCGCGGCGGACCGTGCTCGGCGCCGGTGAGGGGTCCGGTGCCGGAGACGGCACCGGACCCCGCACCGGCCGAGGTCACGGCTGGGCCGGGAGCAGGTGCTCCTTCCCGCGGTCGGTGCTCAGACACAGCGAGCAGACGTAGGCGTCGTGGGCGGGGCAGGCCGCCATGTCCGGGCGCTCCAGGTCCTGCCCGCACACGTGGCAGGGCAGCACCGCGTCCGACGGGTTGCCGTGCTCGTCGAACATCGGCAGGTCGATGCCGTCGTCGGTCCGGCGCAGGTAGTACCGGCCACGGGTGGCGAGGGCGATCACCGGCGGCAGCACCAGCCCGAGCACGATCGCGACCACCGGTGAGAACGGCTGGATCGCCGTCCCCAGGAGCCCGAAGAACACCGCGATCGACACCCCGCCCGCGACGACGACCGATCCGAACCCTACCGGGTTGACCGCGTACAGCATGCCGCGGCGGAACTCGGGGACCTTCGGCGAGACCTTGAGCAGGTACTTGTTCACCGCGATGTCGGTGGCGACCACGACGATCCACGCGATCGCCAGGTTCGCGTAGAAGCCGAGCTTGGACTCAACCGGTCAGCGCAACAGTGCTCCGAATCTATCAGCCGGGGTGTCGAAATCAAGCGTTTTGCGCGGTCGGGTGTTGAGGCGTTCCGCGACGCGGTCGAGTTGGGCCTGGGTGATGTGGTCGAGCCGGGTGCCCTTCGGGAAGTACTGGCGTAGTAGCCGGTTGGTGTTCTCGTTCGTGCCACGCTGCCAGGGGCTGGCCGGGTCGGCGAAGTAGACGTCCAACCCGGTCCGGGCGGTGACGATGGTGTGGCGGGCCAGTTCCATCCCGCGGTCCCAGGTCAGCGACTTGCGGACGTGTTCGGGCAGTCGGGCCATCTGCCGGGACAGTTGGTGGGCGACGGTGTGCATGTCGCGCCCTCCGAGCGCGACCAGCACGGTGAACCGGGTCGCGCGCTCGACCACGGTCGCGATCTGGGTGGTGCCACGCCCGAGCAGCAGATCACCTTCCCAGTGCCCGGGCACCGCCCGATCAGTCACCTCGGCGGGCCGGTCGTGGATGGAGACCGCGCCGGGGATCTGCGAGCGCCACTGCCCACCGGTGGTGTTGTGCACGTTACGCCGGATCGGACGGCCCGACCGCAGGTGTTTCTGCAGGTCTTTGGCCAGCACACCGCGGGTCTGCACGAACAGCGACTTGTAGATCGTCTCGTGTGACACCCGCATCCCCGATCCCGGAGCGTAGTGCTTGGCCAGGTGCCCGGCGATCTGCTCGGGCGACCAGTCCTCACCCAGTCTGGCAGCGACGAACCCACACAGCAGCGGACGACGGGCGAGCAGACACGTCTTGGGGCGCTGGGCCCGGCGCCAGGCGCGGTCCTCGGCGTCCACAGCACGGTAGGCACGCCGACCCTTGTTGCGGGCGACCTCCCGGCTCACCGTCGAGGCCGGACGACCGAGCCCAGCCGCGATGGCCCGGATCGAACGATACTGGGCCAGACCACGAGAGATCTCCTCCCGCTCGGCCGCGGTCAGCGTCCCCGGTCGGCGACGACGTGATGGCGGCACGTAGCCACCGGTGGACTTGAGCACCGTGAACACCGACCCCGGCGGGCGTCCGATCGCCCGAGCGATGTCACTGATCGACTCCCCACGCCCCCACCGGACCCACAGATCCGCGCGGTCGGCATCGGACATCCCAGGTCGTCCCAGTCGCGCCATCCCACACCCCTATCATGATCAACTACCCGGGTGTTGCGCTGACCGGTTGAGTCCAAGAGGATGGTGTTCAGGAAGTCGAACATGTTCGCCTCCATCAGCACCAGCGCGATCAGCAGGTTGACGCCGAGGAACACAAGCCGGCCGGGGTAGGTGCCGGTGACCCGGGTGAACGAGTTCGTCCAGGCCAGCGAGCCGGAGTAGGCGTTCGTGACGTTGATCTTGACCTGGCTGATGACGACGAGCACCACGGCCAGCGTGATCGCCAGCCAGCCCGGCACCAGGTCCTGGTAGATCAGCAGGAACTGCTGCACCGGCTCGTTGGCGACCTCGGCCCCGCCGGCGACGTTGGCGACGTTGGCGATGAAGTACACGGCCAGGAAGAGCCCCACGACCTGCTTCGCCGCACCGAAGAGCACCCAGCCCGGGCCGGCGAGCAGCGTCGCGGTCCACCAGCGTCGGGCGTTCTCCGGGGTCTTCGGCGGCATGAACCGCAGGTAGTCGATCTGATCGGCGATCTGCGCGATCAGCGACAGGCAGACCCCGGCGGCGAGCATGACCGAGCCCAAGCTCGGGGTGCCCAGGCCGTCCTCGCCCTGGTAGGCCAGGAACGTCGAGACCGAGTCCGGGTGCGCGACGAGCAGGTAGCCGAACGGCAGCACCATGAGGACCAGCCACAACGGCGTCGTCCAGACCTGCAGCGTCGACAGCAGCGACATCCCGTACACGACCAACGGGAAGATGACCACGGTGGACAGCGCGTAGCCGATCCACAACGGGATCCCGAGCCCGAGCTCCAGCCCCTGGGCCATGATCGCGCCCTCGAGGGCGAAGAAGATGAAGGTGAACGTCGCGAAGATGACGTTGGTGAGGACCGAGCCGTAGTAGCCGAAGCCACTGCCGCGGGTGATCAGGTCCAGGTCGAGGTTGTAGCGGGCGGCGTAGTACGCCACCGGCAGCCCGGTCACGATGACGACGAGGGCGAACACCGCGATCCCCCACAGCGCGTTCGTCGTGCCGTAGGCGATGCCGATGTTGGCACCGATCGCGAAGTCCGCCAGGTAGGCGATGCCACCCAGCGCGGTCACCCCGACCACGCCCGGCGACCAGCGCCGGTAGCTGCGCGGCGCGAACCGCAGCGTGTAGTCCTCCAGCGTCTCCCGCGCGGCACCGACGGCCGTCGACCGGGCCGGCCGGTTCATCTCCTGAGTCATCCCGTTGCCTCCACGGTGGCCGGATCGGTGACCACCGGTGAGGATGGTGCGTTCGGCAACGGCAGCGCCGGTTGCCGTCGGATGACGAATGCGTGACGCCCGACCCGGCCGCACCGGGCCTGGTGTGACGGGCGGCGCCCCGGCCGGGACGACTGCGTGACGATCCGGACGCGACGGGTGCGCCCCCGCGCCGGAGGGACCAGGGTGGTCGGTCATCGGGTCCGGCCGGTCGTGGCGCTCCGGGCCCCGCGGCCGGTGACGGTCCGCGGTCGTCGCCGTCCGGGAGCGGGGCCGTTCGACCGGGTGACCCTTGACACGTACCCGCCGTGAAACCAACACTGTTGACACTTCGGAACAGCGATTCCGCATCATGGAAGTCGCGGAACGAGCACGGAAGCAGGACCCATGCCGGACGCCCTGACCCTCGACCACCTCAACAACGCCTCACCGGACGACCTGCGGCCGGTGCTGCGGGCCTGCGCCACCTCGCCCGCGTGGGCGGACCGGCTGCTGGCCGGACGCCCGTACGCCGGGGTGGACGACGCCGTCGCCGCGGCGGAGAAGGCCGTCCGCACCCTGGACGCCGCCGAGATCGACGCCGCGCTGGCCGGGCACCCCCGGATCGGCGAGCGTCCGGGTGGCGCGCACGCCGACGGTGCCGCCTTCTCCCGATCCGAGCAGTCCGGCGTGGACTCCGGGGCGGACACCGCGGCCCGGCTCGCCGCGGGCAACGCCGCCTACGAGCAGCGGTTCGGCCACGTCTTCCTGATCCGCGCCGCGGGCCGCGACGCGGAACAGATCCTCGCCGAGCTGGAGCGCAGGCTGGGCAACGACCCGGCCACCGAGCGTGCCGAGGCCGCCGGGCAGCTGGCCGAGATCACCGCGCTGCGGATGCGGCAGGTGCTGGCATGAGCAGCTTCTCCACCCACGTCCTCGACGCCGCGGCGGGCCGCCCGGCCACCGGTGTCCCGGTGACCCTGACCGGCGCCGACGGGACCGTGCTGGCCTCGGGCACCACCGACGACGACGGGCGCTGGCGCGCCCCGGACTCCGCCGCGCTCACCGCGGGGGTGCTGCACCGGATCACGTTCACGACGCCGAGCCCGTTCTTCCCGGAGGTGTCGATCGCTTTCCGCCCGGAGCGCACCGACCGCCACCACCACGTCCCGCTGCTGCTGTCGCCCTACTCCTACTCCACCTACCTCGGGAGCTGACATGTCCGTCTCGGTCCACCTCGGCGACAACAAGTACGGCAAGGCGGAGGTCCGCGTGGTGCGGGTCGTGCGCGACACCGCCCGGCACGAGATCACCGGTCTCAACGTCACCAGCCAGCTGCGCGGCGCTGCCCTGGAGAGCAGCTACCTGACCGGGGACAACTCGAAGGTCGTCGCCACCGACACTCAGAAGAACGTCGTCTACGCCTTCGCCGCCGAGCACGGGATCACCTCCCCCGAGGAGTTCCTGATGCTGCTCGGGAACCACTTCACCGGCGAGTTCGAGTGGATCACCGGCGGGCTGTGGCAGGCCGAGCTCTACGAGTGGGAGCGGATCGTCGTCGACGGCGCGGGGCACGACCACTCCTTCGTCCGCAAGGGTCGCGCCACCCGGCTCGCCACCGTACAGAAGGTCGGTGGGGCCACCCACGTCACCGCGGGGCTGAAGGACCTCACCGTGCTGAAGTCCACTGGCAGCGAGTTCCACGGCTTCCCCCGGGACCGCTACACGACCCTGGTCGAGACCGACGACCGCATCCTGGCCACCTCGGTCACCGCGCGCTGGCGCTACCTGCCCGAGGCCGTCGCCGCCGGGATCGACTACAACGCCGCGTACGACACGATCGGCGCGGCGATGCTGTCCGCGTTCGCCACCACCCACTCGCTCGCACTGCAGCAGTCGCTCTACGAGATGGGCCGCGCCGGCATCGAGGCGTGCGACGGCGTCGCCGAGATCCGGTTCGCGATGCCCAACAAGCACCACTTCCTGTCCGACCTCTCCTCGTTCGGCCTCAAGAACCCGAACGAGGTGTTCTACGCCGCGGACCGCCCCTACGGCCTGATCGAGGGCACCGTCGTCCGCGACGGCGTGACCCCGGCGCCGGAGGCGTGGACCGACGTCCCGTCGTCGGTCTGACCCATCCCACCACCTCCGCACCGAGGGGACGCCCATGAGCACCGACGACGCGGACGCGCCGGCGACGACCGGCCGACGCACGACCGCCACGACAGGCCCCCGCCCCGAGGACGACCGGCTCGGCCTCGGACCCACGGTGGGCTACGGCGTGCAGCACGTTCTCGCGATGTTCGGCGGCGTCATCGCCGTCCCGATCATCATCGGCGGCGCGGCCGGGCTCGACCCCGCGCAGAGCGCCGTCCTGGTGGCCAGCGGGCTGTTCGTGAGCGGGCTCGCGACGCTCCTGCAGACGCTCGGGCTGCCGTTCTTCGGCTCCCAGCTGCCGCTGGTGCAGGGCACCTCGTTCGCCTCGGTGTCGACGATGATCGCGATCGTCGGCGACGACGGCACAGACGGCCTGCGCGTCGTCTTCGGCGCGGTGATCGTCGCGGCGCTGATCGGGCTGCTCATCTCGCCGTTCTTTGCGAAGGTGGTACGGCTGTTCCCGCCGGTGGTCACCGGGTCGATCATCACCGTCATCGGGCTGTCGCTGATGCCGGTGGCGACCGGGTGGATCACCGGCCGGGAGACGGTCACGGTCGCCGGCGCGACGGTGCCCAACCCCGCGTTCGCCTCGCTGCCGAACATCGCGCTGGCCGCGTTCACCTTCCTGGTCGTGATCGTCGCCAGCAAGATCCGGGTCGTCTCCCGGCTCTCGGTGCTGCTCGGCCTGCTGGTGGGCACCGTCGTCGCTCTGGGGCTGGGGCTGAGCAGCTTCGCGAAGGTGGGCGAGGCGAGCGTGGCCGCCGTCCCGACGCCGTTCGCGTTCGGCGGGCCGCTGTTCGAGATCGGCGCGATCGTGTCGATGGTCATCGTCATCCTGGTGGTCATGGTGGAGACGACCGCGGACATCCTCGCGGTCGGCGAGGTCGTCGGGGCCGAGGTGGACTCCCGCCGGGTCGGGGACGGCCTGCGCGCGGACATGGCGGCCTCGGTGCTCGCGCCGGTGTTCAACTCCTTCCCCGCGACGGCGTTCGCCCAGAACGTCGGCCTGGTCGCGTTGACCGGGATCCGGAGCCGGTTCGCCGTCGCCGCGGGCGGGCTGCTCCTGCTGGTGCTGGGGCTCTCGCCGATGGCGTCGGCGGTGTTCTCGGCGATTCCGCAACCGGTGCTCGGCGGGGCCGGGATCGTGCTGTTCGGCACGGTCGCCGCCAGCGGCATCCGGACGCTCGCCTCGGTCGAGTACCGCAACACCAACAACATGGTGATCGTCGCGGCGGCGGTGGCGTTCGGCCTGATCCCGGTGGTGTCGCCGGACTTCTGGGCGAACTTCCCGGAGTGGTTCGCGACGATCTTCCACTCCGGAATCAGCTCGGCGGCGATCGTCGCGGTGCTGCTCAACCTGTTCTTCAACGTGCTCGCCCCCGGGCGGCCGTCGGCACCGTCGATCGTCGCCGCGGGGCCGCCGGTACTCGTGCAGACCGGGGAGATCCGGATCCTGTCCTCCGGTGAGGTGCTGGGCCCGGACTCCTACGAGCCGGTCACCGCCAAGCCGGGGACCCAGGTCCGCGACGAGTGATCGTCTCCTCCGAGGGGTCCGGTGCCGGATCCGGCATCGGGCCCCTCAGGCAGCGCGATCATGCACGGCCCGGCGGATGCGGGCGACGGTCTCGCCGGGCCGGTCGTGTACGTCCGACCAGGTGACCGCAGCACCGTCCACCGGCTGCGACCAGGGCGTTCTGCTTGCGCCGGTCGGTGCGGAACCGCTCCGGGGCGCTGTGCCAGGCCCATCCGTCCACCTCGACGGCCACACGTGCCGCCGGGAAGGCGAGGTCGACCGTCCAGGGCCCGAACGGCATCGCCCGCACGAGTCCGGGGAGCCGGGCCTCGCGCAGCAGCCGCAGCAGCCGTCGTTCCAGGGCGGAGTCGGCCCGGTCCCCCGCCGCGACGAGCAACCGCACGGCCGCCGCGATGCCCGGGGTGCCGGCCACCCGGCAGTACGCCGCGTACAGCTCGTCGTGGGACACCCACCGTTGCTGCGCCCGGTCCAGGAACGCGGGCCCGTCGGTGCCACCGAGCGCCGCGGCCGTCTCCAGCACGGTCAGCGGCGTCGCGGTCACGACGATGCCCCGGTGGACGACCCGGTCGGCCGGGTCCAGGCTGCGGCGACGCAGACGCACCCCCGGCCGCCGGGCCCGCTGCACCGTCGGTGGGACGGCGAGCAGCACCTCGGCCGGGGCGCCGGGGCGCAGTCCCAGCCAGTACGCGGCCGCGGGCCCTGTCACGATGCTGCGCGCCCCGCCCCACAGCCACGCCGCCCGGACCCGGGTCTCGTCGGTGACCCGGTGACCGGCGACCAGGGAGACCCCGGGGTGCCGCGCCCGCCAGGCACCGGAGGACACCCGGCGCGCGACGGTGCGGGCCGGAACACCGTGGGCGATCGCCTGGGTCCGGGTGACCAGGCCGCCCCTGCCTGACCAGTAGCCGTTCCAGATCGGTCATCAGGACAGGATCGTGCAGCCGGGCCGGCTCCCGGATGCGAACGCCGGCCCCGGTTCGCGCCCGCGAACGGTGGGACCCGGGGGCGCGAGGTCCACCGAGCGGTCGGTGGTCGTCACCGGCGAGGCATCACGTGCCGGATCCGGCACCGGCCCCCTCATCGGTCACGATCACGGCGCATCGCCGCCGGCATCCAGGGCCGGCGGCCCGGCCTCTCCTCACACGGGGACCGTGTCAGACCCCGGCCGCGTCCTGCCGGGCCAGCTCGGCCACCAGCGCGTCGGCGACGGCCTGCAGCTTCGGCACCGCGGAGTCGAGCAGCGCATCGGTCATCCGGGTCGTCGGCCCGGAGATGGACACCGCGGCGGGCAGCGGCCCGTCGAGCGCGACGGCCACGCACCGCACCCCGAGCTCCTGTTCGCCCTCGTCGACGGCGTACCCGGCGGCGCGGACCTTGTCGAGCTCGGCGAAGTACTCCTCGGGCGAGGTGATGGTGTTGTCGGTGTGCCGCACGAACTCGGTCTGCCGCAGGATCTCCCGCGCCCGCTCGACCGGCATCCGGGACAGCAGCGCCTTCCCGACGGCGGTGCAGTGCGGCGACACCCGTCGTCCGACCTCGGTGAACATCCGCATCGAGTGCCGGCCGGGCTCCTGGGCCACGTAGACGACCTGGTTGCCCTCCAACAGCGCCAGGTTCGCGCTCTCCCCCAGGTCGTCGACCAGGGCGGCGAGCCGGGGCCGGGCCCACATCCCCACCAGGCGTCCCGCGGTGTCGCCGAGGCGCACCAGGCGGGGGCCGAGGGCGTACTCGCGCGAGGACTGCTGGCGGACGTAGCCGCGCCCGGCCAGGGTCCTGACCAGCCGGTGGATGGTCGGCAGGGGCAGCCCGGAGGTGGCCGCGAGGTGGGACAGGCTGACCGTCCCACCCGCGTCGGCCATCGCCTCCAGCAGGTCCACGGCCCGCTCCACGGACTGCACGCTCCCCGAGCGGGCCGGTGCGGCCGCGGCGACGTCCGCGGCGGCACCGACGCGACTGTCGGGATCGTTCTTCCGCATGACGGAAGTCTAGCCCTGCTCGGGCGGTGCGGCCGGGACCTCGGAGGCCTCCGGGGCGCCGGGGGTCTCCGGGGCGCCGGGGGCACCGGTCACCCGCTCAACCGAGCCACGGCGCAGCAGCCGCCCGTGCGGCTCGCCGGCCACGTCGACGTCGCGTCCGCCCAGGAGGGTGCGCCGGACCACGCCGGACAGCGACCGGCCGGCGTAGGCGCTGACCTTGTTCTTGTGGTGCAGCCGCTCCGGGTCGACGACGTAGGCCGCGTCGGGGGCGAAGACGGCGAGGTCGGCGTCGTACCCCAGCGCGATCCGCCCCTTGGAGCGCAGCCCGACCAGGTCGGCCGGCTTCGAGGCCATCCACTGCACGACCTGCGCCAGCCCGATGCCGCGCCGGCGGGCCTCGCTCCAGACCAGCGACAGCCCCAGCTGCAGCGACGACACCCCGCCCCAGGCGAGCCCGAAGTCCCCGGAGTCGAGCAGCTTCAGCTCGGCGGTGCTCGGCGAGTGGTCGCTGACGATGCAGTCGATCGTCCCGTCGAGCAGTCCCTCCCAGAGCAGCTCCCGGTTGGACGCCTCGCGGATCGGCGGGCAGCACTTGTGGGTGGTGGCGCCGTCGGCGATCTCCTCGGCGAACAGCGTCAGGTAGTGCGGGCAAGTCTCGGCGGTGATCCGGACGCCGTCGCGGCGCGCGGTGGCGATCATCGGCAGCGCGTCGGAGGACGACACGTGCAGCACGTGCGCACGCGCCCCGGTCCAGCGGGCCCGCTCGATGACCTCGGCGATCGCCAGGTTCTCCGCGCCGCGCGGGCGCGAGCGCAGGAAGGTGTCGTACTTCGCGCCGTGCGGGGTCGGGGCCTTCTCGATGGCCCGGGAGTCCTCGGCGTGCACGATCATGACGGCGTCGAACGTGGCCAGCTCGGCCATGTCGCGCTCCATCTCGTCGGCGTCGAGCGGCGGGAACTCGTCGACCCCGGAGTGCAGCAGGAAGCACTTGAAGCCGAAGACGCCCTCGTCGTGCAGGCCGCGCAGGTCGCCCAGGTTGCCCGGCACCGCCCCGCCCCAGAACCCGACGTCGACGAACGCCTGGTGCTCGGCGACCTTGCGCTTCACCTCGAGTGCGGCGACGTCGACGGTCGGCGGGATCGAGTTGAGCGGCATGTCGACGATCGTGGTGACCCCGCCCGCCGCGGCGGCCCGGGTCGCCGAGGCGAAGCCCTCCCACTCGGTGCGGCCGGGCTCGTTGACGTGGACGTGGGTGTCGACGAGGCCGGGGAGCAGCACCTCGTCCTCGGCGAGGTCGATCACCCGGGCACCGTCGAGGCCGTTGCCGAGCGGCTCGATGGCGACGATCCGCCCGCCGGTCACACCGATCTCGCGGGGCTGCTCGCCCGCCGTGGTCATGATCCGCTGCCCGCGGACCACCAGGTCGTAGCTGGTCATGGCATCTCCAGGGGGAATCCGGTGATCTTCTTGGTTCGGGGGGCCGCGTAGGTGCGGGCCTTCGAGGTGCTCAGGCGCAGGCGCACCAGCGACTCGGCGACGGTCACCGCGGCCTGCACCCCGTCGACGACGGGCACCCCGGTCTCCGCGCGCACCTTCTCCTCCAGGCCCGCCATGCCGCCGCAGCCCAGGCAGATCACCTCGGCGTGGTCGTGCTCGACGGCCAGCCGGGCCTGCTCGACGATCGCGGCGACCGCCCGGTCCGGGTCCGGCTCCAGCTCCAGCACCGCGAGCCCGGAGGCGCGCACCGAGGCGCAGCGTCGCTCCAGCCCGGCCAGCAGCAGCCGGTCGGAGATCAGCGGCACGGTGCGGTCCAGCGTGGTCACCACCGAGTAGCGGTGGCCGAGGTACATCGCGGTCGTCGCGGCGGCCTCGGTGATGTCGACGACGGGCACGTCGAGCATCTCCTGCAGGCCCTCCCGGCCGTGCTCGCCGTAGCCGGCCTGGATCACCGCGTCGAACGGCTCGCCGGCGGCGGCGTACCGCGCGACGGCGTCGGCGACCCCGACCGCGGCCAGGTAGCTCTCCAGGTTGCCCTCGACCGACTCGGCGCCGAACCGCGGGGTGAGCCCGACGATCCCGGTGCCGGGCGCGGCGACCGAGCGCGCCGAGGCGGCGATGGCCTCGGTCACCGAGGCCGTGGTGTTGACGTTGACGACGACGATGCGCACTAGTGCCCCCCGGTGGGTGCGACGGCCAGGGGCTCCCCGGACACCGCGCGGTAGGTCTGTCCGCGCGGGGCGACGAGCACGGTCAGCAGCGCGGCGAGCCCGGCGCCGAGGAACCAGCTGAACGGGGCGACCGGCTCCAGCGCGGGCACGAACCCGACGGCGACGGCGACCAGCGCGGACGGCACGAACACCGCGACCGCGCGCCGGTTGACCCCGCCCCGGTAGTGGTAGGCGGCCCCGCTCGCCTCGGAGTACAGCGCGGGGACGTCGATCCGGCCGCGCCGCACCAGCCAGTAGTCGGCCATCACGATCCCGAACAGCGGTCCGAGCAGCGCGCCGAGCACACCCAGGAAGTAGGTGATCACCAGCGGGGAGTCGTAGAGGTTCCAGGGCAGGATGACGAGTCCGATCAGCGCGCTGACCACCCCGGCCCGGCGGAAGTCGAGGACCTTCGGGAACAGGTTGGACAGGGCATAGCAGGGGGCCACGAAGTTCGCCATCAGGTTGACCGCGATCGTCAGGATCAGCAGTGCCGCCGAGGCGAGCAGCAGCAGCGGGGTGTTGGGGATGGTGTTGACGACGTCGGCCGGGCTGGAGATCACCTGCCCGCCGATCCGCAGCTGCCCGCCCGCGAGCACCACGACGACGACGCCGAAGAACAGGGTGTTCGGCAGGATCCCCCAGAAGCTGCCGCGCCGGACCGCGCCGGTGGACACCGCGCCGCGGGTGAAGTCGCAGAAGTTGAGGACGAAGGTGCCGTAGATCGCCGTCCACAACGACGCACCGGCCAGGATCTGCACCCACATCGCGCCGCCGGTCAGCGGGTCGGGCACCGACCAGGCGATCTCCCCGCCGGTCTGCCACAGCACCCATCCGGAGAGCACGGCGAGGGTCACCAGCACGATCGGCCCGGCGACCGCCTCGTAGCGGCGGATGCCGTCCATACCGCGCAGCAGGATCGCCACCTGCACGACCCACAGCACGAGGAAGCAGATCCAGCCCAGCACCGACAGACCGAGGAACGACACCTGCTCCAGCCCACCGGCCGACGGCGCCACGGCCAGGACCATCACGACGAGCACCTGGGTGGCCAGGTAGGTCTGGATGCCGAACCACGCGATCGCGACCGCACCCCGGACCAGGGCCGGGAGCTGCGCGCCACGGACGCCGAAGGAGATCCGGCTCATGACCGGGAACGGCAGGCCGGTCCGGTAGCCCATGTATCCGGCGACGGTGAGCAGCACGAACAGCACCAGCGCACCGATGCCGAGCGAGACCAGGATCTGCCAGGCGCCGAGACCGAGGGCGAACAGGCCGAGGGCGAACAGGCCGAGGGCGAAACCGTAGTTGCCCAGGCTGTGCACGTCGACGGCCCACAGGGTGAAGATGTTGTAGGCCTTCCACGACCGCCCCTCGACGGCGGTCGGCGCGAGGTCGCGGTTGTAGAGCCGTGGGCTCGGTGCGTCCGCGCCGCCCGGCGCGACGGGCACGGCGGTCACCTGGTCGTCGGTCGGGGCTGCTGCGGACCGGTCACTCGTTCCGGGTCCCGTCATCGGGGCCACCTCGGTTCCCACGTCGTAACGCGTCGGATGTGACGCGCTGGTTTCCGCAATGTGAAACGCACCTCTTGCGGTGCGGAATCACGCTATGGCGCCTGTCACGCAAGCGTCAAGGGGTCACCGACGACAGCGATGCTTGACACCCCCCGGATGCCGTGGTCCGATTCATGCCGCACAACGGAATCACTATTCCGCATTGCGGAAGGATCGGAGGCTCCGGTGACTGCCCTCTTCTGTTCCGGTGACGCGATGCGCGGCGGCCGGCTCCACCACAACGTGTCCGCCCACCCGTTCCTCGGCCAGGTCCGGACCGCTCCGCACTACCGCATGTACTCGGTGCGCGACGAGTTCCCGGCCCTGCTGGAGGACCCCGCCGGCGGCGTACCGCTGGCCGGGGAGATCTACGACGTCCCGCTCCGGGCGATCCGCACCGACTTCCTGCCCGACGAGCCACCGGAGCTCGAGCTCACCGTGATCGAGCTCGACGACGGACGCGACGTCCTCGCCGTCGGGCTGCGCCCCGGCGTGCTGGAGCGCCAGCGCGACGAGCTCACCGACATCACCACCCACGGCGGCTGGCGTGCCTACAAGGGACTGCCCGAGCCCGCCTGAGAACCGCACCGCCCGTCCTCAACGAGGAGGCCCCTTCGTGCGCTACACCGTCAACTGCTCCATCGTCCTCGGTGACCTGCCGCTGTTGCAGCGTCCCGCGGCCGCCGCGGCGGCAGGCTTCGACGCCGTCGAGTTCTGGTGGCCCTTCGCCGCCTCCGTGCCCGGCGACCGCGAGGTCGACGCCTTCGTCACCGCCGTCGCCGACGCCGGCGTCACCCTCACCGGGCTCAACTTCTCCGCGGGCGACATGCCCGCCGGGGAGCGCGGCATCCTGTCCGACCCCGCCCGCGCGGGGGAGTTCGCCGACAACGTCGCCGTCGCCGTCGGCATCGGCGAGCGGCTCGGCACGCTGGGCTTCAACGCCCTCTACGGCAACCGTCGCGACGACCTGGACCCGCGCGTCCAGGACGAGACGGCGCGGGGCAACCTCGCGCTCGCCGCCGACGCGGCCGCCCGGATCGGCGCGGTCGCGCTGCTCGAGCCGGTCAGCGGCATAGACGCCTACCCGCTGCGGACCGCCGACGACGCCGTCGCCGTGCTCGACCGGGTCGGGTCGCCTCACCTGCGGCTGCTGCTCGACGTCTACCACCTGGCCGTGAACGGCGACGACCCCGCGGCCGCGATCGACCGCCACGCCGACCGGATCGGCCACGTCCAGATCGCCGACTCCCCCGGCCGCGGCGAGCCCGGCACCGGGGACCTGCCGATCACCGACCTGCTCGCCCGGGTCGTCGCCGCCGGCTACGACGGGCCGGTCAGCCTCGAGTACAAGCCCGTCACCGCCGACCCGTTCGGCTGGCTGGTCGGAGAGGGAGCGTCCGCATGAGCAGCACCGACACCCGCAACGTCGCGTTCATCGGTCTCGGCATCATGGGTGGCCCGATGGCCCGCCACCTCGTGCGCGCCGGGCACGACGTCGTCGGCCACAACCGCAGCCCGGGCAAGGCCGAGGCGCTGGCCGCGGACGGCGGCCGCGCCGCGGCAACGGTCGCCGAGGCGGTGGCCAAGGCCGAGGTCGTGGCGCTGATGCTGCCCGACTCCCCCGACGTCGTCGACGTCTGCGCCCGCGACGGCGGGGTGTTCGACACCGCCGAGCCCGGCACCCTGGTCGTCGACTTCTCGACGATCCGCCCCGACGTCGCCCGGGACCTGGCCGCCCGTGCCGCCGAGCGCGGCCTGCGGATGCTCGACGCCCCGGTCTCCGGCGGCCAGGCGGGCGCCGAGAACGCCGCACTGTCCATCATGGTCGGCGGCGACGGGGCGGACGTGGCCGCGGCCCGACCGCTGCTCGACGTCGTCGGGAAGACCGTCGTGCACGTCGGCCCGTCCGGGGCCGGGCAGACGGTCAAGGCCGCCAACCAGCTGATCGTCGCCGGGAACATCGCCCTGCTCGCCGAGGCCCTGGTGTTCCTGCAGGCGCACGGCGCCGACCTCGACGCGGCCGTCGAGGTCCTCGGCGGGGGCCTCGCCGGGTCGAAGGTCCTCGACCAGAAGGCGCCGACGATGCTCGCCGGGGACTACACCCCCGGCTTCCGGATCGACCTGCACCACAAGGACATGGGCATCGTCGCCGACTCCGCCCGGGAGGCCGGTGTGGTCGCCCCGGTGGCCGCGCTCGTCGCCCAGCTCGTCGCCGCGACCCGTGCCGCCGGCGACGGCGGGCTCGACCACTCCGCCCTGCACCGCACCGTCCGCCGCCTGAACGGGGACCTGTCATGACCCGGATGACCACGGCCGAGGCCGCCGTCCGCATCCTGGAGGCCGAGGGCGCCACGCAGGCGTTCGGCGTCCCGGGCGCGGCGATCAACCCCTTCTACGCGGCGATGCGCGCCCGCGGCACGATCGGCCACGTCCTGGCCCGCCACGTCGAGGGCGCCTCGCACATGGCCGAGGGCTTCACCCGGTCCGGTCCGGGCAACATCGGCGTCTGCATCGGCACGTCCGGCCCGGCGGGCACCGACATGGTCACCGGGCTGTACTCGGCCTCGGCGGACTCGATCCCGATCCTGGCGATCACCGGACAGGCGCCGGTCGCGCGGCTGCACAAGGAGGACTTCCAGGCCGTCGACATCGCGGCCATCGCCGCACCGGTCACCAAGATGGCGATGACCGTGCGCGAGGCCGCCCAGGTGCCGGGCGCGTTCGCCCAGGCGTTCCACCTCATGCGGTCCGGCCGGCCGGGCCCGGTGCTGATCGACCTGCCGATCGACGTGCAGCAGACCGTCATCGACTTCGACCCCGACACCTACGCCCCGCTGCCGGTGCACCGTCCGGCGATGACCGGCCCGCAGGCGTCGCGGGTGCTGGACCTGCTCGCCGAGGGCGAGCGGCCGCTGATCGTCGCGGGCGGCGGGATCGTCAACGCCGACGCCTCGGCCGAACTCGTCGAGCTGGCCGAGATCCTCGGCGTCCCGGTGGTCCCGACCCTGATGGGCTGGGGCACGATCCCCGACGACCACCCGCTCGCCGCCGGGATGGTCGGCCTGCAGACCGCGCACCGCTACGGCAACGCCACGTTCCTGGACTCCGACGTCGTCGTCGGGATCGGGAACCGGTGGGCCAACCGGCACACCGGCGGGCTCGACACCTACCGGCGCGGGCGCCGGTTCGTGCACGTCGACATCGAGCCGACGCAGATCGGGCGGGTCTTCGCCCCCGACTACGGCGTGGTCTCCGACGCCAGGGCCGCGCTGCGCGCCCTGCTGACCGAGGCCCGTCGCCGTCGCGACGCGCGCACGCTGCCGGACCGCAGCGCCTGGGCCGAGTCCTGCCGCGAGCGGAAGGCGACGCTGCTGCGGCGCACCGACTTCCCACACGTGCCGATCAAGCCCCAGCGGGTCTACCAGGAGATGAACCGGGCGTTCGGCCCGGAGACCCGCTACGTGACGACGATCGGGCTGTCCCAGATCGCAGCCGGCCAGTTCCTGCACGTCTACCGGCCCCGGCACTGGGTCAACTGCGGCCAGGCCGGACCGCTGGGCTGGACCATCCCGGCGGCGCTGGGCGCCGTCGTCGCCGACCCGTCGACCCCGGTCGTCGCGCTCTCGGACGACTACGACTTCCAGTTCATGCTGGAGGAGCTCGCCGTCGGCGCCCAGTTCGGGCTGCCCTACGTGCACGTCGTGGTCAACAACTCCTACCTGAGGCTGATCCGACAGGCACAGCGCGCGTTCGACATGGACTTCGAGGTCTCGCTGGCCTTCGACAACATGCACGCCGACGAGGAGCTCACCGGACTGCCGAAGGGCTACGGCGTCGACCACGTCCGCGTCGCGGAGGGTCTGGGCTGTGTGGGGCTGCGGGTCACCGACCCCGACGAGATCGCCACGACCCTGCGCCGGGCGTCGCAGCTGGCCCGTGAGCACAAGGTGCCGGTCGTCGTCGAGGTGGTGCTGGAGCGGGTCACGAACATCGCGATGGGCACCGAGATCGACGCCGTCACCGAGTTCGAGGACCTCGCGCAGACCCCCGCCGACGCCCCGACCGCGCTGGCCCACCTCAGGTGAGCGCGATCCTGCTGGCCCCGGACAAGTTCAAGGGGTCGCTGGACGCCGCCGCCGTCGCCGACGCGCTGGCGGCCGGGATCTCCGACGCCGACCCGGGCCGCCCGGTGCGTCGCTGCCCGGTCGCCGACGGCGGGGAGGGCACGGTCGCCGCGGCACTGGCGGCCGGCTGGGAGCCGGTCACGACCGTCGCGACCGGACCCACCGGGGCTCCGCTGACGGCCGTCTGGGCCCGGGCCGGGGCGTCCGCGCTGGTGGAGCTGGCGTCGACGGCCGGGCTGGCGGTCCTGCCCGGCGGGGTGCGCGACCCGGGCGGCGCGGGCACCGAGGGGCTGGGGACCGTGCTGGCCGCGGTGCTCGACGCCGGGTGCACCGATGTCGTCGTCGGGCTCGGGGGCAGCGCCACCACCGACGGCGGCGCCGGGCTGCTGCGCGGGCTCGGCGCCCGCGTGCTCGACGCCGACGGCGCCGAGGTCGGGCGGGGCGGCGCGGCGCTGGCCCGGGCCGACCGGCTCGACCTGTCCGGGCTGCACCCGCGACTGCGGGACCCGGCCGTCCGGGTCCGGCTCGCCGCCGACGTCGACAACCCGCTGCTCGGCCCGCACGGCGCCGCGGCCGTCTACGGCCCGCAGAAGGGCGCCGACGCCGGCGGGGTCGCCGCGCTCGACGCCGCGCTGGCCCGCTGGGTGCGGGTGCTCGCCGCGGCCACCGGCGGGGACCCGGCCACCCTGGCCGCCGCGCCGGGGGCGGGTGCCGCCGGGGGCGCCGGGCTCGCGCTGACCGCGGTCTGCGGTGCGCGGTTCGTCCCCGGCGTCGGTACCGTCCTGGAGCTGACCGGCTTCGACGACGAGCTGGCCGGCGCCGGTCTCGTCGTCACCGGGGAGGGCAGGCTGGACACCCAGACCCTGCACGGCAAGGCCCCGGCCGGGGTCGCCGCGGCAGCCCGGGCGGCCGGGGTCCCGGTCGTCGCCGTCGCCGGGCAGGTCACGCTGGACGCGGCCGCGCTGCACACCGCGGGGTTCGCCGGGGCCTACGCCCTGACCGACACCGCACGCGACCACCACGACGCCGTCGACCGTGCCGCCGAACTCCTGCGCCTGCTCGGGGCCCGGATCGCCGCCGACCACCCGTCCCCCACCCGTCCGATGATCAGGAGCAGACCGTGACCGACCCCTCGCTCATCGACCTGGCCTCCCGCGCGCTCGGCGGCTCCGTCGTCGCCGCGAACGACGAGTTCTTCGCCCAGCGCGAGAACCTCATCACCGCCGCGCCGCCCCGCTTCGACCCCGACGAGTTCGGCCTCAAGGGCAAGGTCTACGACGGCTGGGAGACCCGCCGTCGCCGCGAGCCCGGCCACGACTGGGCGCTGATCCGCCTGGGCGCGCCGGGTGTGGTGGACCACGTCGTCGTCGACACGTCCTGGTTCAAGGGCAACTACCCGCCGGAGATCGCGGTGGAGGCGACCGCCGTCGACGGGCACCCCTCGCCCGACGAGCTGGAGAAGGCGCCCTGGCACGAGATCGTGCCGCGCTCGGCCTGCGCGGGGCACACCGCGAACGTCTACCCGGTGACCGACACCCGCCGGGCCACCCACCTGCGCCTGATCATGCATCCCGACGGCGGGATCGCCCGGTTCCGGGTGCTCGGCCGGGTGCTGCCCGACCCGCGGTTCCTGGAGGGCACCGTGGACCTGCTCGCGGCGGAGAACGGCGGGCACGTCACGGGCTGCTCCGACGCGTTCTACTCCTCCCCCGGCAACCTGCTGCTGCCCGGCCGGGCCCGGCACATGGGCGAGGGCTGGGAGAACGCCCGGCGCCGCGACGGCGGCAACGACTGGGTCGAGTTCGCCCTCGCCGCGGGCGGGGTGCCGCGGCACGTGGAGGTCGACACGACCTGGTTCGTCGGGAACGCGCCGGGCTGGGTCTCGATCGGCACCCGCGACGAGCGCACCGGCGGGTCGTGGACGGTGCTGCGGGACCGCGAGCGGGTGCAGCCCGACACCCGGCACCGGTTCCTGCTGCCCGGCGCCGCCGCGGCCACCCACCTGCGCCTGGACGTGTTCCCCGACGGCGGGCTGTCCCGGCTGCGCTGCTGGGGCGAGCTCGACGACGACGGCGCCGCCGCCGTGCGCCGCGCCCACGACGCGGCGGGCTGAGGACCCCGGGCCGGTCGCGGTCAGGTGGCGGAGGAGACCTGCCGGTCGTCCGTGCGGTCCTCCGTGCGGTCCTCCGTGCGGTCCTCCGTGCGGTCCTCCGTGCGGTCCTCCGTGCGGTCGTCCGTGCGGTCGTCGCCGGCCCGGCGCGGTCCGGGCACGGTCCCGCCCCCGCCGGCGGCGCCGGGGCGGGCCGCGGTCAGTGTCCGGACGGCGACCTCGGCGGAGGGGAAGGCGCTGCACCGCTGCAGGACCTGGCGGGCACGCAGCGGCAGCAGCTCCGCCCGGCCGCCGCACCCGGCCAGGTGCAGACGTACGCCGTCGGCGCGCGAGCGGGCGACGACCGCGCCGAGCAGCTCGGTGGCGGGCCCGTCGAAGGCGTTGACCCCGGAGAGGTCGACGACGAGGTGGCCCGGGATCCGGCCGCACCGGGTCTGGGCGTCGAGCATCCGGGCCAGTGCCTCCACGCCCGGACGGTCCAGCCACCCGGACACCCGGACCAGCCGCACCCCCGGCCCCGCCGTCTCGACCGCCAGACCGATCGCCGTCTGCCCCGCCACGTCCGCCTCCTCGCTCGTGCCGGGCCCACCGTGGGACCGGCACCAGCGACCTTCCCGGTGATCCACGGGCTACACGCGCACCACCGGCTGGATCGATACCGTCGCCCGGTCCGGGGAAAGCAGGCCAACCGGCCGCCCCACGTGATATACATCACCTCGCGTGGCCGGTCGGTCGGCACCTGCAGCCTCAGCTCCGTCGCGAGCCACGCAGCCCGAGGACCCA
This sequence comes from Pseudonocardia sp. HH130629-09, assembly GCF_001294645.1. Taxonomy (NCBI): domain Bacteria; kingdom Bacillati; phylum Actinomycetota; class Actinomycetes; order Pseudonocardiales; family Pseudonocardiaceae; genus Pseudonocardia; species Pseudonocardia sp. HH130629-09. The sequence goes on from NZ_CP011868.1 coordinate 2,878,672, forward strand.
CCACCCGTCGCTGGGGAGCGGACGGGTGGTCGCCCCGGCCGGGGCCGGCGGATTCGGGACCGCCGACCCCGGCCGACACGGCCGCACGGACGGGGCGAGCGCACCGCCCCGTCGGGCTCAGGCCGGGCGGTGCCCGGTGCCGGGCACGGGCCCGCCCACGGCGCGCGGCAGGTGCCGCGGGACACCGGCCGACCCCAGGGCCGACCTCCTGACCGACTCCCCGGGGTGCAGCCGGTCCGCGCCGACCGCGGGCCGGACCGACGTCGGGCGCAGCCGGTCGTGCGCCGCCGCCGTGAGCACCTCGACGACGGCCTCGAACGACGGGTACCGCCCGTCCGGCAGCGGGACGAGCTGCTCGCGGACCAGGCCGCTCACCCCCCACGCCTCGGCCTCGGCGAGGACCTGCCAGCGATGGGCGGGCCAGCGCAGACCGGCCAGCACGCGTCGGAGGTTCTCGCGCAGCCGTTCCAGGTCGGCCGACGACACCGGCCGCGGGTCGGCCGGCGGCAGCACGGTCCGGGCGGGCGGCGCGGTTCGGGCTGGCGGTGCGGGCCGGCCGGGCGGCACGGTCCGGGCGCGCGCGACCGGCGTGGGGACCGGGCGCAGCGTGCGTCCCGGCACGGGGAGCGCGCTCATGCGACCCCCCTCGTCTCCAGCTCGGGCTGCTGGGCCCCGCTGCACGCCGGGTCACCGTCGAGGTGACGGTAGGAGAAGGTGGGCCTCTCCAGCGGAGCGGTGGGGTCGGAGTGCCGGAAGATCCGACAGACCGAGCCGTCCGCGACCGACGACCAGCATCGTTCGCAGATGCGGAGCCGGGGAGTGTTCTGCTGCACGATCCACCGCCTGGGGCGATTCCGGACCCTGCCGGCCCGACCCGTTCCGGTCGACGTCCGCAGGTCGGCAAGGTCATCTGCACCAAGTGTGATGGACGACATATCGACCCGCCACTCGTGACCGTGTATAGCCAACCTCCCCGCGGAGGAATGTGTACGGCGGGCGGCGGCCGGGAACCGGTCAGCCGCCGTCGGCGCGGTAGCGCTGCTCGAGCTCGCGGACCTCCCCGAGCCCGGCGAGCTCGGCGAACGCATCGAGACCGCCGAGCCGGTCGATCAGCGACGCCGGTGTGCCCTCCGCACGCAGCCGCTCCAGTAGCTCCCGCATCCCGGCCGTCGCCGCGAGCAGGGTGCCCACCGGGAACAGGACCAGGGCGAAGCCGAGCTCGGCGAGCCGGTCGCGCGACAGCGGCGGGGTGCGGCCGCCCTCGGCCCAGTTGAACACCAGCCGGTGCCCGGCCAGCGCGGTCGCGACGGTCTCGACGTCCCGTTCGGAGGTCGGCGCCTCCACGAAGAGCAGGTCGGCGCCGGCGTCGGCGTACCGGCGGGCCCGGTCGATCGCCGCGTCCAGCCCGTCGACGGCGGCGGCGTCGGTCCGGGCGATCACCAGCAGGTCCGGGTCGGTCCGGGCGTCGACGGCGGCCCGCACCTTGGCAGCCATCTCCGCGGCGGGCACCACCTGCTTGCCGCGAGGTGCCCGCACCGCTTGGGCATGACCTGGTCCTCCAGGTGCAGCGCGGCGACCCCGGCCCGTTCGTAGTCGCGGACGGTCCGGATGACGTTGAGCGGGTTGCCGTAGCCGGTGTCCGCGTCGGCGATCAGCGGGAGGTCGACGGCGTCGGCCAGCCTGCCCGCGTGCGCGGCCATCTCCGCGCCTCCGAGCAACCCGACGTCGGGGCGGCCGAGCAGCCCGGCCGTCGTCCCGAACCCGGTCATGTAGACGACGTCGAACCCGGCCTGCTCGACCAGCCGCGCGGACAGTGCGTCGTAGGCGCCGGGGGCGAGCACCGGGGGCCGGCGTCGAGAAGGGCACGCAGCCGGGCGCGCCGGTTCCCGGGTCGGCCGAGGAGGTCCGCCACGGCGAGGTCCCTTCGTCGAACTCCGATGGTGTCCTGCACCGGTCCCCCGGCACGACCTGAGAAGTCCTCACTCAGGTTACGTGAGGGGGGTTGTCCCCACTGTCCGTTCTGGTGCGAGCCGGAACCATCGTGGGCGTGACCGACACCCGGCCCGCGCCGCGCTCGGACTTCTCCGACCGGCTCCGCCATCCCGTACCGCACCTGTTCGTCTACGCGTTCGCGATCGTCCCGGCGGTCGCGCTCGTCGCCGCCGTCCCGCTCGCCTGGGGCTGGGGGCTGACCTGGCTCGACGCCGGCCTCGCGCTCGGCCTGTACGTCGTGTCGATGCTGGGGGTGACCGTCGGTTTCCACCGCTACTTCACCCACGGCTCGTTCACCGCGAACCGGCCCCTGCGGATCGCGCTCGCCGTCGCCGGCAGCCTCGCCGTGCAGGGGCCGGTCCGGCACTGGGTGGCCGACCACCGCCGTCACCACGCCTACGCCGACGCCGAGGGCGACCCGCACTCGCCGTGGCGCTACGGCACCTCCCCCGCCGCACTGGTCCGCGGCTTCTGGCACGCCCACATGGGCTGGATCTTCGACCGGTCGCTGACCGACCAGCGCCGCTTCGCCCCGGACCTGCTCGCCGATCCCGACATCGACCGGGTGCACCGCGGCTTCACGGTCCTGACGATCCTGTCCGTGTTCGGGCCCGGCGTCGTCGGCGGCCTGGTGACCTGGTCGTGGTGGGGAGCGTTCACCGCGTTCTTCTGGGCCGGGCTGGTCCGGGTCGCGGTGTCGCACCACGTCGCGTGGTCGACCAACTCGATCTGTCACCTCGTCGGCGAGCGGCCGTACAAGGCACGGGACCGGTCCACCAACGTCTGGCTGCTCGCCATCCCCAGCATGGGCGAGTCCTGGCACAACCTGCACCACGCCGATCCCACCTCGGCCCGGCACGGTGTCGGTCGCGGCGAGATCGACATCTCGGCCGGCACGATCCGGCTGTTCGAGAAGCTGGGCTGGGCGTGGAACGTCCGCTGGCCGACCGAGAAGCGCCTGGCCAAGTTGGCCGTCCGGCCTGACGAGCCCGCCACCTCCTGAGTCCGTCACCGCCTGGGTCCCGTCACCGCCTGGGTCCACTCCGCCGCGGAAGCTCCCGGCGGGGGGCCCGGGTCGGCGCGGGAAGGACGTGCCCGGCGCCCCGCGACCCGACGCGGTACCGGTCCCCGGAGTGCTGCCCTCCGAGCGGGGCGGAGCGTCCCGGCGGCGCAGCCGGCGTGGAGCTCACGCGGCGGCACGGGCGGCTCGGGCCGGCCGGGCCGCATCGGTGCAGAGTGTGCGCCGACGCACGATCGGCAAACTTGCACAGTCTGCACCTTTGCGCCAGAATCATTGGGTGACGTCAACTACCCGCCCCGCGCGCACCCCCGAGGAGGCCGCGGCCCACCGCCGCGACGTACTGCTCCCCCTGACCGGCCTCCTGATGGCGCTGTTCGTCGGCGTGCTGTCCAGCACGATCGTGTCGAACGCGCTGCCCCGGATCCTGGGCGACCTCGGCGGGACGCAGGCCGAGTACACGTGGGTGGTCTCGGCGTCACTGCTGGCGATGACGGCCTCGACCCCGATCTGGGGCAAGCTCGCCGACCTCTACTCCAAGAAGCTGCTGGTCCAGGCCGCGATCGGGATCTTCCTGGTCGGCTCGCTGCTCTGCGGGCTGGCGGTCTCCACCGGACAGCTCATCGGCTTCCGGGTCCTGCAGGGCCTCGGCATGGGCGGTCTACAGGCCCTGACCCAGGTCGTGATCGCAGCGATCATCACCCCGCGCGAGCGCGGCCGCTACATGGGCTACCTCTCCGGCATCATGTCGATCGCCGTCGTCGGCGGGCCGCTGCTCGGCGGCATCATCGTCGACTCGCCGCTGGGCTGGCGCTGGTGCTTCTTCGTCGGCGTCCCGCTGGCCGCGCTCTCGCTGCTCGTGCTGCAACGCACCCTGAACGTGCCCACCCCCGTCCGTGCCGACGGCGAGCGCGTCAGCATCGACTACCTCGGTGCCACCCTCATCGCCGCCGCGGTGTCGGCGCTGCTGCTGTGGACCTCGTTGGCCGGCAAGCAGTTCGCGTGGGCCTCGCCCACCTCGTTCGGCCTGATCGGCGCCGGCCTGGTGCTGCTGGTGGCCGCGGTCGTCGTCGAGCGACGGGCGAAGGACCCGGTCGTGCCGCCGTTCCTGTTCCGCGACCGCACCGTCGTGCTCGCCACCGTCGCGAGCCTGTTCGTCGGCGTCGCGATGTTCGGCTCCACGATCTTCCTGTCGCAGTACTTCCAGCTCGCCCGGGGCGCCACGGCCACCGAGGCCGGGCTGCTCACGCTGCCGATGATCGTCGGCATGTTCGGCGCGTCGAACATCGCGGGCCAGCTCATCAGCCGCACCGGCGTCTGGAAGCGCTACCTCGTCGGCGGTGCGATCTCACTGACCGCGGGCCTGTCGCTCGGCGCCGCGGTGATCTCCTCGACCGCGCCGTACTGGCTGGTCGCGGTCGCGATGGCTCTGGTCGGCATCGGCGTGGGCACCACCCAGCAGAACCTCGTGCTCGCCGTGCAGAACACCGTCGCGCTGCGTCACATGGGCGCCGCGAGCTCCACGGTGACCTTCTTCCGCTCGCTGGGCGGTTCGGCCGGTGTCGCCGGGCTGGGCGCGCTGCTCGCCTCCGTGGTCGGCTCCCGGACCGCGGCCGGGCTGGCCGAGGCCGGCGTCGACGGCGGGGCGGCGGTCGGCGGCGGCCAGGTGCCGCACCTGGCCGACCTGCCCGAGCCGGTGCGCTCGATCGTCATGGAGGCCTACGGGCACGCCACCTCGATGATCTTCCTCGTGGCGGCGCCGCTCGCAGCACTGGCACTGCTGGCGATCCTGGCCCTGCGCGAGGTGCCGCTGCGCGACACCCTCGACATCGAGAAGCCGGCCGACCCCGCTGCCGGGGCCACCGTCACCCCGGTCCCGCCGACCGGTCCGTCCGGTCCGGTGCTGCACGGGTTCGTGCGGGCCGACGGTGCCCCCGCGGGCGGTGCCGTGCTGACCGTCCTCGACCCCACCGGCGACGAGCTCGGCCGGACCCGCGCCGACGCCGACGGGCACTACCGCATCTGCGTCGCCACCGGGATCGTGTCCACCGTGTACCGCTGGGAGGGCCGCCCCGCCGCGCGCCGGGTCACCGTCGGTTCGGACGGGCTCCGCCTCGACGTCGACCTGCCGACCGGCACACCCGTCGACGGCGCCGTCGACGGCACGGCACGGACCGACGGGCAACCGGGCCGCCACGAGCTCGTCTCGGTCATCGAGGCGCCCGAGCGCGAGCGGACCGGAGCCGACCGTGGCTGAGCAGGCCGCCCCCGGGCGTCGCGAGCGCAAGAAGGCCGCCACCCGCGTCGCGCTCGCCGGTGCCGCGCTGCGGCTGTGCAGCGCCCGCGGGCTGGACGCGGTGACCGTCGAGCAGATCGCCGACGCCGCCGACGTCGCGCCCCGCACCTTCTTCAACTACTTCACCTCCAAGGAGGAGGCGGTCGTGGCGGCCAACGAGTCGGCGGCCGACACCCTGCTGACCGCGTTCACCGCCCGCCCCGACGACGAGCCGGTCACCGAGTCGCTGCGGCACGCACTGCGCGCCGTGGTGACCGACCCCGGCTACCTCGACCGGGTGCAGGCGCTGCGGGCGCTGCGCGGGCACCCGACGATCCTCGCGCACCAGCTGGCCGTGTTCGCCACCCAGGAGCGGGCGCTGGCCGAGGCCGTCGTCACCCGGACCGGGTCCGACCCGGCCCGCGACCTCTACCCGACCCTGGCCGCGGCCGCCGCGGTGACCGGGCTGCGCGTAGCGGTGCAGCACTGGCTGGGCGACCACGGCGTGGACCCGCGCTCGCCGACGCTGACCCAGCTCGTGGACGAGGTCATGGCCGTGTTCGACGCCGGCCTGCGCGCACTGGCGGGGGCCCCGGCCTGACCCCGCGGGCGGCCGGGAGAGGATCACCGGCGTGCCCGTCACCACCGTCCTGGACCGCCCGGCCCCGGCGCCGCTCGAGCTGACCCTGCACCCGGTGCCCGACACCGGTGCTCCCGTGCTGCTGGTCGTGCCCGCGATGGGGCTGCGGGCGTCGTTCTACGCCCCGCTGCTGACCGCGCTGAACGACGCCGGCGTCGCCGCCGCGGTCACCGAGCTGCGCGGGCACCAGGCCCGCCCCGCTCCCCCGCCGGGACGCCGCAACGACTTCGGCTACGAGGACCTCGTCGGTGACCTCGCCGCCGCCGTGGAGGCGGTGCGGACCGCGCGGCCGGGCGCGCCGGTGTTCGTCGTCGGGCACAGCCTCGGCGGGCACCTCGCCGCCGCCCATGCCGCACGGCACCCCGACCGCATCGACGGTGTCGCCCTGGTCGCGTCGGGCAGCGTCGACTGGCGGGTCTGGGGGCTCGCGCACCTGCTGCGTACCCAGGCCGTCGTGGCCGCGTCGACGCTGATCGGGCACTTCCCCGGCGACCGGATCGGCTTCGCCGGGCGGGAGGCCCGCGGGCAGATGTGCGGCTGGGGCCGGTGGGCCCGCACCGGGCGGCTCGCGTTCGGCACGCCGCGGGTCGACCACACCCCGTCGATCGCCGCGGTGCACCTGCCGGTCCTCGGGATCGGGTTCGACCGCGACGGGTTCGCCCCGCCCGCCTCGGTCGACGCGCTGCTGACCATGTTCGGCGCGGCGACCCGGAGCCGCCACCACCTCGACGTCCCCGGAGCGCGCCCGCACATCGGGTGGGCACGCGAGCCGCAGGCACTCGCCGTCGTCGTGCCGGTGCTGACCGGCTGGGCCCGGGACGCCGCCGGGGCGTGACCCCGGCGGCGCCGACATGCTGAAGGCCGTGCTGAAGGTCGCCGTGCTCGGGCAGCCGTGCTCGGGTCGCCGTGCCGCCGCGGCCGGTCAGACCCCGGTGTTCACCGACTCGTGCCACGGGATGACCAGGCGCTTCGCGGTCGTCACCATCATGTAGAGCAGCGACCCCAGCACCGCGAGCAGCACGATCACCGCGAACAGCCGTGGCGCGTCGAGGGCGTTGAGGCTCGACACCACGAGGTAGCCGAGCCCGGCGCTGCCGCCGAGGTACTCACCGACGATCGCGCCGATCACCGAGAACACGATCGCGACCTCGGCGCCGGCGAACACGTACGGCAGGGTCGCGGGCAGCTCCAGGTTCCGTAACGTCGCCCAGCGCGAGGCGCCCAGCCCGGTCATGACGTCGCGGTGCCCGCGCTCGACCGAGCGCACCCCCAGCATCACGTTGAGCATGATCGGGAAGAACGCGAGCAGCCCGGCCATGATGATCTTCGAGGTGGGACCGAAGCCGAACCAGATCACGAAAGATCGGCACGAACGCCACCTTGAGCACGACCTGCAGCGCGACCAGGGCGGGCTGCACCGCGCGGCGCAGCCACTCGATGCGCCCGAGCACCGCGCCGACGCAGACGCCCGCGACGAGCGCGGCGCCGGACCCGACGAGGACCTCCAGCAGCGTCACGCCGATGTGGCCCCAGGTCTCCGGCGAGCAGCTCCCCCAGCGCCTGGACGACGGCGGTCGGCGCCGGCAGGATGAACTCCGAGACCCCGACCACCGAGACCGTGAACTGCCAGACCCCCACGAGCAGCAGCTGCGTGGCGTGCCGCACGCCGAGCGGCGGGTTCGCCTCCTGGAACACCAGCCCGAACTCGGCGAAGACCGCGTCGTCGCGACGGCCGGCGGCCCAGGCGGGCAGGCCGCCGGCCTCGACCAGCCCCGCGGACGGGGCGAGCAGACCGGACAGGATCCGCAGCAACGTCGTCTTGCCGCAGCCCGAGCGCCCGACCAGCGAGACGAACTCGCCGCGGCCGACCTCCAGGTCGATCCCCGACAGCGCGCGCACCTCGCCGCGCCCGGGTCGGGTACACCTTGTCCACACCGGACGCCCGCAGGCCGACCGCGCCCCCGGTCGGGGCCGCCTGCGCGGCGGAGCGGATCGCCGTCTCCTGGGTCATGCTCGTCTCCTGCTCCGGTGCCGGGGACCGTCGTCGTGTCGTCGGGTGCTCATCGGCTGCCCTCCGTGCCGTCGAGGCCGGCGTCGAGCCACTGCGCCGGGTCCTGGCCGGCGGGGGCCTGACCGACCGAGGAGACCTCGTCGTAGGTGGCCTGCCAGCGCTGCGGGTCGATGCCGGTCGGGCCCCGTCCCGCGGCGTCGGTGATCGGCGCCCGCCGGGAGGAGACCAGGCGCAGCGCCCCGTCGTGCACCACCCCGCCGATCGCGACCAGCGGTGCGCCGCGCTCCCCCGCGGCGACCATCGTCTCGATGTCGCCGATCCGGGAGATCTCCGCGGACCCGGCGAGCAGGGTCTGGATGGCCGGCGCGGAGCCCTGCGTGGCCTCGAAGGTCACGTCGAGACCGTTGGCGGCGAAGAAGCCCTTGGTGTCGGCGACCATCTCGGCGGCGTAGCCGAGCGACTCCATCGGCAGGATGTTGAGGAAGGTGATCCGGTCGCGGCCGTCCTGGCCGCCCCCCGACCCGCATCCGGCGAGGACGAGGCAGGCGGCGAGCAGGACCGCGGCGAGCCGGGTCGTCGTGCGGGTCATCGGGGGACCTCCGGTACGTGGTGGGTCGACGCGAAGGACTGCGACGGTGTGGCGGCGGTGTCCGGGCCGCGGTACCACGCGGTGGCGTTGCGGACCGCGGACCGCGGACCGCGGCCCGGGCGGCCGGGTCGAGGGCGGCGAGCAGCCGGGCCGCCCCGTCGCCGTGGCGGTGCGGGTGGTCACCGGCGTGGAGTAGGATCTCGGCGGCGCCGAGGACCTCCAGGGCGTCGCGCAGCTCGCCGGGGTCGCGCGGCAGATGGACCGGCGCGGTGGTGAACCGGACCTGCTCGCGGACGTACTGCGACGGCATCCGGTCCACCCACGGCACCTCGCGGCGGATGCCGCGCCACTCCTTGTCCAGCCGCCACAGCAGCGGCGGCAGCCAGGACGACCCGCACTCGGCGACGGTCACCCGCAGTTCGGGCAGCGCCCCGAGGGCGTCCTCGGCGACCAGCGACACCAGCTGGGACTGCGCGACCTGCCCGTGGGACAGGTAGCCCTGCAGGTGAGTGTGGGTCAACCCGGTCGTGGTCGGGGCGCTGCCGACCCGGCCCCCGGCGTGCAGGGTGACGACCAGCCCGGCCGCGGCGGCCGCGGCGAGGACCGGCCGGAACACCGGGTCACCCCAGCGCAGATCGTGGCCACGCACCGGGAGCAGCACCTGCACGAAGCGCGGGTCGTCCGCCCAGTGCTCGATCTCGGCGTCGGCCGCCGCCGGGTCACCGAGCGGCACGGCGACCGACTGCGGGCGCGGGACTCGTGGTCGAGGAACCGCTGCGCGACCCAGGTGTTCACCGCCCGGCACAGGGCGGCCTCGAACGCGTGGTTGCGGCTGACGTCGAACGCGGTGGTGCAGGTCAGGACCGCCGTGGTGACCCGTCCGCCACCGGGGGCCGGGGGGGTCGAGGACGGCGGCGCGCAGGGGCGCCACGTCGTGCGGGGCGGGGCCCTCGACCATCGCGGGCGGGTAGGCACCGGCCTGGACGGGTCCACGCGCAGCGCGGCCCCCAGGGCGTAGTCGCGCCAGTAGGGGCTCAGCAGCGGCGAGAGGTCGGTGAACGAGGCCGGTGCGAGGTGGGTGTCGGCGTCGAAGAACTCCTCGGCCGGCTCGGCGCTCATTCCTCGCTCCCGGGCAGGCTCAGGCCGTAGAGGCGGGCGGCGTTGGCGGCCGGCGCAGCGCCGCGGGCAGCACCCGCAGCGCGGTGATCGGGTCGTCGAAGTCGCAGTGCGGGTAGTCGGAGGAGAACAGGATCCGGTCGGTCATCCCGGTCTGCTCCCAGGTCGTCGCCAGGTGCGCGGGCATCGGCGGCTCGTCGATCGGCTGGGTGGTGAACCAGACCCGCTCGCGCACGATCTCCGACGGGGGACGGGTCAGCCACGGCACGTCGTCGCGGCAGAGCTCCCAGGCGTCGTCGAGGCCCCAGAGCAGCGACGGCGGCCAGGACACCCCGCCCTCGACGAGCACGAACTGCAGGTCCGGCACCACATCGAGGACGCCGCCGGCGACCAGCCCGGTCAGCGCGACCGCGACCGCGTTGCCGTACCAGGCGTGCTGCTCCAGGTAGAACGACGGCCAGCCGTCGCCGCGGTGGCCCTCGGTGCCGCCGAGGTGGATCGCCACCGGCAGCCCGTGCGCGGCGGCCGCGGCGTAGATCGGCCGGTACTTGGCGTCCGACCAGGGCAGGAACGTGCCGCTGTGGAACAGGACCTGCACGAACCGCGGGTCCGCGGCGCGGCGCTCGATCTCGGCGACCGCCTCCGCCGGCGACTCGTGCGGGATGCAGATGCTGGCCCGCAGCCGCGGCTCGGGGTCGAGCCAGTCGGTGACCAGCACGTCGTTGTACGCGCGGCACAGCGCGGCCGCGAACGCGGGCTCCTCGGCACCCGCGGTGTGGCCCTGCATCGGGATGAGCACCCCGGCGACGACGTCGTAGGGGTCGAGGAGCTGGCTGCGCATCAGGTCCAGGTCACTGCCCGGGGGCCGGAAGGCGCTGCCGGGCGGCCCGGCCTCGGGGTGGGAGTCGCGGCGCATGCCGCCGTGCCGGACCCGGGGGTAGACCGCGGGCGGCGGCGCGCCGCGCAGCCCGAAGCGCAGGAACCGGCGCCGCCAGGGCTCGGGCAGCGCGGCCGCGAGCCGGTCGGCGGTGACGACCGGGTGGATGTCGGCGTCGACGATCGGGGTCCGGGCGCGGCGCCGGGCCGGGGCCCGGGTGGTGGCCGTTGCGGAGTCGGTGGTGGTCATGACGTCTCCTCGGCGGCGGGGCGACGGCCGGTGTCGACGACCACCCAGCGGTCCTCGACGGTGACCTCGTGAGCCGGGTCCGGGTCGAGGTCGGTGTGCCACCAGAGGCGCTCGCGGATCGGTCCGGGGTCCCCGGGGCAGGGCAGCACGACCCGTCGGCGACCTGGCGGGCGAGCCGCTCCTGCAGCAGCGCGACGCGGTTGGTGCCGACGACCGTGTACGGCACCGACAGGTAGCTCTCGACCCGCACCCGGATGTCGGGCTCGACGCCGAGGCGGGGGAGCTGGCGTGTCATCGGCGCCGCCGCCGACATGCCACGGTCCGGGGCGAACGGGACCACCCAGGGCATCGCGGCGAGCTCGTCGAGGTCCAGGGTCGGGTCCGGCCCGGCGGCGACCGGGTTGGCGGCGTCGACGACGCAGACCCAGCGGTCGTCGAACAGGGCGGTGGAGCGCAGCTCGGGGCGCTCGAAGCGGGCGGCGGGCGGGGCGATGAGCCCGTCGATGAGCCGGATGGTCTCGCCGATGTCGGCGGAGAACGACTCGAGGAACAGCCGTAGCCGCAGCTCGACGCCGGGGGCGCGCCGGGCCGCTCCCGCGGACAGCGCGGGCCCGAGGACGGCGACGGTCCAGTCGGCGACGAGCAGGGTGAACCCGCGGCGGGCCGTCGACGGGTCGAAGCCGTGGCCGGTGCCGACAGCCGCCCGGCGGCCGAGCAGACGCCCTCCACCTGGTCGACGAGCTGGGCGGCGAGCGGGGTGAGCACGTAGCCGCCGGGATGGCGGGACAGCAGCTCGTCCTCGAAGTGGCGGCGCAGCCGGGACAGGGCCGCGCTGGCGGCCGGCTGGGAGAATGCCGATCCGGGCGGCGGCCCGGGTGACGTTGCGTTCACGCAACAGCTCGCGCAGCGAGACGAGCAGGTTGAGGTCGAGGTTCGCCAGCCGGACCGACGGTGGGTGCGGCGGGACCGTCACGACCGGCCGCTGACGGCGACGACGAAGGCGGTCACACCGGAGGTGCGGCCGAGGGCGCGGTGCAGGACGGCGACGGTGGTCACGGCGCTGCAGGCTAGCCGCTCACCCCGTCCGGAGCATCCGCCCGCTCACCGGGCCGCCCGCCTCGCGACCCGCCCCGGCGGAACGCGCTGGGGGTGACGCCGCGGACCCGGGTGAACGCTGCGCTGAAGCCGAACGGGTCGGCGTACCCGACCCGGCGCGCGATGCCGGCCAGCGTCGCGTCGGGCTCGGCGAGCAGCAGGTCCGCGGCCAGGGTCATCCGCCAGCCGGTGAGGTAGGTGAGCGGCGGCGAGCCCGGCGACGGTCCAGGCCGCGGCTGGGTCGGCGTGCAGCAGCCGCAGCGCCCGCCCGACCACCGGGTCGTGCTGGGCGGCCCACCAGCGCGGGCGGCTGCCGTCGGTCCGGTCGAACCACTCGCGCAGGGTGCAGACCAGCAGCCAGTCCAGGAGCCGGTCGAGCACGACCTGCTGCCCCGGTGCGTCGACGGCGACCTCGGCGGCCACGTGGTCGAGCACCGTGTCCCCGCTGCCCCCGGCGCCGACCCGCAGGACCGGCGGGAGCGCGTCGAGCAGCCGGGCGCCGACCTCGCCCCCGGCCACGGAGGCCGCGGTGATCAGGGTGCTCGCGTCGCTGTCCGGTCCCGGCGCCGGGTCGTGCCAGCCGAGCCGGTGGCGGGTGCCGCCCTGCTCGGGCGTCGCGCAGTCCACACCGCAGACGATCGGCTCGGCCGGGGTGCCGACCTCGTCGACCACGTGGAACCCGGCGGGCCCGCGCACGACGGCGGTCTCCCCCGCGGTCAGCCGCACCGGGTCGACGCCGGGCACGACGATCCACCCCGCGCCGGTGAGCATCGCGCACAGGGTCAGCGGTGCGCCGTCGACGAAGTGCAGCGACCAGGGCGGGGTCAGGGTGGTGCTGCCGAACAGCGAGCCGTGCGAGCGCAACCCGCGGACGAGGTCACCGAAGGGGTCCACCGCACCGAGGTTAGACGATCGGACAGGAGATCCGGCGTCTGACCCATGTCGTCGTCCGCCTCGTGCTGGTGTCGTGGACGCCATGCCCACCACCGACATCCGCACGGCACTGACCGACGACGACCGCGCCTTCCTCGCCCGCCCGCTGCACGGCTTCCTCAGTGTCGCGGGCGGCCCGGTGCCACCGCAGCCCCGCCCGGTCTGGTTCGAGGCGACCGACGACGGCACGGTGCAGCTGTTCACCGGACCGGAGTCGCTGCACATCCGGCGCAGGCGGAAGGACCCGCGGGCCTCGCTCGTCGTCGCCGCTCCGGTCGGGGAACGGGAGCGTTGGATCGCGCTCGAGGGCGGCACGACCGTCGAGACCGACGGGGCGCACGCGCTGGCGCAGCGTCTGGCGCAGCGCTACTGGGACCTCGACGACCCCACGCGGGCCGCGGACCTCGCGGCGATCCTGGCCGAGGACCAGGTGCGGCTGGTGATCCACCCCGAGCGGGTGCGGCGGCTGACGTTCTGACGCGTCGCCCGGCTCAGGGGGTGCGGCGGCCCGACCACTCGGGCTCGACGGCCGCCCAGTCCTCCGACCAGGCACGGGCGAACGCGCGCCCGTTCCAGGCGAAGGCCAGCCGCCCGACGACCAGTACTCCGCCGGCCCACCCGGCGGCGGTGAGGAACCCGGCCGCGACGGCGACCGTGACGGCGTCGGCCGGGGTCGACGGTGGCGGCGCCAGCCTGCCGTCGGTACCGACCCAGGCCGACACCCGGTCGCCCACGTCGTAGATGCCGGGCAGCGAGCTGCCCCCGGAGTGCGCCACGCCGTCCGGCCCGGTCCAGCTCAGCGTGAGCGACTGCTGCCCGGTCTGCAGGTCCCCGACCGCGTTCGCCCGCGCGGTGACCGTCGCCTCGACCGGCACGCGCTGCCGGGCCTCGACCGCGCCGCGCTCGAGCACCGTCCCGTGGGCCGCGGCTCCGGCGAGCCACGCCACGACGAGCCCGCAGGCGGCGAGCAGCCCGCACAGCACCGCGAGCAGGTCCTCACGACGGGACGCCCGACGACGGAGCCGGTCGGCAGGTCCCGGCTCGGAGCCCGGACGGTCGGCTGCGCGCATCGTTCCTCCTGGGGTCGGTCACGACGGGGCGTCCCCACCACCGCGAGTGAGGAGGCGATCACCGAGACCTACCCCCGTTATCGCGCCGTGACATCCCGTCGGGACGGAGATCACGCCCCCGGACGCCGTACGGTCCGCTCCCGTACCCGGGCGGTTGACCGGCCATCGGTCCGCCGCCGGGCCCGCCGCCCACCCGTTCGCCGCGCACCGCTGGCCACTCGCCGCCACGGGACGCTCCCGCGCAACCGCGATAACCGGACGGACGTCTGCCCTGTCATCACCCGGCTGGGTGATCTGTGGCGTGGGAGGTGGACAGGTCCCAGAGCGAGCGCCTCCGTCGCCGTCGCGGTGTGCTGGTGACCGGTCTCGTGCTCGTGGCCGGGATGGGGCTGGGTGGGACCGCGATCGCCACCGCCGACCCGGAGCAGAGCCGGGTCGCCAAGAAGGCGCACGCCGAACCCGCGGCCCCGGGGACACGGTGCTCGGCGTCGGTGTGCGCCTGCGTGGACCGCGAGACGCGGCAGGCGTGGCTGGTCCGCGAGGGCAGGGTCACCGGCGGCCCGTTCCCGGTCACCACCGGCGGCGAGGGGAAGGCCACCCCGGTCGGGCACTCGTTCCGGGTGTACCGCAAGGAGGCCGAGCACCGCAGCGGCGAGTACCCGGGCCCGGACGGCCGTCCGGCGCGGATGCCGTGGTCGGTGTTCTTCGCCGACGGCGGGATTGCCTTCCACGGCGGGGACCTCAGCCGGGAGTCGGCGGGCTGCGTCAAGCTCCGCACCCGCGACGCCCGGCGGTTCTTCGAGACCCTGCAGGTCGGGGACAAGGTGCAGGTCGTGAACGGGTCGGTGGAGCGCCGGCACCGCGCCGAGGCCCGCGGCCACCTCTGTGCGACCGAGCGAGGCCACCCTCGCACACGGGACCGGCCCGCGACGCGTGGTCGCGGGCCGGTCCGTACGTGGTGGGGACGGAGGGCCTCAGCCCGTGCTGGCCGTCCGCCGCGGCAGCACCCAGTTCGGGCGCGGGAAGTGGCAGGTGTAGCCGTAGGGGAACTTCTGCAGGTAGTCCTGGTGCTCCGGTTCGGCCTCCCAGAAGTCGCCGGCCGGCTCCACGTCGGTGGTCGCGCGGCCCGGCCAGAGCCCGGACGCGTCGACGTCGGCGATCGTGTCCAGGGCGACGGCCCGCTGCTCCTCGGTGGTGTAGAAGATCGCGGAGCGGTAGCTGCGGCCGATGTCGTTGCCCTGGCGGTCCTTCGTCGACGGGTCGTGGATCTGGAAGAAGAACTCCAGGATCTCGCGGTAGGAGATCCGCTCCGGGTCGAAGACGATCTCGACGGCCTCGGCGTGGTCACCGTGACGCCGGTAGGTGGCGTTCGGGGTGTTCGGATCGCCGGAGTAGCCGACCCGGGTGGAGACGACGCCCGGACGCGCGCGCAGCAGCTCCTGGACGCCCCAGAAGCAGCCACCGGCGAGGATCGCGGTCTCGGTCATGGGGATGAACCTCCCTGTGTCAGGTCTCGGAACCTACAACGGTCCCACCGCCCCGGATGTTCCGTCGCACACGACCGGTCACCCCGACTCGCGGGGTCCCCGGTCGATGACCGATGCTCGGTCGCATGGACGGGCAGAGCGCCGGGTCGGACACCGGGTTGAGCACCGAGGAGCGGGCGGTCGTGGAGACGGTGCGCGACTTCGTCGACCTGGACGTCCGCCCGGTGGTGCGGGAGCTGGAGCACGCGAACGCCTATCCCGAGGGGCTCATCGAGCAGATGAAGGAGCTCGGGATCTTCGGGCTCGCGGTCCCCGAGCCGTGGGGCGAGGCGCCGGTCTCGATGCCCTGCTACGCCCTGGTCACGGCCGAGCTGGCCCGCGGCTGGATGAGCCTGGCCGGCGCGATGGGCGGGCACACCGTCGTCGCGAAGCTGCTGGTCGCCTTCGGCACCCGGGCGCAGCAGGACCGGTACCTGCCGCGGATGGCCACCGGCGAGCTGCGCGCGACGATGGCGCTGACCGAGCCCGGCGGCGGCTCGGACCTGCAGGCGATGACGACCCACGCCCGTCGCACCGACGACGGGTGGGTGGTGAACGGCGCCAAGACCTGGATCACCAACTCACGGCGCTCGGGACTGATCGCGCTGCTGTGCAAGACCGACCCGGCCGCCGAACCGCGGCACCGCGGCATCTCGGTGCTGCTCGTCGAGCACGGTCCCGGCCTGACCGTGTCCCGGGACCTGCCCAAGCTCGGCTACAAGGGGGTCGAGTCCTGCGAGCTGGCCTTCACCGACATGGCCGTCCCCGCCGACGCGGTGCTCGGCGGCGAGCCGGGACACGGCTTCGCCCAGATGATGAAGGGCCTGGAGACCGGCCGGATCCAGGTCGCCGCGCGCGCACTCGGCGTCGCCGACGCCGCGCTCGCCGACGCGCTGGCCTACTCCCAGGAGCGCGAGTCGTTCGGCAAGCCGATCTGGCAGCACCAGTCGGTCGGCAACCACCTCGCCGACATGGCCACGAAGGTGACCGCCGCGCGCACCCTCGTCCTGCACGCCGCTCGGCGCTACGAGAGCGGCGAGCGCTGCGACATGGAGGCCGGGATGGCGAAGCTGTTCGCCTCCGAGACCGCGATGGAGGTCGCGCTGGACGCGGTCCGCGTGCACGGCGGGTACGGCTACTCGACCGAGTTCGACGTCGAGCGCTACTTCCGCGACGCCCCGCTGATGATCGTCGGCGAGGGCACCAACGAGATCCAGCGCAACGTGATCGCCGCCCAGCTGGTCAAGCGCGGTGGTCTGCAGCGCTGGTGAGGCGCTCACCGGCCGCACAGCCGGCCCACAGCCGCACCTGCGACGATCAGCGCACCTGCGGCGACCACCGCGCGGGCGACCGAGGGGGCGGGCGTGACGGCTGGGATCGTGGAAGAACCACCGGAGCTCGGGCTGAGCACCGCGCAGGTCACGGCGGCGCGGCGTGCGGGCCGGACGAACGCGCCGGTGAGGGCGGGGACGCGCGGCTACGCCCGGATCCTGCGCACCAACGTGTTCTCCTCCTACAACACGATCCTGTTCGCGATCGGCCTGGTCCTGCTGGTTCTCGGCCGCTACGGCGACGCCCTCACCAGCGTCGGGCTCGGCCTGGTCAACGCCGTGGTCGGGGCCGTGCAGGAAATGCGCGCCAAGGCCAAGCTGGACCGGCTGCAGCTGCTCGACGCCGCCGAGGTCACCGTGGTGCGGGACGGAGCCGAGCAGCAGGTGCCCGCGGCCGACGTCGTCGCCGGGGACGTCGTGGTGGTGCGCGCCGGCGGGCAGGTCGTCGTCGACGGGCCGGTGCTGACCGGCCGGGTCGAGGCCGACGAGTCACTGCTCACCGGCGAGCCCGACCCCGTGGTGAAGGGCCCCGGGGACGAGCTGCGCTCGGGCAGCCACTGCGTCGCCGGGACCGCCCGCCAGCGCGCCACGGGCGTCGGCGCGGAGAGCTACGCGGGCCGGCTGACGCTCGCGGCCAGGGCCGACACCACCGAGGCCACCCCGCTGCAGCGGCGCATCGACTTCGTCGTGCGGCTGACGATGGTGCTGGTCGTGCTCATGAGCGGCGCGATCCTCGCCCAGGCGTTCCTGGAGGGCTTCTCCCTCCTGCGGGTCGTGCAGATCACCGCGGTGCTGTCCGGGCTGGTGCCCTACGGCCTGTTCTTCCTCATCGCCGTCGCCTACACCCGCGGCGCGGCCCGGATCGCCGGGCGCGGCGCTCTCGTGCAGCAGGTCAACGCGGTGGAAGCGGTGACCCACGTCGACGTCGTCTGCACCGACAAGACCGGGACCCTCACGACCGGCGCACTGCGCCTGCACGACCTCGACCGGCTCGACGGGACCGACCCCGGCCCGGTGCTCGCCCGGTTCGCCGCGTCGGTGACCGACCCGAACCTCACCTCGGCGGCGCTCGCGACGGCGCTGCCGGGCGAGCGGTGGGAGCTGCGCGACGAGGTCGCCTTCACCTCGTCGCTGCGCTGGTCCGGTCAGGTCACCGCCGGCGGCGACGTCGTCGTGCTCGGCGCCCCGGACGCGCTCGCCCCGCACCTGACCGGCCCGTCCGCGGCCGCGGTCGCGGACCGCGTGGCCGCGCGCACCGCGGACGGGCTGCGGGTGCTCCTGCTGGCCCGTGCCGGGGCCGGCGGCTCCCTGCGTGACGGCGAGGGTCGCCCCACCCTGCCCACGCTGGACCCGGTGGCGCTGGTGGTGCTGTCCGACGAGCTGCGTCCCGGCGTCGCCGACGCGCTGGAGCGGCTCGCCGCCGACGGCGTCGCCGTCAAGGTGCTGTCCGGCGACGACCCGCGCACCGTCGCCGCGCTCGCCGCGCGGGCCGGTCTCGCGGTCGGGGAACCGGTGGCCGGGCCCTCCCTGGACCGTTTCGACGACACCCCCGCGGGACGTGCCGCGTTCGACGCCCTCGTCGCCCGGACCACCGTGTTCGGACGGGTCGCCCCGGAGCAGAAGGAGCTGGTCGTCGCGAGCCTGCGTCGCGGCGGCGCGCACGTCGCGATGCTCGGCGACGGCGTGAACGACGCCCGGGCGCTCAAGCACGCCCACGTCGGCGTGGCGATGCGCAGCGGGTCGGCGGTGACCCGCGACGTGGCCGACATCGTGCTGGTCGACGACTCGTTCGCCGCGCTGCTGCCGGCGCGCGCCGAGGGCCGCCGGATCATCGACGGCATCGCGGTGTCGATGTACGTGTTCCTCACCCGGGTCGCCACCCAGGCCCTGGTCATCCTGGCCGTGACGATGCTGGGGCTCGGATTCCCCTACTCCCCCACTCAGGTCGGACTGACCCTGCTGACGGTCGGCGTGCCGACGCTGTTCCTGACGCTGTGGGCCACGCCCGCCGAGCCGGACCCGGACCTCCTCGGCAACCTGGCGCGGTTCGTGGTACCCGCCTCGGTGGTGACCGCGGGCGTCGGAACCGTCGCCTACACCCTGCTCTACCAGGGCATCCTGCAGGGCTTCACGAGCGGGCGGACACCGACGCAGGTGATCGCGCAGTTCCAGAGCTACACCGGGCTCACCTACGGCGCCGACGCCGACTTCGCCGAGGCGGCCGCGACGATCGGGGCGCAGACCGGGCTGTCGACCTTCGTCGGGTTCGCGTCGTTCGTGCTGATCCTGTTCCTGCTGCCGCCGCACCGCGTGCTGGCCGCCTGGACGGCGCCGGTCCCCGACCGCCGCCCGGCCTGGCTGGTGCTGGGGCTGAGCGCGGCGTTCGCCGTGGTGATCGGGGTCCCGGCGCTGTCGTCCTACTTCGGGCTCACCGGCGCGGCCGGGCCGGTGTTCCTCGTGGTCCTCCCGGCGCTGGCCTGCTGGTTCGTCCTGATGTGGGTGGTGCTCCGGTTCCGCGTGATGGACCGGCTGCTGGGGACCGACCGGCTGCACGGACGGGGCGGTCAGGCGCCCTCCTGACGGGCGGAGTCCGGCGGGACGGGCACGGTGTCGCGCTCGCCGACCGCGCCGGCCCGGTCCGTGGCGGCGCCGGAGCGGGCTGCGTCGGAACGGGCCGTGTCGGAGGAGGCCGGGTCGGAGCCGGCCGGGTCGGGGCCGGGTGCGCGGCGGTCCGGGGCGGGGGTGTCGCCGTCGTCGGTGTCGCCGTCGTCGGTGTCGCCGTCGTCGGTGTCGCCGTCGTCGGTGTCGCCGTCGTCGGTGTCGCCGTCGTCGGTATCGCCGTCGTCGGTGTCGTCGACGCCCGAGAAGCGCCGGTCCCGCAGATCGATCTGCTCACCGAGGTAGCGCAGCAGCACCGCGAGGACCGCGGCGACCGGCACGGCCAGGAACGCACCGGCGATCCCGGCGAGCGACCCGCCCGCCGTCACCGCCAGCAGCACGACCGCGCCGTGCAGCTTGAGGCTCTGGCCCTGCAGGAAGGGCTGCAGCACGTTGCCCTCGATCTGCTGCACCGCCACGACCAGCACCACCACCGCGACCGCGGTGCCTAAACCCTGCGTGACCAGCGCGATGAGGACCGCCAGCGAGCCCGCGACGACCGCACCGACGATCGGGATGAACCCACCGATGAAGGTCAGCACGGCCAGCGGGAGCGCCAGCGGGATCCCCAGCAGCACCAGGCCGATGCCGATGAACACGGCGTCGATCAGGCTCACCAGCGCCTGGACGCGGATGAACCCGCCGAGGACGTCCCACATCCGGCGCAGCACCTCGGCGATGTGCCCGCCCGCGCTACGCCCGGTGATCGAGGTCAGCCACGGCAGGAACCGCGGCCCGTCCTTGACGAAGAAGAACGTCAGCACCAGGGCCAGCACCAGCGAGACCAGTCCGGACGCGACGGTGGACACCCCGGTCAGGACGCCGCCGGCGATCGAGGTCGCGCTCTGCTGCAGCTGCTGGGTGACCTGGGTGATGATGTCGCCGATCTGGCTCTCACCGAGGTTCAGCGGCGGACCGGAGATCCACTGCTGGATCTGGCCG
Organism: Pseudonocardia sp. HH130629-09; assembly: GCF_001294645.1. Taxonomy (NCBI): domain Bacteria; kingdom Bacillati; phylum Actinomycetota; class Actinomycetes; order Pseudonocardiales; family Pseudonocardiaceae; genus Pseudonocardia; species Pseudonocardia sp. HH130629-09. Next base: position 2,898,994 of record NZ_CP011868.1, read on the forward strand.
AGCGCCGCGATCACGCCGGAGGTGATCTGCTGGGTCTGCCCGGCGATCGACGGCGCGATGCCCACGAACAGGCCGGTCACCGCGGCGATGCCGACGAGCAGCACCACCGCCGAGGCGGCCGCGGGTGGGAACCGCCACCGGATGAGCAGCGCCGCGGGCGGCCGCAGGACGGTGGCCAGCAGGATCGCGAGCACCACCGGCCAGACGACGACCCACAGCATGCCGGTGACGTAGCCGAGGATGACCAGCCCCAGGGAGATCAGCGCGACCCGCAGGCTCCACGCCGCCACCCAGGTGAGCCCGTTGCCGATGACGGTGCCGCGGCTCGCGGCCCTGGCCGTCGGCGACGGGTTCAGCAGCCCGCCCTCCGCCGGGTCCCGCCGCGCCCCACCGTCCTCGGCACGCGCGGCCAGTTGCGCCCCCGAATCCATGACCCACTCCGTTCGTCCCGGTTGACCTGCGGCGGGAACCCTAGCGGCGCAGGGGCTCCGATGCCCGCCGCAACGACACGCCACGCCCGTGTGCGTCGCGGACCGAGGGGCCCTCCGAGGACGTCGGCGAGGTGACGGGCCTCGGCGGGCCGGTCGTGGAGCACTGTCCACAGGGGCCCGCGAAGCCGATGGAGGGTCGCGGCGGCGCAGACGAACCGGGTGCGGAGTGCCCGCCGGTCAGCCGCCGGACAGCAGCGTGAGCCGGTCGGCGACCGCGCCCAGCTGCGAGCTCATCCCGTTCAGCTCCCGGGCCGCGTCGCCGAGCAGTCCGGGGTCGCCCAGTGACGCCCCCGCGATGCAGTGCCGGGCGGCGTCGGCGCCCGCGGCGAGCCCGTCGCGCCAGTACGTCTGGGCGACGGCGTCGGGGATCGCCGGGTACGCCTGGGCGGAGGCGACCTCGTCGCGCAGGCCGCGGCAGGCCTCGACCAGTGCCGGGATCCCGCCCTCCGACCCTGCCTGGGCGATGTCGCGCAGGGCCCCGGTGATCGCGGTGACGTGCACCTGGCCGCCCGCGGCGCGCCAGTCGCCGACCGCGGCCGTCGCGGTGGCGGCGTCCTCGATCCCGCGGCCCGCCGCCCCCGCGGCACCGACGACCACCGCGAACACGACGAGCATCCCCGCGATCGCGCCGGCCAGGCCCGCACCGACCGCCAGCGGACGACGGCGGCGCGGCAGCAGCGCGGTCGGGAACCCGGGCAGTCTCCCGTCGGCGCCGGGCCCGGCCGCGGGCTCGACGACGACCGGGACCGGGGTGAACCAGGGCCGCTCGGGCGCCGGGGCGGGTGGCGCAGGGTGCGCGGTGCCGTCCCGGGGCGTCGGGACCGTCGTCCACCACGGACCCGCGCTGTGCTGCTCGTCGGTGTCCGGCCGGGTCTCGGAGTCCGGCCGGGTCACGGCCTCGGCCCGCGGGGCGCCCCGCTGCGCCGGGACGGCGATCGTGGGCGGGGTCTCACGCAGGGCGTGCCGCGGGCGGTACGGCGTACCGTCCATGACGTCCCCCTCTCCGACGTGCGGGCGCTTCACGCAGTTCATCGCGCCGGCGCCGAGATCGTGACCGACTCGGCGACAGTTTCACCAGAAATGGCGACCTGCGCATTCGCTGGGCGCCACGTGGTGTTCACGCGAAGCCCGTATGATCACTCTCCGTCATGCCCGACCCCGTCCGCCCGCTGCGCACCGGCGCGGCCGCACTGTCCGTGCACGTCGCACCGGACTGGACCACGGTGCCGCGTTACCCCGGTCCGGCCGAACGCGGCGGATCACCGCACCTGGTCGTCGTCTGCGGCTCCGCGCCCGCTCCCGACCTCGGGCCCGCCGACCGCCTGGTCCGGCTCCCTGCCGGCGCGGACGCCGCGACGCTGCTGGACCGGGAGCTCGCGACGCTGGTCACCGGCACCCGGATCCTGGTCACCGGGCCCGAGACGCTCGTGCAGGCCGTGCGCGCCGCAGCGCTGCAGCGTGGCGCCCTCGACGAGGAGCTCGTCCTGGTCCCGACCGACGTCGCTCACGCCACCCGGGACCGGACGGTGCACTGCGGACACTGCCACCAGCACGTCGTCGTGCACGCGGCCGTCGGGGACGCCGTGGCCTGTCCCGGCTGCCGGGTCGTGCTGCACGTCGCCGGCCACCACTCGCGCCGGCTCGGGGCGTTCCTCGGCGCGCCCACCCCGCAGCGGGCGCCGTGACCCGGGCCGGGGTGGACCTGCGGGTCGTCGCGGTCACCGACGCCGCGCCCGACGTCCGTTCGCTGGAGTTCGCCGCCGCGCCGGGGACCGGGTCACTGCCCGCGGCGCCGCCCGGCGGCCACATCGGCATCGAGTGGGCGCCGGGCCGCTGGAACTCCTACTCGCTGACCGCGCCGTCCCCCGCACCCGACCGGTGGCACGTCTCGGTCGCGCGGCGCCCGGACTCCCGTGGCGGCTCGGTGTGGGCGCACGGTCTCGTCCCGGGTGACGCGGTCGTGGCGACGACGCCGCGCAGCTCGTTCCCGCCGGTCGACACCGCGCGCCACCACCTGCTCGTCGCGGGCGGGATCGGGGTGACCGCGGTCCTGTCCCACGCCCGCTGGCACGCGTTCTGGGGGAACCCGTACACCGTGCTCACGGTGCACCGCCCCGGTCCCGCCCCGCACCGCGACGCGCTGCGCGCACTCTGCGGGGACCGGCTCGTCGAGGCAACCGGCCGCGCCGAGGCCCGGGCCGCGCTGGAGCGGCTGCTGGGCACGGCACCGTTCGGCAGCCACGTCTACACCTGCGGCCCTCCCGGCCTGATCGCCGCGACGGCCCGGACCGCCCGCGCCGCGCACTGGGTCGACGCCCGCATCCACGCCGAGGCGTTCGTCGGGGAGCCCGAGCGCGGCACCCCGTTCCGCGCGGTGCTGCGCAGCAGCGGCCGCACGGTCGAGGTCGGTGCCCACGAGACCCTGCTCGACGCCGTGCACCGAGCCGGGGTCACCGCGCCGCGATGTGTCGGCGCGGGGTCTGTGGGGAGTGCGTGACCCCCGTCGTCGACGGCGGGGTCGAGCACCGCGACACGGTCCTGACCGCCGACGAGCGCGCCGACCGGATGGCGCTCTGCGTGTCCCGCGCCGCCGGGGCGACACTGGAGCTGGACCTGTGACCGGTGTCGACGACTACCCGTTCCCGCTGCCGCACCCGACCTACCGGATCAGCGCGAACGTCGAACCGGCCGGGGTCGAGCGCCGCACCGAGGCGGGCTCCTGGGGCGCGCGGATCCTGCACGACGGCCCGGACCGGCCCGCCGTCGCCGCCGAGCGCGCGTCGATCCTGGACCGCGAGTCCGCCCGGTTCGTCGCCGCGCCGCACGCCCGCGCGTCCTGCTGGGACGCCTGTCTGTACCTGCTCGGTCGGCTCGCCACCGAGCAACCCGGCACCTGCACCCTGACCCGCGTCCCTGGCCGGGCCGGTGGGTGGCGGTTCCGTGACACGGCGACCGGCACCGACCGGGAGTTCGTGTTCGGCGACGACGCCACCCTCCCCGAACACCCGTTGCGCTGGGTGTCCCGGCTCGTCGCGGAGGACGTGGTCGTGCTCGGCGCCCGCGGCGAGGCACTGTGGCTCGACGCCGGTGCCGTCGCCTTCGCCTCCGTGTGGTCGATCGGGTTCGACGCCGGCATGAGCTTCCGGGAGCTACACGGCCCGGTCCCCGGGAACGGACCCGGCGGGGTGTTCGAGCGCGCCGAGTGCTTCCTGCTGCGGCTGCACCCCGGCGAGGCCTACCGCCGGCTGAACTGGGGTCTGCAGCCCGACGACCGCCGCGACCTGTCCCTCGACGCCGCCCCGCAGTGGCAGCCCGCCCGGACCCGGCTCGATCTCACCGACCCCGGCCGACAGATCCACCTGCGCACCGAGGTGCAGCACCTGGTTCGGCTGCCCCTGACCGGGGCGGTGCTGTTCCTGATCGGGATCCGCCTGCTGCCGCTCGACGGGGTCGCGCAGGTCCCGGCCTGGCGCACCCGTCTCGCGTCGGTCCTGGAGACGCTGCCGCCGGAGGTCACGGAGTACAAGGAGCTCGAGCCGCTGGCCTCGAACGCCGCGGGATGGCTGCGCGCCCAGCCCTGACCAGGGCCGCCCACGCCCCGGATCGCCCCGCCCGAGATCGCCTCCTCATCGGGGGCGCCTGCGGTGGTCGCGAGGGCCATCTGCGCGCGTTCCGCGGAACGCACCCCGCAGACCCGGCCCCGCCACGGGTCGATCCGAACTGTCGGACCCCTCGGCCACACTCGTGCGAACACACGTCCGCTGAAGGAGCCGTCGTGGAACCGTCCGCCGAGCCGACCACCCCCGCAGCGGACCCGGGACCGCCGCCACTCAGCCTGCACGAGCTCGAATCCGAGCTCCTCGGTCTCGCCGGCCACATCACCGCCGCCGAGTGCGGCTTCCTGCGCCTGCTCGCCGAGTTCGACGACCGCGGCGGCTGGTGCGGGGTCGGCGTCCGGTCCTGCGCCCACTGGCTGACCTGGCGAGCAGGGATGAGCCTGCGCACCGCGACCGAACACCTGCGCGTCGCGCACGCGCTGACCCGGCTGCCCCGTATCACCGAGGCGTTCGCGGCCGGCCGGATCTCCTACTCCAAGATCCGGGCGATCACCCGCCTCGCCGGCGCCGAGGACTCCGTCCTCGCCCGCCTCACTCCCACACCGGCCGCCACGCCGCACACTCCTGCACCCTGCACCACAACGGCGTCGCCCCACCTCGGCGCCGACCCCACCACCGACCCTCGACCCGGCGACGACAGCATCACCTGCGACGCCGGCGACGACCCGGGACCAGCCCGGTGACCGACCCGGTGACCGGCCCGCACCAGGGCCTCGTGTCCTCGTCAGCAGCCGGTCGCGCCGACGGCACCGACCCGGCCGTGCACGGCACCGACGACACCGCACCCGCGCCCGGACGCCCGACCGGCGCACCCGCCCCCGGTGCGCACGGCCCGTCGCCGGCATCCGCACCTCCGCCCGCGGATCAGGTCCTGCTCGACCTCGCACTGACCGGCACCGCGAGCCACGTCGAGAGCGTGGTCCGCGCCGCGGGCCGCCGCCTCGCACCGCCCGCGACCACCGCAGCTCTGCCTGGCGTGAGCTGGTACCACGACAGCGACGGCTCGCTCGTCCTGCGCGCCCGTCTCACCCCCGACGACGGCGCGGCCCTGGTCGCTGCGATCGAGTCACACGTCGTCGCCGTCGCCCCCTCGACCGCGGCGCCGTCAACCGAGCCCGATCCGCGGGTCGGCCCTCACGAACGGGCCCGCGAGGCCGCCGAGCACGCCCCGGGCGCCGTCGTCGACACCCTGGCCGCCCGGCGCGCCGACGCCCTGCTGGACCTCGTCACGTGTGCGGGTGACGGCGACGGCGGGCCGGTCGTGTCCCGTCCCGGGACGCGGGTCACGGTGGTCGTCGACGCCGCCACCGGTTCCGCCCGCCTCGACGGCGGACCCGAGATCCCCGCGCCGACGGCCGAGCGGCTCGCCTGCGACGCGCGGGCCCGCGTCCTGCTCACCGACCGCCACGCGAACCACCTCTACCTGGGCCGGTCCCGGCGGCTCGCCGGGCCCTCCCAGATCGCCGCGCTGAGCGCCGCGGGCGCTGCCGAGGGACGGCCGGGTGCCGGTTCCCCGGCTGCGCACACACCCGGCACCTGCATGCCCACCACGTCCGGCACTGGCTGCACGGCGGCACCACCGACATCGACAACCTGGTGCTGCTGTGCAGCTTCCGCCACCGGCTCGTGCACGACCACGGCTACGCCATCCTCCGCCCGCCCCGGCCCACGGCAGGCGTCCCTGGTCTCCTGCGCTGGTCTCCTGCGCGGGTCTCCTGCGCGGCTGGGCCCGCCCCGGGCTCCGGCACGCTCCTGCCACCGCCACCCATCTCGGTCCGCCACACGGCCACACGGCCGCACAACGTGCGACCGCACGGCCGCACCGACGTTCCGACACCCGACCGAACGCTCACCCGCCATCCGCCCCGCTGTCCACGGGCTCGCGGCCCACCGGGTCGGCCGGCGGGACTGCCTCCGACGTCGTGCCGCCACGGTCTGTGGGCACTAGTCTCACGCCCCGTGACCGACGCGACCCGCACCACCGTGCGCCGGGCGGGAGCGCGAGGACCGGGGCGTGCTCGACCTCGTCGCCGAACCCGGGTTGCCGACCGAGCTCGCCCACCGGCTCGTCCGCGACCTGCCGGCCGCGCTCGGCGCGCACGACGACGCCCGCTGGGAGGTCCGCGTCTCCGACGAGCCGATCGTGCTGGACGAGCGCGGCGCGCTGCCCGCTCTCGACATCGGCGACCGGGTGCGCGAGCGGGACGGTAACGACGCCGTCGTGCTGCTCACCGACCTGCCGCGCCGCTCCGGGGCGGACCCTGTCGTGGCCGACGGCGGGACCGGGCACCTGATGCCCGCCGACCCGCGCACGCCGGGGAGGCAGGAGCGCCGGGCGCCGGCCATGCGGGCCCCCTGACCCCGATCGACCCGGGGTCGGGAGCCAGGTCCGTCGACGACCGCCGGGGCCGGGACCAGGACCGGGGGCAGGCAGGCGCGGACGGGGACGACTCCGGCGCCGGCAGCGGCGGGGTCGAGGACGACGTCGACGTCCGGCTGGCCCTCACCGGGCTCCGCGGCCGGGTCCGGCTGCTGGCCGGGCTGGTCCGCGCGAACCGTCCGTGGCCGCTGGTGCCGAGCCTGTCCCCCGCCATCGCCGCGGCGGCGGCCGGGGCCGCGTTCGGGATCTTCTACTACAACATCTGGGAGCTGGCGACGGCGCTCCGGACCGCCCGGCAGGTGACGGTCATGCTGATCGCCCTGGTCGGGATGACCGTGTGGCTGATCCTGGACAACCGGCTCTGGGAGTCGCGGCGACACCGTTCGCTGCGCGAGGAGATGATCCTGTCGAAACTGTCCACGGTGATCACGGTGGCCTGCGGGGTGCTCGCGATGTTCGCCCTGCTGTTCGTGCTCGCGCTGGTGGCGGCGTTCCTCGTGATCCCGCCGGACTACCTCTCCTCGAATCTCATGCGCGAGTCCGGGCCGGACGACTGGATCATGATCGCCTGGCTGTCGACGTCCATGGGGACCGTCGCCGGGGCGCTGGGTTCCGGGTTCGCCGACGACGGCGCGGTCCGTCAGGCCGCGTACAGCCGCCGGGAGCAGGAACGGCGGGCACGGCTGGACCGGGCCGACGACCGCGACCGTGGCGGCGACACCTGGGCCTGACCTGCACCGGTCGCGTCCCCGGCTCCGCCGACCGCCCTGGATCCGGCAACGGACAGCGCCGACGGCCAGGACCCGGGCGGGTCAGCCCCGGACGAGTGCGTTCCGCAGAACGCGCAGCGCCGCGGCGTCCCTCGGCTGTCCGTCCGCGGCGGCGTCGAGCCGGGCGACCAGGTCGGCCGGCAGGTCGAGCACGACCCGGACCGGTGCCGCGTCCGCTGCCACCTCCGGCGCAGCGTCCGGGGTGCCGGTGCCGTCGTCCTCGGCGGCGGTCCCGGAGGAGGCGGTCCCGGTGGCCGACCCGGTGGAGGTGGTTCCGGCGGAGGCGGGCCAGTGCTCCCGTCGGCCGCGCAGGACCAGGGCCAGCACCGGCAGTGCGATGGTGCCGAGCGCGTCGACGATCCCGGCGACACCGAACCAGCGCCAGTACCACTCGCGGCCGCCGACCGCGCCGTCGGTGATCACCGGCAGCGCCAGCATCGTCGCGACGACGGCGATCGCGGCCAGGGCCAGCCCGAGGCCCGTGCGGATCACGGTCCGCCGTCGCTCGGCGAGCAGCAGGAGCAGGTTCGCGTGCGCGAGGCTGATCGCGACGATCGTCGCCACCAGCAGCGTCTTCAGCACCGAGCCGTCGTTGTCGCCCTCGAAGAGTTCGTCGCCGCTCCAGACCAGCCACAGGGCCGCCCCCGCGGCGACGACGCTCGCCGCCAGGCCGGCGAACCCGAGGAGCCGCACGGCACGGGGGACGACGGCGAGATGGCAGAGCGCCGAGGTGCCGAACGCGGCGACGATCAGGGTGGTGGCGACGATCCGCGCCTGCAGGTCACCGAAGCCGCCGCCGAGCAGGGCGCCGATCCCGCAGAGCGACGCGACGAGCAGCGAGGCGACCACCGCGACGATCATCGTGCGGCGGGCCCCGCGGACCGGGGAGGCAGCTGGTGCGGTCATGCCGGCGAGGCTAGGGCCCTGCGGGGCGGTCGAGCCTCCGTAGGGCTACGGCATCCCGGGCAGCGTCCCCGACGGCATCCCGAGCAGAGTCCCGGGCAGCAGGGTGGCGACGCCTCCCGGTGCTGGACGACGGCGTCGTCGACCCGCCCGCGCCGCGCCCGGCCCGCCGCCCGGGTGGAGACGAGTGCGGCGAGGGTCCGTCGGTCCGGTCCGGCGATCTCGACGCGGCCGAGGTCGTGGCCGGTGAGCAGGTCCATCGCGCGGGCCAGCGCATCGGGCGGGAGCGGCGCGTGGACGTGCAGCCGGGCCCGGGCGCGGCGGAGCCGGTCGGGGCTCCACGGGCCGGGATCGGCGACCCCGCGGTAGAGCTCGTCGAGCCGGGGGTCGCCGCCGGGCAGCCGCACCCGCACATCCCGGTGGGTCTGGTTGAGCACCGCGTCGACGATCTCCACCAGCTCCCACCCGCGCGCATCGGCGTCGACGGTGGCGAGGACGTCGGGGGCGGGGACGAGCGCGGCGATCCGGATCCGCTCACCGTCCTTGCCGCCACCCACCGTGTCGTGGTCCGCCGGGCGGCCACCCCGGTCGGGGCCGTCGTGCCTTCCTCGGATCCACCGGGATGCCCGTCCGGGCGCGGATCAACCGCGCGGGCCACGATGACCGGGTGACCGATCCGCGCCGCCGCCACTACGGCGTCCTCTACGGCCTCGAGGCCCGGCCGCCGGGACCGCTCGCCCTGGTGCTACGCCGGCTACGGCGGCGAGGACACCGACTTCGCGTTGTCCTGCGGGCTGGACCTGGTGTGGGTGGGCGGGGGCGCACGCCTACCACCAGCATCATCCGCCGGCCCGTACCGACCCGGCCCGGATCGCCGAGATCGTCGGCAACGCCCGGCTGTTCCAGGCCCGGTGGGGTTGGTGGCCGATGGCGGGCTGGCTGCGCGAGCTGCACGCGGCGGGCGCAGTGGGGTTCGACCCGCGGCGCGACGTGCTGCGGGTCGGATGAGACCGGCCGGGGCTCAGCAGGCGGTGCGGGGCGGGCAGGCGCAGAACTGCACCGGCCGCATGCACGAGTAGCACAGGTCCGACGCCCGGCCCGGCCGCGCACGGCGGGCCAGGGCCCGGTGTGCGAACGCGAGGATCGACATGACCAGGATCTTTCCCGGCGACACCGCGTTCACCCGCCACCGGTCCGGATATGGGACGGACGGCGGCGCGGCTGCGACGGACGGCCCCGGCCGGCGCGACGTCCGGTCGAGCGGCTGCCGCCGTCCGTCTCAGCGCGGTCTCACTCCGGGCCCTGCGAGCGCAGCTCCTCCACCCGTCCGATCGCCTCGCGCAGCTCGGTCAGCCACTCGTCGGCGTGCCGGCCGACCAGGCGCACCGACCAGGCCAGCGCGTCCGACCGGGACCGGGCCACCCCGGCGTCGACGAGGGTGTCGAGCACCGCCCGCTCCGGCTGGCGCAGCCGGGTCATCACCGGCACCGAGATCGTCGTGAACAGCTCGCGGGTCCCGCCGATCCGCGCACCCCAGGCGACCTTGCGCCGGTAGCGGCTCTCGGCCTGGCGGGCGATCTCGATCCGCCGGTCCCGGGTCTCCTCCCGGAACCGCGAGATCCGCCCGGCATCGGCGGCCGCGGCGTCGGCGCGCCCCTCTTCGGTGTCGGGGTGGTCGGCATCGAGCGAGGGCAGCTCCCCCACCACGACGATCTCGTCCCGGTCGACCGTCACCTCCGGCGCCCGAATGAACCACCCGTCGGGCAGCCGTCCGGAGAACCACGCCGCGGCGTCGTCGGCCGGGGGGAGGTCGGCCTGCTGCCAGCCGCCCCGCCCGCGTCCTCGTCCTGTCATCGCGCACCTCCCGCATCGATGCTTACATGATTACACCGTTGCGAGCTGGGAAGCCAGCAGCAGGGCGCCGAGGGTCACCATCGCGGCACCCGCGACCCGGGACACCATGCGCGCCGCGGCAGGCCGGGCGGCCAGGACGGCGCGGGCGCCGACACCCACGCCGGTGTAGACGAGCGCGCAGCCGAGGACGTGCACGAGGCCGAGCAGGAGGATCTGACCGCCGACGGGGACCGGCGCGGCCGGGTCGGCGAACTGCGGCAGCAGCGCCAGGAACAGCAGCAGCGCCTTCGGGTTGAGCCCACTGACCCCGGCGCCACGGACCAGGTCGCCGAGCCCGGACCCCCCGCCGTCGACGGCCGCCACGGCGGGACCGGCCGGGCGGAGCAGTGTCGTCGCACCGAGCACCAGCAGGTAGACCGCGCCGACGGCGGTGAGCACGGTGAGGACCTCCGGCCGGCGCGCGACGACCGCGGCGATCCCGGCCGCGACCAGCCCGGTGAGCGCCAGGTGCCCGCCGAGCAGCCCCGCCAGCGACGGCAGCACGGTCCGTCCGCGCAGCCCCGCGCGGATCATGTACGCCCAGTCCGCGCCGGGCGTCAGGACCAGCAGCAACGACAGGCCGGAGAACCCCAGCACACTTCCGATCGGCATGCCCCGACGCTAGGCACGAGAAGCCGACAGGTGTTCCCGTCGTTCCCACCGCGCACTCGGTCTGGTGCAAGATTCTTCTCCATGGACACGATCGATCGGAAGATTCTTGCCGTGCTGCAGGCCGACGGCCGCCTGACCATCACCGAGCTGGCCGAGCGGGTGCGGCTGTCGGTGTCGCCGTGCCACCGCCGGCTGCGTGCCCTGGAGTCCTCCGGGGCGATCGCGGGCTACCGCGCCCACCTCGACGCGCACCGGCTCGGCCTGGGGTTCGACGCGCTGGTGTTCGTGACCATGCACGAGGCCGTGCAGGACACGGTGCAGGCGTTCGAGTCGGCCGTCGACGACATCGAGCAGGTCGTCGCGGCGCAGCGGCTGTTCGGCGATCCGGACTACCTGCTTCGGATCATCACCCCGGACCTGCCCGCGTTCCAGCGGCTCTACGACGAGCGCCTCACCACGCTGCCCGGCGTGCAGCGGCTGTCCTCGACCCTGGTGATGAAGGACGTCGTCGCCGACCGGGGGCTGCCGCTGGAGCACGGGCTCGGCACCGGAAGCAGAGGATCATGACGAGCTCAGGGGGTGAACAGCACCTTCACCGCGCCGTCGCTCTTGTCCTGGAGCATCGAGTAGGCCTGGGCCGCCTCCTCCAGCGGGACCCGGTGGGTGGCGAAGTGGTCGACGCCGTGCGGGTCGTCGTCGCCGAGCAGCGGCAGCAGGTCCGGGATCCAGCGCCACACGTTGGCCTGGCCCATCCGCATCTGCACCTGCTTGTCGAACAGGGTGAGCAGCGGCAGCGGGGTGGCGCTGCCGCCGTAGACGCCCGACAGTGAGATCGTGCCGCCCCAGCGCACCGCGCCGATCGCCAGCTCCAGCGCCGCGGTCCGGTCGCTACCGGCCGTCTCCATGACCGTGCGGCCCAGCCCGAAGGGCATCCCGGCCACGAGCTTCTGCGCCGCGGCCGCGACCGGGGACCCGTGCGCCTCCATGCCGACCGCGTCGATGACGGCGTCGGCACCACGGCCCCGGGTCATCGACCGGATCGCCCCGAGCACCTCGTCGTCGCCGTGGCCCAGGTCCAGCGCGGTCACCAGCGCGCCTCGACCCGGGCCAGGCGCTCCGGCACGACGTCCACGCCGACCACCCGCCGGACCCCAGGTGATGTCGACAGAGGTGTCGCCCGCCACCGGTGTGTCACGCGCCGACCGGGCCCGCGCGGGGTAGGGTGGGACCCGGATCAGATCTGCCGCCCGTCCCGGGCGTTCCACGGCCGGGACGGAGAGCGGGTCCCGGACACCGTCGACGGCCTGTGGCGCTTCCCGCAGCCGGACCGCCGACCTCCGTGACTGCGATCCCCCACCGGCCGGTTCGTGGTGCGGAGGGGCCTCAGGCCCTTCGTCACGTCGAGCACGTCCGGCCGCGGCCCGACGGGACGCGGCCACGGACCGGCGCCGCAGGACGTCGACAGGAGCAGTACGTGGCGCGAGGAGGCAGGCCCCGGACCGGGGCTCGCCAGGGCACCCCCCAGCGACGTCGCCGCCCGCGCGGCAACGACGTGATGTCGGTGCTGACCGGGGCCGCACGCGAGGTGCGGACGGCTCTGCGGAGCGGCCGGGTCACCCCGGCCACCCGCACCAAGTTCCAGACGGTGGCGCTGCTACTGCGTGACGAACGGGCCCGGGTCCGCGACCGGCACGACGACGCGAAGCGCGCCGAGACCCTGCAGCGCCTCGACGAGATCGCGAAGGCGCTGGCGATGGACGCGGTGCGCGACGCCGGCCTGCTGGCCCTGCTCGCCGACGACGCCGTCGTCTCCGACTCGGCGCGCGCGCTGAAGCGGGAGATGCTGCGTTCGGCCGGTATCGAGGTCGACGAGCCGGAGCCGGAACCGGAGCCCGTCGACGTCCCGCAGGTCCCGGCGAAGCCGCAGGTCGTGCCGCAGTCCGTGGTGGCCCGGCAGATGGCCAACCCGTTCCTGGCGCCCGACTTCTCCGCCGCCCCGCCGAGCGGCCCGCGCCCGACCCCGCTGACCGGCTGGGAGCTGCTCGGCCCGCTGCTGCGTTCCTTCGAGCGCGCCGGGGCCGGTGCACCGGCCTGCATGGAGCTGCCCGAGCCGTCGACCCGCCCGATCCCGGGTGGCCGGGAGCTGATGCCGCACCAGGCGAAGCTCGTCGCCGCCGCCGAGAACGGGCACCGCACCTTCCTGCTCGCCGACGAGCCCGGCCTGGGCAAGACCGCGCAGGCGCTGCGCGCGGCGGAGGCGGCGAACGCCTACCCGCTGCTGGTGGTCGTGCCGAACGTGGTGAAGACCAACTGGGTGCGCGAGGCCGCGCTGTGGGCGCCGCGCCGGGCCGCGACCGCGATCCAGGGCAACGGCGACTCCGTCGACGGCTTCGCCGACATCGTCGTCGTCAACTACGAGGTGCTCGACCGGCACATCGGCTGGCTGGGCGACTTCGGGTTCCGCGGCATGGTCGTCGACGAGGCGCACTTCATCAAGAACCGCACCTCGCAGCGGTCCAAGCACGTCCTGGAGATCGCCGAGAAGATCCGGACGTTCATCCCGCGACCGCTGCTCATGGCGCTGACCGGCACCCCCCTGATCAACGACGTCGAGGACTTCCTCGCCATCTGGCAGTTCCTCGGCTGGATCGACGCGACCAAGCCGCGCGCCGAGCTGCTCGACGCGCTCACCGCGACCGGGATGACCCCGGCCGACGGGCTGTTCGAGCGCGCCGCCCGCCAGTGCGTCGTCGACATGGGCATCGTGCGTCGTCGCAAGATCGACGTCGCCGCGGACATCCCGGCCCGGCGCATCGCCGACCTGCCCGTCGAGATCGACGGCCCGACCGGCCGGTCCATCCGGGCGGCGGAGAAGGCGCTGGCCCGGCGGATGGTGGCCCGCTACACCGCGGCGCTGGCGGCCCGCCGGTCCGGCCCGGGCGTCGAGGGCATCGACCACGGCCTGGTCCGCGACGTCGCGGGCTGGGAGCAGAAGGACGCGGCGGAGGCGGGCTCCGGGGACAACGTGTTCACGATGATGCGCCGCCTCGGCCGGGCCAAGGCCGGGCTGGCGGCGGACTACGCGGTGCAGATCGCGCGCAGCGCGGGCAAGGTCGTGTTCTTCGCCAAGCACGTCGACGTCATGGACGCCGCCGAGCAGACCTTCGCCAAGCAGGGCGTGCGGTACTCCTCGATCCGGGGTGACCAGACACCCTCGGTGCGCCAGCGCAACATCGACGCGTTCGTGAACGACCCGGGCGTCGCGGTGGCGGTATGCTCGCTGACCGCGGCGGGGGTCGGGCTGAACCTGCAGGTCGCGTCGAACATCGTGCTCGCGGAGCTGTCCTGGACCGCGGCCGAGCAGACCCAGGCGATCGACCGCAGCCACCGGATCGGTCAGTCCGAACCGGTGACCGCGTGGCGGATCCTCGCCGCGCAGACGATCGACGCCCGGATCGCGGACCTGATCGACGCCAAGGCCGGTCTCGCGGCGGCGGCGCTCGACGGCGCCGACGACGTGTCCGGCTCGTCGGCCGACGTGCAGCGCGAGGCGCTGGTCGCGCTGCTCACCGAGGCGCTGGAGGCCGATCTGGCGGCCGCGTGAGCGGCGGTCGTCGTCGCGGCCGGGACCGACCGCGCGTCCGCCGCCGGGCGCACGCCTCACCGCGGGACCCGCTCCAGGAAGCGCCGCAGGTGCCCCGCGACGACGTCGAGGTGGCTCTCGAGCAGGAAGTGGCCGCCGTCGAGCAGGTGCACCTCGACGTCGCGGGCGTCGCGGGCGGACGCCCGTGCCCCGTCCGGTCCGAAGATCTCGTCGTTGCGCCCCCACACGGCGAGCACCGGGACCCCCGAGGTCCGCAGGAACTCGTGCAGACGCGGGTACAACGGGCGGTTGGTGCGGTAGTCGCGGAACAGCGCGAGCTGGACCGCGTCGTTGCCCTCGCGCGAGACGAGCGCGTGGTCGTGGTGCCAGGTGTCCGGGTCCACCGTGCCCTGGTCGGGCACCCCGTGCAGGTACTGCCATCGGATCGCGTCGAGGCCGAGGGCAGCGCGGACGGCGGGCTCGGTCTCCGGGCCGGGCGCGTCCCCGTAGGCCCAGACGTCGGTCCAGAACGACTCGACGAACCCGTCCTCGTAGCCGTTGCCGTTCTGGGTGACGATCGCGGTGATCCGCTCCGGGTGGGCGAGGGCGAGCCGCCAGCCGATCGGTGCGCCGTAGTCCTGGACGTAGAGCGCGTAGCGGTCGACCCCCAGCAGCTCGAGCAGCCCGTCGGTGACGTCCGCGAGCGCGTCGAAGGTGTAGTCGAACTCGGCCGCCGGCGGGGCGGCGGAGTGCCCGAAGCCGAGGTGGTCCGGTGCGATCACGTGGTGGTCGCCGGCCAGCAGCGGGATCAGGTGCCGGAACATCGACGAGCTGGTCGGGTAGCCGTGCAGGAGGACGATCGTGGGTGCGTCCGCGGGACCGGCCTCCCGGTAGAAGACCTCGTGTCCGTCGACGGTCGCGGTCCGATGGTGGACGAGCGGCATGACTAACTCCTTCACGTGCTCGATGTGGTTAGACACCGTCACGGAAGCACGCTCGCATGTAACCTGTCAATGAAGTCGATGTGGTTAGGAGGCGACGTGGACCTGCTACTGGACCTGCTCAACAGCAGACCCCTGGTCGACGGCACGGAGCGCGACGCCCTCCGCGACCCCATCTCGGGACGCCGCTGGGCACGGGCGCACGGCGGCGACGGCGACCCGGAGGAGCTGGCGGCACTGCGCCGCGCGCGGGACGCACTCACCCGGGTCGCACGGGGGGACACCGACCCGGGTGTCGCACTGACCCCGCTCCTCGACGGCGCGCACCGGACACCGGAGTTCACCGACGGCCGGCTGACCTGGCGGACCGCCACGCCCCCGCACGCCCGGCTCGCCGTCGAGGCCGTACTCGCCTGGGCCGCCGTCGAGGAGCAGCTGCCCGGGCGGCTGCGCCCCTGCGCGAACGACGCGTGCCGGCTGTTCCTGCTCGACCGGAGCCGCGCGAACCGCGCCCGGTGGTGCTCGATGGCGGCCTGCGGGAACCGCGCCAAGGCGCGCCGACACTACGAGCGGACCCGCTGAGACGGCCTCAGCCGGCCGACCCCACCAGGGCGGTCACCCGGATCTCGATCCGCATGGTGGCGAGCCCGAGCACGGTGACCCCGGTCTGGGTCCAGACCGGCGCGCGCCCGCCGAGCCGGTGGCGGAACTCCCGGACCATGACCCGGTTGTGCTCGTCGCCGATGGCCTCGGCCCCGGGGGCGACCTTGTGGTAGGAGTTCACGTGGACGACGTCGGCCCAGGTCGCGCCCGCCTCGGCGAGCGTGCGCCCGACGTTGTCGAACGCCTGCACGATCTCCTGTTCGAGGTCCTCGGCGACGACCAGGTCGTCGTTCCAGCCACCCTGACCCGAGGTCTCCACCCGGTCGCCGATCCGGACCGCCTGGCTGTAGCCGAGCAGGTCGCGGGCCGTGACGCCGTAGCCCGGCGTGACGTGGAACGTGGGGGTCGCGTGGTCGATAACTTCACTCATGAATTCAACCTACAACTCATAGCTTCACCTGTAAAGTGCGAGCTCGGGACCAGGGACGGGGGCGACGGGTGACGACGGACCGGGCGACGCCGGAGGCCGGTGGTGACGAGCCGACGTGGCTGGACGGCGAGGAGAAGGCGGCGTGGACGAGTGTGATCTCGCTGATCATGCTGCTGCCCGGCCGGCTGGAGGCCCCACTGCAGCAGGCGCACGGCATCACGCTGTTCGAGTACCTCACGCTCAGCCATCTGTCCGAGGCGCCGGGACGCAGGCTGCGGATGAGCGAGCTCGCCTTCCTGACGAACGGCTCGCTGTCGCGGCTGTCCAACGTGGTGAAGCGGTTGGAGGGCCGCGGCTGGATGCACCGCTCCCCCGATCCCGACGACGGCCGCTACACCCTCGCCGCCCTCACCGACGCCGGGTTCGACGTCGTGCACGCCGCGGCACCGACCCACCTGCGTGCGGTCCGGGACGTCGTCCTCGACCGGCTCGGCGCGCAGGACCGGGCGGCGCTGGGCCGGATCGGCGTCGCGCTCGGGGTGCAGGACTTCCCGCCACGCACGGGGTCGCCACATTTCCGATCCGGAACCCGCGGGACGGAAGAGGACGGGCCTCCGGTTCGTTGACGGAGAGGTCACCGTGTCGATCCGTGAGGTGCTGTCATGCCGCTACCGCTACCGTTGTCGATCCTGGACCTGGCCACCGTCGCCCGGGGTGAGACCGTCGCCCAGGGCCTGGAGGCCAGCACCAGGCTGGCGCAGCGCGCCGAGGACTGGGGGTTCCGGCGGATCTGGTACGCCGAGCACCACAACATGGGCTCGATCGCGTCGGCTGCGACGAGCGTGCTCATCGCCCACGTCGCCGCGCACACCGAGCGCATCACGCTCGGCTCCGGCGGGGTGATGCTGCCGAACCACTCGCCGCTGCAGATCGCCGAGCAGTTCGGCACCCTCGCCGAGCTCCACCCCGGCCGCATCGAGCTGGGGCTCGGCCGCGCGCCCGGCACCGACCAGGCGACCGTCGCGGCCCTGCGGCGGGATCCGCGCGCGTCGGAGACCTTCCCGCAGGACGTGCAGGAGCTGCAGGCCTTCCTCGGGACGACCAGCTTGGTCCCGGGAGTCGAGGCCCACCCGGGCCGCGGCACCGGGGTCCCCCTGACGATCCTCGGGTCCTCGCTCTACGGCGCGCAGGTCGCGGCCGCGCTGGGGCTGCCCTACGGCTTCGCCTCGCACTTCGCGCCGGACGCCCTGGAGCAGGCCGTGGCGCTCTACCGCCGCGAGTTCCGGCCCTCGGAGCAGCTGTCCGCCCCGCACGTCCTGGCCGGGGTGAACGTGATCGCCGCGGACTCCGAGGACGAGGCGCAGCAGATCCAGCGCGAGGTGCAGCGGTCCCGGGTGCGGCTGTTCACCGGCCGACGGGGAGCCTCGCTGACCGACGCCGAGGCCGACGCGGTCCTCGACAGCGCCTCGGGCGAGCAGATCCGGTCGATGACCCGCTACACCGCGGTCGGGACACCGGAGACCGTCACCGCGTACCTGGAGGAGTTCGCAGCCCGCGCCGACGCCGACGAGCTGATCGTCACCGGTCCGGCGCCGCGCCGGGAGAGCTGGTGGCGCAGCTGGGAGCTGCTCGCGACGAAGGTGCAGACCACCGACTGACGGCGGCCGTCAGCGGGGCGGCGGGCCGACACTGTCGCGGGACACCAGCACCGGGGCGATCCTCCGGTGCACCGCCTGCGGCGCGTCCGGACCGTCGCCGTGGTTCAGCAGCAGGTCGAGCGCCTCCCGGGCGACGGCCTCGAAGTCCGCGCGCAGACTGGTGAGCGGCGGGATCAGGTGCGCCGAGACGGGCACGTCGTCGAACCCGACGACGCTGACATCGCCCGGGACCCGCCGGCCGCGGTCGTGGAAGGCGTGCAGCAGGCCGGTGGCCAGCGCGTCGTTCGCGGCGAACACCGCGGTCACCTCGGGCATCCGGGCCATCAGCTCCCCCGCCCGGTACCCGGCGTCCGCGCTCCAGTCCGCGGCCATCACCGGGGGCACCTCGGCCCCGGCCGCACGCAGTGCCGCGGCCCAGCCGGCCGCGCGGCCCGCCGCGTCGAACCAGTAGGTGGGGCCGGCGACGTGCCAGACGGTCGCGTGCCCCGCGGCCAGCAGGTGCTCGGTGGCGATCCGACCGCCCTCGACCTGGTCGACCGTCGCCATCGGCAGCTGCTGCTCGGGGTCGCCGTCGACGGTCACGAGCGGGACGTCACCCGGTACGGAGTCGAGCGCCTCGGCCACCGACGCGACCGGCGCGATCACGACGATCCCGGCGACCTGCCCGTCGAGGTGACGCTGGACGGCCTCGCGCACCGACCCGCCGTCGATCTCGCGGACCCGGACGACGCTGACCCCGAACCCGGCACCGACCGCCTGCTCCTCGAACGCGGCGAGCAGCGAGACCGGGCCGAACAGGGTGGACCGGGGAGCGACGATCCCGAGCACCCGGTCACGGCCGGTCACCAGGGTGCGGGCGGCACGGTTCGGCCGGTAGCCGAGCTCCTCGATCGCGGTCCGGACCCGCACCCGGGTGCTCTCCCGGACGTTGGGGTGCGCGTTCAGCACCCGGGACACCGTCTGGTGGGAGACCCCGGCACGGCGGGCCACGTCGAACATGGACGGTGCTCGCCCCGGCCTCGGCCCAGGCTCCATCGCGATCCCCACGCCCACCCCCTCCGATCCGTGCAGCGTAGCCGTCCGTGACCGTCCCCCTGCCGAGGGCGTTCGCCGTGACGGCACCCAGCCCCGACGCCGGGCGGGCGGCTCGTGCTCAGCCGTCGCCGCGGGCGCGGCGCTTGTTCCACACGTCGAACGCGACGGCGAACAGCAGCACGAGTCCCTTCACCACCGACTGCACGGACTGGTCGACGCCCATGAGCTGCATGCCGTTGCTCATCACGGCCATGATCAGGCCGCCGACCAGCGCGCCGACCACGGTTCCGACGCCGCCGGTCACCGCGGCGCCGCCGATGAACGCGGCGGCGATCGCGTCGAGCTCGAACATGTTCCCCGCCGCGGGCTGGGCACCGTTGGACCGTGCCGAGTAGATGACCCCGGCCACGCCGGCCAGGAAGCCCATGTTCACGAAGATCCAGAACGTGACGGCACGGACCCGCACCCCGGACAGCCGGGCCGCGGCCGCGTTGCCGCCGAGGGCGTAGACGTGGCGGCCGAACACGGTGCGCCGGGTGAGCAGGCCGTAGGCGAGCACCAACACCGACAGGACGACCAGCACCACGGGCAGCCCACGGGAGGACGCCAGCTGCCAGGCGAACGCCATGACGACCAGCCCGACGAGTGCGATCCGGCAGGCGAACAGCGGGAACGACTCGACCTGCTGCAGGTCGAGGACCTTCGCGACCCGGCTCCGGTAGGCGAGCACCGCGTACCCGGCGACGCCGAGCGCGGCGATCAGGACGGTGAACGCGTCGTAGCCCTGGCCGCCGATGAGCCCGTTGAGGAAGCCGCCCGCGATCTGCTGGTACTCCGCAGGGAACGGCGAGAGCGAGATGTTGCCCAGCACCTGCAGGGTCAGCCCGCGGAACAGCAGCATCCCGGCGAGGGTCACGATGAAGGCGGGGATGCCGACGTAGGCGACCCAGAAGCCGTGCCAGACGCCGACCAGCACGCCGACGCCGACGGCCGCGACGACACCGACCCACCAGGGCAGGCCGCCGCCGATCACGAGGACCGCGGCGACCGCGCCGGTCAGCGCGACCACCGACCCCACCGACAGGTCGATGTGCCCGCCGACGATGACGATCACCATCCCGATCGCGAGGACCAGGATGTAGGAGTACTGCAGGACGATGTTGGTGATGTTGCCCGGGCTCAGCGAGACTCCGCCGGTGAGGACCGCGAACAGGGCGACGATCGCCACGAACGCGATCACGATTCCGCTCTGGCGGACGTTGCCGGCCAGCAGCCGTCGCAGGTCGCTCGTGCCGGAGTGCAGGGCCGCCGCGCCGGCGCCGGGGCGCTCGTCGGACGAGGGGTCCTTCTTCGGGAGGATGCTGGTCATGCGGAGCTCTCCGCCTCCTGGGTCATGAGGGCCATCAGGCCCTCCTGGGTGGCCTCGGCGACCGGCACCTCACCGGTGATCCGTCCGGCCGACAGGGTTTAGACGCGGTCGCAGATCCCCAGGAGCTCGGGCAGCTCGGAGGAGATGACCAGGACCGCCTTGCCGGCCTCCACGAGCCGGTTGATGATCACGTAGATCTCGTAGCGGGCGCCGACGTCGATCCCGCGGGTCGGCTCGTCGAGGATCAGCACGTCCGGCTCGGTGAACAGCCACTTGGCGAGGACGACCTTCTGCTGGTTGCCACCGGACAGGGTGCCGACCCCGACACTCGTGCTCGCCGCCCGGATGCCGAGATCCCGCCGGTAGGACTCGGCGACGCGCAGCTCGGCGTCGGCGTCGACCCAGCCGTGGCGGGCGAGCCGGTGCAGGCCCGCGCCGGAGACGTTGCGCCGGATGTCGTCGACCAGGTTCAGGCCGAGGTGCTTGCGGTCCTCGGTGACGTAGGCGAGCCCGGCCTCGATCGCGTCGGACACCGAGCGGGCGCGGACCTCACGGCCCCCGATCCGCAGGGTGCCGCTGACGTCGCGGCCCCAGGACCGCCCGAACACGCTCATCGCGAGCTCGGTGCGGCCCGCGCCCATCAGCCCGGCGATGCCGACGACCTCCCCGGCCCGCACCGACAGCGACGCGGCGTCGACGACCTTGCGGTCCTGGGTCGGGTGCCAGACCGTCCAGTCGCTGATCTGCAGCAGCTCCTCCCCCGGGCTGCTCACCCGCTCCGGGTAGAAGGAGGTGAGGTCGCGGCCGACCATTCCGCGGATGATCCGGTCCCGCGGGGCGGGCTCGTCGGCGACGGTGAAGGTCTCGACCGTGCGGCCGTCGCGGATGACGGTCGTGCGGTCGGCGATCGAGACGATCTCGTCGAGCTTGTGCGAGATGATGATCGAGGTGATGCCGTTGTCGCGGAAGCGCCGGATCAGCTCCAGCAGGTGCGCGGAGTCGGTGTCGTTGAGCGCGGCGGTGGGCTCGTCGAGGATGAGCAGCCGGACGTCCTTGGTCATCGCCTTGACGATCTCGACGAGCTGCTGCTTGCCGACGCCGAGCCGCCCGACCGGCGTCGCGGGGTTCTCGGTGAGACCCACCTCGGCGAGCAGGCGGGCGGCCTCGGCGTGGGTCCGCCGCCAGTCGACCAGCCCCAGCCTGCCGCGCCGCTCGTTGCCGAGGAACACGTTCTCCGCGACCGACAGGTGCGGCACCAGCGCGAGCTCCTGGTGGATGATCACGACGCCGTCCGCCTCGGAGTCGCGGATCCCGGCGAACCGGGCCGGTCGCCCGTCGAGGACGATCTCGCCGTCGTAGGTGCCCGCCGGGTGCACCCCGGAGAGCACCTTCATCAGCGTCGACTTGCCGGCGCCGTTCTCGCCGCAGATCGCGTGGATCTCGCCCCGGCGCACGGCGAGCGAGACCTCCGACAGCGCGGTCACGCCCGGGAAGGTCTTGGTGATGGCGCGCATCTCGAGGATGGTGTCCGGCAGGTCGCCGCCGGGGTCGTGGTCGGTCACGTCGTCCTCCGTCACGGAAGGTGGGGTGCGGCCGGTCGCGGGGCTCAGCCCTGGCGGCCGCGGGCGACGTCCTGCGCCGTGTAGTAGCCGGAGTCGACGAGGACGGGCCGGATGTCGGCCTTGAACACCGTCCGGACCGGCAGCAGGTAGGACGGCACGACCTTCACCCCGTTGTCGTAGGTGGTGGTGTCGTTGGCCTGCGGGGTGCCGCCGGAGAGGAACGCCTTCGCGGCGACGACGGCCTGCTCGGCGAGCGTGCGGGTGTCCTTGAAGATCGTGGAGCTCTGCACCCCGTCGTCGATCAGCTTGACCGAGGCGATCTCGGCGTCCTGCCCGGTGACGGTCGGCATCGGCTTGGCCGGGGTGCCGAAGCCCGCGTTCTGCAGGGCGGTGATGACGCCGCGGGAGATGCCGTCGAAGGGCGACAGGATGCCGTCGGGCCGGCTGCCGTCGTTGTAGGTGGAGGTGAGCAGGTCCTCCATCCGCTTCTGGGCGGTCTCCTGGCCCCAGCGCAGCGTGGCGGTCTGCTCGATGGTCGTCTGGCCGCTCTTGACCCGGATCGTGCCGTTGTCGATCAGCGGCTTCAGCACCGACATGGCGCCGTCGAAGAAGTAGAAGGCGTTGTTGTCGTCGAGGGAGCCCGCGAACAGCTCGACGACGACCGGGCCCTTCTTCGGACCGGGTGACCCGTCGGCGTTCTGCAGGCCGATGCCGCGCAGCAGCGCCTTCGCCTGGGCGACGCCGACCTGGAAGTTGTCGAAGGTGACGTAGAAGTCGACGTTCGGGCTCTGCCGGATCAGCCGGTCGTAGGCGATCACGGGGATGCCGGCGTCCTTGGCGGCCTGCAGCTGCCCGGACAGGGCGGTCCCGTCGATGGCAGCGACGATCAGCAGGTCCGCACCGCTGGTGACCATCTGGTCGATCTGCTGGGACTGGGTGGGGATGTCGTCGCCCCCGTACTGCAGGTCGACCTTGTAGCCGGCGGCGGTGAGCTGGTCGCGGACGGCGTTGCCGTCGGCGATCCACCGCTCGGAGGTCTGGGTCGGCATCGAGACGCCGACCGTCAGGTCGCCGGGTGCCGCACCGGCCCCGGCCCCGCCTCCTCCCCCGGCTCCCTGGCCACCACAGGCGGCCAGCCCCAGCACCAGCAGGGCACCGACGGCGACGGTGCGCATCCTCGTGAACACAGGCGATCTCCTCGTCGAGACGGCGGCGGGTGGGTCCCGCCCGACCGGACCGGCGCACCCAGGAATGTGAACGCTAACCACAGACGCACCGACACGGAAGGCGCCGTTACCGGTCCGTTATCCGGTCGGCCGGTCAGTCTTGGTCAGCGACCTCATGATCGACGTGAACGTGTCGTACGACCATCCGTCGCCAACGGAGCATCTGCGCCGGACCGTTGAGTTCACTTTCTGTTAGCGATAACATTCGCTCGCCGGCCGATCGCTCGGCCGGCCGTGTTCGTGACCCGAGGAAGTGCTCATGATCCGACCACCGATCGACCTCGCCGACGCCCTCGTGGTGGGCGTCGACTTCGGGACGCTGTCCGGACGGGCGGTCGTCGTCCGTGCGGCCGACGGGGCCGACCTGGGCTCCGCCGTCCACGCCTACACCCACGCCGTCGTCACCGACGCCCTGCCGGGGCGGCCGGACCTCCGGCTGCCGCCGGACTGGGCGCTGCAGGTGCCGTCGGACTACGTCGACGTCCTGCGCCACGCCGTCCCCGGTGCGGTCGCCGCCGCCGGAGTGGACCCCGCGCGGGTGGTCGGCATCGCCACCGACTTCACCGCCTGCACCATGGTCCCGACCCTGCGCGACGGCACCCCGCTCAACGAGGTGCCCGACCTGGCCGACGAGCCGCACGCCTACACCAAGCTCTGGCGCCACCACGCCGCCCAGCCGCAGGCCAACCGGATCAACGCCCTCGCCGCCGAGCGGGGCGAGAGCTGGCTGCCTCGCTACGGCGGGTTCATCTCCTCGGAGTGGGAGTTCGCGAAGGGCCTGCAGATCCTGGAGGAGGCCCCCGCGGTCTACGCCCGGACCGAGCGCTGGGTCGAGGCCGCGGACTGGATCGTCTGGCAGCTGTGCGGCCGCTACGTCCGCAACGCCTGCTCGGCCGGCTACAAGGGGATCCTGCAGGACGGCGCCTACCCCGACCGTGACTTCCTCGGCGCGCTGAACCCGGCCTTCGCCGGGTTCGCCGAGACCAAGGTCGCCCACGAGATCGGCGAGCTGGGCACCGTCGCCGGGACGCTGACCGCCGAGGCGGCAGGCTGGACCGGGCTGCCCGAGGGGATCGCGGTCGCCGTCGGCAACGTCGACGCGCACGTCACCGCCGCGGCGGCGAACGCCGTCCGGCCGGGCCAGATGGTCGCGATCATGGGCACCAGCACCTGCCACGTCATGAGCTCCGACGTGCTGCGCGAGGTGCCGGGCATGTGCGGCGTCGTCGACGGCGGCATCGTCTCCGGGCTCTGGGGCTACGAGGCCGGGCAGAGCGGCGTCGGCGACATCTTCGGGTGGTTCGTCGAGCACGGCGTGCCGCCCGCGTACCACGAGGCGGCCCGCGCGCGGGGGCTCGACCTGCACGAGTACCTGACCGAGCTGGCCGCCGGGCAGGCGGTCGGTGAGCACGGGCTCGTCGCGCTGGACTGGCACTCGGGCAACCGCTCGGTGCTGGTGGACCACGAGCTGTCCGGCGTCGTCCTCGGACAGACCCTCGCGACCCGGCCCGAGGACACCTACCGGGCGCTGCTGGAGGCCATCGCGTTCGGTACCCGGATGATCGTGGAGACCTTCGCGGCCTCCGGCGTCCCGGTGACCGAGCTGATCGTCTCCGGCGGGCTCACCCGCAACGCGCTGCTCATGCAGATCTACGCCGACGTGACCCGACTGCCGCTCTCCGTCGTCGAGGCCGGGCAGGGCCCGGCCCTGGGCTCGGCGATCCACGCGGCCGTGGCAGCGGGCGTCCACCCCGACGTTCCCACCGCGGCCGCCGCGACGGGTCGCGTCCGCGAGGGCGCACACCTGCCCGACGAGGAGTCGGCGAAGTCCTACGACGCCCTGTTCGCCGAGTACACCCGCCTGCACGACCACTTCGGCCGGGGCGGCGACGACGTGATGCACCGCCTGCGCGCGATCCGCCGCGAGGCCCGCGCCCAGCGAGAAGGAGACCTCGACGCATGACCGACACCCTGGCCTCCCCCGAGCTCGCCGCCACCGTGGCGCGGCTGCGCGAGCAGGTGTGCGCACTGCACGCCGAGCTGGTGCGCTACGAGCTCGTCGTCTGGACCGCGGGGAACGTCTCGGCCCGCGTGCCCGGCCACGACCTGATGGTCATCAAGCCCAGCGGGATCTCCTACGACGACCTGACCCCGCAGAACATGGTGCTGTGCGACCTGCACGGCACCCCGGTGGAGGGCGACCTGACGCCGTCGTCGGACACCGCGGCGCACGCCCACGTCTACCGGGCCATGCCCGAGGTCGGCGGGGTGGTGCACACCCACTCCACCTACGCCAGCGCGTGGGCGGCGCGCGCCGAGCCGATCCCCTGCGTGCTCACCGCGATGAGCGACGAGTTCGGCGGGGACATCCCGATCGGCCCGTTCTCGCTGATCGGCGACGAGTCGATCGGCCGCGGCGTCGTGGAGACCCTGACCGGCAGCCGCTCCCCCGCCGTGATCATGCAGAACCACGGCGTGTTCGCCGTCGGCGCCGATGCCCGCTCCGCGGTCAAGGCCGCGGTGATGTGCGAGGACGTCGCCCGCACCGTGCACCTCGCCCGCCAGCTCGGCGACACCGTGCCCATCCCCCAGGACCAGATCGACAGCCTCTGGGACCGCTACCAGAACGTCTACGGGCAGCGCTGAGCTCCGCCCGACCCCGAAGGAGGGATGTCTGATGAGCGGCTCGCTGCTCGACAGCTACGAGGTCTGGTTCCTGACCGGGAGCCAGGGCCTCTACGGCGAGGGGACCCTCGCCCAGGTCGCCGACCAGTCCGCGGCCGTCGCCGCCCGGCTCGACGCCGCCGACGAGATCCCGGTGCGGGTGGTGTGGAAGCCCGTGCTCACCGACGCCGACGCGATCCGACGGATCTGCCTGGAGGCCAACGCCGACGACCGGTGCCTCGGCGTCATCACCTGGATGCACACCTTCTCCCCGGCGAAGATGTGGATCCCCGGGCTCGAGACCCTGACCCGGCCGCTGCTGCACCTGCACACCCAGGCCGACGTCGACCTCCCCTGGTCGGAGATCGACATGGACTTCATGAACCTCAACCAGGCCGCGCACGGCGACCGCGAGTTCGGCTACGTCCAGACCCGGCTCGGCCTGGCCCGCAAGACCGTCGCCGGGCACGTGTCCGACCCGGTGCTCCGCGACCGCATCGGGACCTGGACGCGTGCGGCCGCCGGCGCCGCGGAGCTGCGCGCGCTCACGCTCGTCCGGTTCGGTGACACCATGCGCGACGTCGCCGTGACCGACGGCGCCCGCGTCGAGGCCACCCGGGTCTTCGGGATGTCGGTGCAGACCTACGGCGTCAACGACCTGGTCGCCGTGCTGGACCAGGTCGCCGACGCCGACGTCGACAAGCTCGTCGGCGAGTACGCCGAGGTCTACGACGTCGCCCCCGAGCTGCTCCCCGACGGCGCCCGGCACGACGCGCTCCGCTACGGCGCGCGGGTCGAGATCGGGCTGCGCTCGTTCCTGGAGTCCACCGGGGCGCAGGCGTTCACCACGAACTTCGAGGACCTCGGCGGTCTGCGTCAGCTCCCCGGGCTCGCGGTGCAGCGCCTGATGGCCGACGGCTACGGCTTCGGCGCCGAGGGCGACTGGAAGACCGCGGCCATGCTGCGCGCGGTGAAGGTCGTCGCCACCGGGCTGCCCGGCGGCACGTCGTTCATGGAGGACTACACTTACCACCTGCGTCCCGGCCACGAGCGCATCCTCGGGGCGCACATGCTGGAGGTCTGCCCGAGCATCACCGGGTCCCGGCCGTCGCTGGAGATCCACCCGCTGGGCATCGGCGGGCGGGAGGACCCGGTCCGGCTGCGGTTCACCGCCGACCCCGGCCCGGGCATCGTGCTCGGCATCTGCGACCTCGGGGAGCGGTTCCGCCTGGTCAGCAACGACATCGAGGTCGTCGACCCGGACGAGCCCATGCCGAGGCTCCCGGTGGCGACGGCGACGTGGGTCCCGGAGCCCTCGCTCGCGACCTCGGCCGAGTGCTGGCTGATGGCGGGCGGCCCACACCACACGGTGCTGTCGACCGCCGTCGGGGTCGAGGCCTTCGACGACCTCGCCGAGATCGTCGGCACCGAGCTGGTGCACATCGGCGACACCACGCGGCCGCGGACGTTCCTGCACGAGCTGCGCTGGAACAACGCCTACCACCGGCTCGCGCGGGGCTTCTGAGCTACGCCGCCAGGCGACGGGCCGGCGGCGGTCCGGGTCACTCGTGCCCGGGGGTGCGGAACCTCAGGTCGCCCGCCATGTCGATCCGTGCGAGCTCGGCCCGGGAGGTCACGCCGAGCTTGGGGTAGACGCTGCCGAGGTGGTGCCCGACCGTGCGGTGGCTGATCAGCAGCCGGGCCGCGATCTCCCGGTTGGTGAGCCCCTCGGCGGCCAGCTGGGCGACCCGCAGCTCCTGGGCGGTGAGCCCGGCGGCGGCCGGCTCGTGCCGCACCCCGGACTGCGCGGCCAGCCCCAGCTCCCGCAGCGCCCGCGCCCGCAGCGGCGCCGCGCCGAGGCGGGCGAAGGTCTCCGCCGCCCCCGTGAGTTCGTGCCGGGCGTCGGCGCGACGGCGGACCCGACGGAGCCATTCGCCGTACAGCAGCCGGGTACGGGCCCGCTCGAACGGATCCGGAGCGGCACCTGCGCCGTCGAGCGCGGCCCGGTACACGGCCTCCGTGTCCGGCCCGCCGGCGGCGAGGGCGCGCAGACGGTGCGCAGCGGCGCGGGCCCAGTGGGCGCCGGTCCGCCGGGCCCACGTCTCGACGGCCGCCAGCCGGGCCGAGGCCGTCTCCGTGCGCCCCTCCTGCATCGCGGCCTCGGCGGTGTCCGGGGCCGCGAGCAGTGCGAAGGTGGGGTGTGCGGCCTCGTGGCCGGGCTCGTCGAGCGGCATCAGGTGGTGCAGTGCGTCGCGGGGCCTGCCGTCGAACAGCGCCGCCCGGCCGCGCACCCAGTACACCGACGCGGCGAGCGCGCGCACCTCCTGCCGGACCGAGACCGCCAGCGCCCGGGTGGTGTGCTCCTCCAGGCCGGGGGCGTCGCCGCGGGCTGCGGCCAGGTTCGCCAGACAGAGCCGGCACTGGCTCGCCACGTGGTCCGCCCCGACCTCCTCGGCCAGCCGCAGGCCCTCGGTGGCGCCGGCCTCGGCGGTCTCCCACCGGCCCGCCGCGGCATCGAGGACCGCACTCTGTGCGAGCACCATCGCGAGCGCGGCGAGCTCGTGCCGCCGCCGCAGCTGCGCGGCCTGTACCCGCAGCACGTCGTGCAGCGGCCCCTCGACCCCGCAGGCCTGGACCAGCGGCACGGGCGGCAGCAGCTCCCACGGCACGGTCCCGAGCAGGCCGACGGTGGCCGCGTCCGGGGCCGGGAGCGACCCGGCCGCCCGGCCGGTCCCGTCGTAGCAGGCCCACCAGGCCCGCAGTGTCGGCATGACCGGTGCCAGCTCCGGGACGCCGCCGGGGTCGAGGGCGAGCAGCCGCTGAAGCGCCGCCTGCTGCAGGTCCGGGCGGCCCGCCGACCACGCCGCGCGGGCCGCCACCGTGCCCAGCTCCATCGCAGTGCGGGTCCCCGCGACGACGGCCATGTCCCCCACCAGGTAGTGATGGGCGCGTTCGGAGAGACCCGTGGTGAACTCGAGGATCCCGCGCAGCCCGCCGCCGTACCGCACGACGGGCTCCGCCCCGCCCCGGCGCTCGGCGTCGTCGAGCAGCCGCCGGGCTCCCTCGGCGTCGCCCGCGCCCCAGGCGGCGCGGGCGGCGACCGCCAGCCGGCGCGCGGCGTCCGCGGGGTCCGGCGACAGGTCGGCCGCCCGCCGCAGCGTGCGTGCCGCCAGTGGACCGGCGCTGCGCTCCAGGCACCTGGCGGCCGCCTGCTCCAGCAGCGCCGCGACGTCCTCGTCGGGGCCGTCCGCGGCGGCCGCCAGGTGCCAGGCGCGGTGCTCGACGTCCTCGGCCGGCAGCGCCGCGGCCAGCGCACGGTGCGCGGCCCGGCGGTCGGTGACGGGTGCGCCGTCGTAGAGGGCAGCAGGGACCAGCGGGTGGCGGAACCGGAGACGGGTGCCCGAGGCGTGCAGCAGGCCGGAGCGCAACGCCTCGTCCCAGGTGGAGGCGTCGACACCCCACCCGGCCCCGGCCCGGTCGACGACGTGCCGGTCGCCCCGCCCCTCCGCGGCCGCCAGCAGCAGCAACGCCCGGGTGGCCGGCTTCAGGGCCTCGGCGCGGGCGCAGAACGCCCGCCGCAGCCGGGGCCCCACCGGCATCGGCCCCCCGGACGCCTCGTCGTCGGCCTCGCGCCCGACGGTGGGCAGCTCCTGCAGCGCGAGCGGGTTGCCCGCCGCCATCGCGACCGTGTCGTCGACGAGGGCCTCGTCGGCGTCGGGGACGGCGGCCCCGACCAGCCGGCGGGCGTCGTCGTCGGCGAGTCCCACGACCTCCAGAGCCGGCACCCCCTCCCAGGGCCCCTGGGCCGGGTCGGCGTGGTCGGTCAGGATCACCACGACCGGCTCGGTCCGCACCCGACGCGCGAGGAAGCCCAGACAGTGCGCGGTCGCCTCGTCGACCCACTGCGCGTCGTCGACGACGACGAGCACCGGCCGGTCCCGGGCCAGGCCGGAGAGCAGCGACACCACGGCCGCGCCGATGAGGAAGCGGTTGGCCGGGTCCCGGCTGATCCCGAGCGCGCCGTGCAGTGCGGCGGCCTGCGGGTCCGGGAGCGCGTCGAGCCGGTCGAGGACCGGCCAGAGCAGCGCGTGCAGTGCGCCGAAGGCGAGCCCCGTCTCCATCCGGGTGCCCCTGGTCCGCAGCACCGTGGCCCCGGACGCGGCGTCGACGACGTGGTCGACCAGTGCGGTCTTGCCGATCCCCGGCTCCCCCCACAGCACGAGCGCCGCACCCGCGCCGTCGGCCGCGCGTGCCAGCAGCCGCTCCAGTGCCGCGGTCTCGGAACGCCGTCCGAACAGCTCCATGACCCCCCGCAGCCTCGTCCCGCCTGCCCCCGTGGCACGGCGGATCCGTCGGACCACCGTAGCCGCGTCGTCCGGATCATCCGGTGACCGATCCGGCGACCGATCCGCCGGGACCGGCCGGACCCGACACTCGCCGGGTGATCCGACCCGCCCCCACCGATGCGTCCGGGACGTGCGGGGGTCCCGACGTCACCGGTGTTCCGCGCGACCGGCGTCGAACCCGGTCGTCGACCGCGGCAGCGCGAACGTGACCGATAGCCTGACCCACCTCGCCTCGATGATCCGGGGCGCGGGCGGGGTCCCGGCCCCGGACCACCCCCGAGTACCGCCGGCCCGGTCGACGGGCGCCCACGGAGAGAGGCCCCACATGATCGTCGTCACCGACAACCGCTCCGCGAACCGTTTCGAGGCCCACGACGGCACGACGCTCGCCGGCGTCGCCGCGTACGTACGCACACCGGAGCTCGTCGCCTTCGTGCACACCGAGGTCGACCCGGCCTTCGAGGGACGCGGGGTGGGATCGGCGCTGGCCCGCGAGGGCATCGCGTCGGTGCAGGCCGACGGGCTGCGGGTACTCGCGATCTGCCCGTTCGTCGCCGCCTGGCTGGCGCGCCATCCCGAGCTCGCCCACCTCGAGTACCGGGCGACCAGCAGGGTCACCGACTGACCGGTCGCCGGCGTCACATCCGCGGCCCCGGTGGACACCACGGGCCGCGTCACCGCCGGGACCGGGAACGCGACCCCGGTCCGGCCGATCCACGAGGAGACCGATGAGCAGCACGACGACGAGCTGGCCGAGCCTGCGCGTGGCGAACTGGACCGCCACCCGCGAGACCCTGCACATGTGGACCCAGATCGTGGGCAAGATCCGGATGGCACACGCCCCGCTGATCAACCACTGGTGGCAGGTGACCCTGTACCCGAGCGCGCGGGGCCTGACGACGTCGGCCGTCCCGTACGGCACCGGGGCCTTCGAGATCGAGCTCGACCTGCTCGGCCACCGGCTCGAGGTCCGCAGCAGCGACGGCGGCGCGCTCGGCTTCGGCCTGGCGCCGATGTCGGTGGCCGAGTTCTACGGCGCCGTCCTGGACGTGCTCGGCCGGCTCGGCATCTCCGCGCCGATCCGGCCGCACCCCAACGAGGTCGACCCGGCGATCCCGTTCGCCGAGGACCTCACCCACGCCTCCTACGACGCCGAGGCGGCCACCCTGTTCTGGCGGCAGCTGCTGCAGGTGAACCGCGTGCTCGGCGAGTTCCGGGCGCACTTCGTCGGCAAGGTCAGCCCGGTGCACTTCTTCTGGGGCAGCATGGACATGGCCTGCACCCGATTCTCCGGGAGGCCGGCGCCGGCGCACCCGGGCGGGGTGCCCAACTGCGGCGACTGGGTCATGGTCGAGGGCTACTCGCGGGAGCTGTCCAGCTGCGGGTTCTGGCCCGGTGGCGGTGAGGAGGGCGCCTTCTACTCCTATGCCTACCCCGCGCCCGACGGCTTCGCCGAGGCCCCGGTCGGCCCCGACGGTGCCTTCTACAGCCCGGACTTCCAGCAGTTCCTGCTGCCCTACGAGGTCGCCCGCGCCGCACCCGACCCGGACCGCGCGGTCGTCGAGTTCCTCCGCACGACCTACGAGGCGGCCGCGGACCTCGGGCGCTGGGACCGCTCCGCGCTGGAGGACGACCCGCTCCGCTGGGCGTGACCGCCTAACCGGCGGTCGGGGTGATCCGGTAGAAGAACGGGCCGGTCCCGTTGCGGGCGATCGCGATCAGCAACGGGCCGGCGTCCTCGATCGCCCGGGCCGCCTCCAGGCCACCGACGTGGATCGGGTCGAACCCCGCGTCCCGGTTGAGCCGGTCGACGAGCGTGCGGATCGCGGGGTCGGCCGCCACCAGGTTGCCCGGGGGGCGTGGTCTGTGTCGCCAGGCGCGGGTACTCGGACGCGAAGTCCGCGCAGAAGGACTTCGCGACGGGCCCGCCCGTCCGGGAGCGGACGAGGTGAGCGTTCGACTCGTGCTCCGGGTCGCGCGGTCCGTAGACGTTGGTGGCGTCGATCGCGGGGACGCCGGCGATCCCGGTCGTCCGGCCCAGCGCGTCGGCGACCTGGTCCCCGGGGACGGCGACGACGAGCGCGTCGGCCCCGGTCGCGTCACCACCGTCGCGGCCCAGACCGCTGACGGTGTGCCCGGCGGCCGACCAGAGCGCGGCCAGGCCGCCGCCGACGGCGCCGCGGCCCAGGATCGTGATCCTCACGTCTACCCCTCTCCCACCGGGACCGTGGCGGGCCCGGTGCACCAGCCGGGCGATCGGTCGCCGCGGGGGCTCCCGTCGGGCTGTCGCGTGCCGAGGTGCGGGACGGGCGACCCGGCGGTGACGTTACGAAGGGCGCGGTCCCCGGGGATCGGTCACGCAATCGGTCGTCCGTACTTCACGATGTCCTCTGTACTTCCCGATGTCCTCGACACGGTCCACCATGATCCGCAGGCCGTGGCGACGAGGTGGAGGCCCGACATGAGCGACGTGACCTACGGTGCCCCCGTCCGGCAGGAGATCATCTGACCATGGTGTCCATGGACGCGGTCCTCGACGACCTGGCGGCCGAGAGCGCGGTCGTCCGGGCGATGGTCGCCGACCTCGACGACGCCGGGGTCGGCGCGCCGACCCCGGCCGAGGGCTGGAGCATCCGCGACCAGCTCACCCATCTCGCCTACTTCGACGAGGCCGCCACCCTCGCCACGACGGACCCGGCGACCTTCCGGTCGCGGGCGGCCGCGCTGCGGGAGCTGGGTCCCGGCTTCCCCGACCGGGTCGCCGCGGACCACGCCGGCCTCGGGGCGGAGGAGGTCCGAGCGTGGTTCGCCGGGGCCCGCGACGCCCTCGTCGGCACGTTCCGCGGCATCGAGCCGAAGACCCGGCTGCCCTGGTACGGGCCCGACATGAGCGCCCTGTCCTCGATCACCGCCCGGCTGATGGAGACCTGGGCGCACGGCCAGGACGTCGCCGACGCGCTCGGGGTGCTCCGGGAGCCGACGGACCGGCTGCGCCACGTCGCCCACCTCGGCGTGCAGACCTTCGGCTTCACCTTCCGCAACAACGGCCGCGAGGTCCCACAGGTGCCCGTGCGGGTCGAGCTGCTCGCCCCCTCCGGCGCCTCGTGGACCTGGGGCCCGGAGGACGCCGCGGACCGGGTCACCGGTTCCGCGCTCGGCTTCTGCCTGGTCGCCACCCAGCGCCGGCACGTCGACGACACCGACGTGACCACGACCGGCCCGGTGGCCGCGGAGTGGGTCTCGATCGCCCAGACCTTCGCCAACACGCCCGGCCCCGGCCGCGCCCCCGGCGCCGTCGCGGCCGCCTTCCCGGCACCGACCCGGACGCCCACGGGAGGACCCGCGTGACCCGAGCGCCGGGGCGCGTCGGCAGCGGCGGCCCCGCTCCGCCGGGGGACATCGCGCGCGGACGGGCGCCGCGGGTGTGGGGAACGCCGCTCGCCGGAACCGGGAGCGGCCCGCGGACGACTGTCGGAACGTGCACACCGCACCGCTCGGCCCGGCCCGCTCGTCCGTCGTCGCCACCGTCGTCGCACTCGTCGTCGCGGCCATGCTGCTCGTCGCCGGATGCTCCGCTGCACCGCAGGCGGCCGGTCCGCAGGGAGCGGACGCCGCGTTCCCGCTGACGCTGGACCACGCCTTCGGGACGACGACGATCCCGGCCCGTCCGCAGCGGGTCGTCGCGCTGGGGTCGGCCGACGTCGCGGTCGCCAGGGTGCTCGGGGCGGACGTCGTCGGTAGCCTGCGCAACGCCGGGGAGTCGCAGCCGCAGGCGCCCTACCTCACGCCGTTCCCGGACGGGGTGCTGACGATCAGTGAGCTGGAGCCGCTGCCGCTGGAGCGGATCGCGGCGTACCGCCCGGACGTCATCCTGGCCGTGTCGTCCTACCTGGTGACCGACCGCGACGCCTACGAGCGCCTGAGCGCGATCGCCCCGACCGTCGTCTACCGCGACGTGCTGTTCGGGCTGTGCCTGCCGCCGACCTTCGCCACCGACCCGCCCGCCGGTGACGAGGTCGCCCCCGGCACGGTCGCGCTGTCCTACGAGGAGGCGGGTCGCCTGGCCGAGGCCGACCTGGTCGTCATGAGCTTCCCGACCCCGGCCGACCGACGGCGGTTCGAGGGCAACCCGGTGGTCGCGCGGGCGCTGGCCCGCACGACCTACGTCCCGATCGGTCTCGACGAGGCGATCGCGCTGCAGGCACCGAACGTGGTGTCCACCGGCTGGCTCCTCGACCGGCTGCGCCCGGCGCTGGAGCGGGTGGCCGCCGCGCCCGCTACCGGCCGCTGAGGAACGCGACCGTCGCCCGGTTCACCTCGGCGGGCCGCTCGAGGTAGCCGTAGTGCCCGGCGTCGGCGATCTCGACGTACCGGGCGCCGGGCACGGCGTCGGCGACCTCGCGGCTCAGGTGCGGTGGGATCGCGGCGTCGTCGGCGAAGGCGAGCACCAGCAGCGGCACGGCGAGCGCCCGGTAGGCCTCGGTCCGGTCCCCCAGCGCCATCGACACCTGCAGCTGGGCCCGGTGCCCCTTGGACACCCCCGCCCCGGCGAACGCCAGGACGTCGAGCCAGTCCTGGGCCTCCCGGTCGGCACGCAGGGTCGACGGCGACAGGTACTGCAACGCGGACACCGCGGCGTGGTACTCCTCGGGCAGCTCGACCCCGGCGTCGGCGAGTGCGATCTCGCCCGCGGTGATCGCCCGCTGCACGGGGCCGAGCCGGGCGTGCGCGGCCATCGCGACGACCCGGGTGACCAGGTCCGGCCGGGCCAGTGCCGCCTCGATCACGACGCGGGAGCCGAGCGAGGTGCCGACGAGCGCGGCCGGTCCCGCGTCGAGGTGGGTGACCAGGGCGAGCACGTCGGCAGCCATGTCGTCGACGGTGAACCCGTGCGCGCACTCGTCGGTCGGCGGGATGCCCCGGTTGTCGAGGGTCACGACGCGGTGGCCGGCCTCGCGGAGTGCAGGCACCTGGTGGGTCTGCCAGACCCGACCCGGGCTGCCGGTGCCCATCACCAGGACGACGGGCGGGCCGTCGCCTCCGTGGTCGGTCCAGGACAGCCGGATGCCGTTGAGGGTCGTGACCGTCATCCGCGCACCCCGCTCTCGGCGGCGAGCAGCGCACCCAGTGCCCGCTTGTCGATCTTACCGACGGCGGTGAGCGGCAGGTCGTCCCGGACGACGACCCGGTCCGGGGACATGAAGCGGGCCAGCCCGCGCTCGGTCAGGAAGGTGCGCAGGTGACGCCGCTTCGGCGGGGTCGCACCGGGTGCCGGGACGATCACCGCGCACACCGCCTCGCCCAGGTCGTCGTCCGGGATGCCGACGACGGCCGCGCCGGCGATGTCCGGGTGCGCCAGCAGGTGCTCCTCCAGCTCGGTGGCCGCGACGTTCTCACCGCCGCGGTTCACGACGTCCTTGATCCGGCCCTCGACGACGAGGTGTCCGGTCGGGAGGCGGCGCACCAGGTCGCCGGTGCGGTAGTAGCCGTCCGGGGTGAACGACGTCGCGTCGTGCTCGCGGGCCCGGTAGTAGCCCCGCAGCGTGTACGGGCCGCGGGTCCACAGCTCCCCCGCCGTCCCCTCCGCGACGTCGGTGCCGTCGCGGTCGACGACCCGGACCTCGTCGGCCGGGCTGAGCGGGCGCCCCTGGCTGACCGCGACGAGGTCGTCGGGGTCATCGAGCCGGGTGTAGTTCAGCAGCCCCTCGGCCATCCCGAAGACCTGCTGCACGGCGGCGCAGAGCTCGGGGCGGACCCGGCGGGCGAGCGTCGCGTCGCACTTGGCCCCGCCGACCTGGACCAGGCGCAGGGTCGACAGGTCCCAGGACCCGCGGCCGTCGCCGGCGAGGTCGGCCCAGAGCCGCAGCAGCGGCGGCACCATCGCGGTGACCGTGACGCCCTCGGCCGCGACCAGCCCGAGGGTGACGTCGGGGCTCGGGACCGGCGCGAGGACGACCGTGGCCCCGACCCCGAGTGCGCCGAGCAGGCCCGGGCAGGCCAGCGGGAAGTTGTGCGCCAGCGGCAGGCAGGCGAGGTAGACGTCGTCGGCGGTCAGCGCGCAGACCTCGGCGCTGGCCCGGGCGTTGTAGGCGTAGTCGCGGTGGGTGCGCGGGATCAGCTTCGGCTTGCCCGTGGTGCCGCCGGAGACGAGCAGGACCGCGACCTGTCCGGGGTCGGGCCGCGGGAGCGGCTCGGCGGTGCCGGCGGGCAGGTCGGCGATCGCGGTCGTCCCCGGCAGCGGCTCGCCGTCGACGAGGAGGTGCCGCAGCGAGGGCACCGCCTTCGCCACCTGCAGTGCGAGCTCGCGGTGGTCGAAGCCCTCGACGACGTCGGGTCCGACGTAGGCGGCGGCCCCGGAGAGCGCGGCGAGGTGCTCGATCTCGGCCTGCCGGTGCGCGGGCAGGGTCAGCACCGGCACCGCCCCGGCCCGCAGCAGCCCGAACAGGGTCACCGGGAACTCGGCGGTGTTGGGCAGGTGCACCACGACGCGGTCGCCCTCGGCGACGCCGAGTGCCCGCAGCGAGCGGGCGCGGGCGTCCGCGGCCCGGTCGAGCTCGGCGTAGGTCCGCCGCCTGGGCCCCGCGACGACGGCGACGGCGTCGCCGTACCGGCCGGCCCACTGTCCCAGCAGGTCGCCGAGGGTGTCCTCGCCCCAGTAGCCCTCCCGCCGGTAGCGCTCCACGTCCGCGTCGGGCCAGCCGAGCGCCCCGTCGATGAGCACGGTCACGTCGTCTCCTCTCCGACCAGGAACCGGCTGACGCTGCGCAGCTTCTCCCGGGTCTCCTCCAGCTCCCGTTCCGGGGTGGACGCGCCGACGATGCCGGCCCCGGCCCGGAGCCAGGTCCGGTCCTGCGCGCGGTAGATGGCGCGCAGCACGAGCGCGGCGTCGAGCGCACCGGTGTGGTCGACGGTCAGCACCGCGCCGCTGTAGAGGCCGCGTGCTCCCTCGTGGCGGCTGATCGCCGCGCAGGCCGGGGCCTTCGGCAGCCCGGACGCGGTGACCGCGGGGAACAGCCGTCCCAGCGCGTCCCAGGCGGTGGCGCCGGGCCGGAGCCTGCCGCGGACGCGGGACGCGAGGTGCTGCACGCTGCCGCGCTCGACCACCCGCATGAACTCCTCCACGACGACGGCGTCCGGGTCGCTCACCTCGCACACCTCGTCCTGGGCGACCTGGACCGACACCGCGTGCTCGTAGATCTCCTTGGGGTCGCGCCGCAGCTCGTCGGACAGCTCGGAGTCGCGTTCCGGCTCGCCGGACCGGGCCCGGGTCCCGGCGAGCGGCTGGGTGGAGAAGGTCCCGTCCGCGGCGACCTCGACGACGGTCTCCGGGCTGAACCCGGCCGCCTCCAGACCACCGAGGCGCAGCAGGAACGAGCGGGCCGGGGTGTTGTGCGCCCGGCCGTGCCGGTAGGTGGCGGGCAGGTCGACCGGCTCGGTGACCGGGACGGTGCGGGACAGGATGACCTTGCGGAAGCGGTCCTCGCCGATCTCGGCGACGGCGGCGGCCACCGAGCCGCGGTAGGCCTCGGCGCAGGCGGACTCGTCGACGGTCACCGCCGGCCCGGTGCGGGGTGCTGCGTGCCCGGCGCCGAGGATCGTGTCGCGCCAGGCCCGTGCGACGGCGGCGTCGGCGGTGTCGACGTCCACGCCGCCGGGGTGCAGGTGCGCGGTGTGGCGGGGAAGCAGCAGGTGCAGCAGGGTGCCGGTGTCCGCGGGGAGCTCCCCGCCGTGCAGGAGGTGGGCCAGCTCGAACGACGCCCAGCCGAACGCCTGCCACCCGGTGCCGCCGACCTCGGCGAGGGCGGCGGAGACCTGGCCGAGCGGGTCCGCGCCGAGCGGTTCGTGCCGGGTGCCGGTGGGCGCGGTGACGGTCAGGCCGTCGGGACCCAGCACGATCTCGGCGGCGGTGCCCGCGGCCAGGAACACGTCGTCGCCGCGCTCGTAGAGCACGTAGGGGTCCGAGTCGGGCACCGTGCGGGCGACGGCGGTGGCGCCGGCGATGCGGTCGGTGGCGGTGCGGTCGGTGGCGGTGCGGTCGGTGGCGGTGCGGTCGGTCGTGCTGCGGTCGGTCGTGCTGCGGGTCCGCTCGGTGGGGGCCGGCTGGGTGCGCGGCGGGCCGGCCGCCTCGGTGGTCGTGGACATGGTCGGTTCTCCTTCGGGCCGGCGCTCGTGCCACCGGGGTGGAGGTCGTCGTGGGGTGCCGGGGCGTGGTGGGCCGGGCGTCGACGGGCAGGTGGGACGGCGGGCTCAGCGGCCCCAGGCCGTCGCCGCGTCGGGGTCGATGGGGAACCGCGCCTCGGCCAGCACCGGGCCGGTGTCGATGCCGGCGTCGATCTCGTGCAGGGTCGCGGCGAGGCTGGTCTCGCCGTGCAGCACGGCGTAGGCGGCCGTCACCGGCGGGAGGCCGCGGTAGGACGGCAGCGGGCCCCCGTGCACGTTGAGCAGCCGCAGCCCCGAGGCCAGCACCTTCTCCCGGAGCAGGAACGGGTTGTCGATCGACCACAGCAGGCCGTCGGTGCACCGCTCGGCGAGCTCGCCGGCAAGCGCGTCGAGCTCGGCGCCGCTGCGGACCTCACGGGCGGCGCCCGGGTCGAACCCCGGCGGTGGGGTGGTGCGCGGCCCGTGGCAGACGAGGTCGACGGGATGGCCGTCGGCCCGGGCGTGCCGCACGGCGCGCCACAGCAGGGCGCCGTCGCCGACGAAGATCATCGTTCCTCCTCGATGGATGCGCGGGTGACCCGGCGCAGCGGTCCGAGCAGCAGTCCGGTCGCGGCGGCGACCAGACCGGTGACGGTGTTGTAGACCCAGAGCGCGTCGCCGTCGCCGACGACGTCGCCGACGAACCCGGCGACGACGGCGCCGATCGCGGCGCCGGTCATGGCCTGGGCGGCGAACAGGCTGTTCACCCGGCCCAGCAGGGCGTCGGGGGTGCGGAGCTGCAGCAGGGTGTAGCGCAGCACCTCCTCGATCGCGTTCGTCGCGCCGGCGGCGACCAGGGCAGCGAGGACCAGCGCGACGGTCGGTGCGGCGCCGGCCAGCGCGTAGCAGGCGTAGCAGAGGACCATCAGGGCCAACAGGAGCCGGCCGGGACGCGGGCTGCGCCGGACCCAGCCGCTGCCCAGCGAGCCGAACACCACCCCGGCCGCGAGTGCCGAGTACATGAGGCCGACGACGGTGGGCGAGCCGCCGAAGCGGGCCTCGACGAAGGCCGGGACCAGCACGAACGAGCCTCCGCCGACCATTCCGACGAGGCCGGCGACCATCACGCCGAACACCACCGGCTCGCGGACCGCGAACCGGGCACCGGAGCGCAGGGCGGCCAGCGGGCTCTCCGCCGGTTCCTGCGGTGCGCCGTCCTCGCCGGCCCCGCCGCCCGCGCCGGCCGCCGCGCCGGGCTGGTCGCCGTCGGGACCGTCGCCGTCCGGACCGGCCGAGGCGGCCGCGGTCGTCCGTCCCCGGCCCGGTGGCGGCGCGACCATGAGCAGCACCCACGTCACGGCCGCGGCGAGTGCGCCGGCGGTGTAGTTCCAGGCGGCGGAGGCGACCGCGAACACGATGCCGCCGACGGCCGGGGCGACCACCGCGCCGAGGCGCAGCGACACGGTGTTCAACGCCCCGACCGCGTGCAGCTTGGCCCGGTCCACGATGGACGGGGGCACGGCGAGCATCGCGGTGACGCAGGTGGCGCCGGACAGCCCGTTCGCGGCGACCAGTGCGGCGGTCAACGGGGTGACCCGATCCAGGCGGCGTTCACCGCGAGCCCGGCGGAGTCCGCGGCGAGGTCGTAGGGCCGCGACGCCCGCTCGCGGGCCAGCTCGCGGACCCGGGCACGACGCGCGTCGGCGTCGGCCCCTGGCGCGTCGAGGACCTCCCAGGGGTAGCCGAGCGAGTCGTGCACCCGCTGGAACGGGTCGCCGTCGTCGCCCGTGTGATAGGTGGTGCGCAACACCTCGTGCCGGGCCACCAGCGCGTCGAAGGCCGCCCGCAGGGCCGCCACGTCGAGGTCGCCGTCGACGGTCAGCTCGATGCACAGGTTGAACGCGGTGCTGCCCGGCACGATCTGGTGGTGCAGCCACATCCGTCGCTGCGCGAACGACAGCGGGAACTCGGTCCGACCGGCGCGGCGCGGCGCGGCGCCGGGGTCGCTGCGGCGCAGGCCGGGTTCGGCCAGGCGCCGGGCGATCAGGGCGCGCTCGCGCTCATCGAGACTGGTCATGGTGGTGGCCTCCGGTGCCCCGGGCGGGACGGATGGGTGCGGTCGTTCGGGTGCGGTCGGTCCGGGTGCCGCAGTTGGGGTGCCACGGTCCGGGCGCGGCGCGGCGGCGGGGCTCAGCCGTGCGGAGGACCGCTCACCGGTCGGCCAGCGCCCGGTCGACCTCGTCCTCGGCGAGCGACTCGATCTCGTCGACGACCTCGGCGACGGCGTCGAGACGTTCGGGCTCCTGCGCGCGCAGGGCCCGGCACAGCTCGCGGACCGTCGGGTGGGCGAAGACCGTGCGTGCGGAGACGGCGTCGGTGTCGAGCAGCTCCCGCAGCTGGGAGACGATCACCGTGACCAGGACCGAGTCCCCGCCGAGGGCGAACAGCGGGGTCTCGACGCCCACCGGGCCGTCGTGCTCGAGCACCTGCGCCCACACCCGGGCCACCACCCGTTCCAGGGCGGAGTCGGGCTCGACCCGATCGCCGCCGTCGGCCACCCGCTCGGCGACGGCGGCCCGCACGGCCCGGCGGTCGATCTTGCCGTTCGCGGTCAGCGGCATCCGGTCCAGCGCGACGACCGCCCGCGGGACCATGTGCGGCGGCAGCGCGTCCGGGAGCGCGGCCGCGACGGTGTCGGGGTCGGCGGTGCCGTGCACGGCGACCGCGAGCACCGCGTCGCCGACGACGACGGCGACCGCGCGGGCGACCCCGTCGACGGCGGCGGTGGCGGCCTCGACCTCCCCCAGCTCGACCCGGAAACCGTTGAGCTTGACCTGGTCGTCGCGACGGCCGAGGAACTCGACGCTGCCGTCGGATCGGTAGCGGGCGAGGTCCCCGGTGCGGTACCAGCGGCGCCCGTCGAGCGCCAGGAAGCGGTCCGCGGTGCGGTCCGGGCCGCCGCGGTAGCCGTGCGCCACCCCGGCGCCGCCGATCCACAGTTCGCCGGGAACGTGGTCGGGTGCGTCGCGGCCGAGGTGGTCGACGACGCGCAGCGCGACCCCGTCGAGCGGGGTGCCGTAGGGAACGCACCGCCAGTCCGGGTCGACGGCACCGGGGCCGTCGCCGACCTCGGTGACGGTGGAGTGGATCGC
Source organism: Pseudonocardia sp. HH130629-09 (assembly GCF_001294645.1). NCBI lineage: Bacteria > Bacillati > Actinomycetota > Actinomycetes > Pseudonocardiales > Pseudonocardiaceae > Pseudonocardia > Pseudonocardia sp. HH130629-09. The sequence continues at coordinate 2,940,368 of NZ_CP011868.1, forward strand.
GGTCTCGGTCGTGCCGCCGAGCCCGGCGAAGCCGCAGCCGGGCACCCGCTCGCGCAGCCGGCCCGGCAGGTCGGTGCCCACCCGGTCGCCGCCGAGCAGGACCTGGCGCAGGGTGTCGCCGAGGTCGTGCCCGGTGGCCAGCAGCGCGTCGAGCAGCGCCGGCACGCAGTTGAGGATCGTGACGCCGTGCTCGCGGATCGCGCGTCCCCAGTGGTCGGGGTCGCGCTGGGCGCCCTCGGGCACGACGACGGCGGCACCGCCGGTGCCGAGCACCGCGAACAGGTCGAACACCGACAGGTCGAAGTCGAGTGCGGAGACCGTGAGCGTCCGGTCGCCGCTCCCGATCCGGTAGCGGCGGACCAGGTCGTCGAGGGTGGCGACGGCGGCGCGGTGCGGGACCTCGACTCCCTTGGGCTCGCCGGTGGAGCCGGAGGTGAACAGCAGGTAGGCGACCTGTTCCGGGTCCGGGCCGGCCGCCTCGGGCAGCGGCGCGTGGGCCAGGAGCTCGGTGACCGTCACCCGGTCCTCCCCCGGCTCGGCGGTGATCGCCCACCGGTGCCCGGACACCGCCCGGATCCGCTCGACCCTGGCGGGGGGCTGCTCCACGCCCAGCGGCACGTAGGTGCCGCCCGCGGCGAGCACCCCGAGCACCGCTACGACCTGCTCCGGTCCGCGCGGCAGCGTCACCGCGACCGGCTCGCCCGGCGCGACCCCGCGCTCGCGCAGCCCGGCCGCGACCCGCAGTGCCCGGTCGGCCAGCTCGGCGTGGCCCAGCACCCCGGAGTCGGCGACGACGGCGGGGGCGTCCCCGCGGGCGACGGCGCCGGCGAAGAAGTCGTGGTGCAGCGGTCGCGCCGGCGGCAGCTCGGCGGTGGTGTTGACGCGCTCCCGCACGGCGAGCTGGTCGGCGGGCAGCAGCGCCGGGACGGGCACGGACCAGGTCCGCTTCTCGCCCAGGCCGCGCACGAGCCGGCTGAACGCGGCGAACATGGCCTCGCCGACGCCGTCGGGCAGCAGGTCGGCGCGGACGTCCCAGTTGACCAGGATCTGCCCGCCGACCTCGGTGATCTGCGCGTCGAGCAGGACCTGCGGCCCCTGCGAGATCATCCACACAGGGTCGCCGAACAGCGCCCGCGCCTGCTCGTCGAACAGCTCGCCGAGGTTCAGTCCGCTGGTGAAGACCACCGGCGCCAGTACCTGCTCGCCCGCGCGGCGGCCGAGCTCGCGCAGCACCTCCACACCGGAGAAGCCGGCGTGCTCGGCGTCGGAGTGCAGCCGGTGCTGGACGGCCCGTGCCCGTTCCAGGAACGTCGCGGGCGTGGTCAGGTCGACCTCGAGCAGGACCGAGCCGGTGAAGTCACCGACGACCCGGTCGATCTCGGGGTGCACCGGGTCGCGGTCGAACAGCGGGACGTTCACCACGAACCGTGGCTGCGCGCTCCACGCGCCGACCACCTCGGCGTAGGCGGTGGCGATGACGGCGGCCGCGGTCAGACCGTGGCGGCGGCACGCGGCGAAGACCGCGTCCCGCTCGTCGCCGGCCAGGGTGAACGCGAGCCGCTGGGCGCGCGGCCGGCCGGTGCCGTGTTCCACCGCGGGCAGCTCGGGCGCCCCGGGCAGGTCGGCGGCCCGGCTCTCCCAGTAGGCGCGGGCGGCGTCGGACACCGCCCGGCGTGCACCCGGCCTGGCCTGCAGGTACTCCCGGTAGGTGACGCCGATCGGTTCGGTCTCGGGCGCGTCGAGGCGGTGGGCGTAGCAGTGGGCCAGGTCGGCGAGCAGCACCCGGAAGCTGACGGCGTCCGCGGCGACCATGTCGACGTCGACGTGCAGCCGGGCTCCGTCGGGCAGCAGGCTCACCGCGACCCGGAACACCTCGCCGCGCTCGATCGCGAGCATCTCGTGCGACATCGCGTCCCGGGTCGCGGCCAGCCGCTGCTCGCGCTCGGCGTCGGACACCGCGCGCAGGTCGTGCACGACGGGCGTGCCCTGACCGTCGACAGGCAGGATCTCCTGGCGGCCGTTGTCGGTGATGCGGGCGCGCAGCATCGGATGCCGGTCGACGAGCCGGCGCACGGCCGCGGCCAGCCGGTCGGGGTCGAGACCGGGCCCGTCGAACTCCAGGTACAGGTGCGGGGCCACCCCGCCCAGGGGCTGGGCCGGGTCGCGGCCGGCCCAGTACGCGTGCTGGAGCAGGGCCAGCCCGAACTCGGCGGACTCGTCGGCCGCGGCGGGCTGCCCCTCGCCGGTGGGCTGCTCGTCGGTGCCGTCCGTCGCCGGGGCGGCGTCGGGACGGCGGGCCAGGAGCGCGGCCCACGCCGCGACGGTCGGGCGGGCGGCGAGGTCGCCGAACCCCACGTCGAGCCCCTCGTCGCGCCAGCGCGAGACCAGGCGCATGAGCGCGATGGACTGCAGGCCGAGCTCGAACAGGTCGTCGTCGTCGCCGACGTCCGCGGGCTCCTCGTCGACCAGGTCGGCGATCAGCTCACGGAGCTCGTCGGTGGACACGGGGCTCATCGGGGTGGTTCCTCCTGCGCGGTGGTTGCGGACGCTCAGCGACCGGCGAACTGGTCGAGGGCTCCGGGCACCGGAGCGGCGGGGGCGGTGTCGAGCTCGACGATCCGGTTGTGGGCGTCGACGTGGACGACCCGCGGCACGTGGTCGGCGACAGCGGACTGCGGGACCTGCTGGTAGGCGACGATGATCGTGAGGTCGCCGGGGTGCACGAGGTGTGCCGCGGCCCCGTTGACACCGATCACGCCGGTACCGCGCTCACCGGTGATGACGTAGGTCTCGAGGCGGTTGCCGTTGTCGATGTCGAGGACCTGGACCTTCTCGCCCTCGACCAGCCCGGCCGCGTCCATGAGGTCCTCGTCGACGGTGAGCGAACCGACGTAGTGCAGGTCGGCCTGGGTCACCGTGGCGCGGTGGATCTTGCCGCTGAGCAGCGTGCGGTACACCTGCGGGACGACATCGGCGACGCCGGACATGGGGGTTCCTTCCGTTTCGGGGGTGAGGGGTGGAGCGGGTCAGCCGGTGCGGTCGGCCAGGCTGCGCGGTCGCAGGTCGGTCCAGTGCTGCTCGACGTGCGCGAGGCAGGACGCGCGGTCGGCCGGACCGTGCGCGACCTGCCAGCCCGCGGGGACGGCGGCGAACCCGGGCCACAGGGAGTACTGACCCTCGTCGTTGACCAGGGCGTAGAACGTCCCGGTCTCGTCGTCGAACGGGTTGACGGACATGGCTGTCTCCTCTGTCGTCGGTCGGGTAGGGTCAGCGCGCGGCGCGACCGGCGGGACACGGGCCGGACCGCTCGGTGCCGGCGGACACCGCCCGCTCGAGCTGGTCGTGGCCGTCCCGGGTCGACGGTCGGGGGCTGCGGGTCCCACGGAGAGCGACCGGGCTCCTGGGGCTCGCGCTCCCCGTCGTGGTGTCCTCGGTGAGGCTGCCGTGGTGCCGCCCGACCGCGTCCCGACACTCGGCGACGCAGCCGGTCGTCCGACCGCCACCGCTTCGCACCCTCGCGGGGTCGGCCATCACTGTCCCTTGCCCATGGTCGGCTGCACTTCTCTAAGGCGAGCCTAACTTCATCACATCGATCAACATCCCGCCTAGAGAGTGACATCACGCAGAACTCCCACACCGCCCCGGAACGCCAGGTCGGAGTAGCGTGAGTAGGCTGGCATCACTCATTTGGCTGGTCTCGTCGCGTGTTGGCGTTACTGCGTCCTGGTGTGACGCGCCGGGCCTCCTCGGCCCGTTCGACGGAGGCACCGACCCCGGGGATCAACCCTCCGCACACGACTGCGGCCGGCACCGGGGATGCCGGAGCCGGCCGCAGTGGAGGACGAGGGACTACGTGGACACGGCGTCCGACAGACGCGGGGCGATCCGGTCGACGATCCACGGGATCGACAGCGGGGACGGGTTGCGCAGCCCGATGAACTCGTCGTAGTCGTAGGTCACGACCGCGCCGCGCTGCACCACCGGCAGCCGCTCGTACAGCGGGTTCTGCTGGAGGGTCCTGAGTGCCTCCGCGTCACCGCCGTCGAACAGGACGAGGGCGTCCGCGTCGAGCGAGGCGATCTGCTCGGAGGAGAGCTGCACCCCGAACGACTCCCCCTTCGGCAGCGCGAGGATCTGCGGCGACAGCGAGAGCCCCAGCGCCGCGGGCACCGAGTTCATCGCGTCGTCCGGGTCGCGCAGAGCGGTCACCGCGCCGGGCTGCACGAAGCCGAAGGTGTAGGTGGCGCCCTGCAGCGCCGGGTGCGCGGCCCGCGTCTCGTCGAGCTTCGTCTGCACCTGGCCGGAGACCCGCTCGGCGTCGGCCGGCCGGCCGAGCGCCGTCGCGAGCTGCGTCGTCATCTCCTGCCAGGTATCCGGGGCCGGGCCCTTCTGGTAGCCGATCGTCGGCGCGATCGCACTGAGCTGCTGGTAGGACTTCTGCAGCGCGAAGTAGCCCGGGGCGAAGATCACGTCCGGCTTCAGGGCGGCGACCTGCTCGATGTTCACCTCGGTGGCCTCGCCGGTCACGGGGAGCACCTCGACGTCCTTGGCCCCCGGGGCCTGCGACGTCCACGGGGAGAGACCGGACTCGCTGCCGCTGGAGGACGCTCCGACGACGGGCGCCTGCAGCGCCAGTGCTACGTCGAACCCGGTGGGCCCGAGCGCCACGATCCGTGAGACACCGGGCGGCACGGTCGTGGTGCCCAGTGCGTGGATGACCGTGACCGAGCCCTGGGCGGTGTCGGGGGCACCGGAGGACTCACTGCCGCAGGCGACGGTTCCGAACAGCAGCGCGCCGCACACGGCTGCACCGAGGAGTCCTCGGCGACTCAACTTAGGCAGACTTCGTAAGTTACGCAGGAGGTACTCGTCCGCGGAAGATCGGTCGCGGTATCGCACGGTCACGATGGTCCGATGAGGACCGACGCGCACGAGCAGGGCCCCGGGCCGTGACGGCCCGGGGCCCCTGCTCATGCGGTCGGAGGCGAGCGCTGGTCGGGGCGCACTCTTCGGCGCCCGGCGTCGTGCCGCGTTGGTCGCGATCCCGGTCCGGCGCGTCCCGGGCCGGCGCGGTCGGGCGTGTCCTCGCGGGCGGTGGCGGTGTCGGTGCGAAGACGCCGGATCGTGCGACGACGGGCGGTCCGGGCGCGGGCTTCGGGCCACGGACCGGACGCGGCGACGACGGCGAAGAACGCGGCGTCGGTGTCGGGCACGGTCTCGACGTGGGCGGTGACCCCGCAGTCGAGTGAGGTACGGCCGTCGAGCGGCATCTCGACGACGGGGACCGGCACGACGGTGCTGCCCGCGGTGTCGGCTCGGGCCGGAACACCCGAGGGCGCTGCACACGGGGCGTCCAGCATCGTCATCACCTCACGAGGGTCGAGGAGCGGAGTCGCCCGGTCGGAGCACCGGGGACGGTGTCCGACCCCTGGGCGACTCCACCGTGCGGTTCGAGTGATGGTCGGTCGATGATCAGAAGTCTCGAGGTGGCTGCCACCCCCTTCCGAACCTCTCGTCGTGGCCGTTCCGTGGCCGTTGGGTGGCCGTTCGGTGGCCGTGGCCTCGGCGGACCGCCGCGTCAGGGAGGACCGGGCCAGGAGCTGTGGTCCGCGATCGTCGACCCGCGCGACGTGCGTCGGCCAACCCGGGGCCGCCGGGACGAACGGTCTGGCGTCCGGGTCGAGGAACCGGTCCAGCGCACGGAACGGATTGGCCCGCATCACCAGGTTCTCACCTCCCTTTCCGACCTGTTCCACGCACACCGGGAAACGGGGCACGGCACGGACGACGTCACCATATCTGTCGCCCGGGCTCACTTCGACCTGCCATTCCCGGCCTGCTCGGAGGAACCGTCGCTCACACTCGGTCGGTTGTCGTGCGATGTCCGATCTCTCGGACACCTCCACTAATAAGACACTCCACGGCGGTTGTCAAGGACGCGGATCCGACAACGGAGAACCGTCGTCGCGAACCGGTTCCACCCACTCGACGTCGCCCTCCCCGATCACGGTTCCCTCCGGGTCGGGCTCGGGCGCGACGAGCCGCACCCGGGCGTCGGCGCCGGGGCTGTAGAGCGACTGCGCCCCATCGGCCCACCGGACCCGGTACGGCGGCTCCCCGTTCTGTCCCAGCACGCCGAGCACCTCACCGAGTCGGGCGGTTCGCCCCAGCGTGGCGGACTCGACGACGATGTGTCCGAGGGGTACCACCGCCTACGCCGAGCCACTCCTCCACGATGGACCACACCCGGACGCATCCAGCGCAGACACGCGGACCCTTCTCAAACACGCTCTCAGGGTGTCCAGGAAGCCCCACACCCGGATCCGATACACATCCGGATGCGGGGAGTCCACTCTGATCCGATCAACTCCCATCACAGAACCCCTCCTTCTCGCACCCCTGTTCCGGCGATGTCCGCGCGGCACCCCGGTCCTCGCGGAACCGATCGCGCGGCGCTGTCACATCGCGTTCTCGACACAGACGAACCGATTCCGACAACGGCCCTGTTCCTGGCGACGCACCATCGGAGGTCGATATCGAAGGGAACAGACCATCGCGCTGACCATCTGCCGGGAACCGGAATCCGCGCACCGCACGCGGCCCTGTTCCTCGACACGGTCGGCGGACGACGGCTCGACGCGCGATCACGTGGCCCACCGGATCCCGTCCGGCCGCGCCGGGAGGGCCGACACCCGTACCGGAGGGACCGAGCACGGAGCCGGACCCGGGGCTGCGACGGTCGTGGGTCATGACGAGCGGACTACCCGGCTGCGCCGAGGGCATGCCGGCGGGGAGACCTCTGCTGCCCGGAGCAGACGACCCGGCCGACACCCCGGTCGGCGGGCCGACGTCAGCGGAGCGAGCAGAGCAGGCCGTGGAACGCGGTCCAGACGGCCTCGCTGTCCACCGTCCCCCGCGCCTCGGCCAGCCACAGGGCAGCCTCGTTCATCGCACCGGACAACAGCCTGGTCAGCGGCTCGACCGGCTGCGCTGCGATCACCCCGTCGTCGACGAGCTGCTGCAGCGACTCCGCCAGATGCCGCGCGGAGGTCTGCTCGTCCAGCCGCCGCCACTCCGCCCACCCCAGGACCGCGGGCCCGTCGATCAGCATGATCCGGGACAGCTCGGGGTCGTTCGACACCGACAGGAACGCCCGGCACCCTTCGACGAAGGAGACCCAGGAGTCCGCGTCGTCGGACACCGATGTGGCCACCCGGTCGGCGACCTCCGACTGGACCTGCGCGAGGACCTCGCGGAACAGGCCGATCTTGCCGTCGAAGCTGTGGTAGAGGGCCCCCTTGGTGACACCGGCGGCGGCCACGATCTCGGCCAGCCCGACCGCGCCGTAGCCACGCTGGGCGAACAACGTCCGCGCCTCCTGGATCAGCGCCTGGCGCGTCTGCTCCCGCTGCCGGACCCGCACTCCGGTCATCAACCCTCCCCGATTTCATGTACCGACGGTATGTGAACGTGCTACATCTTCCACGGACCCGGCTTCTCCGGGATGCTCCACCGCAGAATCGAGGGCCTGAACTCCGGCGACGGCTGCGTGCTGTTCGGGTACCCCGTGCGCGACCCACAGCGCTACGGAGTGGGCGAAGCCGACCCGCAGGGCAGGCTGATCTCCATCGATGAGAAGCCCGCAGCCCCGCGCTCGGACCGAGCCATCACCGGGCTGTACCTCTACGACCAGCAGGTCGTCGACATCCCGCGGTCGGTGCGCCCGTCGGCCCGCGGCGAGCTGGAGATCACCGACGTGAACCGGGTCTACATGCAGCAGGGGTCGGCGCGGCTGGTCGATCTGGGCCGCGGCTTCGCGTGGCTCGACACCGGCACCCACGAGTCCCTGCTCGAGGCCGCGGACTACGTGCGCGTGCTGGAGAACCGGCAGGGGGTGCGCATCGCGTGCGTCGAGGAGGTGGCGCTGCGCATGGGCTTCATCGACGCCGACGCCTGCCACAAGCTGGGGGAACGCTACGGCGCCTCCGGCTACGGCTCCTACGTCATGGAGGTCGCGGCCACCTTCTGAGCGACGCCCCGGCGACCGCACACCGTCCATGAACAGCGTCAGCGACCACCCGACCTCGGGCCGCAGTGGCGGCCCGGCAGTGGCGTGCCCGCTCGTGCGTCATGATGTCGACATGGCGCGGGCCCTGCTCATCGAGGACGACACATCGGTCGCCGAGGGTCTGCGGATCGCCTTGACCCACGTGGGACACGTCGTCGACTGCGCCGTGACCGGCTCCGAGGGCCTGGCCCGGGTCGCCGGGGGTGACCACGACGTCGTGGTGCTCGACCTGATGCTGCCCGACATCGACGGGTTCGAGGTGTGCCGGCGGTTGCGTGCCGCGGGGTCGATCCCGATCGTGATGCTGACCGCTCGTGACGACGACATCGACGTCGTGGCCGGTCTGGAGGCCGGTGCCGACGACTACGTCGTCAAGCCGGTCGCCGGTCGTGTGCTGGACGCCCGCATCCGGGCCGTTCTGCGACGGACGGCCGAGAGACCAGCCGTGATGAGCGACGGCCCACCGGAGATCGTGCGACAGGGTTCGCTCACGATCGACCGGCAGGCCCTGGTCGTCACCTCTCATGATCGCGTCGTGACGCTCACCCCGACGGAGCTGAAGCTGCTGCTCGAGCTCGCGGACGCGCCGGGCCGGGTGCTGAGCCGCCAGCAGCTGCTGTCGGCGGTCTGGGACCACAGCTACCTCGGCGACTCCCGGCTCGTCGACTCCTGCGTGCAGCGGCTGCGCGCGAAGATCGAGGACGCCCCCTCGTGCCCCGCTGTCGTGCAGCACCCTGGTCGCCGACAGCGGGTCCGCAGCTCGTGCGAGGCGTTCGCGGCGAAACGGCGCTGCTGGTCGTCGTGGCGCTGCAGCTGGGCGAGCATGTCGTCGAAGGTGTCGGCGAGCCGCCCGAGCTCGTCAACGTCCAGGTCATCGCCGACCCGGCCGGCCGCACGGGCCAACAGGTCTTCGGCGCTGACCACACCGCCGGCCTCGCCCGCCAGTACCTCGAGCACGGCGAACTGCTTGGGTGTGAGCGGCACGAGTCCGCCGTCGCGGTGGACCTCGTGCCGGTGGGTGTCCACCCGCAGGCCGCCGTACTCGTGCACCACGGGCAGGGCACGCGTCGACCGTCGGGCCAGGGCGCGCACGCGCAGCTGCAGCTCTCTCAGGACGAACGGCTCGGTGAGGTAGTCGTCGGCGCCGGCGCCGTCCTCCTTCTCCGCCAGGCCTCCTGCGGCGGTCACCATGATGATTCGCGGGCCGGGGCCGCGGTGCCCGATCCGGCGGGCGATCTCGTCCCCGTCCGGGCCGGGCACGTCACGGTCGAGGACCGCGACATCGTAGTCGTTGAGCCCCAGCAGGTCGAGCGCCTCGTAGCCGTCCGCGGCGACGTCGACGACGGCGGAGTCGGAACTCAGCCCGACCGCATGGCCTCCCGGATGTCCTGGTCGTCCTCGACGACGAGTACCCGCACGATCCCTCCCCCGGCTCGCTGGACCGTCCAGACTAGGAACCAGCACCGTCCGGCGTCGCTTACGGTCTCGCAACGCCGCGGAGCCGAGGGTGGTGGACGTGACTCCGACGACCGCACACGCACCGACCGTCCCGACCCATCGTCCCGCGCACTCCAGGGGCGCGTCGATGATGGTGCTACCCGTGCTGACGGCCGTGCTCGGATGTGGTTGGGGTGCACTGTCGGCCAGCGCCCGGCTCGCCGAGTTCGGCTCGATCGTCGCGGTGACCGACACCTGGTGGTCATGGGCCGCGGTCCTCGGGCTCTCGGCGATGGTGTCCCGCAGGTTCAGCACCAACCTGATGTCGGTGCTCGTCTGCGGCATCGTGGCCGTCAGCACCTACTACCTCCTGAAAGCGCACTGGATGATCGGGGTCTCCTCGCGCCACCGCGACTTCTGGCAGTACCTGCAGACAGACTCCTGGGAGAAGTGGACGCTGCTGGTACTCGTCTTCGCCGTACCGGCGGCCGTCGTCGGGACCGCCGTGGGCCGGCTTCTCCGGCTCCCCTGACCCAGCGGGTCGACACCGCCCGGCCTCGTCGACGGCGACAACATAGGCTCCTAACATGTAGGTTCCTACTGTTCTGTCTCGGCAACCGGAAGGGCCACCCCATGACCGAGCCGGTTCCGATCACGGGCGAGGACCTCGATCCTGCGTCCCGCGCAGTCCGCTACGAGTACACGACGCTGCGCTTCAGGCTGACCGACGCCGACGCCGCGCTCGCCGGGGTCGAGCCGTGGGTCACCGCATCCGACGCCCACGGCGAGTTCCTCGGCTGCTGGTACGCCGAACACGGACCGGTCGGCCGGGCCTATGTCCTCCGGTCCTTCGACGACGATGCCGAGCTGGCCGCCGAGCGCGCACGCGCCGCCGCGTCCCGCCACCCCTTCGGCGCCGGCGACCACCTCACCGACCTCTCGATGGCCGGCTTCGCCCCGTTCCCGTTCGTGCCCCGCGTCCGACCCGGCCGGTTCGGTCGCATCTACGAGATCCGCGACTACCACCTCGTACCCGGTGGCCTGCCCGCCACCATCGACGGCTGGCGCCAGCGGCTCCCCGGCCGCCACCTCGTGGACCCGATCACGGTGGTGATGTACGCACTCGACGGGCCCGCCCGCATCGTGCACATCTGGCCGTTCGACAGCCTCGACCAGCGGGTCGAGGTCCGCCGCGACCTCGTCGCGACCCACCGCTGGCCCCCGCCGGGAGGTCCGGAGCACATCATCGAGGCCGACTCGATCATGGCCTGGCCCGCTGCGTTCTCGCCGCTCGCGTGAGCGGCAGTGCTCCCGAGCCCGCCGGGTTCGGCGAGTTCCGCACGGCCTCCGGCGAGCTGTTCGCCCGCATGCGGCAGGTCCGCGCTGCCCTGGCCCGGAGCTGCGACCCGTCGCTGACCCTGGCCCAGCTGCACCTCGTCGAAGAGCTCGACTCCAGTGGCGCACTGTCGGTCGGCGAGCTCGCCGCCCGCGCCGCCGTGTCCTCCCCCACCGTCACCGGGATGCTCACGACGTTGGAACGCAACGGCATCGTCGACCGTCGACGCAGCCCCCACGACCAACGGCGGGTCGAGGTCACGCTCACCGACCGGGGCCGCTCGATCGTCCGGGAGCAGCAGCATCGACTGAGCGCGCGTCAACGCCAGACCTTCGACCGCCTGAGCCCGACCGAGCGCCGCGAGACCGTCGACACCATGCGCAGGCTCACCGAGCTGCTCGGCCGGCTGGATCCACCGCCCCCACCGCCTGGGTATGGGCGGCGTTCGAGCCCACCTCCCTGATTCACGGATTTCCGGTGCTCCCCGCCGTGGTGACCTCCGTACCGGCCGCGAGCACGCCGGCCCGCAGCAGCGCGGCTCGGACGCCGGGCGGCTGCGGGCCGGTTCCGGTCAGCCCGTCGCGGCGCCGACCTTCTTGAGGACGTCGAGCTGACGGTCGATGGTCCAGGGGATGTTGAGGACCGTCGGGTAGTTCTCGGCGACACCACCGGCCTCGTCGGACTCGAAGTAGCGCTGCTGCTTCACGACGTCGAGGTTGGCGAACAGCGGGTCGGCGAAGAGCTGGGAGCGCAGGTCGGCGTTGGCGAACGACAGCGACAGGTAGTCGACGTCGAGCAGGCCGATCTGTTCGGCCGACAGCGACCGGTTCATCACGTTCGCGGCGATCTCCGGGTCGATCCGCAGCCCGAGCGCGGCGTAGACCTGGGGCATGGTGGTCGTGGAGTCGGTGGGGACGACGAACGTGCCACGCTCGTAGTAGTAGGCGGTGGCGTAGGTCTTCCCCTGCAGGCCGGGGATGGCCGCGGACGTGTCGGAGATCTTCTTCTCGACGCCCTGGACCACACGGGCGACGTCGGCCTCCTTGCCGACGGCCTTCCCGATCAGCGCCGCGTTGTCCTGCCAGGTGTCCTTGTTCCACCCCTTCTGGTACACGACGGTCGGCGCGATCTGGCTGAGCTGCGGGTAGAACTTGTCGATCGTGCTCAGGTTCGTCGCCAGGATGAGGTCCGGCTGCAGCGCAGCGATCTTCTCAAGGTTGACCTCCTGGGACGGCTCGACCACCACCTCGCTGCCCGCGAAGTCGACCTTGCCCTCCTCCCAGGGGTACGGCCTGCCGGGGGTGACGGCATTCTCGTTGTGCCCGACGGTGGTGATCCCGATCTGGCTCAGCAGGTCCTGCTCGTAGCTGAGCGCCACGATCCGGGTGGGTGCCGCCGAGATCGTGGCCTCGCCCAGCGCGTGGGTGATGGTGACCGGGAACGTCCCGGAGGACTGACCGGCGGGAGGCTGGTCGCCGCCCTGCTCCGAGGCGCCGCCACAGGCGGTGAGCGCGAGCACTGCCAAGATCGCGAGCAGCGCGCCGCCGACGATCCTCCTGGTTCCGTGCATGTCCGTCCTCTCCCGTTCAGTGTTTAGGGCAACCTAAGTCAGGAGCGGACTGTGAACGAGCATCGCCATGTCCCGGATTCATCACGTTCGTCACGTCCCGTCCGCGCCCCAGGCCTGCGCGGCCTCGGGCCAGACGTCGGCGAAGAACCCGAGCTCGGTCGCCCGGTCGTACCGCGGGTGGTCGCGCATATCGGCGATCGCGCGGGCCTCGGCGAGGCCGTAGTAGCCGGGCACCCCGTCGGGCCGGTACGGCGTCGGTCCGGAGCCGGCAACCACCGCGTCGAGGTGCTCGGTGAACACCTCGTGCGCGGCGTCGACGAGGTCGATCATCACGTCCTCGAAGACGGCGTCGTCGTCGACCGGGAACCGGGACTCGGCGAGCACCGGCCCGGTGTCGATCCCGGCCTCGATCTCGTGCAGGGTCGCCGCGAACTCCTGCTCGCCGTGCAGGATCGCGTACGCCACCGTCGCGAGCGGCAGCCCCCGGTAACCGGGGAGCGGCCCGCCGTGCACGTTCAGCAGCCGCAGACCCGAGCCGAGCAGGCCGTCGCGCAGCAGGAACGGGTTGTCGAGCGACCACAGGAGCCCGTCGGAACACCGGGCCGTGAGGTCACCGGCCAGCGCGTCGAGCGCGGCGCCGTCAGCGACCTCGTGCACGACGACCTGGGGCGGCACCCCGACGGTAGCGGCGCTGCGCGGACCGTGGCAGACCGCGTCGACGGTGTGCCCGCGGTCCAGCGCGTACCGGACGGCCCGCCACAGCAGTGCCCCGTCCCCGACGAAGATCATGCGACTCGCTCCTCGACCGACTCCCGGGTGGCGCGGCGCAGCGGGCGCAGCAGGACCCCCGCCAGGAGCGCGACCACCGTCATCACGGCGTTGTAGACCCACAGGGCGTCGGCGTCGCCGACGATCCCCCCGACCGTCCCGGCGACGACGGCGCCGATCGCGGCACCACCCATCGCCTGGGCGGAGAACAGGCTGTTGACCCGCCCGAGCAGCCCGTCGGGGGTGCGCAGCTGCAGCAGGGCGTAGCGCAGCACCTCCTCGACCGCGTTGACCGCGCCGGCCGCGACGAGCGCCACGAGCGTCAGCCACAGCGCGGGGGCGGCACCGGCCAGCGCGTAGAGGGCGAAGCACCCGACCATCAGCACGAGCAGCAGCAGCCCGGGCCGTGGGTGGCGCCGGACCCAGCCGCTGGCCAGCGAGCCCACCACGACCCCGAACGCGAGCGCGGCGTAGATCGCGCCGACGGCGACCGGGAGACCGTCGAAGCGGGCCGCGACCAGCGCCGGGACCAGCACGATCGAGCCGCCGCCGAGCATGCCCACCACCCCGGCGGCCATCACCCCGAGCACCACGGGCTCGCCCAGGACGAACCGGCCACCGGTGCGCAGCGCGCGCAGCGGTCCCTCCACGGCGTCCGGGGCCGTCCCGTCCGCGAGGTGCTCCTCCGCGGTGTCCGCGGTTCCCGCGACCCGGCCGTGGCCCGGCGGCGGGGTGACGGCGAGCAGCACCCAGGTGAGCGCGGCGGCCGCCGCACCCGCGGCGTAGTTCCAGGCGGCGGAGCCGACGGCGAAGGCGAGGCCGCCGAGGACCGGGGCCAGCACCGACCCCAGCCGCAGCGACACGGTGTTGAGCGCGCCGACCGCATGCAGCTTGGAACGGTCCACGATGGACGGCATCACGGCGAGCATCGCGGTGATGCAGACCGATCCGGACAGCCCGTTCGTGGCGACGAACAGCGCGGTCAGCGCGGTCGACTCCCACACGGCGGCGTTGACGGCGAGCAGCGCGAACGAGATCCCGCTCAGCGCCCAGGTGATGCGGATGAGCCGCCAGCGGTCGGTGCGGTCGGCGAGCACCCCGCCGCCGAGGAACCCGATCAGGAACGCGACCGACTCAGCGGCGGACACGAGCCCGACGGTCGGTGTGGACCCGGTGCGGGTGTAGACCTCCAGCGGCACGGTCACCGCGACGACGCCGACCCCGAACAGCAGGATCGTGCGCCCGACGAACAGGTTCCGGAAGGTCCGGTCCTCGCGCAGCGGGCTGAGGTCGAGCAGGATCCCGGCGGCCATCAGATCTCCTCCCGGGTGGTGCGCGCCCAGCTCTCGAGGGTCTCGGTCCAGCGGTGCGCGACCCGGTCGACGGCGTCGTCGTCGAGCACCCCGCGGGCGTGGGTGAAGCCGGCCTCCAGTTCGGGCCCGTCCGGGGTCTCGCGGGCGAGCACGTCGACCACGAGTGCGTGCCCGGACCGGACGCCGCCGGGCGCACCGACCTGGACCGCCGCGGTCTCGGGTGCGGCGGAGAAGGCGTCGTCGCGCGGCGGTGGGCCTGCGGCGATCCGGCCGAGGTAGTTCAGCTCGACCTCGGCACCGGACGGCGGCAGGGCCTGCCCGCTCCCGGCGGCGAAGCGGAGCAGGCCGTGGCCCACGCCGCCGTCGCCGAACTCGCCTTGGGGGCCGGCGACCCGCCGGACGGCGTCGACCGGGTCGGGGCCGGCGGGGCCGACCGGGACCGGGGCGACGACGGTGAACCAGCCGACGGTGCGTGCGGGGTCGCACCGGCCGTCGGGGGCCTCGGGGTCGGCCAGGTCGTCGAGGCGCCCGTGGCTCTCTGTGTCGACCAGCACGGGCCCGCCGGGACGGAGCTCCTGCAGGGCCTCGCCGAGTGCGGCGAGCAGCACGCCGTCCGGTCCGGCGCCGCTGCGGCGCGGCAGGTCGACGAGCAGCGCCGCGCCGAGCCGGGCAGGGAGGGTGACGTTCGTCCGGCGCTCCCCCGCGACGACGTCGTGCGCGGCGCGGGGGCGGCGCAGCGGCAGCGGTGCCGCCTCGGCGACGCGGCGGGCCCACCCGTCGCGTTCAGAGCGGACCTCGGGGGACGCGGCGTGTTCGGCGAGCCGCCGCGACCACCGGGCGAAGGTGGTGCGTTCCGGGGGCGCGGGGGTGCCGGTGCCGCCGGGGCCCCAGGCGGCGATGTCCGCGACGAGCAGCCGCCAGGACACGCCGTCGACGGCCAGGTGGTGCGCGGCGACGACGAGGCGCCCGGGTGTCCGGGGTCCGCGGTCGAGCCACACCAGGCGCAGCATCCCACCGGGAGCGGCGTCGAGCTGGTCGCGGGCGGCGACGGTCGCGGCGGTCAGCGCTGCCGCCAGCTCGTCGTCGCCGAGAGCGGTCGCGTCGACCCGACGGGTGTGGGACGCGGGGTCGAGGGTCCCTGCCGGGGCGACGACGAGGTGCTCCCAGCGGCCGTCGTCACCGGTCACGAGGGCGGCCCGGAAGGTCGGGTGGGTGTCGAGCAGCCGCCCGGCCAGACCGGTGAGGTCGTCGGCGGTGAACCAGACCGGGGTCCGCACCAGGGTGGCCTGGTGGTAGCCGGTGATCGGCCCGCCGAGCTCCCCGAGCCGGCGCATGACCGGCGTGAGCTCGATCCGGTCGGCCGAGACGGTGTCCGCGGGAACGGTGTCGGCCGGCGCGGCGTCGGCGGCCGCCGGTGCCCTCCTGTCCGGTCCGGAGCCCGGTCCGTCGTTCGTCCCGGTGTGGTCGGGAAGGTCGGGGACGTCGCCGAGTGCCGCGGCGAGGCCGGACACGGTGGGGTGCGCCAGCACGTCGCGGACCCGCAGGGACAGTCCGGCGGCGCGGGCGCGGTCGGCGATCCCGATCGCGGACAGGCTGTCGCCGCCGAGGCCGAAGAAGTCGTCGTCGACGCCGACCGTGTGCACCCCGAGGACCTCGGCGAGGATGCGACAGAGGGTCCGTTCGACCGGGGTGTGCGGGGCGCGGCTGCGGGCGGTGGCGAGCGGCGCCGGTTCGGGCAGCGCGGCGGTGTCGAGCTTGCCGTTGACCGTCAGCGGCAGGGCCGCGACGACCGACCACAGCGTGGGCACGAGGTAGTCGGGCAGCAGCCGGGCCGCGGTGTCGCGCACGGCGACGGGGTCGAGCGGGGTGTCCCCGGAGGCCGGGACGAGGTGGGCGGCCAGCCGCTTCGGGCCGGTCGCGGTGTCGTGCGCGACGACGGCGACCTGCCCGACGCCGTCGACGGCGGCCAGCACCGTCTCGATCTCCCCCGGCTCCACCCGGTAGCCCCGGATCTTGAGCTGGTCGTCGCTGCGCCCCAGGAAGTCCAGGTTCCCGTCGCCGCGGCGCCGCACCAGGTCACCCGTGCGGTACATCCGCTCCCCCGAGGTCCACGGGTCGGCCACGAACCGTTCGGCGGTGAGGTCCGGCCGGCCGAGGTAGCCGCGGGCCAGGCCGATCCCGGCGACGTACAGCTCGCCGGCGACACCGTCGGGCACCGGCCGCAGCCACGGGTCGAGCACGACCGCGCGGGTGTTGGTAATGGGCCGCCCGACCGTCGAGGTCGCGCTGTCGTCGGTGCCCGCGCCGAGGGTGTTGATCGTGTACTCGGTCGGGCCGTAGAGGTTGTAACCCCAGGTGCCCTCGGTGTCACGCAACCGCGACCACACCGACTCCGGCACCGCCTCACCACCCAGCAACACCAACGGCGGCACGTGCGGGCCGTCGAGCAGACCAGCCGCGAACAGGTGGTGGGCATAGGTCGGGGTCACGTTCACCACGTCGACCCGGTGCTCACCGCAGTACTCCACGAGCCGCTCCGCATCACGACGCAGCTCCTCGTCACACACGTGCACCTCATGCCCCTCGACCAGCCAGAGCAGCTCCTCCCACGACATGTCGAACGCGAACGACACCGTGTGCGCGACCCGCAACACCCGACCACCCGCCGCCTCGATCGTCGGAGCGAAGATCTCCCGACGGTGGTTGACCTGCATGTTCGTCAACCCGCGGTAGGGGGTCACGACCCCCTTGGGGCGCCCGGTCGACCCCGACGTGAAGATCACGTACGCGGGGTGGTCCAGCCGGCCGGGGGCGCCGGGGACGAACGACCCCAGCTCCTCGTCGGTCAGCGGAGTGTCCGGGACACCGTCGAACAGACCCGCCTCGTCCAGACGCACCTGCGGCGCACCCGGGTCGAAGCGCGCCGCGACAGTGGAATCGGTCACCAGCAACGCCGCACCCGACGCGGCGAGAATCTCCGCCAGCCGCTCGTCGGGATGGTCCAGCTCCAACGGCACATAGGCCGCACCCGCACGCAGCACCGCGAACAACGCCACCACGTTGCCCACCGAACGCGGCAGACCCAACGCCACGACCGACTCCGGGCCGACCCCCCGGCGCAGCAGGACCCGGGCCAGCGCGGTGACCCGCGTGTCCAGCTCGGCGAAGCTCACCCGCTCCCCCGCCGCGACCAGCGCCGTCCGCCCCGGACAGGCCGCCGCCCGCTCCGCGAGCAGCTCCGCGATCGTCACGTCCGGCACCTCCGTCGCGGCGGTGCGGGCCCGCTCGGCGGCGAGCGCGCGGTCGGCGGGGGCGAGCACGTCGAGCGTGCCGACCCGGGTGGCCGGGTCCCCGACGAGGCCGCGCAGCACCGTGACGAACCGGTCGGCGATGCGGGCGACGGTGTCGGCGTCGAACAGGTCGACGGCGTACTCGACGACCCCGGTCAGCAGGTCCGGTGCATCGTGGAAGTTGAACGACGCGTCGAACTTCGCGGTGCCGGTGTCGACGTGGTGCGTGCTCACCTCGACGCCGTCGAGCCTCGGGTGCACGACGTCGGTCTCACCGGACAGGCAGACCAGCATCACCTGGAACAGCGGGCTCCGTCCCGGTGCCCGCGGCGGCCCGACGGCGCCGACGACGTCGGCGAACGGGACGTCGGCGTGGTCGTAGGCGGTCAGGTCCGCGGCCCTGGCCGCGTCGAGCAGCTCGCCGACGGCGAGGTCGCCGCGGGCGTCCAGACGCAGCGCGAGGGTGTTGAGGAAGTAGCCGACGGCGTCGGTGAGCGACGGGTCGAACCGGGTGGAGATGGGGGTGCCCACCACGGTGTCCGAGCCGTCGCCGCCGGAGCGGTGCCGGGCCAGCAGCACGGCGAGGGCGGCGTGCAGCACCATGAAGGTGGTGACGCCGCGCTCGCGGGCGACCCGGTGCACCGCGCGGGTGAGCTCGGGGCCGATCTCGACCCGCGCGACGCCACCGGCCCCGGTCGGTGTGGCCGGCCGCGGGCGGTCCGCGGGCAGCGTGCACTCCGGTGGGGCGCCGTCCAGGACGCGGCGCCAGTGGTCGAGCTGGGTCGCGGCCGAGGTGGCGGCGCCGTCGGCCAGGCACGCGGCCTGCCAGTCGACGAAGTCGGCGTACTGCACCGGCGCCGGCTCGGGTGCGCCGCGGCCCGCGCGGCGGTCGGCGTAGGCGCGTTCGAGGTCGCGGACCAGCGGGCGCCACGACCACTCGTCGGTGGCGATGTGGTGCAGGGTCAGGACGAGGACGTGGTCGGCCGGGTCCAGCTCCAGCAGGACCGCCCGCAGCGGCGGCTGCGCGGTGAGGTCGAACGGGTGGGTAGCGGCGGCGGCGATCCGCTCGTCGAGGGTCTCCGGAGTGACCCGCTCGTGCAGCACGGCCGCGCGCACCCGGTCGCGGTCGACGACGACGCCGGCCGGGCCGCCGTCGCCATCGGTGTTGCCGTCGGTGTAGACGGTGCGCAGCACCTCGTGCCGCACCGCCAGGTCGGCGACGGCGTCGGCGAGGGCTGCGGTGTCGAGCGGGCCGCGCAGGCGGAGCACGTTCGGCACGTCGTAGACGGCATCCGGGCCGGACACCCGGTGCAGGGCCCACATCTGGCGCTGCCCGGCGGACAGCGACCGTGCGCGGCCCGTGCGGGCGGCCGGGCGCAGCGCCGGGCGGCCCGCCGGGCCACCACGCCCGGTCAGCTCGGCGAGCCCGGCGACCGTGGAGTGGTCGAACACGTCGCGGACGCTGACGTCGCCGCCGAGCTCGTGGACCAGCCGCAGGGCGAGCAGCGAGTGGCCGCCGAGGGCGAAGAAGTCGTCGTCGGCACCGACCCTGTCCACACCGAGCACGGTGCGGAACGCGGCGGCGACCGCCTCCTCCGCCGGTCCGGCGGGGGCGCGGCCCCCGGCCGAGGACAGCTGCGGGGCGGGCAGCGCACGGCGGTCGAGCTTGCCGTTCAGGGTGAGCGGAACGGTGTCGAGCACGGTGACGACGGCGGGGACCATGTAGCCGGGCAGCAGACCGGCGAGCTCCTCGCGCAGCCGGGCACCGTCGGTGCGCGGGGCGGCCGTGCCGGCGGGGGCGACGACGTAGGCGACGAGCTGGGTGCCGCCGGGGCCGTCCCAGGGCAGGACGACCGCGCGGCCGACACCGGGCAGGCCGAGCAGGGCGGCCTCGACCTCGCCGGGCTCCACCCGGAACCCACGGATCTTGACCTGGTCGTCGGCGCGGCCGGCGAACTCGAGCTCGCCGCCGGGGCCGCGGCGGGCCAGGTCACCGGAGCGGTAGAGACGTCCGCCCCCGGCGTCGGCGACGAACCGGGACGCGGTCAGGCCGGGCCGGTCCAGGTAGCCCTGGGCGAGCTGGCCGCCGCGGACGTAGACCTCACCGACGACGCCGTCGGGCACCGGGCGCAGGCGGTGGTCGAGCAGCTCGACGTCGAGACCGTCGAGCGGGACGCCGACCGGGCTGACCCCCGCGTCGGCGTCGGCGCGGCGCAGCGCGCGGAACGTGGTGTGCACGCAGGTCTCGGTGATCCCGTACATGTTGACCAGCCGGGGCGCGTCCTCGGGATGGCGCGCGTACCAGCGGCGCAGCCGCCGGGTCTCCAGCGCCTCCCCGGCGAACACGACGTAGCGCAGCGCGTCGCCCGCGCCGGCGGGCTCGGCCTCGGCGAGCTGGTCGAACGCCGAGGGGGTCTGGCTCAGCACCGTGACCCGTTCGGTGTGCAGCAGCGCCCAGAACGCCTCCGGGGAGCGGACGGTCTCCTGGTCGGGCACGACGAGGCGGGCGCCGTGGGCGAGCGCGCCCCACATCTCGAACACCGACACGTCGAAGGCGATCGAGTGGAACAGCGACCAGGCGTCGTCGGCGGACAGGTCGTAGTGCCGGTCGGCGGCGGCGACGAGGTCGAGGACCGCGGTGTGCGGCACCTCGACGCCCTTCGGGCGGCCGGTCGAGCCGGAGGTGTAGATGACGTAGGCCGGCTGGGCGGGCGGGACCGCGACGGGTGCGAGCGGCGCCGCGTCCCGGGTGGTGTCCGGGTCGTCCAGCACGACCAGGTCGACGTCGCCGGGCAGGGCCCGGGTGGCGTCGGTGACGACGGCGCAGCGTGGCCGCGCGTCGGACACGATCAGCGCGGTGCGCTCGGCGGGGGCGCTGACGTCGAGCGGCACGTAGGTGGCGCCGGCACGCAGGACCCCGAGCACCGCGACGACCATCGCGGCGGAACGGGGGACGGCGATCGCGACCCGGTCCCCGGGGCGGACCCCGCGTGCGGCGAGCAGTCCGGCCAGGCGGGCGGCGCGGTCGGCGAGCTCGTCGTAGCGCAGGCGCTCGTCGGCGACGACGGCGGTCGCGCCGCCGCGCGCGGTGGCGACCTCGTCGAACAGTGAGGCGAGGGTGCCGCTGCCCGCCCGGGGCGGGACCGGCAGCGCCCGCGCTCCGCGGTCCCCGCTCGGCAGCGCCGCGAGGCGCCGGTCCGGGTCGGCGACGACGGTGGCCAGCACCGCGCGGAGCCGCTCGACGACGGCGCCGACCTCCTGCTCGGTGAACAGGTCGGTGGCGTACTCGACGGCGCCGTGGATCACCGGCCCGTCGCCGGCGCGCTCGAAGAACTGGAGGGTGGCGTCGAACTTGGCGGTGCCGGTCCCGACCCACCGGGGCTCGACGTCGAGGCCGTCGAGCACCAGATCGCCCGCGTCGTCCTCGACCCGCAGGTACACCATCTCGACCTGGAACAGGGGGTGCCGGGCGGAGGAGCGCTCGGGGTTGACGCGCTCGACGACCTGGTCGAACGGCACGGTCTGGTGGGCCATCGCGTCGAGGGCGGTGTCGCGGGCCCGGCCGAGCAGCTCGGTGAACGACGGGTCGCCGGTGAGGTCCAGGCGCAGCGCGACGGTGTTGACGAAGAAGCCGAGGACGTCGGCGAGCGCGTCGTCGTCGCGTTCGGAGACCGGGGCGCCGACGACGGTGTCCGGGCCGGCGCCGTGCAGGTCGAGCAGGGTCGCGACGGCGGCGTGGAACAGCATGAACATCGAGACCCGGTGCGCCGCGGCGAGGCGCTGGAGGCCTGCGGTGAGCTCGGTGTCGAGGGTGAACCGCACCTCCGCGCCGGCCCCGGTGCGCGTCTCGGGGCGGCCGTGCCGCAGCGGGAGGGTGCACTCGGTGGGCACGCCGTCGAGGACGCGGGCCCAGTGGTCGAGTTCGGTCGCCGCGAGCGAACCGGCGTCGCGGGCGTCGCCGAGGCGTTCGGCCTGCCACCCGGTGAAGTCGGCGTAGCGGACCGGCAGCGGCGCGAACCCGGGGGCGTGTCCGGCGGCGCGGGCGGCGTAGGCGGTGCCGAGGTCGCGCACCAGCGCGCGGAACGACCAGTCGTCGACGGCGATGTGGTGCACCACGAGCACGACGAGGTGGCGGTCGGCGGCGGTGCGCACCACGTGCAGCCGCAGCGGGGACTCGGCGTCGAGCGCGAACGGGGTCCGGACGAGGTCGACCAGGAGGTCCGGCACCTGGTCGTCGCCTGCTCCGGTGCGGTCGTGGACCTCGGTGCGCGGCGCGGTGCCGGGAAGTACGCGCTGGACGAGCCGGCCGTCGACGTCGTGGTAGGTGGTGCGCAGGATGTCGTGCCGGGTCGCGAGGTCGTCGACGGCCGTGCGCAGCGCGGCGACGTCGAGCGGGCCCTCGACCTGCCAGGTGCGTGGGATGAGGTAGGTGGCGGACGGTCCGGCGAGCTGCTCGTGCGCCCACATCCGGACCTGGCCGGACGAGGCGGGTGCCTCGGTGGTGCCGTCGACGTCCTGGCGGGGCCGGGCGGCGACCTCGGCCAGGGTGTGCCCGGCGTCGCCGGTGGTCTCGGTCTCGCTCGCCGGGGCGGGGTCTGCCGGTTCGGGATCTGCGGTGCCATCGGCCGCGGCCGCGGGGGCACCGTCGCCGAGGTGCTCGGCGAGGCGGGCGACGGTGCGGGCCTCGAAGACGTGTCGAGGGCGGATCCGCAGCCCGGCCTTGCGGGCGCGGTTCGCGGTGGTCAGCGCGGAGATGCTGTCGCCGCCGAGGGTGAAGAAGTCCTCGTCGACGCCGACCGAGTCCACCCCCAGGACCTCGGCGACGATCCGGCAGAGGGTGTGCTCGGTCGGGGTGGCCGGTCCGCGGCTGCGGGCGGTGGCGAGCGGCGCCGGTTCGGGCAGCGCGCCGGTGTCGAGCTTGCCGTTCACGGTCAGCGGCAGGGCGGCGACGACCGACCACACGGTGGGGACCATGTAGTCGGGCAGGGCGCGGGCGGCGGCGTCGCGGGCGGTCCGCGGGTCGGCCGCCGGGCCGACGAGGTAGGCGGCGAGGCGGCGCTGTCCGGGGACCTCGGCGTGCTCGCGGGCGACGACCGCGACCTGGTCGACGCCGTCGGCGGCGGCCAGCACCGTCTCGATCTCCCCCGGCTCCACCCGGTAGCCCCGGATCTTGAGCTGGTCGTCGCTGCGGCCGAGGAAGTCGAGGTTGCCGTCCGGGCGGCGCCGGACCAGGTCACCGGTGCGGTACATCCGGCCGCCCGGGATCCTGGGGTCCGCGACGAACCGCTCCGCGGTCAGGGCAGGACGGCCGAGGTAGCCGCGGGCCAGGCCGGCGCCGGCGATGTACAGCTCGCCGACGACGCCGTCGGGCACGGGGCGCAGCCAGCCGTCGAGGACGTGGGCGGTGGTGTTGGTGATGGGGGTGCCGACGGTGGACGTCGGGCTGTCGGTGGTGCCCGCGCCGAGGGTGTTGATCGTGTACTCGGTCGGGCCGTAGAGGTTGTAACCCCAGGTGCCCTCGGTGTCACGCAACCGCGACCACACCGACTCCGGCACCGCCTCACCACCCAGCAACACCAACGGCGGCACGTGCGGGCCGTCGAGCAGACCAGCCGCGAACAGGTGGTGGGCATAGGTCGGGGTCACGTTCACCACGTCGACCCGGTGCTCACCGCAGTACTCCACGAGCCGCTCCGCATCACGACGCAGCTCCTCGTCACACACGTGCACCTCATGCCCCTCGACCAGCCAGAGCAGCTCCTCCCACGACATGTCGAACGCGAACGACACCGTGTGCGCGACCCGCAACACCCGACCACCCGCCGCCTCGATCGTCGGAGCGAAGATCTCCCGACGGTGGTTGACCTGCATGTTCGTCAACCCGCGGTAGGGGGTCACGACCCCCTTGGGGCGCCCGGTCGACCCCGACGTGAAGATCACGTACGCGGGGTGGTCCAGCCGGCCGGGGGTGCCGGGTGCGGAGGTCCCGAGCTCGTCGTCGGTGAGTGGCGCGGTGGCGATCCCGTCGAACAGACCGGGTTCGTCGAGCCGGACCTGCGGCACGTCGCCGTCGAAGCGATCGGCGACCGAGGTGGTCGTCACCAGCAGCCGTGCCCCGGACTCCGGGAGGATCGCGGCGAGCCGGTCGTCGGGGTGGTCGAGCTCCAGCGGCACGTAGGCGGCTCCGGCGCGCAGCACCGCGAACAGCGCGACGACGTTGCCGACCGAGCGGGGCAGCCCGAGTGCGACGACGGTCTCGGCGGTGGAGCCGCGGGCCCGCAGCACGCGGGCGAGCGCGTTGACCCGCGCGTCCAGCTCGGCGAAGCTCACCCGCTCCCCCGCCGCGACCAGGGCGGTCCGCTCCGGACAGGTCGCCGCTCGCTCCGCGAGCAGCTCGGCGATCGTCACGTCCGGCACGTCGACCGCGCTGGCGGCGGCCCGCGCGGCGCGGGCCTCCTGCTCGGCGGGGGTCTGCAGGTCGACCGCGCCGGCCGGTGTGCCGGCGGTGGTGACCGCGCGCAGGGCCTGCACGAAGCGGTCGAGCAGTCGCTGCGCGGTCGCGGTGTCGACGAGATCGGGGCGGTGCTCGAGCCGGACGACGATCCGCGGTCCGGGGGTGAGCACCCAGGTGAGCGGGAAGTGGGTGTGGTCGGAGTAGTCCATCGCCGTGACGGCGTTGTCGCGGGCGAAGCCGGTGAAGGTGTCGGCGTCGAGGAAGTTCTGGAGCACGTAGAGGCTGTCGAACAGGTCCCCGTCGCGGCCGGCGAGGACGTCACCGAGGCCGGCGTGGTCGTGCGGCATCAGGCCGGCCCGGTCGTCCTGCAGCCGGCGGGCGTGGTCGAGCAGGTCGCGCCGGGGATCCAGGCCCAGGCGTACCGCGACGGTGTTGAGGAAGACGCCGACGGTGTCCTCCAGGCCGTCGCCGTCGGCCGGGCGGCCGGAGACGGTCGCGCCGAACACGACGTCGGTCCGGCCGGTCTCGGCGCCCAGGACGAGGGCGAGCGCGGTCTGCGCGAGTGCGTTGAGGGTGACGCCGCCGCGACGGGCGGCCGCCTCCAGCCGGCCGGTCAGGGCGGCGGGGAGCTCGGCGTGCAGCACCTCGGGGACGACGAGCTCGCGTCCGCGCGCGCCGTCGGTGACCAGGGTGGGCTCGACCCCGTCGAGGTAGGTGCGCCAGGCGGCGAGGTCCGCGTCGCGGTCGGCGGCGGCGAGCGCGGCGAGGTGCTCGGCGAACGACCGGCGCGGCCGCTGCGGCACGCCGCCCCGGTACAGGGTGAACAGGTCGCCGAGGACCCGGGAGCGTGACCAGCCGTCCCACAGCAGCAGGTGGTAGGTCAGCACCAGCACGTCGTCGTCGGGGGTCCGGACGACGGTCAGGCGCAGCAGCGGCGGGTCGGTGAGGGAGAACCGGACCTCGGCGTCGCGGGCCAGGACGGCGGCGAGCGCGGCCTCCGGGTCCTCGTCCGCACGCAGGTCGACCTCGGTGACCTCCACCGGGTGCTCGGCGCACCAGAACTGCACGGGCCCGGCGGCGGTGTCCCCGGTGAAGCCGGCACGGACCGCGGGGTGCACGGCGCCGAGCCGGGCTGCGGCGGCCCGCATCCGGTCCAGGTCGATCCGGTCGGCGACCCGGAAGGTGTTCTGCGCGTAGTAGACGTCGCGCTCGGCGTCCATGACGCTCTGCACGTACATCCCGGCCTGCAGTGGGGACAGCGGCAGCACCGCCCGCACCGGGGCGGGCGCCGACGCGGCCAGCGCGGCGAACTCGGCCGGGTCCGGTGCCACGGCGGTGGCGACCAGCTCGTGCGCGGCCCCGGCGAGCGCGGCGGCGACGGCCTCGGCCACCCGGCCGGCGTCCTCGCCGATCCCGCCGCGGACGACCACGGTCGTGGCGTCGACGTGCTCCACCAGGTCGACGACGAGCCCCACCTGTCCGAGCTCGTCGGGGAGTGCGGTGTCCCCGTGGACCCGCACGGCGTCGGCCCAGTCGATCGGCAGGACCGCGTCGGGCTCGGGGTGGCGCCGCAGCAGCACCGTGGCCCCACCCAGCGGGGCCAGCTCCCGGGCGCCGCGGGCGTCGAGGAAGCGGTGGTGGTCGAACCCGGGGTGTGGTCCGGCCGGGGCGCGGGTCACTCCGGCCGGGGTGACGCGCACCGGCTCGGTGCCGGCGAGCGGGACGACGGCGCGGTCGAGGTCGGCGCCCAGGTCGGGCCGGGTGCCGTCCTGGACGTCGACGACGAGCTCGTCGGCGGCGTGCCCGGTGTCGCGCAGGGCGGCGGCCAGCGCGACGACCGCGACGTCGACGACGGTGGCGCCGTCCGCGGCGGGGCTGCCCGGGCGGGCCGTGGCGACCGCGCGGCCGGGGGCGCCCCCGGCGGACGGGGCCCCGCCCGGGGCGAGGATCCCGGTCCAGGAGCGGACGACCTCCGCCGACGGTGCGGGGCGGGCCGCGAGGGCCTCGGCGCAGTCGTCGGGCCCGGTGCCGGTCGGGGGTCGAGAGCCCGCCGGGTCGGAGTAGGCAGCGGCCAGGTCCTCGGCCAGCAGCACGACGCCCCGGTCGTCCGCGGCGATCTCGTGGACCACGAGCAGGACCGCGTCGCCGCTGCCCTGTGTGTCGCCCGCTGTGCTGTCCTCTCTGCCACCGCGCAGCAGCGCGATGCGGATGAGGTCACCGGCGAACGGGTCCAGCTCCTCCGCCAGGGCGGCGAGCGCCGCACCCGGGTCGTCGGCCGGGGCCGCGGCGAGCCCGGCCCGGCGCGGGCCGCCGGTCTCCAGGACCCAGACCGAGGGCGCCAGCTCCTCGACCCGCGCGCTGAGCCACGGGTGGCGGTCCCGCACCTGCTCCCAGGCCGCACGGAGCCGGTCGGGGTCGACGGCGCCGCGGTGGCGCAGCAGCAGACCGCGGACCCGGCCGGGCCCGCCCTCGGGCGACTCCTCGGCCAGGCGGGCCACCGACGGCAGCAGCGCCAGCTCCCGCAGCTCGGCACCGGCCTCGGCGTGAGTGTGTGCGGTCTCGGGCGGGCGGGTCATGCCGATCCTCCGGACGTGTCCGCGGCTGCGGGGTCGTTCACGATGTCGATCAGTGCTTCGGCCCAGTGCCGGGCCAGGAGGTCCAGGTCGTCGGCGTCCAGCACGGCGCCCGGGGCGGTGAGTGCGACGTGCAGCTGCGGGCCACGGGGCCCGCGGCACACCATCGCCTCGATCTCGCAGGTGTGCGGCACCTCCAGGTCGGGGCCCTGCTCGGTGCGCGCGGCGATGCGCCGCGGGTCGTCCGGCCCCACGACCGCGGACACGCCGTCCATCCGGCCGAGGTAGTTGACCAGGACCGGCGGGGTGCCGAGCGCGGCCAGGCGGGGGCCGGTCTGCGGGTGTAGGTAGCGCAGCAGCCCGAACCCGATCCCGGTCGCGGCCGGGCCACCGAGCCGGTCGCGGACGTCCTGCAACAGGGCCGCGGCGCCCTCCCGGCGGACCAGGTGCACCGGGAACAGCGCGGTGAACCAGCCGACGGTCCGCGACAGGTCGACGCCCGGCGCCAGCTCCTCACGCCCGTGCCGCTCCAGGTCGACGACGAGGTCGTCGCGGCCCTGCGGGGACCAGCGGTGCCACGCCTCGACCGTCGCCGCGAGGCTCAGCTCGGTGCCGTTCCAGGGCGACCGCAGCAGGCGGTCCGTCACGTCGGCGGGGAGCACCCGGGTCGCCGTCCGGGTCGCGCTGCGGGTCGCCCGCCGGGCGCCGGTGTCGGCGTCGGTGCCGGCGTCGGGAACGACCGGGGTGGCCGCGGCGAGCACCTGCTGCCAGTGCCGGTACTCGGCCAGCGTCGCGCGGTCGGCCGCGCGCTCGCCGAGCAGCCGGCCGTACTCGGCGAGCGAGGTGACCGGCGGGGCGAGCCGCACCGCGCGGCCCGCGGCGGCGGCCGTCCACGCCTCGTCGAGGTCGTCGAGCAGGATGTGCCAGGACACCCCGTCGACAGCCACGTGGTGCGCGACCAGCAGGAGCAGGTCCGGCTCGTCGCCGTCGACGGTGAACAGCACGGCCTGCAGCACCGACCCGGCCTCCGGGTCCAGCCGGGCGGTCGCGGCGGCCGACTCCTCGGCCAGCACCCGTCGCCCGTCCGGGCCGTGCGGGTCGGGCAGCGCCACCTCGTGCACGCACCCGTCCACCGCGACCTCGGCGGCGGGGCGCACGTGCATCTCCCGCAGTCCCTCGGTGACCCGCAGCCGCAGCGCCTCGTGGGTCGCGACGAGTGCGGCCACCGCGGTCCGCAGCGCCGCGACCGACCGGCCCGGGCCGACCTCGACCAGCACGGACTGGTTGTGCCTGCGGTGCGACCCTGACAGCTCGGCGAGCCGCTGCACGATCGGGAACGGCGGCACCTCGGCGGCGCCGTCGGTCGCCCGGGTGTCCCCCGCCGGGCGGGCCACCTCGGCCAGGGCAGCCGGTGTCCGCTCGCGGAACACGTCCTGAGGACCGAGCACCAGCCCGGACCGGCGGATCCGGTTCACCAGCCGGATGGCCAGGATGCTGTCCCCGCCGACGGCGAAGAAGTCGTCGTCCGGGCCCGCCGCCGTCCCCAGGACGGCGGCGAACGCCTCCAGGACGGTGGCCTCCTCCGGTCCGGCGGCGGCCCGGGCGCCGGGGGCCGGCGCGGCGTCGCCGGGGGCGGGCAGTGCCGCACGATCGAGCTTGCCGTTGACCGTCAGCGGCAGCCGGTCGAGCACGACCAGCGCGGAGGGGACCATGTACGCGGGGAGCCGTTCAGCCAGCCGCGACCGCAGCGCGACCGGGTCGGGCCGCGCCCCCGGGCCGGGGACGACGTAGCCGGCGAGGCTGCGGTGCGGGGTTCCGTCGGACTCGACGGTACGGACGGTGACCACCGCCGAGGCGACCCCGGGCAGCTCGCGCAGGGCGGCCTCGACCTCGCCGAGCTCGATCCGGTAGCCGCGGATCTTGACCTGCTCGTCGGCCCGGCCGGTGAACTCCAGCGTGCCGTCGGGGCGCCGTCGGGCCAGGTCACCGGACCGGTACAGCCGGGTGCCCGGGGGGCCGTCGGGGTCGGCGACGAAGCGGGTCGCGGTCAGCCCGGGCAGGCCGGCGTAGCCCTGGGCGAGCTGCGGACCGGCGACGTAGATCTCGGCGACGGTGCCGGACGGGGCCGGGCGCAGCCGGTGGTCCAGCAGCCGCACCTCCAGGCCGGCGAGCGGCCCACCGACCGGGCTGACCGGACGGGCGCAGTCCTCCGGCCCGATCTCCCGGTAGGTGGTGTGCACGCAGGTCTCGGTGATTCCGTAGAGGTTCGCGAGCACCGGGCTCCCGGCCGGGTGGCGGTCGAACCAGCCGCGCAGCAGGCGCGGATCGAGCGCCTCCCCGCCGAAGACGACGTAGCGCAGGCTCCGCGCCGGCGGGCGGGCGCCGCCCCGCGCCGGGGGCTCGGCCGCGGCGAACGGGTGGAACGCCGACGGCGTCAGGCTCAGCACCGACACCTCCTGCTCGGCGACGAGACTCCACAGGTGCTCGGGCGAGCGTGCGGTCGCGGGGTCGACGACCACGACGGCGCCGCCGGTGGCCAGCGCACCCCACAGCTCGAAGACGGAGAAGTCGAACGCCACCGAGTGGAACAGCGTCCAGGTGTCGTCCGGGCCGACCGTCATCTCCCCCTGCGGCCCGACGGTCGCGGCCAGCATGGCCAGGACCGCCGTGTGGGAGACCTCCACGCCCTTGGGGCGGCCGGTGGAGCCGGAGGTGTAGATGACGTAGGCCGGGGTCGACGGGTCGACCGCGACGGGCCGTTCGAGTCGCCCGGCACCGGCGGTGTCGGGCGTGTCGGCGGTGTCGACGTGGAGCACCTCGACGCCCGCGTCGGTGACCGTGGACGGCGAGTCCGCTCCGGCGAGGACCAGGCGTGGCCGGGCGTCGTCGAGGATCGTCGTGGTCCGCGCCGAGGAGGCGTCGACGTCGAGCGGGACGTAGGCCGCCCCGGCCCGCAGCACGGCCAGCACCGCCACGACCATGTCCGCACCGCGCGGCAGACCCACCGCGACGCGGTCGCCGGGTCCGGTCCCGCGGGCGACGAGCGCCCCGGCGAGCCGGGCCACCCGCTCCTCCAGCGCGGCGTAGTCGATGCGTTCCTCTCCCGCGACCAGTGCGGTCGCCGTCGGGTGCCGTTCCGCGGTCGCGGCGAGCAGCTCGCCGAGGGTCGCGGCCGGGCCGAGGGCCACGGCCGGGGGCCGGGCGACGGCGGGGGCGCCGAACCCGCGCAGCGCGGACAGCGGCACGTCGGGCTTGTCGACGAAGCGGCGCAGCACGGCCACCAGCCGGTCCAGCGCCGCCTGCACGGTGGCCGGGTCGTAGAGGTCGAGGGCGTACTCGACGACGACCCGCATCCGGCGGTCGTCGGCGGCGGTCTCGAAGAAGGCGAACGTCAGGTCGAACTTCGCGGTCCCGGTCCCGACCCACCGGGTCGCGGTGCCCGCGCCGGCCAGCTCCAGCTCGCTGACCGCGGTGTCGGTGCGCAGGTACACCAGCTCGACCTGGAACAGCGGGTGGCGTCCGGAGCGCTCCGGTGCCAGACGCTCGACGACCTGGGGGAACGCGACGTCCGAGCGGCCCATCGCGGCCAGGTCGGCGGTGCGGACCCGGTCCAGCACCTCGGCCGGGGTCGGGTCGCCATCGAGGTCGACCCGCAGGGCCAGGGTGCTGAGCAGGAACCCGACGACGTCCTCGGTGCCGGCGTCGCGACGCCCGGACACCGGGCTGCCGATCACCACCGCGTTCCCGGCGCCGTCACCCGGGCCGCGGTCGGCGTCGACCGAGGCGTCCAGCAGCACCGCGAGCGCGGCGTGCAGCAGCATGAACATGCTGACCCGGTGCCGGTCGGCGGCCGCGCCCAGCGCCGCGACGAGGTCCGGGTCGAGCTCGCCGACCAGTTCCGCCCCGCGCCCCGAGGGGCGCTCCGGCCGCGGACGGTCGCCGGGCAACGTGGTCTCGGCGGGGGCACCGGCGAGCGTCCGCTCCCAGAAGTCGAGCTGCTCGCGGGCGAGCGGGGTGGGCTCCGTCGGGCTCCCGACGGTGTCCGCCTGCCAGGCCGCGACGTCGGAGTACCGCGGCTCCGGCTCGGTGAACCCCGGGTCGCGCCCGGCGGCCCGCGCCGCGTAGGCCGTCCCCAGGTCGGCGAGCAGGGTGCGGTAGGACCACTCGTCGACGGCGATGTGGTGGCACACCACGGTGAGCAGGTGCCGGTCGTCGTCGACGCGGACGACGTCGGCCCGGATCGGGGCCTCCCGCTCCAGGTCGAAGCGGTGGCGCACGAGCCGGGTCAGGAGCTCGTCGGGGTCGCGGCCGGCGAGGTCGCACCAGCCGACCGGCGCACGGAGTGCACCGGGGGGATGGACGACCGCCTGCACGTCGGTGCCGCCCACAGTGTCGCTCCCGATGTCGATCCCGGCGCCGCCCTCGGTGTCGTTCCCGGGTTCACCGGCGGTGCCGCCGTCGCGGTAGGTCGTGCGCAGGATCTCGTGCCGGGCAACGACGTCGGCCAGCGCGGCGCGCAGTGCCCCGACGTCGAACGGGCCGGTGACCGTCCAGGCCCGGGGCACGTTGTAGGTCGCGGCCGGCCCCTCCAGCCGGTACAGCGTCCACATCTGACGCTGCGCGGGCGCGACGGCGGTGGGTGCGCCGTCCGGGCGGCGCACGGGCGCCCCCACGGCCGTGACCGCGGCAGCGGTCCCGGCCGGCGTCGCGCGGTCCACCACGACCCGCAGCCGCGCCACCGTGGGCGCGGCGAACACCTCGGGCACGGCGAGGGCGGCGCCGCAGCGCTCCCGGATCCGGTTGACCAGGCGCAGGGCGGACAGCGAGTGGCCGCCGCGGGCGAAGAAGTCGTCGTCGACGCCGACAGCGCCGTCGTCGAGCCCGAGCACCTCGGCGAACAGGCCGCACAGCTCGCGCTCCCGGTCGTCGCGGGGTGCCCGCCCGGCGGTGACCACCGGTACGGGCAGGGCCCGCCGGTCGAGCTTCCCGCCGGGGGTGTGCGGCAGCTCGGGCAGCGCGACGAGCACCGACGGCAGGAACGCCGCCGGCAGCCGCTGCGCCAGCAGCGCCCGGAGCGCATCGGTGTCCGGGTCAGTGTCCGGGTCGGTGTCCCCGTCCGCGGCGGGCACCAGGTACCCGACCAGCGCGGGACCATCCGGTGTGGACCGCGCGACGACCGCGGCGTCGGCGACGCCGGGCAGCTCGCGGATCGCGGCCTCGACCTCACCCGGCTCGACCCGCACCCCGCGCACGGTGACCTGGTCGTCGACCCGGCCGAGGAGCCGGAACCGGCCGTCGGGCAGCCGCACCGCCAGGTCACCGGTGCGGTAGAGCCGCGCACCGGACCCGTGGGGGTCGGCGACGAACCGCGCCGCGGTCTCCCCCGGGCGCCGGGCGTAGCCGCGCGCCAGCTGGATCCCGCCGACGTAGACCTCACCGGCGACGCCGTCGGGCACCGGCCCGAGGAACCGGTCCAGCAGCCGGACGGTCGTGGCCGGGACGGGTCGTCCCGCGGTGAACCGCCCGTCGTCGGCGGGGTCGACGGGGCCGGCCAGGACGTCGCCGGCGACCTCGGAGGAGCCGTAGGAGTTGACGATCTCGGCGCTGGGGGCCCAGCGGCGGGCCGCGGCCACGACCTGCGCGGTCAGCGGCTCACCGGAGCAGACCAGCCTGCTCAGCAGGTCCGGGCCGGGCGCACCGGTCGCCGCCAGGGCCGCCACCAGGGACGGCACCGCGGTGAGCTGGGCCGTGCCGGACCCGGCGACGTGCTCGGCGAGCGCCGCGGGGTCCCCCGCGGTGGCGTCGTCGGCCGGTACGACGCGAGCGCCGCCGGCGACCGCGGCGAGGAGCTCGGTGAGCCCGTCGATGAACGACACCGAGCTCTTCACGAGCCGGGTGTCGCCCGGCCGCACCGGCCACTCCGCGGCGGCCCAGCCGAGGCGGTGGGCCAGCGCCCCGTGGGTGCCGAGCACGCCCTTCGGCCTCCCGGTCGACCCGGAGGTGTGGATCAGGTAGGCGGCCGCTGCGGGGTCGGGCTCGGGGAACGGCGCGATCGGAGCGGCGGCGCCGTGCAGCGACGGCGGACCGAGGACCACGGCCCCGTCCGGGAGCTCGACCGGCGGGGCGTCGCCGGTCACCACGACGGCCGGAGCGGCGTCGTCGAGGACCAGGCGCAGGCGCGGCGCCGGGTAGGTCGGGTCGAGCGGGACGAGCAGGCCACCGGCCCGCAGCACGGCGAGCAGCGCGACGACGAGCTCCGCCGAGCGGGGCAGCAGCACTGCCACCGGGGTCTCGGCCGCGACGCCGGCCGTGCGGAGCCGGTCGGCGAACGCGTCGACCGCGGCGTCCAGGCCCGCGTAGTCCAGCTCCCGGCCGTCGTGGACGAGCGCGGGGGCGCCGGGCGCCGCGTCCGCGCGGCGGCGCAGCAGCTCCGCGGGGGACCCGCCGGGCACCGAGGTCGGCGCCGGGCTCGCCAGCGGGGTCGGCAGCGGGGTCGGCAGCGGGGTCGGCACCGTGCCGGGGGCTGCCGCCGGGCCGGCCAGGAGCGTCGTGATCGGCGTGGCCGGGCGGGCGGTGGAGAGCACCCGCTCGATGCGGTCGAGCACCGCCGCAACGACCGCATCGTCCAGACGCGCGACCGTGTGCACGGCCTCGACCCGCAGGGCGTCGTCGTCGGCGAAGAACTCCAGCACGAGCGGCTGCGCGGCGGCGCCCGGGTCGGTGCGGGTCACCGTCGTCCCGGCACCGGGCAGGTGCGGCCCCGTCCCGCCCCGTGGGACGAGGTCGACGGTGACGTCGGCCAGGTCGGCCGGACCGCCGCCCGAGCGGGATCCGAGGGCGGCGACCAGCGCGTCGTAGGGCACGGCGTGTCGGCGCGCCCACCCGGCGTCGGCGGCGACCCGGGCGACGAGGTCGGAGACCGTGTCCCCGGCGTGCACCGTCGTGGGTACGACGACGAGGTCGGCGAGGTTCCCCACCACCTCGTCGGCGCGCTCGGCGTCCCGCTCGGAGACCACGGTCCCGATACGGATCCGCGGGTCGGGCCCGATCGGGGCGAGCGCGGCGGCCGTCGCGGCGAGCAGCACGGTGTAGGGGGTCACGCCGAGCTCGCGCGCGAGCCGGCGGGCCCCGGCTGCGGCATCGGCGGACAGGTCGCGGTCGGTGCGGCGGGCCGCCTCGGCCGGCGCGCCGGGGTCGGCGGGCGGCTGGTGGACGAACGGCCCCGGCACCTCCTCGGCCAGCGCCTCGCGCCACGGGGTGAGGTCCGGGGCGTCCGACGCGCCGTCGGGGGCGAACCGGCCGGGGCCCGGTGCGGGCGGCCCGTCGAGCGGTGTCCC
Organism: Pseudonocardia sp. HH130629-09; assembly: GCF_001294645.1. Classification (NCBI taxonomy): domain Bacteria; kingdom Bacillati; phylum Actinomycetota; class Actinomycetes; order Pseudonocardiales; family Pseudonocardiaceae; genus Pseudonocardia; species Pseudonocardia sp. HH130629-09. The sequence goes on from NZ_CP011868.1 coordinate 2,974,514, forward strand.
GGCACGGGCGGCGGCGTAGGACCGCTCCAGGTCCCGGGCGACGACGGCGAACGTCGGCCCGTCCCAGGCGACGTGATGGGTCGTGAGCAGGACGGTGAGCCGGGAGGCGGACTCGCGGAGCAGATCGAGGCGCAGCGGCGGCTCGACGGCCAGGTCGAACGGCCGCCGGACCCGCTCGCGCGCGACCTCCTCGATCCTGGCGGCACGGGCGTCGTCGTCGAGCCGGGTCAGGTCGGTGACGACGACGGGTTCCTCCGGCGCCGGGTGCACCCGCTGCGTCGGTGCCGTGTCGTCCCCGGTCCCGCCGTGGAAGGTGGAGCGCAGCACCGGGTGCCGTGCCACCAGGTGACGCAGCGCCGCCACCAGCGCCGGCTCCGACACCTCGCCCTCGACGGTGAGCCGCACACCGAGGTTGTCCGCCACGCCGTCCGGGTGGACCTGCTGACGCAGCCAGGCCCGTCGCTGGCCGGGGGTGAGGCCGAACTCGGTCCGGCCGTCGTCGGCGGCGGGCTCGTCGCGGTCGCGCTGCAGGCCGGCCTCAGCCAGGCGACGGGCGATGAGCTCGCGTCGACGGTCGTCGAGTGTGGTCATGAGATGCGGTCCTCCGGTACGGCGGCGGTGCTGGTGGACACGGTGTCGTCGGCGCGGGCCGGGTCAGGGGTCACCGTGGACGCCCTCGGCCCGCGCCTCCTGCGTTGCGGCGGTCAGCGGCCGGCGGTCTGCGCGAGCGCACCGGGCACCGGCTCGGCCGGGTCCACTCCGAGCGCGACGACCCGGTTGTCGGCGTCGACGTGCACCACCCGGGCGACGTGGTCGGCGACGGCGGGCTCGGGCACCTGCTGGTAGGCGACGATGATCGTCAGGTCACCCGGGTGCACGAGGTGCGCGGCGGCGCCGTTCACGCCGATGACGCCGCTGCCGCGTTCCCCGGTGATCACGTAGGTCTCGAGGCGGTTGCCGTTGTCGATGTCGAGGACCTGGACCTTCTCGCCCTCGACGAGGCCCGCGGCGTCCATCAGGTCCTCGTCGACGGTCAGCGAGCCGACGTAGTGCAGGTCGGCCTGGGTCACCGTGGCGCGGTGGATCTTCCCGCTGAGCAGGGTGCGGTAGCGGACGGTCTCGGTGGAGCCGGGCATGACGGAACCTTCCTCACCGGATCACCTCCGGCGCGGGCGTGGGGGTTGCGGAGCGGGTCAGGCGCCGGGACGTCCGACCAGGCTCCCGGGGAGCAGATCGGTCCAGGTGCGCGCGACGCGGCCGGGTGCTCGGCAGGTGCCGCCGCCGGGCGGCGGACACGGGCACGTGGCAGGGTCGAGGACCCCGACCGCCGCGACGACGTCGAACGGCACGCGGCCCGGGCGGCCTCCGTCGCCTGTCACCGTCGCGCCACCCCTTGCTTGCCTCGCCACACCTGCACTTAGGCAAGGCTAAGCAGGCGAGTGGATGCGAGGGTTCCGCCGAATGGATGACGCATTCCGGTCGCCGTCACGGGTCGGGATCTCCGCACGTCAGCGACCCGCGCCGACGGGAGGGACGCTCCACACACGGCGTCTGCGGAGCCCTGATGGTCCGAACGGGTGTGAGCACCGGCATGGCCCCGCCCGCGCCCGAGGGACGACAAGGGGCCGTCTCCGGCCGACCGGCGGCGGGTGACCCACGATCGCGGGCACGAGTCGGCACCGTACCGGGTACCGGGCCCGGCGCGACGCCCCCGGGGGACGGTCGCGCCGGGCGCGGGAGGAGGGTCAGAGTGCGACCGGCTGGAGCGACCGGAGCGTGTCGCCCCAGCCGACGGTCTCGGTGGTGACGGTCCGCAGTCCGGCGTCGGCGACGACGGCCGAGAGCTCCCCGGCCGTCCGGCGGCCGGAGCCGTGCAGGACGAGGGCCAGCAGGTCGTCCTCGGCCTCGTGCTCGTCGAGGTCCTGCTCGTCGAGCACGTCCTCCAGCAGCAGGATCCGCCCGCCGGGGGCCAGGCACTCCCCCGCGCGGCGGAGGATGTGCACGGCCTCCGGGTCGGGGTACTGGCCGAGCACCTTGCCGAACAGGATCGCGTCGGCGGCCGGGACCGGCTCGGCGATGGTCTGCACGACGACCTCCACGCGGGAGCGGGCACCATCGTCGGGGACGGTGCGCAGCAGCTCGGACCGGGTCCAGTCGGCGTCGGAGGGGCCGGCGACGATCGTGACCCGCGTCCCGGGGCGGCGGGCGACGACGGCGGCCGCGGCGGACACCGCGGCGTCGGCGTGGACGACCAGGTGGTCGACACCCTCCAGGGTTGCGGAGTCCGCCACCGGGGCGGCGATGTAGTCGGCGAACTGCGCGGTGTTGTCCAGGAGCCTGCGGGCGAACTCCTCGTCCCCGCGCAGGCTCGGGTAGTCGCGACCGGTGACCGCCGCGAAGGACTCCCGGCCGGTGCGCACCGCCTGCTCGAGCCCCAGGAACCCCTGCTCGCGGCGGGCGCCGACGCCGTCGCGGCGCACCACGTCGAGCACGTGGTCCTCGGTCAGGTAGAAGCCGGTGTCGGTCAGCGTGTACCCGCCCTGCTCGTCACGGTCGAGGATCTTGATCGCCACGAGGTACCGCAGCAGCTTCTCCAGCGCCCGCGGGTCCGCACAGGCCCGTTCGGCGAGTGACTTCGGATCGCGGGTCCCTCCGGCGACGAGCTCGCCGAGGCCGAGGTTTGCGGCCACCCGGATCGCCAGTGGGGGCAGCAGCTCGGCCTGCTCGTGGAAGGTCTCGAACGCCTCGGCGTTGCGTTCCTCGTCGGTCACCCGGGGGTCGGACTCGAGGGTGACCACCTCGCCGAGCCTCCAGTAGCCGGTGAAGTCGATCCGGCGCCGGTCCACCCCCGCCGCGACGAGCAGCCGCCGCAGGTCCCGCACGACGGACTGCTCCCCCGCCAGCCAGCCGGCGGTGGCCGCGGCGTCCCAACCCGGCCCCTCGGTCACCGTGCGCAGGCACTCGGCCAGCTGGGTCGACGTACCCGGCCCGGCGCCGTCCCGGACCAGCCAGGTGACCTCGACGCCCGGGTGCTCGCCGAGCGGGACCCGGTGTGCCGTCTCCGCGACCTCGATGAACACGTCCGCCCGCAGGTCTGCCGGCGCGGTCTCCAGCAGCCGCGAGACGGCGGGCAGCGCGGTGTCGTCCCCGGCGACCAGCAGCCGTTCGGCCGTGGCCGGCAGCGCGAGCGACGCCGCCGGTCCCGCCACGTGGACCCGGTCCCCCGGCGTCGCGCGGTAGGCCCAGGTGGTCGCGATGCCGACGCCGTGTCGCACGAACTCCACGTCGAGCTCACCGGCGACGGGGTCGTGGCGGCGGACCGTGTAGACCCGCCAGACCGGCCGGCGTCCCTCGGGCAGCTTGATGCCGCCGTCGCGCAGGATCGGCAGGACGGGCTCGGTCTCCCCCGGGTAGGGGAAGATCAACCGGAAGTCGTCGTCGAAGCCCGTGCTGGTGAACGCGGGCCAGGCACGCCCCTCGTCGTCGGTGAACGCCCCGAGCTGCTCCCCGGTGAGGGTCACGCGTCGCAGCGCGGGCGTGACGTCCACGATCCGCGAGACGCTGAGCTCACGCACGGCGATGGGGTAGACCGAGACGGCACGGTCCTGGTTGGGCATGGGGGCTTCTCCTCGCACGGGCACAGGGACGGAGCACGGCGATCCGTGGCGTCCGGCCCGGGCGTTTCCGACGAACCCACCCTATCGGCCGCGCGGCTCCGCCTGCGACTCTAACCACCGGTGTCCGGGCGGCCGTGAGCTGCCGACACGGCGTCGTCACACGGCCGTACCCACCTCCACGATCTCAGGTGGGACGCGGGTAGTACGCCCACCCCTTGGCAAGCCGTCGGGCCGTCCGACTGATGCCCAGCATGCGGAACTCGACGGACTCGGCCCCGGCCCCGGCCTGCACCCGGATCGGCATGACGCCGGAGGGGTGTCCGATCAGGACGGTGTCGGGCCTGCGTTCCGTCGCGACCTGGTGCACGGTGATCCCTGGCAGCCGCGACGCCGCGGCGAAGCTGATGGACGCGGTCCCGGCCATGCTCTCGTGCAGACGGTTCATGAACATCAGTCGGGCCCGCAGGTCCATGTCGTCGGAGTCGACGGCCTGTCCGTTGAGTGTGCTGTAGCCCCCCCGGCAGAGCCACGGCCCCGACCATCGGGATCGCCGGAACCTCGGTGTCCACCTGCCTCCACTCCTGGCACAGGCCGAGTCGGACGCAGACCTTGCCCCGGATCTCCCGGATGGCGGACACGAGCTCCGATCGGCCGTTGAGCTCGAGACCCTCGCTCCCGGTGAGACCCAGATCCGCCGCGGCGACCCAGGCGATCGGATTCCGGCATCGACGACCGACAGCCGGACCGTTCGCCCGTCCTCGAGCTCGACGGTGTCGAGTGGGTTCCCGGTGGGGAGAAGCCGGCCGGTGACGGCTCCGACCGTTCCCGACCAGTCCATGACGATCTCGGCGCCCGTGCCCGGCACCCCGGGGATCGCGAAGTCACCGTCCACCCGGGCGGCACCGTCGCGGACCGGGACGTGCGCCACGAGGACTTTGTCGGTGTTGGTGTTGCGGATCCGGACGACGGTCGTTCCCTCCTCGACCGGGACGAGCTTCTCGTCCACGGCGAACGGTCCGACGCCGGAGGAGATGTTGCCGCAGTTGCCGTTGTAGCTCACCAGACCGGTCTCGATGTCGACCTGCTGGCAGAGCCGGTGAGCCCGAGAGTGAGCGCTGTGAGCCCGGCGATGCTGAGCACGCCACCGACCACGTCGATGCGTCCTCGCCTCGGGCGTCGGCAGTCAGTGAGAGAAGCAGACCGAGACCGGCGACGACGGCGATGGGAACGTTGATGAGCAGCGCCCAGCGCCACTCCCACGAATCGGTGAGGATGCCACCGAGGAGCACACCGATCCCAGAACCTGCGCCCATGATCGTCCCGAAGACGCCGAACGCCCTGACCCGGTCCTGTCCGTCGGGGAAGGTCACCGACAGCAGAGCCAGCGCCGACGGGGTGACGAGGGCACCGAACAGTCCCTGCACCGCGCGGGCGGCGATCAACATCTTCCCCGAGAGATCTCCCCCGAGAGGGCAAGCCCACCCACGATGGAGGCGAGGGTGAACCCTGCCAGTCCGATCAGCAGGGCGCGGCGCCTGCCGATCGCGTCCGAGACGCGCCCGCCGAGGAGCAGCATCGAACCGAAGGCGAGCACGTAGACGGGGAGAACCCACTGACGCTGCACATCGGACAGTCCGAGGTCGGTCTGGGCCGAGGGCACAGCGATGTTCATGACCGTGCCGTCGACGACCATCATCAGCTGCATGGCCGACGCCCATCCCAGCGCCCACCAGCGTGCGGTCGGTGCGCTCCTCCTCGACATCGCCTGATCCGGCATCTGCGTCGACACTTTCGTTGGCTGAACCAATGTTGATTATGCCAACGATACACATCATTGGTGGCGCCAACAGTCGTGATAGGTTGACGACATGCCGGAGGTCTTCGAGGGTGGGAGCAGGTCGCAGCCGGACAGATTGCGCCAGACCCCGAGTTGGCTCATCACCCAGACCGCGACCCTGACCCACCGGCTCGTCGGCGCAGCCCTCACGGACATCGGCGCGACGCGCTACCAGTACGCGGCCCTCACCGCCGTCGAGGAGTTCGGACCGATCAGCCAGGCAGAGATCGGGAGGCGGTGCCACATCGACCGCAGCGACGTCGTCGCCACCCTCAACGAGCTCGCCGGCCACGGCCACGTCGACCGCACGCAGGACCCGGCCGACAGACGGCAGAACCTCATCACCCTCACCCGCGCGGGGCGAGCACGGCTACGGCAGATCACCCAGGCCGTCGACGCGGCGCAGACCTCGCTGCTCGGAGACCTGCCCGAGGAGCACCGCACCCAACTGGTGGGGACCCTCCAGAGCATCCTCGACCACCACGCGCGTCCATCCGAGTAGGCGCGGGCGGGTGCGACGGGCGATGGGCCGACCCATCCGGGTCCGTGCCGGTGCGCCGCGGTTCAAGCGGTCGGGGCCCCGACCGGAGGGACAGCGCATGACTGGAGCCACCGCACCCACGCACGATGAACGGCAGTCAGGAGGACCCTGTCGGCTCGCGGTCGGTGGAAGCCGGGCCGAAGGCGCGAAGGAACGTGGTGACGGCGGCCCGCACGACGGCCAACGATCGGCCGTCGGCCGGGATCCGAGCGCCCTGGGCGAAGTCGAACTCGAGTGGGCCTGCGACCAGCGCAAGGAACTGCTCGGCGGCGACATCCGGGTCCTGAGCGCGTAGCTCACCGCGCAGCGTCCAGCGCGCAATCTTGTCACCCAGCGCACGCCTGATCGGCGCCTCAGTGGCAGCCGTGACGACATGGTGCAGCTCGGGGAACTGCGAACTTTCGGCGCAGGCCAGCCGCCGCAACGCCCACAGCTCAGAGTCGCGCATCGCAGCAGAAAGATCCTCGCCGACACCGAGCAGCGTCGTCTCGACATCCCCGACGGAAGAATCCAGCCGCACCCGTACGGCCGACACCGACCGCGCCCCGATCCTCTCCGCCGCCGCCTCGACCGACTCGCGGAACAGGGTGGCCTTGTCGTTCATGTGGTTGTAGACGGTCGGCTTCGCGACGCCGGCCTCGCTCGCGATCTCCTTCACGCACGCGCTGGCATACCCGAGTCGCGCGAACACGGAGAACGCCGAGACCAGGATCGCGTTCCGCTTGTCGATCCGGCCTGACATCGGCCGTGCAGTCCGGACGCCCGGTTCGCCTGTGGTCATACCTCGACCATACCCAGCGAGCGACTCTACTAGTCCTACTGGACAGGCTTACTGTACCCATTGGTTCAGATAAACCTACTCGGAGGTGCACCGCGATGACTCGGTCCGACACAGCCCTCGACCCGGAACTCCGCATGGTGATCGTGGCCGTCCTGCTGGGCGGCATCATGGCCATCCTCGACAGCACGATGATCGCCGTCGCCGTGGAGACGCTCGGCCGTGCGTTCCAGACGGGCCTGACCACCGTCGGGTGGGTCTCGACCGGTTACCTCCTGGCCCTCGTCGTGACGATCCCGGTCACCGCATGGGCGGTGAGTCGATTCGGGGCCCGCCGGATGTGGTTCGTCGGACTGGCCGTGTTCCTGCTGGCGTCGCTCGCCTCTGCGCTGGCCTGGGACTTCCCGAGCCTTGTGATCTTCCGGGTTCTGCAGGGTGTCGGTGCGGGCATCGTCGATCCACTGGTGCTGATCCTGCTGGCCCGCGCTGCCGGACCCGCCCGCGCCGGACGCGTCATGGGTCTGATGGGTGTCGTCCTGTCCCTCGGTCCGGTCCTCGGCCCGGTACTGGGCGGTCTGGTTCTGGACAGCGCCGGCTGGCGGGCCCTGTTCTTCATCAACATCCCGATCGGGGCCGTCGCCGCCGTGCTGTCGTGGCGCCTGATCCAACGGGACGCCCCGGCCGACCTCGGCTCGGCCGGGCGCCTCGACCTCGTCGGCGTCCTCCTGCTGGTTCCGGGCCTGGCCGGGATGATGCTCGGCTTCACCCAGATCGGAGAGACCACCAACGTCGTGACCTGGCAGGTCCTCGTTCCCCTCGTGCTTGGAGCGGCACTGATGGGTGGGTACGTCCTGCACGCGGTGCACGCCCGGCGGGTGATGCCGCTGATCGACCTGCGGATGTTCGCGACGACGGGGTTCTCTCCAGCGTCCTCGTCCAGGGGCTGGTCGGGACCGGGACGTTCAGCGTTCTGTTCGCGCTGCCGCTGTACTACCAGCTCCTCCACGGATTCTCGCCCTCCACGGCAGGGCTGCTGGTCGCGCCGCTGGGCGCCGGGGCCGCGCTGGCCATGCCGATCGCCGGCCGGCTCAGCGACCGACTCGGCGCGAAGCGCCTGGTGCAGGGTGGTGGCACGCTCGCGCTGCTGGCCACACTGGCGCTCACCCAGATCGGCGGAGGGCCGGGCATCGGTACCGCGATCGCCGCAGGAGTCGCCGCGTTCGCCGTGGGCGTGGGTCTCGGGTTCGTCGGTGCACCGACGATCGGGTCGCTCTACCGGATCCTCCCGCCCCAGCAGGTGCCCCACGGAAGCTCGGTGCTCTACACCCTCAACCAGCTGGGCGCCGGGATCGGGATCGCAACCGTCGCAGTACTCGTCTCGACGGCGGGGGCGAACGACCCGCTCACCGGCCTGCACACGCTGTACTGGTTCGCCTCCGCCGCCATTGTGATCATCCTGATCTGCAGCCCACGTCTTCCTGGCCGGCCCATCTCGGTCAGTGAGGGGTCCACTGAGACCGCTGCGGGGCCCGCGGCGTGAGCGCGGACGTCCTCAGACCGTGCTCACTCATTCTCCCGGTTGCGCTTCCGAGTGGTGGGCGGGACAGGTGGCCAGGACTCGCAATGTGGTCATAGCCTCGTGCTCCCACTCGGTCCGGCAGGCAGGCCGGCCCACACCTCACCCCGTGCCGGTCCGCCGAACCGGTGCAGCCGGACTGCCTTCATCGTCGTCGGGCTGGTCATGTGCGCGTTCTCCGTCAACTGGATACCGTTGAGGCGAACCACCGATCCGTTTTTCTGGTTCACCGATCCGCTTATGTGGACCAGTGAACCACATGAGTCGAGGAACCCCATGCGCGCCGATGCCCGAGCCAACCGTGAGCGGCTGCTCGCCGTCGCGGGTCCGGTACTCACCACGGAGGGCGTCGGCACCTCGATGCGTGACATCGCCCGGCGTGCCGACGTCGGGCTGGCGACCCTCCTGCGACACTTCCCCACCCGCGAAGCGCTGCTGGAGGCGCTGCTCGGGACGAGCTTCGACGCGCGCACCGGCCGGGCCGACGAGCTCACGGAGCGACACTCGCCGTACGAGGCACTGCGGCGGTGGCTGCGGGAGTTCGTCGCGTTCACGACGCGCTACCGCGGCCTGCTGTCCGCCATGGTCACCGCCATCGAGGACAACGACTCGGCACTGCACACGTCCTGCGTCGCACTCCGGGCGGCAGGCGCGGAGCTGCTCGCTCGGGCCCAGGAGGTCGGCGCCGCACGTACCGACATCGACGGCGCCGATCTGTTCGCCCTCGTCTCGGCACTGGCCTGGCTCGGTGACCAGCCCGAGTTCGCCCCCCGCGCCGAGCGATTGTCCGAGTTGGTCATGGACGCGCTCACGACGCCGGCAGCCGGCTGACACCGGCTGTTCTCGCTCGGACGGCGGCGCCGGAAGTGTGGTCGGAGGTGAACGCCTCGCCGAAGAAGGGCGCAGCACCAGCTGATCCTCGCGGCGGAAGGGCGTCCCGACCAGTGACGCCGTGTCACATCCTTGACTGACACCTCGTGACTGCCGAGATGCGCCTGGCCGCGCTGTGCTGGTGCCATGAAGCATTCGACCGTCGTCACGCCCACCTCGAAGCCCCCCACCGACGGCTCCTTCCTCCGGAGAACGGAGGGGGACCAGCGCGGGCTCGTCGGTTGGGGCGAGATCGTCGCGGGCCTGGTGCTCATGGGGATCGCGGTCTACCGCATCCCGATCGCGCTGGAGCCGCAGGCCGCCGCGCTGGGACCGTGGTACGACCCGATCCTGCTGGCGCTGCCCGCCCTCGCCGCGCTGAGCGGCTTCTTCGCGGCAGCCCGGACCCGGCTCCGCGACCTCGGCGCCGTCGGGATCCGCCGGGCCTCGGGACCCGCGCTGCTGGCCGGGGCCGGGCTGGGGGTCGTCGCCCTCGGGGTGACCGCGGCCGCGACCCTCGGCCTGGAACGCCTGGGGGTGCCGACGGGGACCGCCACGCCGAACACGACGGTCCTGGGCCTGGTGATCCTGGGCCTGGTGCTGCCACTGACCTGGGAGCTGCTGTTCCGCGGGGTGGTGACCACGGCCCTGCTGCGACACGGCGCGGTCGTCGGCGTGCCGGGCAGCGCGGTGTTCTCCGCCGCCGCGGCGCTGCTGGTCCACTACTTCCTCCCGACGGCCTCGGTCGGGGTCGTGTCCGCGGTCTTCGTCGGCCTGATCGCCGCGGTCCTGCTGCGGCGCACCGGGTCCGTGTGGCCCGGCGTCGTCGCCCACGTGGTGTGCCACTCGCTCGCGCTCGGTCTGGTGGTGCTGTCGTGAAGCGGCTCCTCACCGCCGGTGTCCTGTCCCTGGTGCTGCTCGCGGCGTGCGGTGCCGGGGCCACCCCCACCGCCGCGGTCGCCACCGACACCCGGTCCGTCACGCACGCGGAGAACGACCGCGTCCCCGAGGGGGCCCGCTGGACCCAGCACTACTTCCCGACCTCCGACGGCGTCGAGCTCCACGCGGACGTCCTGCTGCCCGAGGACCTCCCCCGGACGGGAAGGTGCCCCTCGTCCTGTCCGCGGGGACCTACTTCGGTCACTCCGGCCAGCTGAGCGTCGAGGGCTTCGCGCACACCGGCCCGTCCGCCCGGTTCGACGACCTGATCACCGAGGGCCGCCTGCTCGAGCGCGGATACGGCCTGGGGATGGTGGACCTGCGCGGCTTCGGCGGCTCCACCGGCTGCACCGAGGCGATCGGCGGGAACACCGACCGCACCGACGTCCGGGCGGCACTCGACTGGGCCGCCGCGCAGCCCTTCTCCACGGGCTCGGTGGGCATGTACGGCAAGTCGATGGACGGCATCACCGCGCTCGTCGGGAACAACCTGGACCATCCGGCGCTCAAGGCCGTGATCGCACAGGAGCCCATCTGGGACATCCAGCGCAACATGCGCTCCGGCGGCGTCCCGCGCTCCACGACGGTCTCCGTACCCGGCATCTACAACCAGCTCGCCACCCAGCCCCAGATGCCCGACGACGACCCCCGCTACCTCGGCAACGCAGCCTGGGACTCGCCCGCGGGGCCGCACCCGGAGTGCACGATCCTCAACACGGCGTCCTACATGGACCCGAACCCGACGTCCGAGACCTGGCGCATCCGGAACCTGGCCGAGCACGCGAAGGGCACCGACACACCGCTGTTCGTGACCCAGGGCTTCCTGGAGTGGAACACCGACGCCGAGGGCATGCAGGAGTTCCTCGCGAACCACCAGGGTCCACAGCGCGCGTGGCTCGGGCAGTGGGACCACAAGCGCGGGGGCGAGCGCACCGCCGACGGCCGACTGGAGCTGGGCCGCGAGGGCTGGTTCGACGAGGTGTTCTCCTTCTACGACCAGTACCTCAAGGGCGTCGCACCGACGACCGCGTACCCGAACGTGCTGGTCGAGGACAGCACCGGCGCCTGGCGGGCCGAGACGAGCTGGCCGCGGGCCGACCGCACCGGATCCGTGCCCGTGAAGGGCGGGTCGTACACCGACGACGGTGCGACGTCGTCCTACGTCCAGCGGTCCGAGCCGGTGGCCCGGCCCACCCGGCTCACCAGCATCCCGCGGGTGTCGCTGACCACCCGGGGCACCGGGAACGTCATGGTCCGCCTGCACGACCTCGCCCCCGACGGCAAGGCCGTCATGATCAACCAGCAGGTCTCCCTGCTCCAGCCCGGCGAGACGACGCTGGCGCTGCGGTCGACGGACTGGACGCTGCCCGCCGGGCACGCCCTCGCCGTCGAGATCGGGACGGTGCAGCCCGGCGCGCCGATGATCAACGACTGGCTGCCGACCGTGTCGAACCAGCGGGTCACGGTGCTGGGCGGGCGGCTGGACCTGGCGCTCGACGACCCCTCCCGCGACACCCCGCAACCCGGGACGCCCGCGCCCTGGACGGAGCTCCACCGGCTCACCCAGACGTCCACCCCCGCGGCCGGCGCCCCGACCTTCCGACTCCCCTGAGGTCCTTGACCGTGCCGCGACGGCACAGGTTCTACTGGAGACACCGCCCGAAGAGAGGAGCACACCCGGTGACCACCACCGAGCCCCGCCTGATCCCGCTCGAGGAGTTCTTCTCCGACCCGGAGTTCTCCGGCGCGAGTCTCTCCCCCGACGGCACCCGGATCGCCTACCTCGCCCCGGCGGGCGGCAGGCGCAACGTCTGGGTCCGCGGGATCGACGAGGAACACGCCGACGCGGTGTGCGTCACCCACGACACCCGCCGCGGCGTCGGCAGGTACCACTGGACCGACGACCCGCGCTGGCTGCTGTACGAGCAGGACACCGACGGCAACGAGGACTGGCACCTCCACCGCGTCGACCTCGAGGCGCCCGACGAGCCCGCCGTCGACCTCACCCCGCTGCCACCCGGGTCCCGAGTGGCGGGCGTCGATCCCCTGGAGGGCGTGCCCGGCAGCATCCTCGTGGTGATGAACCGGCGCCCGCTGTACTTCGACCACTTCCGGATCGACGTCGCGACCGGCGAGACCACACTGCACCTGGAGCAGGCGGCTCCCGAGGAGACGGTCCTGCTGGACCGGGCGGGCACCCCGGCGTTCCTCTCCCGGCTGACCGACGGCGAGTGGCACTTCTCCGCCATCGACCCGGACGGGAGGCGGCGGCCGATCCACACCGCGGGCGGCGTCGAGCACCCGTTGGCCGTGGTCCCGCAGTACGTCACGCCGGACGGGCAGGGTCTTCTCCTGGGGTCCTACGGCGACGGTGACGACCTGCAGCTGATCCGGCTCGACCACGCGACCGGCGAGCGGACCGTCGTCGCCGCCGTCGAGGGGCACGACCTGGACACCCTCGGGGCGCTCGACCCGCGGCTGCCCCCGATCCTGTTCACCCGGCGCGGCAGCGGCGAGGTGCTCGCCGCCCGCTTCGTGGGCGACCGCGGCCGGATCGAGGTGCTGGACCCGGAGTTCGCCGGGGTCTACGCGGAGCTGCAGAAGCTGTCCGACGGCGTGCTGGGCACACTGTCCTCCGACGAGGCCGGGCGCCGCTGGATCGCCACCTTCGTCCACGACCGCGAACCGGCCGTGACCTGGCTCTACGACCACGAGACGGGCGAGAGCCGGGAGCTGTTCCGGCCCTACCCGCACCTCGACCCGGCCGACCTCGCCCCGATGCGGGCGGTCCACTTCCCGGCCCGCGACGGCCTGCCGCTGCACGGCTTCCTCACCCTGCCGGTCGGCAGGCAACCCGAGGCGCTGCCGCTGGTGGTGCTGGTCCACGGCGGCCCGGGGGCGCACGACACCTGGGGCTACGACCCGCAGGCCCAGTTCCTCGCCAACCGCGGGTACGCCGTGCTGCACGTCGAGTTCCGCGGCTCCACCGGCTACGGACGGCGCCACCTCACCGCGGCCGTCGGCGAGCTCGCGAGGGCGATGCACACCGACCTGATCGACGCCGCCGACTGGGCGGTGGCCGAGGGCATCGCCGACCCCGAGCGGATCGGCATCTACGGCGGGTCCTACGGCGGCTACTCGGCGCTGGTCGCCGTGACCGTCACGCCGGACTACTTCGCGGCCTCGGTCGACTACGTGGGGATCTCCGACCTCGTCGAGTTCCTGCGGTCGGTCCCGGAGTTCGCGCGGTTCGGCCTGGTCAACAACTGGTACCGCTACGGAGGCGACCCGGACGTCCCCGAGCAGCACGCGGACCTGCTGGCCCGCTCGCCCATCACGATGGTCGACCGGATCCGGACGCCGCTGCTGGTCGCACAGGGCGCCAACGACGCCCGGGTGAAGCAGTCCGAGTCCGACAACATCGTCGCCTCCCTGCGCGAGCGCAGGGTCCCGGTCGAGTACCTGCTCGCCGAGGACGAGGGTCACGGCTTCGCGAACCCGGAGAACCAGCTGCGGCTCTACCGGGCCATCGAGCGCCACTTCGCCGAGCACCTCGGCCGGCCCGACGCCTGAATCCTCGGCGGTGCGACAACAGGGCCACGACGATCGCACCGTCGATCGGCCACGGATCCGGCCCACAGGAGCGACCGGGGCTGGCAAGGTGGCCGCCATGGCGAACGCTGTCACGGTCGCGATGCTCGACGAGGACACCTGGCCCTCGTTCGCCGCGCTGGTCGAGGCGAACAACGGTGTCTGGGGCGGCTGCTGGTGCATGGGCTTCCACGTCAAGCTCGGAAAGGGTCGTGGTCCCCAGCAGAATCGGGACGAGAAGCGCGAGCTCGTGCGTTCGGGCACCACTCACAACGTGCTGGTCCTCGACGGCGACGCGTGTCGGGGCTGGTGCCAGTTCGGCAGCCCGGCCGAGTTGCCCGAGATCAAGAGCCGGCGGCGGTACGACAAGGAGCTGACGCGACTGCCCGACTGGCGCATCACCTGCTTCTTCACCGGGAAGGGGCTGCGCAAGGGCGGAGTCGCCGACACCGCGCTCGGCGGTGCGCTGGCCGAGATCGACCGCCTCGGCGGCGGGATCGTGGAGGGGTACCCGGAGGAGACGGACGACCGCACGGTGTCGGGCTCGTATCTGCACACCGGACCGATGGCCGTGTTCGAGAAGCACGGATTCACCCGCACCCGGCCGATCTCCCCACACCGCTGGGTGGTGACCCGCACCGTCTGACGCGGGGTTCACACCCCGACTGCCGTCGCGGTGCGGCGCCACAGCGGCCCGCGCGACGTGGCGAGGAAGGCGGCCGGTTGCCTCCAGGCGTCGTGCGGCCCTCGGGCCTCTTGACTCGGACGCGGCGGCACAGATTCGAATCCAGGACGTCCGTATCACGACACCGGAGATCGCCATGACCGCTATCGCACCACCCGACCCGATCACCGTCGAGGCGTTCTTCGCCCCGCCCACCCGCATCGACGCCCGGATCTCACCCGACGGCACGACCGTCGCCTATCTCGGCCCGTGGCGGGACCGCCTCAACGTGTTCGTCCGCGACCTGGACAGCGACTGGCCCGACGCCGACTCCCCGGACGACCTGGCCACCCGCCGGCTCACCTCCGACGACCACCGCAGCATCGACACGTTCTTCTGGAGCCCCGACTCGCGCTATCTGCTCCATCTCCAGGACGCCGACGGCGACGAGAACCACCACCTGATGCGCGTCGACCCTGCCCGGCCGGACGAGCCCGCGGTGGACCTCACCCCCGCCCCCGGTGCGCGCGTGCTGGGCAGCCAGTTCTGCGCCGACCGGCCCACCTCGGTCTTCGTCCAGCTCAATCCCCGCCGCCCGGACCTGATCGACCTGATCGAGATCGACCTGGTGACCGGCCTGTCGACCCCGGTCGCCGAGAGCACCGGCGACACCATCGCCTGGCTGCGCACACCGAGCGGGCGCGTTCTCGGCATCGGCATCGCCGAGGACGGCACCCAGCTGCTCTCGGAACACGCCGAGGACGGGATCCGGGCGATCGGCCGGTTCTCCGGCCTCGACCACCCCTTCGGCCTCCTGCCGTGCGTGCCGACCCCGGACGGCTCGGGGCTGTGGATCGGCTCGCCCCGCGGCTCCGACCGCACCCGGCTGGTGCGGCTCGACCTCGACACCGGGGAGGAGATCGGGGTGGACAGCCATCCGGTGTTCGACCTCGACGCCCAGCGCCCCGCCGTCGACCCCCGGTTCGCGCCGCCGCTGATCGTGCACCCGGTGACCGGGGCGCTCCTCGGCGCCCGTTACCTCGGTGAACGCCAGGTGATCCACGCCCTCGACCCGCACTTCGCCGAGGTACTCCCCCGGCTGGCCGAGCTGTCGGACGGCGATCTCGCCCACGCGTCCTGCGACGACACCGCCCGGCGCTGGGTGGTGGACTTCACCCACGACCGCGACCACCGCGTCACCTGGTCCTACGACCACGACACCGGCACCGCGCGGAGGTTGTTCCGCCCACACGCACATCTCGACCCCGACCGCCTGGCCCCGGTCATCCCGGTCACCGTCCGGTCCCGCGACGGCCTGGACCTCCCCTGTCATCTGACCCTGCCGGTCGGGGTCGAGCCCCGTGACCTGCCGACCGTGGTCCTGTTGCACGGCGGCCCCTGGTACCGGGACAGCTGGGGTTACGACCCCGAGGTCCAGCTGCTGGCCAACCGCGGCTACGCCGTGCTGCAGGTGAACTTCCGCGGCTCCACCGGCTACGGCAAGGCCTTCACCCAGGCCGCGATCGGCGAGTTCGCCGGCCGCATGCACGACGACGTCATCGACGCCCTGGACTGGGCGATCGCGCAGGGGTACACCGACCGCGACCGGGTCGCGATCTTCGGCAGCTCCTACGGCGGCTACGCCGCCCTCGTCGGGGCAGCGTTCACCCCGGGCCGCTTCGCCGCCGCGATCAGCTACACCGGCATGTCCGATCTCGTCGATCTCACCCAGCGGGTCGTGCCGGTCGCACGCAAGGCCGTCGTGAACAGCTACGGCCGCTACATCGGAGACCCCGGCGACCCGGCCCAGGCCGCCGACATGCTAGCCCGCTCCCCCATCAGCCGGGTCGACGACATCACCGCGCCGGTTCTGCTGATCCACGGCGCCAACGACGTCCGGGTGCACCGCAGCAACTCCGACCGCATCGCCGAGGCGTTGCGCGCCCGCGGCGCCGAGGTCGAGTACCTGCTCAACGAGCGCGAGGGCCACTGGTTCGTCAACCCCGACAGCAACATCGAGCTCTACCGCACCCTGGAGCGATTCCTGGCCCGCCACCTCGGCGGACGGGTCCCGGACGAGGGCTGATCGGGCTCGCCACATCTCACACCGGCTCGACCTCACGGTGCCGACCGCCTCCCTCGGCGGACGGCCGACGATCTCACCGCGCGCGGAGGGAGCTGTCGTCACGCACGGCCGCCTCCACCGCCGACCCGATCCGGGACAACGCCGCCAGGTCGTGGGAGTCGATACGGTCGAGCAGGTACTCACGGACCGCGGCGACGTGCCCCGGCGCGGCCGCCACCACCGCCCGGTGCCCCGCGTCGGTCAGCGCGGCGGTGGTGCGCCGCCCGGCCCCGGGGAGTCGGGCCCGGGTGAGCAGGCCCCGCTTCTCCAGCCGCCCGACGACATGGGACAGCCGCGACAGCGACGCCGCGGTCCGTGTGGCCAGCTCGCTCATCTGCAAGGTGCGCTCGGGCTGCTCGGACAGCACCGAGAGCACCATGTACTCGAAGAACGTCAGGTCGGACTCACGTCGCATCCGGGCGTCCAACGCCGCAGGCAAGCTGATCATGATCGCCGAGTTGGCCAGCCAGGCCTGCATCTCGTCGGGAGCCAGCCATCTCGGGTCGCCGTCCCGTCCCTCCCGGTCAGCCATGTCCCCATTCTAGATTCTTGTTGACGCTTCAAGTCCAGGCGAGTACATGTTGAAGCATCAAGTTCACTCGTCGGAAGGATCCGCGCATGCCACGCGCACTGCTGGGAGGACTCGAGGTCTCCCTCATCGGCCTCGGGGTGATGGGGATGTCGGCGTTCTACACGGGGGCGGGCCGCGACGACGCGGCAGCGGTCCGCACCGTCCACCACGCGCTCGACCTCGGGGTCACCCACCTGGACACGGCCGAGGCCTACGGGCCGTTCGTCAACGAGGAGCTGCTGGGGCGGGCCGTGCGCGGCCGCCGGGACGAGGTCGTGCTGGCGACCAAGTTCGGCCTGGTGCCGCACACCGGACGCCCCGTTCCGGACGGCAGCCCGGCCGGAGTCGCCGCCGCCGTCGAGGGGTCGTTGCGGCGGCTGGGTACCGACCACATCGACCTCTACTACCAGCACCGGGTCGACCCCCGAGTCCCCATCGAGGACACCGTCGGCGCACTGGCCGAGCTGGTCGAGGCGGGCACGGTGCGCCACATCGGGCTCTCGGAGGCGAGCGCGGCGACGATCCGCCGGGCGCACGCCGTACACCCGCTGGCGGCGGTCCAGACCGAGTACTCGCTGTGGACCCGCGACGTCGAGACCGATGTCCTGCCCACCCTGCGGGCGCTCGGGATCGGACTGGTCCCCTACGCCCCGCTCGGGCACGGCTTCCTGACCGGGACCGTCCGCTCGCTCGACGGTCTCGACGCCGGCGACTGGCGCAGGAGCAACCCTCGCTTCGCGGGCGGGAACCTCGTCCGCAACCTGCACATCGCAGACGAGGTGCGCGACATCGCCGACGAGCTCGGCGCCACGCCCGCCCAGGTCGCGCTGGCCTGGCTGCTGGGCCGGGGCGACGACATCGCCCCCATCCCGGGCACCACCCGCATCGAGCGCGTCACGGAGAACGCTGCCGCCGTCGACGTCCGGCTCTCCGCGGTGCAGACCGCGCGGCTGGACGCACTGCGCCCCGCCGTCGGTGAGCGCCACATCGAACCGGACATGGTGACCATCGACCGCTGAGCGGCCGGCCACCCACGTGGCCGACCGTCGGTCCGGAGGACAACGGATACGCTCCCCGATCCGCTCGGGACGCGACGCCGCTAGGAAGGAAACGGGGCTGTGCGCGACGCGAGGACCGAGGCGTCGACGACTCGGTCCTCGCCACTACGACAGCCGAGGAGCGGCGCAGTGCGGATCGGATTCGTTCTTCCCCAGTTCGGACGAGGGGCAGCGCAGATCGACCAGGTCATGAGGTTCGCGGCGAGCGCCGAGGAGCACGGGGCGGAGAGCCTGTGGGTCGGTGACCGGCTGCTCGCCCCCGTGAGTCCCACGGTCAACCTCGGCAACCTCGACCACATACCGGCCATCATGCGCGCGAGCCACGACCCGCTGACCCTCCTGGGCGTGGCGGCCGCGGTCACCACGCGCGTCCTGCTGGGCACCAGCACCATCAACGCACCGTGGTACCCGCCGCCCCTGCTGGCCCGGCAGGCGTTGACCCTCGACCAGGTCAGCGGCGGGCGGCTCGTGCTCGGGCTGGGCGTCGGGTGGAGTCCCGACGAGTACGCCGCGGTGGGTGTCCCCTGGGAGGAGCGTGGGGCACGGCTGGACGAGTGCCTCGACGTCCTGGCCGCCTGGTGGCACGACGACCCGGTGGAACACGCGGGGCGCACCGGGACCATCATGCCGTCGTACGTGCAGGTCAAACCGCACGGCATCCCGATCTACCTGGGCGGGTGGGGACGGCGTCCGATGCAGCGGGCGGCCGAGCGTGCCGACGGCTTCCTGCCGGTCCTGCTGCCGGACACGGTCGATCAGCTCGATGCGGTGGTCAACCGGCCGTGGCAGCGGCTGCGGGATGCCGCGGTGGCCGCGGGCCGCCCGGCCGACGCCATCGGCGCTGCGCTGCGCTACAACGTGGCGGCCGACGACGACCCCGCCCACATCGGCGGGGTGCTGCGCCGGGTGACCGCCGAGACCGACGTCGCGGACGTCTTCGTCGACTTCATGGAGAAGGACCCGGTGGGCGACGAGGCCGTGGATCTCGCCGCGCGGGTCCTCGACGCCGCCCGTGACGGGTCCCGTCACGGCCGACGCTGACCGACCACGGCCACCCGCTGCGCTTCGGCACGTTCGTGCCCGGGCATCGCAGCACTACCAGGGAGCACAGCAGTCATGAGAGCAGCGGTCATCACCTCGTTCGGCACGCCGGACGTGCTCCACGAGTCCCGGGTGGACACCCCCGTACCCGGACGCGGCCAGGTGCTGGTCGAGGTCCGCGCGGCGGGGGTGAACCCCGCCGAACTGCTCGCACGGTCCGGTGCCTTCGACCTACCGGCCCCGGCGATCATCGGGTTCGAGTTCGCCGGCACCGTCGCGGCGCTCGGCGACGACGTCACCGGGATCGAGGTCGGTACGCGCATCGCGGGCTGGCCGGACGGCTTCGCGCGAGGCTCCTATGCCGAGTTCACCCTCAGCAGCAACTACACGACCATCCCCGACGGGGTGACCTTCGAGGACGCGGCCGCGACGGTCATCGCCGCGGACAACGCCGCGCGAGGACTCGCACTCCTGCGGCCGCGCCCGGGAGAGACGATCGTGGTCTCCGGGGCGAGCGGGGCCCTCGGCGGCGCCGCCGTGCAGTTCGCCCGCCTACAGGGACTTACCGTCATCGGGATCTCGGGACGGTCCAGCCTGAAGCACGTGCAGAGCCTCGGGGCGATCGCCGTCGAACACGGCGACCACCTCGCAGACCGCGTGCGTGCGGTCGCGCCCGGCCCGATCGACGCGGCCCTCGACACCGCGGGCAAGGGACTCGTGGCGACGCTGGTCGACCTGCGCGGCGGAACCGAACGCGTCGTCACCCTCGCGGACCCCGCCGCGGCCGCCCAGGGCGTCACCTTCAGCGCGGGGCACCCCGGCAACCGGGACCACCGCCCCGTGCGGGAAGCGCTGGAGCACATCGCCGCTGGCGAATGGCGCACCCGGATCGCCCGCACCTTCCCGCTGCACCGGGCGGCCGAGGCACACCGGACGCTGGAGGCCGGGCACACCCGGGGGAAAGCTGCTGCTGATCCCGTGAGGACCGACGACCGGAGGACCCGCGGACACGATCGGGGCGAGGCGACCGAACCGGCGATCCGTTCCTTGACCCTGCCCCAGGGGCACGCTGTGTGCTGGTGCCCATAGGTCGTCCCATCGACCGAAGCACCCAGGAAGGTTCTCATGAACAGGCCAGTCCCCGGTCGTCGCCGTCCCGCTGCTCCGCCCGAGTCGTCCTCTGCGCCGACGCAGCGCCTCAGCACCGCGCTCGACGGACGACGTCCGTTCGGCGCGCACCTCCGGATGAGCTGGTGGAAACCGCTCCTGCTGATCGCGGTCCTGCCGGTGGTCCTGCTCGGCTCCCAGGTACTGGCGTGGTCGGTCGTCGGGGCGGTCGAGGGCTCCGACGACCCGTTCTCCGCCGAGTTCACCCCGCTGAAGTCCCTGGCCGCCAACCTGTCGATCGGGGCGACGGGCGTCGTGGCGCTGCTGCTGCTCGCGTGGATGACCCGGGTCCCCTGGCGGCTGCTCCTGAGCCCGCTGCGGAGGTTCGACGGACAGCGGCTCGGCCGCTACTCGGCCGTCGCCGCCGTGCTGGTCACCGCCGGCCTGGTGACCGTGGCCGTCGTCGGGCCCGAGGCCACCGGATGGACCGGTTTCGCGATCACCGACACCACCCTCGCCCTGCTGGCCGTCACCCTGCTCACCACCCCGATCCAGGCGGTCGGGGAGGAGCTGATGTACCGCAGTGTCCTGCTTCCCGCCGCGGCGAGCTGGGCACGCGCCGCCCGGCCCGCGCTGGTCGTCGGCCTTGCGGTGTCCACGCTGGCGTTCGCAGCCCTGCACGGTTCGGCCGATCCCTGGCTGGCCGGCTACATCACGTTGATCGGCCTGTGCACCGGTCTGATGGCCGTGATCAGCGGAGGTGTGGAGGCGCCGATCGCCTTCCACGTCGTCAACAACGTGCTCGCCGGTATCGGCAACAACGTCATGTCCGGGGGCGGTACGTCGGCCGTCGACCGTTCCACCGAGACCGGCGGCCCGCCGTTGCTCATCCTCGCCGCGGTCAACATCGCCATGGTGCTGGCGGTCTGGCTGCACGAGAAGCAGCGAGGATCCGCTGTCGGCCGGGCGGGGATCACCCGGCTCGACCCCAGCCGGTCGTCATGAGGGAACGCCCCGGCGCGGCCGACCGCCCACCTCCTCCCCGGCAGGCGATGACGGCGCCCGGTCTCCCGGCCACGTTCGCCGGACGGCAGGCGGAGGTCGGCGTCGTGGCCGAGGTGCTCGACCGGGCCCGCCGCGGCGCCGGGGGAGCCCTGGTGCTCTGGGGCGAGCCGGGGATCGGCAAGACCGCGCTGCTCGACCACGTCACCGCGGCGTCCTCCGACATCACGCCGTGGGTGGTCCGGCCCGCACGGTGCGAGTCCGCGGTCCCCTTCGCCGGGCTGTACACGCTGCTCCGGCCGGTCGAGCACCTCATCGGGGCACTCCCGGTGTCCTCGGCGACCGCGCTCCGCGGCGTGCTCGCAGGGGAGCCTTCCGGACCGGGACGCCTGCTCACCGCCGTCGCGGTCCTGTCCCTGCTGTCGTCGCCGGCCCTCGACCGTCCGGTCGTGGTCGTCGTCGACGACGCGCACCGGCTCGACGCGGAGACCGCGTTCGTGCTCGGATTCGTCGCCCGACGGGTGCGAACCGACCCGGTCGCCATCCTGATCGCCGACCACGACGCACCGGCCGGAGGTCCGTGGGAGGGGCTCGATACGCTCGCGGTCGGCGCCCTCCCCGACCAGGACGCCGCCCGGCTGGTCGCCGGCGCCCACCCCGGCATCGACGAGGCCGCGGTCACCCGCGCGGTCGACGCGGGTGGCGGCAACCCGCTGGCGCTGCACGAGCTGCCGACACCGGTCGACGACCTCACCGGCGCCGTGCCCGTCGGGCCCCGGCTGCGGAAGTCCTTTGCCGAGCGCCTGCAGACCATGCGGGTCCCGGCCCGCGAGCTGGTCGTGCTGCTGGCGGCCGCTCGTACCGACGGTGACCAGCTCGCACTCGTCCGGGCGGCCCAGTCCCCCGGCGCCGACCAGCCGGTCTGGGATGAGGCGAACCGGTCGGGGCTGCTCGCCGGGACGCCCGACCAGCCCGCGCTACGGCACCCGGTCGTCCGGGCCGCCGTCTATGCCGGCGCCTCCCCGTCCGAGCGCCGGAACGCCCACGGCACCCTGGCCGCCGCGTTCCCGCCGGAAAGCCGCGGCCATCTCTGGCACCGGGCCGCGACCGCGCCGGACGTCGACGAGGAGATCGCCGGGCAGCTCGAACGGACGGCGCCCTCGGGCTCCGGAGCCGTCCCGATCCTGCGGCGCGCCGCCGAGCTCTCCCCCGACCCGGCCGCCGCGACCCGCAGGCTCGCCGGTGCGGCCGTCGCCGCCTGGCACGGCGGGGACGCGACGACGGCGCGCCGGTTGCTGGCCGATGCCCGCAGTCTGACCGACGAGGCCCAGGCCACCCGCGCCAGCCGCGGCCTGCGCGGGGTACTCGAACTCGCCGAGGGATCCCTGGAACGAGCACACCGATCGCTCACCCGCGACATCGCCGAACTCGACGATCCACGCACCGGCGTCGAGCTCGGCGCCGCCGCCCTGCACGCCGGGTGGTCCGCGGGCCGTGACGACCTCGTCCGCGAGACCCTCGCCGGTCTCGCGCGACTGACGACACCCGGGCTACCCGATGTCCTCCCCCACGTCCGGAGGTGGTGGGCACCGACGACGAACCCCGTCGAGCCGGTGCCGTCGGCCGACCTCGGCGACGTCATGGCGCAGATCTCCGGGGTGGAGTCCCAGCTCCTGCCGCCGTCGGCGCTCGGACTGGTGTGGGGCGTCGACGAACCGCTCGCCGACGCCACGCACACCCTGCTCGGGAGGCACCGCAGGAACGCCGACCACACCTCGCTCGCCGCGGCACTGGCGCGGAGCGCGCGACTCGATCTCGCCGCAGGCCGGTGGGGTGCAGCGGAGGACGCCGCGACCGAGGGGCTCGCCTCGGCCGAGCGGATCGGCGCCGAGCACATCGCCGCGGAGTGCCGTGGCTGTCTCGGCTGGCTCGCCGCCGCCCGCGGCGACCGCCCCGGGGTCGATCGTCTGGCCGCGCACATCCTGCAGCTCGCCGGGCCGCGCCGCGATCGCGCGGTCAACGCCTCGGCCCAGTGGAGCCGTGGCATGGTCGCGCTGGCAGGTGGTCACGCCGATGCCGCGCTCGACCTGCTCGCCCGCCTGGACGAACCCGGACACGAGGCAGCGCATCCGATCGTCGCGCTGCTGGCCTGCCTGGACACCGTCGAGGCCGCCGTGCAGGCACGACGACCGGACATCGGCGAGCGGCGCGTCGAGGCGCTCGACGCCTGGACACGGCGGAGCGGCGCACCGTGGGCGAGAGCCACCACGCACCTGACGCGCGCGCTGCTGGACGAGCCCGTCGCCGAACGGTCCTACCGCGCGGCGCTGGACGTGCCCGGCGCGTCCCGGCGCCCGTACGAACACGCACGGGCCCACCTGCTCTACGGCGAGTGGTTGCGGCGACAGCGGCGGCGCCGCGACGCCGCACAGCAGCTCGACGCCGCGGCGCAGACGTTCCATGCGCTGAGAGCCCACCCGATGCTGGAGCGAGCCCGGCGCGAGCAGCGCCTCACGACGACGCCCGCACGCCGTGGCAGCGTCGCCGGCACCGGGCTGGCGACGCTGACCGCGCAGGAACTCCGAGTGGGCCAGCTCGCCGCGGAGGACCTGACCAACCGCGAGATCGGGGCCCGGCTACGGATCAGCGACCGCACCGTCGGGCACCATCTGTCGCACGTGTTCGCCAAGCTCGGGGTCCGCTCCCGTCGGGAGCTCGCGGCTGCCGGTCTCACCGGCCCGAGACGACGGACGGACGTGACCCCCCTCGGTGGCGACGGATAGCACGGCCGATGCCTGCCCCGACGGATGTTCCTACCGTGGCCTCGACACCGACGAGACGAGGCCAGCAGATGTCGAAGCCCGCGGCAGCACCTGGTGCCGGGTACGACGGGGCGCCCCGGCTGGAGTCCCGTGACCCGGCCACCGGGGAGCTCCTGGGCACGTTCGTCGACGGTGGCGCAGGACGGGCCCGGACCGCGATCGCTGCCGCGCGGCGCGCGTTCGCCGCCACGCCGTGGGCGCGGGACCGGCATCGGCGTGCCGCTGCGCTCTCGGAGATCGCCGATCGGCTCGACGCCCGCAGCGACCAGGTCATCGACCTGCTGTCCCGCGAGAACGGCAAGACGCTGGGTGAGGCCGCGCTCGAGGTCGGCCCCTCCGCGGCCAAGCTGCGCTACTACGCCGCGCTGGCGTTGAGCGACCACGGCCGGGCGGCCGAGATCCGCCCGGGGATGTACTCGATGAGCCTCAAGGAGCCGGCGGGCGTCGCCGGGATCATCGTGCCCTGGAACTCGCCCGTGATCCTGTCCACGCGCTCGTTCGCGCCCGCTCTGGCCGCCGGATGCACCGTCGCGATGAAGATGCCGGCGCAGACCGGCCTGGTCAACGAGCTGCTCGCCGAGATCATCACCTCGGCGCCGAGCCTGCCCACCGGAGTCGTCACTGTCTTCACCGAGAGCGGGTCCGACGGTGCACGCCTGCTGGTCTCCTCCCCCGATGTCGACGTCGTGAGCTACACGGGGTCGACCGCGGTCGGGCGGCAGATCATGGCAGCCGCCGCCCCCACGCTGAAGGGCCTGTCCCTGGAGCTGGGCGGCAAGACACCCATGATCGTGTTCGACGACGCCGACCTCGACGCCGCCGTGCCGGTGCTGGCCAGGGCGGTCACCACGTTCGCCGGGCAGTTCTGCATGGCCGGTAGCCGGGTCCTCGCCCAGCGCGGCATCGCCGACGAGCTGCGTGAGAGGCTCGTCGACGCGTTGCGCGCGGTCCGCGTCGGCCCCGGCACCGATCGTCCAACGCGAGGTGTTCGGTCCGGTCGCGACCTTCGAGGTGTTCGACGACGAGCTCGACGCGGTCGAGCGCGCCAACGCCACCGACTTCGGCCTGGCGGCCGGGATCTGGACCCCGGACGTGGACCGGCCGCTGCGGGTCGGACGCAGCCTCCGGGTGGGGACGGTCTGGACCAACACCTGGGCGGTCGTCCACGACCAGTTCGAGGAGGGCGGCTACAAGCAGTCCGGCGTGGGCCGCCTCAACGGGCTGCGCGGCCTGGAGGAGTTCCAGGAGACCAAACACCTCGTGCACACCGCGCCGTGACCCCGGCCGACGGATCGGAGCACCGCGCCGGTGCGGACGGCCAGGACCGCTGGCAGCACTGTCGTGCCCCACCACTCAGCAACAACGACGCACCTTCGCACCGGCCCATTGCTCTTCCCGAACACGCTCTCAGGCCCGGACCTGCCCCACCCGTACGTAGCGTACGAGCCGTCCGCGCTCCCACAGCCTGACCACGATCGACTGCGCGAACCCCTCACCCGAAAAGAACAGGGGAGCCTGACCCGCTTCCTCGGACACCTGTTCTGACCCGAATCCGCGAGTAGCGCTGGTGTCCGGACTGGGGAGATGGCGATAGGTGCCCGCTGACCTGCGATGATCGTGTTTGCGACGACACGACATTGCGGGTTGAGAGGACACCTATCAGGTGCGAACAGTACGCAAGCGACGCCCGCGGTGTGCGCGGGTGCGTCTCGGCGCGCCGGACGCGGCGCTGACCAGGTTCTCCGGGCTGGCCGCGGTGACCGAACTGATCGACCGGCTCGGGATCATCGACAAGCTCGACGCCGCGGTCGGGCCCATCAAGGACCGCGACCGCGGGTGCAGCGCCGGGCAGATGCTGGTCGGCATGTCGGCGGCGCAGCTGTGCGGGGAGGACTTCCTGGTCGGGCTGGACCGGCACCGCGCCGACACCGCCGGGCAGGCACTCACGCCGGTGCCGGGGTTGGCGTCCACGACCGCCGCCGGGCTCGCGCGCAAGTTCATCGAGGGGCAGTGGGCGGCGGTGGAGACCGGGCTCGGTGACGTGCACACCACCGCGCTGGACCTGCTCGCCCAGGTCGACCCGGACCGGGCCGAGCAGCTGACGGCGGACGTGACGATCGATCTGGACACCACCGATGTCGAGGTTTACGGCCGGCTCAAGCAGGGCGTGGCGTTCAACCACCAAGGCCAGCGGGTCGCCCGCCCGCACGTCGCGACCTGGGCCGACACCGCGGTGGTGCTGGCCGCTGACCTCGGTTCGGGCCGGGATGACCCCCGCGCCACCAGCGCCGAGCTGTTCTACCGGGCGCTGGCCGCGCTCCCCGCGCAGGCGCGGGCGGGGCGAGTCCGCGTGCGTGCGGACGCGGGCTACTTCGCCGGGCAGCTCGCCCGCGCAGCCCTGTTCGTCGGCGTGGAGTTCGCCATCGGCGCCCGACGCATCGCGCCGCTGTGGCGCATCCTCGACGGCGTCGCGGCCGACGGGTGGACCGACGCGATCGACATGACCGGCGCGCAGGTCGCGGTGGCCGACTATTGCCCGAACTGGTGGCCCGCAGCGACCCAGCTGCTGATCCGTCGGGTCCGGCTCGACCTGGACCACGGCCAGGTCTCCGGTGACCCGCGAGCGCGGCGCCGACGCACCCTGCACCCCGCCCAGCGGGCGCTCCCGCTCGACGACCTCGCTACGGTGGCCAAGGTCGACGGGGTGTTCGCCTACTCGTTCATCGTGACCAACCTCGACGTCTCCACACCTGCCGCAGCCGCGCAGGCCGAGTACTGGTACCGCCACCGCACGAAGGTGGAGAACCTGTTCCGCGACACCAAGCACGGCGCCGCGCTGCGCCACCTCCCCTCCGGACACCTCGCGGTGAACCGAGCCTGGATGTGGGGCGCACTCCTGGCCGCCACCACCAGCGGGTGGCTGCACCACCTCACCGCCCGCACCCGCGACGGGCGCCTGGTCGGGCACGGCGTCCGCGGCGGCCAGGCCATGATCGCCACCCTGCGCCGGCGGCTGATCACCATCCCCGCCCGCCTCGTGCGCCACGCCCGCGGCCTCACCCTGCGCCTACCACCCGGCGAGCACCTACTCGCCGAGGTCCTCGCCCGCGTCCGCGCCCTGCCCGCTCCGTCCTGACCCGGCCGCACCGGCCCCGACCAGCACAGGAACCCGCCACCCGAGGCGACACTCGGGCCGCCCGCTTGCCCACCACCCAACTCCCGACCCAAGCAACATCAACTTTGGCCGACCAAGATCAGCTCATGACCTACTCGCGGATTCGGGTCTGAGCGATGATCGCTCGGGAAGGGAGCCCGTCGAATGCCTGCACCACGCCCTCCGGAGTCCCGCCGCCGCGCAGTCGAGCTCGCCCGTGCCGGTGAACAGCCGATCGCCCAGATCCCGAAAGACCGGGTCTGTAACAGGAACGGTGGTTCCGGCGTTGTTGGTCAGTAGTGCTCGGCGGACGGCCAGCGGTCACCGAACGTGATCGCGAAGGCGTTGATCACCGGCTTCCATCGGATCGTCCACCGTGCGCGGCCTCGCCCGGTCGGGTCGAGGCTGCGGGTCACAAGGTACAGGCATTTCAACGCGGCCGCCTCGCTGGGGAAATGCCCTCGCGCCCGTACCGCTCGGCGGTAGCGGGCGTTGAGTGATTCGATCGCGTTCGTCGAACACAACACGGCACGGATCTCGGCATCGTAGTCGAGGAACGGAACGAACTCGGTCCAGGCGTTGCGCCACAACCGGATCATCGCCGGATAAGTGCGACCCCATTTTTCGTCGAGGTCATCGAGAGCAGCGAGAGCGGCGTCGGCGGTGGGGGCCGTGTAGATCGCCCGAATCCCTCGCTTGATCGCATCGGTGTCACGCCGCGACGTCAACCGGAACGAGTTCCTGATCAAGTGCACGATGCATGTCTGCACGATGGTCTGTGGCCACACGTTCTCCACCACCTCGGGCAGGCCTTTCAACCCGTCGCAGACCAGGAAGAACACGTCCCGCATGCCGCGGTTACGCAGGTCGGTCAGCACCCCCAGCCAGAACTTCGCGCCCTCACCACCGGAGCCGGCCCACAGGCCCAGCACGTCCTTGCGGCCGTCGACGGTGACCCCGATCGCCGCGTAGACGGGCCGGTTGGCGACCTGCCCGTCGCGAACCTTGACCATGATGGCGTCCACGAAGACCGCGACGTATACCGCATCGAGTGGCCGCGACACCCAGTCCTGCATCTCGGTGATCACCGAGTCGGTGATCCGTGAGACGGTCTCCTTCGACACCGACGCCCCGTAGATCTCCGAGACATGCGCCGAGATCTCCCCGGTCGTCACACCCTTCGCGTACAGCGACAACACGATCTCATCGACATCGCCGAGGCGCCGCTGTCGTTTCCGAACGATCTGGGGTTCGAACGTCGGGTCGCGGTCTCTCGGGACCTCGATCTCGACCTCGCCGACAGCATCGGAGATGACCGTCTTCGACCGGTGACCGTTCCGGTTGTTCGTCGATTCCCGGTCCGGGTCGGCCCGGTTCTTTGCATGCCCGAGGTGCTCGGTCATCTCCTCCCCGAGCGCAGTCTCCAGAACGTTCTTGGTGAACAGCTTCAACAGCCCATCCGGGCCGGTCAGCTCCAGGCCGCGTGCTCGCGCGTCGGCCACCATCGCCGCCGCGGCGGCCTGCTCGGGCGAGAGCTGACGCCCTGAACCCGTCTCATCCTTGGCTGAACCCACAAGGTCCGATGTCATCACTCACAGTGCCCATCCCACCGGACCCGAGCCCGGCGTGTCGGGCCGGAACCACCGTTCCTTGCACAGGCCCGAAAGACCTGGGGATCAGCGAGTCGTGCCTGCGGCGTTGGATGGCCGTCGACGACGTCGACACCGGCCGCGCCGAAGGCCTGACCAGCGGCGAGAAAGTCGAGTCGGCCGAGCTGCGCCGCCGCAACCGTGTGCTGGAAGCCGAGGTCGAGATCCTCAAGCGGGCATCCTTGGACTCAACCGGTCAGCGCAACAGTGCTCCGAATCTATCAGCCGGGGTGTCGAAATCAAGCGTTTTGCGCGGTCGGGTGTTGAGGCGTTCCGCGACGCGGTCGAGTTGGGCCTGGGTGATGTGGTCGAGCCGGGTGCCCTTCGGGAAGTACTGGCGTAGTAGCCGGTTGGTGTTCTCGTTCGTGCCACGCTGCCAGGGGCTGGCCGGGTCGGCGAAGTAGACGTCCAACCCGGTCCGGGCGGTGACGATGGTGTGGCGGGCCAGTTCCATCCCGCGGTCCCAGGTCAGCGACTTGCGGACGTGTTCGGGCAGTCGGGCCATCTGCCGGGACAGTTGGTGGGCGACGGTGTGCATGTCGCGCCCTCCGAGCGCGACCAGCACGGTGAACCGGGTCGCGCGCTCGACCACGGTCGCGATCTGGGTGGTGCCACGCCCGAGCAGCAGATCACCTTCCCAGTGCCCGGGCACCGCCCGATCAGTCACCTCGGCGGGCCGGTCGTGGATGGAGACCGCGCCGGGGATCTGCGAGCGCCACTGCCCACCGGTGGTGTTGTGCACGTTACGCCGGATCGGACGGCCCGACCGCAGGTGTTTCTGCAGGTCTTTGGCCAGCACACCGCGGGTCTGCACGAACAGCGACTTGTAGATCGTCTCGTGTGACACCCGCATCCCCGATCCCGGAGCGTAGTGCTTGGCCAGGTGCCCGGCGATCTGCTCGGGCGACCAGTCCTCACCCAGTCTGGCAGCGACGAACCCACACAGCAGCGGACGACGGGCGAGCAGACACGTCTTGGGGCGCTGGGCCCGGCGCCAGGCGCGGTCCTCGGCGTCCACAGCACGGTAGGCACGCCGACCCTTGTTGCGGGCGACCTCCCGGCTCACCGTCGAGGCCGGACGACCGAGCCCAGCCGCGATGGCCCGGATCGAACGATACTGGGCCAGACCACGAGAGATCTCCTCCCGCTCGGCCGCGGTCAGCGTCCCCGGTCGGCGACGACGTGATGGCGGCACGTAGCCACCGGTGGACTTGAGCACCGTGAACACCGACCCCGGCGGGCGTCCGATCGCCCGAGCGATGTCACTGATCGACTCCCCACGCCCCCACCGGACCCACAGATCCGCGCGGTCGGCATCGGACATCCCAGGGTCAAGTCCGCTGGCGTGGTGTGTGACGACGACCGCGTGATCTTCTTGTTCGGTCAGGCGCTGAGCGCCGGGATGGTGGTGGTCGAGGTCGCCTCCTCAGCGCTGGTGGCGGTGTCGGGGATCGTGGTGACGCGGGAGCGGGCGAGGACGTCGAGGCCGAGGTAGCGGCGTCCTTCGGCCCATTCGTCGTGTTGCTCGGCCAGGACCGCGCCGACGAGGCGGATCAGGGAGTCGCGGTCGGGGAAGATCCCGACGACGTCGGTGCGGCGCCGGATCTCACGGTTCAGGCGCTCGGAGGGGTTGTTCGACCAGATCTGGCGCCACAGTTCTTTCGGGAAGCCGGTGAAGGCCAGGACGTCGGCTCGGGCGGCGTCGAGGTGCTCGGCGACCTTCGGGAGCTTGTCGGCCAAGGCGTCGAGGACCCGGTCGAACTGGGCGTGCACCGATGCGGCGTCGGGCTGGTCATAGACCGAGTGCAGCAACGCCCGCACCCACGGCCAGGACTGCTTCGGGGTCGCAGCCATCAGGTTCGCCGCGTAGTGCGTCCTGCACCTCTGCCAGGCGGCGCCGGGCAGGGTCGCCCCGATCGCGGACACCAAGCCGGCGTGGGCGTCGCTGGTGACCAGCGCGACGCCGGTCAGACCGCGGGCGGTGAGGTCGCGGAAGAACCCCAGCCAGCCGGCGCCGTCCTCGGCGGAGCTGACCTGCAGGCCGAGGATCTCCCGGTGTCCGTCGCCGTTGACCCCGGTGGCGAGCAGGGCGTGGACTGCCACGACCCGGCCGCCCTCGCGGACTTTGAGCACGAGCGCGTCGGCGGCGACGAAGGTGTAGGGGCCCTGGTCGAGCGGACGCGTCCGGAACTGCTCGACTTGGCCGTCGAGGTCCCGGGCCATCTCTGAGACCTGCGACTTCGACAACCTCGTGATGCCCAGGGAGTCGACGAGTTTCTCCATCCGCCGCGTCGAGACCCCGAGCAGGTAGCAGGTCGCGACCACCGTGGTCAGGGCCCGCTCCGCCCGGCGACGACGCTCCAGCAACCAGTCGGGGAAGTAGGAGCCGTTGCGCAGCTTGGGGATCGCCACGTCGATCGTGCCGGCGCGGGTGTCGAAGTCGCGGTGGCGGTAGCCGTTGCGGGTGTTCGTGCGAGCCTCGGAACGCTCGCCCCAGGCCGCGCCGCACACCGAGTCGGCGTCGGCGGACATCAGGGTGTTGATGAACGTGGTCAACATGTGGCACAGCAGATCCGGGCTCGCCTGGGACAGCTGCTCGTGCAGGAACTCGGTGGGGTCGATACTGGAGGGTGCGGTCATCGCGTGATCCATCTTCTGTGGGCTGTGAGAGGCGTTCAGAAGATCACGCGGTGGCCGCCCTACAGCTCGACCAGCTCGTCACCGGGCCGGTCGCACACCACCTTGGTGGACGCCACTCATCCCGACGCCACTCATCCCAGGTCGTCCCAGTCGCGCCATCCCACACCCCTATCATGATCAACTACCCGGGTGTTGCGCTGACCGGTTGAGTCCAAGTCGGCATACTTCGCGCGGGAGAACATCCTCCCAAAATGATCTTCCCGCTGGTCCGTGAACTGGCCGCTGACGGGTTCGCCGTCGCGGTGACCTGCAGGGTTCTGGGCGTGTCCCGCTCGGGCTACTACGACTGGACGACCCGCTCACCATCAGCGCGATCGGTCGCAGACGCCGCGCTGAACGTCACGATCGTCGAGATCCACACCATGTCCCGGCGCAGCTACGGCGCACCACGGGTGCACAGCGAGCTGCGGATGGCCCGTGAGATCCGCTGCGGACGCAAACGGGTCGCCCGGCTGATGCGCACAGCGGGGATCGCGGGGATCTCCCACCGGCGCAAACCCTCCGGCCGGCGCCCTGCACCCGCCCCACACGACGACCTGGTGCAACGCCGGTTCGTGGCTGACGCCCCGGACCGGCTGTGGGCCACCGACATCACCGAGCACCCCATCGCCACCGGGAAGGTCTACTGCTGCGCGGTCATCGACGCCTACTCCCGCATGATCGTGGGCTGGTCGATCGCCGAGCACATGCGCACCGAGCTGGTCGTCGACGCATTGCAGATGGCGACCTGGCGGCGCCGGCCCGCACCCGGCGCGATCGTCCACGCCGACCGCGGATCCCAGCACACGTCGTGGATCTTCGGGCACCGGCTGCGTGAGGCCGGGCTGCTCGGATCGATGGGCAGAGTCGCCTCCAGCGTGGACAACACCCTGGTCGAGTCGTTCTGGTCGACCATGCAGCGCGAGTTGCTCGACACCCGTGACTGGGACACCCCTGAACAGCTCGGATCGGCGATCTTCGAGTGGATCGAGGCCTGGTACAACCCCCGCCGACGCCACACCAGCATCGGCCACCTCACCCCAGCCGACCACGAACGACTTCACACCACCGCCGCTACCGCGGCATGATCAGCACACCACCCGTGTCCGGAGAACCGGGTCAGGCTCCTGTCCGGGCTGGCCTCGGTGTCTGCGGTGAGCGCCATTGCGAGGTCTTCAGCGGTCGAGCCACTCGCCGATTGCATAACAACCGATGCGGACATCCTTGATGCCGCTCGTCACGCCGCCCCACAGCGTGCCCTCCGCACACCCGGCGCACGCCCGCACCTCCGGATGCCACTTCCGCGACGATTGTCAACATTTCGTCGCGCATCTCGTCGCCTGCAGCTCCGCGTGGTTGCCGTCCCGCCATCCGGCCGCCCGGACGCGACGCCGCGTCCGCAGAAGGAGGCGACGATGTCCACCCCCCACCGACCGCCCGACCACCGCCCGGCAGGGGAAGCCCGAGATCGCCCCCGGCTGGCTGGCGCCCCACCCCGCCCCGGCGGTCCCCGAGCCCGCGCTGCCGGCCGGAACGGTGGACGCCCACTGCCACGTCTTCGGACCCGCCGCGGAGTTCCCGTTCGCACCGGAACGCAAGTACCCCCTGCGACGCCGGCCGTGAGGACCTCGAGGCCCTGCACGAGCGCCTCGGGATCGCCCGGCGGGTCGTGGTCCAGGCGACCTGTCACGGCGCGGGCAACAGCGCGATGGTCGACGCCGTGCGCTCGGCGGGCGGTCCGGGCCCGCGGGTTGCGACCGTGCGGTCGGACGTGACCGACACCGAGCTGGGTGTGCTGCACGAGGCAGGGGTACGCGGGGTGCGGTTCAACTTCGTCAAGCGATCGGCACCCGGACCTTCACCCCGGTCCGCCCGCACCCGGCCATCGGCGTGCTCGGCGCGGTCAGCGTCGTCACCGCCGGGCTGATCGAGGGCAGCGTCGCTCACGACGTGCTGGTACGCGGGGCCGGCGGGCCGCTCGCCGTCGAGCACCCGACCGGCACCTTCGAGGTCCAGGTCGATCTCGACGCGAGCAGCCCGCCCCGGGTCGAACGCTCGACGGTCGTCCGCACCGCGCGCACGCTGTTCGACGGCATCGCCGTCCCGCGGGCCTGAGCGTGGCCGCCGGTCCACTCGACGGTCACGACTATCGTGCCCCGGAGAGGGTTCCGATCCCGGCGTGGAGGATGTCGACGATGAGCTCAGCACGCCCCCGTACGACCGAGGGCACGGCCGAGACCGTCGTCGACGCCCTGCGTGACGCCATCGCCGCCGGTGAAGTCGTTCCCGACCAGCGGCTCATCGAGGCGGACCTCTCCGAGTAGTTCGGCGCCAGCATGCAGGAGGCCGTCGCCACCGGTGACCTGCTGGGCTGCTCCGCACTGAACAGCGAGCTGCACGCCTTCATCCGCGACACCGCCGGCCAGCGCACCGCCGGAACCATCCTCGAACGGCTGCGCGGACAGAACGTGCGTCACCAGTTCCGGCTGGTCATGCAGCCGGGGCGGCCGTCGGTGTCGCTGCCGCAGCACCTGGCGATCATCGAGGCACTGCGGGCAGGGGATCCGGACGCGGCCGAGCACGCCATGCGGTTCCATCTCGGCAGCGTCGTCGAGGCGTTGCCCACGGCCGGGACCGCTCGGGGGCCGGGGGCCTGAGACGCCACCCGCCCCGTCCGATCCCGGCGCGTCGGCCCCGCCCCGGGTCACGACACCCGGGCCGCCCGCCGCGGGTACACCCGCAGTGCGTTCTGCGAGTACACCGCCGCCCGCTGCCCGTCGCTCAGCGCCGCGGCGTCGACGTAGCGCCCCGTGTCGTCGAAATGGTGCCCGGTCCGCGGGTCGATGCCGCGCACCGCCGGTCAGCGGGGGCGCGATCCACCGCCCGCCGCTGGCCCTCGGCGAATGCCTGGAGCTGATCCGCGCGCCACACCGTGTGCGCTGCCGGTGCGGTCGTGTAGTGGCCGTGGCGGTCGATGATCGTTCAGTGCCCTCCGGATCGCCGAGCGACGTCGCCGCGACGTGCGTCTCGACGGAGGCCATCGCGATTGTTAACAAGAATGGAGCCAAACTGGGCGGGGTCGGGTCGATCACCGTGGGTCGCACCGGGCGACGGGAGGCCGGTCCCGCCGGACGCCGCCCCCCGGCCGCGCCGGTGCCGGCTCACGGCGATGACGACGTTCGCTCGCTGGACCGGATCCGCCAGATCCAGGCCGAGCAGGTGCTGCACGCGTGCGATCCGCGTCCGGACGGTCTGCCGATGCACGCCGAGGTCCCGCGAGGCCGCCAGGAGCACCCCGTGATGCCGGAGGAATGCCTCCAGCGTCGTGAGGAGATCGTCCACACCCGGCTCAGTGAGCAGTGGGCGCAGCAGCTCGTACGCCCACGCCGCCAGGAGATCGTCGTCCAGCAGCGACACGACGTCGCGCCGCATCTGCTGGTCGTAGCTGCGGACACCGGGGCCCCCGGCACCGCCCGGCGGGCCTGCTCGACCGCGGTGTGCGCCTGTGCCAGCGCCACCGTCCGGCTCACTCCCACCCGTACCGTGTGATCGGTCAACCCCGCCAGGACGCCGTCGACGACCTCCACCGGCAGCACGGCCACCAGGTTCCCGTCGAGCTCGGTCACGTAGCCGGTCTCGAGGTCGTGCTCGGCGACGTCGTGCGGAGCTCGCGGGGCGTCGGCCATGACGAGCGCTCGCACCCGGCCGGGTACCGGGGCGGCGGGCGTACCGGTCAGGAGCTTCTCGGTGGCGGCGACCGCCCGGGCCGCGGCGAGGTCCTCGGCGAGCACGAGGTCGGCGACCTGGCGGCGGACCCGGCGGCGCTGGTCCCGGCGGCCGATCTCCTGCTCGGTGATCAGCGTCAGCAGCGTCACCGCGACCAGCACCGCGGACCGCCCGTGGTCGGGCTCGTCGTGTCCGATCACGACCCCGATGTGCCCGCCGGGTCGGCTGCGGCGGCCAAGGGGCTGGATCGTGACGGACGCCGAACCCCAGTTCAGGGCGGCCGACGCCCCGTACCCGCGAGGTCGCAGATCCCGGACCTCGGACCCGATGGTGGCAACCAGCCCGTCCGATGCGCCGCCCGTGCGGTGCACGATCTCGCCCTGCGGTCCGAGCAGGACCACGTGCCCGCCGACCAGCGCGGCCAGCTCGTCGGCGACGGCCGTCGTGGCATCCCGCCGCTCGGCCGCCGCGAGCAGACGGCGGTGCATGCGCAGTGGCTTCTCCACGGCGTCCCGCTCGGCGGCGGCGACCAGCTCCGTCACCTCACGGCTGATCATGGCGAAGGGGGTGCGGGACGGGACCTCGAGCACGGGGAGGCCGACCGCAGCGGCCTGGGCGACGAGGTCGGCGGGGACGCCCGCGTGCACCCGGTCGACACCGAAACCGAGCCCCGCGACCCGGCGGCGGGTCAGGCGCAGCACGTAGTCCGACAGCTCCGGTCCCGACGCGGGCAGCACCTTGCCGGAGGTGAGGACGAGCTCCCCTCCCTGGAGATAGGGGGTCGGATCGGCGAGCTCCGTGAAGGCGACCCACCGTAACCGCGGGAACCCGACGGAGTCCGGTGTCAGCAGGCGCAGACCCAGCGGCTCCCGAGCCAGCAACGACTGCAGCGACGGTGGGTCCATCGTCACCTCTCACGTAACGGCCTGATGAAACCGATGCCCGGATGGCACCGCCAGCCCGGCGCGCCGTCGCAGCTCACAGCCTTGACGCCGACAGTTCTTCGCCAGAGTGACACTGTATATCGCCCGGAATCGCCATATAGACCATTGGTCTCGTCCCGCCCGTGCCCTTCACTCGTCACACATCACAGCGACGGGCACGGAGGAAGCAGTGACCAGCACTTTCAGTCGAACAACGGCGGCCGACCGGTTCGTCGTCGGCCACGTGGCCGGCGTGGACCGCGGTCCGGTGACCGGCGACCCCGTACTGCTGCTCAACGGTCTCGGGCTCGCGGCGGAAACCTGGGCACACCAGATCGCCGCGCTCGTCGGGCAGGGGCGTCGTGTCGTCGCCGTGGACCGTCGTGGTCACGGTCGGTCACCGTACCGTCCGGTGTCGCGGTTCACCGAGCTGGTGGACGACGTCGTCGCGGCACTCGACCACCTCGATCTCGGACCGGTGGACGTCTGCGGGCTGTCGATGGGCGGGACCGAGGCCGTCGGCCTGGCGGCCGCGCGCCCGGACCGGGTGCGCCGTCTCGTGCTGGCCGACACCTTCGTCGCGCTCGCGCCGGAGGTCGCCCACGAGCGGATGGCCGGCATGCGGCGGCTCCTCGCGAGCCACGGCATGGCCGGACTGGCCGGTGCCGTCGTCGACGGCATGCTGCACGTGAGCCCGCCCCCCGCCGAGCGCCGCGCGCTGGTCGACGCATTCGTCGACCTGGGCGAGTACGCGTTCTTCCAGCTCATGGGCGTCCTCTACCAGACCCGCCTCACCGCGGAGCTCGCCGCCGTCGAGGTGCCGACGCTGGTGCTCGCCGCGGAGTACGACACCCGCACTCCCCCCGCCTCCATGCGCGCGCTGGCGGAGACCGTCCGCGACGGTCGCCTCGTCGAGCTGCGCGGCGCCGGGCACTTCCCGCACCTGGAGCGCCCGGACGAGTTCTCCGCGGCGCTGTCCGACTTCCTCGCCGGCTGACCGACCGGCCCCGACCCCCAGGAGTACAGATGATCGACGACTTCGGCCTGCTCTACGTCGGCAACGTGATCGACGGAGACGACATCGGCTTCGACGGCCCGCTGCCGTCGGAACGCCGCTACGACAGCGCGCGGATGTTCTCCGCCTTCGACGAGGCGCGGACGCTGGCCCGGCTCGGTGAGGCGCAGGGCTTCACCACCTTCTGGATGGCCGAGCACCACTACCAGCACGAGGGTTTCGAGGTCATCCCGAACATCCCGCTGCTGAGCCTGTGGCTCGCCCAGCACACCGAGCGGATCCGGTTCGGCTGCGGCTTCAACATCCTCCCGACGTGGAACCCGATCCGGCTCGCGGAGGACTTCGCCGTCGTCGACCACCTGACCGGCGGCCGGCTGCGTTTCGGTGTCGGGCGCGGCTACCACGAGCGCGAGCTCGTCGGGATGAACCCGATGACGGCTGGCCTGGACGACGACGACCGTCGCGCGCTGTTCCAGGAGCAGGTCGAGCTGCTGATCACGGCGTTCGGTGAGGAGCGCTGGAATCACAAGGGCCGGTTCTACGAGCTGCCCCCGGCCGGCGCGGTGCACCGCGGGCTGCCGGTCACCGACCTCACGCTGGTACCGCGCCCGGACCACCCCGTCGAGATCTGGCAGCCGACGACCAGCGGCAACCCGCAGGGCGTCGAGTTCATGGCCCGCCACGGCATCAAGGGCATGATCGCCGGGATGCCGAGCTCGTTCACCGGCAAGTTCGCCACCATCTACCAGCAGGCGAACGCAGCGGCCGGGCGCGAGCTGGAGCTCGGCGAGAACCTCGCCGTCGGCTTCCGCGCCTACCTCGCCGACTCCGAGGATCAGGCCCGTCGCGAGCTGCGCCCGATCTACGACGAGTACAGCAAGTTCGGCGCGCCCCTGGGCGTCAACCCCTTCAACGACGAGCTCGTGGCCCTGCACCGGGCACGCGGACTGCCCGTCCCCGACGGCGCCCGGCACATGAGCTTCGAGCAGGTGCTCGACTCCGGAGCCTGGTTCGCCGGCACCGCCGAGCAGTTCCTCGAGCGGCTCGACGGGCTGCAGCGCGAGCTGCCGGGCCTGCGCCACCTGCTGGTCAACCTCCACATCCCGGCCTCGCACGCGCAGAACCGGGAGCAGGTCGAACGGCTCGGCCGCGACGTGCTCCCGCACGTCCTGTCCGGCGCGGTCGAGGTGACGGCATGAGCACGCCGGTCGTCGTCGACGGGTGCAACCCCAGCAACTGGGACGACCCGCAGGTCTACGCCAACCTCGTCAAGGGCGGTGTCACCGCCACCAACGCCACCGTCGCGATCTGGGAGGGCTACACCGATGCCGCCGACGAGATCGGCCGGTGGCTACGGCGCTTCCGCGAGCGCGAGACCGAGATCCTGCAGGTCCGCTCCGTCGCCGACATCGCAGAGGCCCAGCGCTCCGGCCGGGCCGGCATCATCCTCGGCTGGCAGAACCTCGCCCCGATCGAGAACGACTTCGAGCGGCTGGAGGTGTTCGCCGCGCTCGGGGTGCGCATCGCACAGCTCGCCTACAACATCCGCAACCTGGTCGCCAACGGCTGCTACGAGCGGGTCGACGACGGGCTGTCCGGCTACGGGATGCAGGCCGTGCGCAAGCTCAACGACCTGGGCATCCTGATCGACCTCTCGCACGTCGGCGACCGCAGCTCGATGGAGGCCGTGGCGCACTCCACCGCCCCGGTCGCGATCACCCATGCGAACCGGCGGGCGTTCCACGACACCCCCCGCAACAAGCCCGACGACCTCATCCGGGCCGTCGTCGACGGCGGCGGTGTGATCGGGGCGAACGCCTTCCCCCGGTTCCTCCCGCACGGGTTCGACTCCACCGTGGACGACTTCCTGGACGCGATCGAGAACATGGTCGAGCTGGCCGGTGTCGACCACGTGGGTATCGCGACCGACTTCTGCGAGGGCCAGGACATGGCCTACTGGCACTACCTGCGTGCCCTGCACGGCAAGATCCCCGGCGCCGAGCCCCAGGTCCCCCGCCCGGACCCGTCGCTGGCCGGGCTGGGGAACGCCGCGCACATGCCCCGCGTCGCCGAGGGGCTCGCCGGGCGAGGCTACTCCGCCACCGAGGTCGCGAAGATCGTCGGCGGGAACTGGCTGCGCCTCTACGGCGAGGTGTGGCGATGAGCGACGGACCCGGCCCGTCGGCCGACGCCCGCCGCCATCGGGAGGTGCTCGGTCACTATCCGACCGGCGTCGCGGTCGTCACCTCGATGGACGAGACCGGTCGCCCGATCGGCATGGTGGTGGGTTCGTTCACCTCCATCTCGCTGGACCCGCCGCTGGTCGGCTTCCTCGCAGCCCGGAGCTCGTGGAGCTATGCCCGGCTCCGTGACCGGCCGAGGTTCTGCGTCAACATCCTCGGAGCCCACCAGGGCGAGCTGTGCCGGGTGTTCTCCGAGCGCGACGACTACCGGTTCCGCACCGTGGACTGGCTGCCGTCGGTCGGCGGGTCGCCGGTGATCAGCGAATGCGTGGCGTGGATCGACTGCGTCACCGACCAGGTCCACCGGCTCGGGGACCACGACCTGGTCGTCGGGCGCGTGATCGAGCTCGAGGCCGCCAACCCGGGGCTGCCGCTGCAGTTCTTCCGAGGCGGCTACGGCAGCTTCGCGCCCCGCTCGTCGATCCTGCCCCCGTCCGACGGCGATCAGGCCGACGACGACCTGGCCCGTGCCCGCGCGACCGTCGAGGACCGCCGTCACCACCTGGAGACGGCGGCTCAGCGGCTCGACCGCGAGGTCGTCGTGCTCGCCCGCGACGAGGACCGGATGAGCCTGGTCGCCAGCGCCGGGTCCGACCACAGCACGACCGCGTCCGTGGTCGGACGACGCTTCCCCTTCGTCCCGCCCTACGGCGCGCTGTTCGCCGCGCACGGCGCCGGCCTCGACGACTGGCTGAGCCGGCTGCCGGTGGCGCCGGGCCGCCACGACCGGGACCGGGCGGCGGCCGCGCTGACCCGGGTCCGCGAACGCGGCTGGTCGGTGGCCGTGGCCGACCCGGCCCAGGCCGCGGCGGACCGGCTGATCGAGGCCTACACCCGGGGCCCGCACACCCCCGCACTCACCGACCAGGTACGCGTCGCCATCGCGGCGCTGGCGCGGACCTACGAGGTCGCCGACGAGGAGCTCACCGCGGCCCGCCCGATCCGCCAGATCAGCGTCCCCGTGTGGCACGGCGGGGCCGAACCGGTCGCGACACTCGGCGTCCACTCGCTGTCCGGACCGCTCGTCGGCGCCGACATCGAACGGTGCGGCCCGGTCCTCGCCGACGCGGCCGCGGCGATGAGCGCCGGGGCGCCCTGCTCGGCCACCGTACGCCCCGCCTTCCCGACCCTCTAGAGACGAGGAACGACCATGTCCCTCTCCGATGCACAGGCCACCCCCGTCGCCCCCGACTCCCGGCCCGCCGCCGGGCGGGCCACCCTCGCAGGAGCCGTCGGCAACCTGCTCGAGCAGTACGACGCGGTCATCTACGCCTTCTCCGCGACCGTGATGGCCCAGTTGTTCTTCCCCGGCGACGGCGCGACCGGCCTGCTCCTGACCTTCGGCGTCTTCGCCGTCGGTTTCGCCGCGCGACCGATCGGCGCGCTGGTGTTCGGCTACATGGGTGACC
Source organism: Pseudonocardia sp. HH130629-09 (assembly GCF_001294645.1). Classification (NCBI taxonomy): domain Bacteria; kingdom Bacillati; phylum Actinomycetota; class Actinomycetes; order Pseudonocardiales; family Pseudonocardiaceae; genus Pseudonocardia; species Pseudonocardia sp. HH130629-09. The sequence continues at coordinate 3,015,451 of NZ_CP011868.1, forward strand.
GGGTCGGCCGGCGGCGCACGCTGATCCTGTCGATCATGCTGATGACCGTCTGCACCGTTCTCATCGGGCTGCTCCCGACCTACGCCACCGTCGGCATCGCGGCACCGCTGATGCTCGTCGTCCTGCGGCTGCTGCAGGGCGCGTCGACCGCCGGCGAGACCGCGGGCTCGGCCACCTTCATCGTGGAGCACGCGCCGACCGGACGCCGCGGCCTGCTCGGGAGCTTCCAGCAGGTCAGCTCCGGTCTGGGCTTCCTGCTCGCGAGTCTCGTCAGCATCGCGCTCTCGCTGGCCTTCACCGAGCAGCAGATCCTGGACTGGGCCTGGCGCCTGCCGTTCCTCCTCGGCGCCGTGACCGGCCTGGCCGCGCTGTGGATCCGCCGCAGCGTCCCCGAGACCCCCGAGTTCACCGCCCTGCGCGAGAACGACGAGGTGATGGAGAACCCGCTGCGCGGGGTCGCCCGCCGGTCCAAGGCCGCCACCGCGACCGCCATCGGATTCGTCGGGATCTGGTCGATCGGCTACTACCTGTTCCTCACCTACATCCCCACGTTCCTGCAGCAGGTCGCCGGTGTCGAGCGCGCACCGGCACAGCTGTCGAACCTGCTGTGCATCGTGGTGTTCGTCCTGCTCGTGCCGGTCTTCGGCCGGCTCTCGGACCGGTTCGGGCGCCGCCCGGTGCTGCTGACCGCGGTGGGCGGATTCGTCGTCGGCTCGGTGCCGCTCATGATGGCCCTGTCGACCGGATCGCTGCCGCTGGTCTATGCGAGCCAGCTCGTCGTCGCCGCGCTGCTCGCCGGCATCGCGGGTCCCGGCCCCGCCGCACTCGCCGAGCTGTTCCCCACCGACGTCCGGTACTCGGCCATGTCGCTGGGCTGGAACATCTCCAACACCCTGTTCGGTGGGCTCGCCCCGGTCCTCGCGACCGCCCTCATCGCGGGCACCGGGCTGAACTGGTCGGCCGGGTTTATCTCGCTGTTCTGCGCGCTGCTGGCCCTCGTCGTGGTCCTGCGGATGCGCGAGACCGCCCACAGTCCCCTGCCGTGACCGGCACCGGCGTCGATCGGACGCTCCCGGCCGGCGCGGGCGCCCCCGCGCACGCACCTCAGTCCGAAGCGGCTCGCATGACCGCGGCGACCCGGTCGAGGTAGGAACAGACGACCTGCCGGTCCCGCTCGGACATCGTGTGACTGAGTTCGTCCATGGCGCGCAGGACGGGTTCCCACACGCCGTAGCTCAGGCGCTGCGCAGCCGGGAGGGCCCGCACGGAGATCCGGCGGCGGTCGTCGCCCTCGCGCACGCGCTCGATGAGCCCCGCGGACTCGAGCCGGTCGATCAGGCTGGTGACCGAGGCCGGGCGCAGGTCGAGATGGCGCGCGAGGTCGGTCAGGCCGAGCGAGCCGTGCATGTCGAGCAGCCGGAGTGCCCTCATGTCCGAGGTGTTCATGTTCATGCGGCGGGCCTGTCGTGCCGCCAGCGCCGCCTGCGCCTCGCTCATCTCGCGCAGCGAGATCATCGGCGAGCTCAGCTCGGCGAGCCAGGACGGAGGTTCCTCCACGTCGCTCCTCCCACACTACGACGAACGAATATTATTGTTATCGTAAGATCGTGCCCATCAGAGTACGTCCCCGGAGTCTACGGCCCATCACCCGTGGCGCCCCGCTGCCCGTCGTGGCGGCCGTGGGGGCGGCGTTGGTCGTGGTCAGCGCATCGTCGCCGTCGCTCGGGATCGCGTTGCCGGAGCTGGCCGGGGACATCGGGGCGAGCCAGGCCGAGACCACCTGGATCAGCACGGTCGGCTCCGTCGTGTCGGCCGCGGTCCTGCTTCCCGCCGGTGCCGCGGCCGACCGGTGGGGACGGCGTCGGTTCCTGATGGCCGGCCTGCTGCTGTTCGGGCTGGCCGAGGTGGCGACGGCGTCGGTGTCGCAGCCGGAGCTCGTGATCGCCCTGCGTGCACTGGTCGGGCTCGCCTCCGCCGTCGTCCTGCCGGTGACCCTGGCCGTGCTCGTGGCGGCCTTCCCGCGTGAACAGCGAGCACGGGCGGTCGCGGTGTGGGCCACCACCGTGAGCGTCTCCGCCTCCGTCGCCGGCCTCGCCAGCGGACAGCTGACGACGGAGGTCTCCTGGCGTGTCATGCCGATCGTCCTCGGCGCCGCGGCGCTGCTCCTGGTGGTGCCGCTGCGCCTGACCCTGCCCGAGAGACGCGACGCCGCCGCCACGTCGGATCCGCTCGGCGGGCTCCTGATCCTGATCGGGATCGGCGCCCTGGTACTGGGCATCGGGCAGGCCGGCCAGGGCCCGGCCACCGCTCCGGCGGTGCTGGTACCGCTGCTCGTCGGCCTGGTCGGCATCGTCGGGTTCGTGCTGTGGGAGCTGCGCACGTCGTCGCCGATGCTGCCGGTGCGCCTGTTCACCGGCCGGGCCCTGCCGGTCGGCACGGTGCTGTTGCTCCTGATCACCGGCGCCTTCTCCGCCTACACCTTCATCGGGGTGCAGTACCTGCAGAACGTGCGCGGCCTGACCCCCCTGGAGACGGCGCTGACCTTCCTCGTCACCGAGGCGGGCGTCGTGTCGGGTGCGGTGTTCGTGCCGTGGCTCGTGCGACGGTTCGGGGTGCGTCTGCTCGGCTCGGTCGGGGCGACCCTGGTGGGCGTCGCCTTCCTGGCGCTGGCGGCGAGCGCCGGGCTGAGCGCGTTCTGGCCGTTCGCGGCCGGGCTGGCGCTGCTCGGCGTCGGGTTCGCGCTCAGCAGCACACCCGCATCGACCCTGGTCGTGAGCGGTCTGCCACCCGCACGCCTCGGCGTGGCGTCGGCCGTCAACAACGTCGGGCGGGACATCGGCGGCGCCGTCGGTGTCGCGCTCGTCGGCGCGGTCCTGCTCGCGGTCTACCAGAGCCGCGTCGCGCCCACCCTCGCCGGCCTGCCACCGCCGTCGGCCGAGCAGGTGGGCAGCGGGATCACCTCGGCCGCCGGGGCGGCCGGTGACCTCGGCCCCGCCGCTGACGGTGTCCTCGACGCCGCCCGCCAGGCGTTCCTGGCCGGCTTCCAGGCCGGGGCGACCGCCGCCGCGGCGCTCGCCTTCGCCGCCGCCCTGCTCTGCGCGGTCTTCGCCCCCCGCGGGATCCGCACCGCCCGCGACATCAGCCCCGAGCTCGAACCCGAACCGGCCCACCGGACCGGTACCACCGACCACACCAGGAGGACCTCGTGACCCGTCACGCTCTCATCTCCGGCGCCAGCGTCGCCGGCCCCGCACTCGCCCACCGCCTCGCCGCGACCGGCTGGGACACCACCGTCGTCGAGCGGGCCCCCCGCCTGCGGGACGAGGGCCACAACATCGACGTCCGCGGCGCGGGCCGCGAGGTCGCGCGGCGGATGGGCGTCGAGGACGACATCCGGGCGGCCGGGACGCACGAGCGCGGCCTGCGCTTCGTCGACGACGACGGCCGTGCCGTCGCGTCGTTCCCCGTCGACACGACCTCCCGGCTCGACGGACCCACCGCCGAGCTGGAGATCCTGCGCGGCGAGCTGTCCCGGGTCCTCTACGAGCACACCCGCGGGAGCACCGACTACCGCTTCGACACGCAGATCACCGGACTCGACGACCGCGGCGACCGGGTGACGGCCACCCTGTCCGACGGCTCGACCGTCGACGCCGACCTCGTCGTCATCGCGGAGGGGCTGCGCTCGCGCACCCGTGACCTGGTCTTCCCCGGCGTCAACGTCCGCGAGCTCGGCATGTACATGGCCTACCTGACGATCCCGCGGGACCCGGCCGACGACGGCTGGTGGAACTGGCACCACGTCCCCGGCGCGCGCGGCGTGCACCTGCGCCCGGACAACCTCGGCACCTCCAGGGCCCTGTTGACCTTCCTCTCCGACGTGCGCGGCCTGGACTCGCTGCGACGCGCCGACCAGGTCGCGGTGCTGCGCGCGACCTTCGCCGACGCCGGGTGGATCACCCCGCGCATCCTCGACGCGATCGACGATGCGCCCCTCTACTTCGACGCCGTCGGGCAGGGCGTCGCCGCCCGGTGGAGCAGCGGACGCGTGGCCCTGCTCGGCGACAGCGCCTTCTGCGCGTCGCCGATCGGGGGCGGCAGCACCAGCCTCGCGCTGATCGGCGCCGAGGTGCTGGCCGGTGAGCTCGCCGGCGACACCGACCACCGCGCCGCGCTGACGCGCTACGAACGGATCCTGCGACCGCTGGTGCGCGAGGTTCAGGACAACCGGCCACCCGTCGAGCTCGCCAACCCCCGCACCGCTCGCGGGATCCGCGGGCTGCGGGCGATGGCTCGGGTGGGGGCGAGCCGGCCGGCCCGGCGGATCGCCGGGATGTTCGGCCGCGAGACCCCGGCACCCATCGAGGCCTTCGAGCTGCCCGACTACCCGGCCCAGCCGGTCGCGCGCACCCGGTGACCGCCACCCCGACCACGGCGGGACCGACGCCGGGCACGCCGGAGACGATCGGGATCCCGGTCGTCTCCGGCGTGCACGCCGCACCGGCACCCGCGGCAGAGGTGCCCACCGGATGGCCGGGGACCGTCTGCGGTCCCACCGGCCACGACGAGGGGGGGACGACGGTGACCCTGCCGCGCCAGGGGGCGCCGGTACCGCTGGCCGCCGACCTGTGGTGGGTACCGACCGGGGCCGCCAACGCCTACCTGTGGCGCGACCCGGACGGTGTCGTGGTGCTGGACCCGGGGCTGCCCGGCGAGGAGGACGTGGTGCTCGACGCCCTCGCCCGGCTCGGTGGACGACCGCAGGACATCGCCCGCATCGTGCTGACCCACTGGCATTCCGACCACAGCGGAGCCGCGGCGGCCCTGGCCACGTTGACCGGGGCCGAGGTGCTCGCCGGCGCCGCCGACGCCGCCGTGCTGCGCGGCGAGTCCCGCGGGACTCCGCCCGACCTGACCGAGGACGAGCGGCCCGTGCACGAGGCGATCGCCCGTGCGGCCGGGACGGTGATGGACGCGCCCCGCATCGCGGCGGCGCGGGACCTGCACGACCGGGACCGCCTGGGGCCCGGCGGTGGCGCCGTCGCCCGGCTCGTCGGCGGGCACACCGAGGGGAGCGTCGCGGTCTGGATGGCCGCCCGGCGTGCGGTGTTGACCGGGGACCTGGCCCGCGGCACGGACGACGGGGGCGTCGCGTTCGGGCTGTTCCACGTCGACCGGGCGCGGACGGCGGCGGCGCTCCGCGAGCTCGCCGCGCCGGACCCGGTGGTCGCCGGGTTCGGCCACGGTCCACCCGCCACCGGGTCCGCCGCCTCAGCACTGCGCGTCGCCTCCGACGGGGTGGCGGAGGGGGACGGCCTCGGCGAGGAACGATGAGGCGGGACACCGAGTGCCGCCGCCGACGCGTCAGCGCGCTACGAGCAGCACCCAGGTACGACCCGGTCTCAGCGGGACCTCACGGCCGTCGGGCCCGGTCAGGCGGGTCGGGGCGGCTGCAGCGGGGCGGGACCACCGCACGGGGAAGGAGCGTCCCTCGCGCAGGACCTCGGCGTCACCCGTACCGACGGTGACCGCGATCGGGGACACCGAGCCGGCGCCGTCACGAACCGTGGACTCCCCGACACCGACCCGCTGCACGAGCACCGTGTCCGCCAGCACCGGCCGCCGGTCGGGACCGGCGACGGCGGTCTCACCGCCGGTCGCGACCGTCCACGCGGCGTCCTGCGCGCTCCACGTGACGGTGACCGCGGTCGAGCCCACCCGCACGGTGCGCTCCGGGACCGGGGCGCCCCCGGCAGGCGCCGGCCCGAAGCGCAGACCGATGTCGCGGGCCGGCCCCGCCTGCGGAACCGATCCACGCAGGGCCGCCAGATCAACGTAGAGGTTCAGCGGTGCCGGCCGGCGGTCGTCGCGCCGGAACGCGCCCGGGACGTCGCGGGGCGCGATCGGGACCATCGGCGCGGGCACGAGCTGCTCCAGGACCGGCGGGGCGGCACCGGAGAAGACGAGAGCGGGCATGCCGTAGGCACCGAGGAGGCCGATGTCGGTCTCCCGGGCACTGCGCACCGGCCCGACCGACCTCGGCAGTCGCGAGGCGAACACCGCGAGCAGCCGGGTGAGACCACCCTCGACCGGCTCGACGTAGACGACGTCGGCGGCCTCGACACCGTCCCACGGACGGGCCTTCGCGGTGTTGTCGATCTTCACGGCGAACACCTGTGCGCCCGGCTCGGAGGGCAACCCGGTCAGCGGCGACCGGAGCGGCGCCGGTGCGTCCGGCGCGGTCGACGGCCGCGGGACGGGTGACGGCGGCGCGGTGCAGCCGACCGTCGCGGCCAGCAGGATCCCGGCCAGCACCGTCCCGACAAGGGCCACCACCGCCCGGCTCCCACGCACCGGCGCACCGTACTCGGCCACCCCGCGCCGCGGCCGCTCGACACGGACGTCCGCGGGGCGGCGGGCGGGCCCACGATGGGTCCCGACGCTCGGGCCACCGTGGCGGGACGTGCCCGACGAGCAGGACCCACCGACGGACGGGAGGCGACCACGCCGGGCGCCCCCGCTGCGGACGACGGCGACCGGGCGGCAGCCAGGGGGGAGCCGGGCGGCGAACCCGAGCAGGTCGGCCGCCGACAGCGACGCCGCGGTCCGCGCGGCCAGCTCGCTCATCTGCAGGGTGCGCCCGGGCTCCTCCGACAGCACCGACAGCACCATGTACTCGAAGAACGTCAGATCGGATTCACCGCAGGCACGCCGACCGCACCTCGCTCGCCGCTGCGCTTGCCCGCAGCGCGCGACTCGACATCGCCGCGGGGCGGTGGGACGCCGCCCGGGACGCTGCGGCCGAGGGGCTCTCCGCTGCCGAGCGGATCGGCGCCGAGCACATCGCCTCGGAGTGCCGCAACTGTCTCGGGTGGCTCGCCGCCGTCCGCGGTGACCACGCCGGCGTGGACCGGCTGGCCACCCGCACCCTGCGCCTCGCCGGGCCGCGTCGCGATCGTGCGGTCAGCGCCGCGGCCGAGTGGAACCGCGGGATGGCCGCGCTGGCGGCCGGTCGCGCCGACACCGCGCTCGGCCTGCTCGCCCGCCTGGACGAGCGCGGACACGACGCGGCGCATCCGATCGTCGCGCTGTCCGCCGGGCTCACCGGGGCGGAGACGGCACGGAGATGACGGATGGCACCGCCGCGCCGTCGGAGACCGCCGACCGGCTCGACGCCCGCGGCGACGAGGTCGTCGGCCTGCTGTCCGGGGAGAACGGCACGACGCTGCAGGAGACGGCGTTCGCGGGTGCTCAGCCGTCCTGCGGACTCAGACCTCCCGCACGGTCGCCTCGAGGACCGAATACCCCGACACGCTCGACCGCGCAACACCGTCCAGCACGAATCCCGACCGGGCGAGCAACCCGGCGAAGTCCGAGCGGGTGCGTTCCCGCCCGCCCACCATCGCGAGCATGGTGAGATCGGAGATCTTGCCCAGATGGGGCTCGTCTCCGTCCGGCAGGACGACCTCAGCCACCACCAGACGCGCACCGGGAGCCGCAGCCGCCCGGATCCGGCCGAGGATGCGGAGTGCGTCCTCGTCGGTCCAATCGTGGAGCACGGTCGATAGCAGGTACACCTGCGCCGACGGCACCGACTCGAAGAAGTCGCCGCCCAGCACCTCGATCCGGTCGGCCAGGCCTGCCCTCGCGAGCTGATCGTGCGCGGTCGCGGCGACAGGCGGGAGATCGAGCAGCCACCCGCGCCGGTCGGGTTCGTCAGCGACCAACGCAGCCAACACCGACCCGTCGGCGCCACCGACGTCGACGACCGTGCCGGGCGGGAGCCGGTAGCCCTCCAGCACCTCCGACTGCGCCCCGTGGGTCACGTCGGCCATGGCAGCGGCCAACGCCGGCACGTGCTCGGGGTGGGCCTGCAGGAACTCGACGAACGGCATCCCGTTGACCAGGTCCGACGCGGTGCGCCCGGTACGCAGGACCTCGGTCAGCGCAGCGAAGGGCGCATAGTGCGTCTCCATCCAGAACAAGGCGGTGCCGTACACCGACCCCCGGGTCCCCGGGTCCCCGGGTCCCCGGGGCGAGCGTGGCCCCCAGCTCGGTGACCGCGACGGTCCCGTCCGGCTCGTGGGTGAACACCCCCTGCCCGGTCAGGGAGTGCAGCACCCGGCCGAGCAGGTGCTCGTCCACCTCCGCTTCCGCCGCCAGGTCGGCCACGGTACGGGGCCCGTCCAGCAGGGCCTGCGGGATTCCCAGCCTCGCCACCGCGTAGAGCGCCTGGGCGATCTGGAACCCGGCGAGCTTCTCGGTCATGAGCGCGCCGAGCTCGGCGGCCGGACGACTGTCCATGGTTCTCGTGCACCTCGGTCGTGGTGATGTCGTGTGCTTCAGGGCCCTGCTGCGTCGATCTCCCGGGCGCGCCGCAGCACGTCGATCTGGGCACGGTTGAACAGCGCCTCCACGGCGTGGCCGACGACCCTGCGTGCCGCGGCGGCCTGCCGCGGTGTGGTGGCCTTGGGTTGCCACACCACGGAGCGCTCGGGCCCGGTCACGAGCGCCAGCGCGATCCGTTCTGCGAGCGCCTGCCTCCGCTGTTCGTCGGCGTCCTCGGGCAGGTCCCGGAACGCCTCGTCGAGCTCGTCGTTCGGGGCGGCTTCGAGAAGCTCCCGGACCGCGGTCATCGACTCCACGGAGTAGAGCTGGGCACAGATCGACAGCAACGCGCGATCGTTCTCCCGCAGCCGTGGCGCGACGGCTCCGAACTCGGTGGGGACCTCCGGTGTCGCGCCGGGCAGCGACAGAGCCGACAGCTCGCTCTGCACGGCCTGCAGGCGTTCGACGGTCCTCGCCAGCTCGGCGTCGACGGCTCGGAACACCGAGGCATGGCTCCCGTCCCGCGTCACCTCGTCCACCTGCGCCAGCGGGACCCCCAGATCAGAGAGGCGCTTGATGTGCAGCAGCCGGGTCAGGTGGCCGATCTCGTACTTCTTGTAGCCGTTGGGCGCCCGGTCGGGTTCGGGGAGCAAACCGATCTCGTGGTAGTAGCGCACCGCCTTCACGCTGGTGCCCGTGATCTCCGCGATCTCGCGGGTGCTCCACGTCATCGGAGGATCCCGTTCCGCGCGTTGCGGCGCCTCATCGTCCGGCCCGGCCGCATCGGCTCACCGGGTCCGCTCTGCGGCGACGATCTCGCGGGCGCGTGGTGCGACCTCCCGGCCGAACAGCTCGAGTGCGCCGGGCTCGTCGGAGGCGAGAATGAACCCGGACGTCCCGTGGGTCAGCGCGATCTCGGCGACCTGCTCGGCCCACTGCGCCGGTGGCCCGTCGAGGAGCCCCTTCCCGGTGCCGGTGAACGTCCCGGCGATGTTGAGGTAGCGGGTCACCTCGCGCGGGTCGCGGCCCGCCGCGGCTGCGCCCTCGTCGATGTGGGAGTTCATCTCCGCCAGCGACGCCGGACCGTCCGGCAGAAACATCAGCGACGGCAGCCACCCGTCGGCGAGCCGCCCGGTCAGCCGCAGCATCCGGGGCCCCAGCGCCCCGATCCGGATCGGGATCGGATGGGCCGGGGCCGGGCCGCGCTTCGCACCGTCGACGTGATGGAACCCGCCGGCCACGCGCAGCGGGCCGGGCTCGTCGACCGCCCAGATCCCGCGCATCACCGCGATCGCCTCCTCGGTCGCCCGCACGGCCTCACCGGGTGCGAGACGCCGGCCACCCATGGCGACGACGGCGTCCCAGAACGCTCCGGCACCGAGCCCCATCTCGACCCGGCCGCCGCTGAGCAGGTCCAGGCTCGCGGCGGCGCGGGCCAGCAGCGGGGCCGGACGCAACGGCAGGTTGAGCACGTTGCCGCAGATCCGGACCCACTCGGTGCGTGCGGCGACGAACGACATGAGCGTCCAGGTGTCGGTGAACGCCGCCTGGTACGGGTGGTCCTGGAAGGAGACCAGATCCAGCCCGGCCCGTTCGGCGACGAGCGCGAGTTCGACCGGGCGCATCGGCGGCGCGGCGACCGGGGTGAGGAAGCAGCCGAAGGTCAGCTCATGGCCGTAGTCGCTCATCGGGGACTCGCTTCCGGGGTCGGGGTCAGGGCGAAGTTGTCGTCGAAGACGCCGTCGGGGTCGTAGGTCGCCTTGAGCCCCCGGAGCCGGGTGAGGGTCCGGACAGGCCATGCCTGGTCGATCCGCTCGGCTCGCAGACTCGTCTCGAAGCTGAGGTACAGCCCGTCGAGGAACGGCACCAGCGACGCCCACTGCGCGTCGACGGCGTCGGGATCGCTGCCCATGACGACGAGTGAGAAGTTCGCCGACCGATGAGGGTAGGCCGTCGCGTCCGGGGCGACGTCGGCGACCGCGCCGCCGACCGAGCGCAGCTGGAACCAGTGCACGACGCCGCTGCGGAGCACCCGGGCGGCGACGGTCGCGAACTCCGGCGTCAGGTGGTGGACGAGCCCGCTTCGGGAGACCGGTTCGCCGCGCGAGACCGGTGCGTCGTCGCTCGCGTTCGCCATGATGTCGGCGTAGGAGGTGATGGCCACCTGCTGCTCGTACATCGGGGCGAGCCCGGCCAGCGGCCGCAGCCGGGCGAGCACGGTGTCCGGGTCCGGTGAGTCGACGACGGTACGGGTGAGTGCCACCGCGGGTCGTCGGCCGCTCGGCGGGGGCATGATCAGGAAGCTGGTGAGGTCGCGCGGGGACTCCTCGACCACCCGGCCCCACCCGACCAGGTAGCCCGCGACGTCGGGCACCACCTGGGTGAGCGCGGCGAAGGCCACCGGGCCGACCTCGTCGGCGACGAACTCGAACGCGGTGACGATCCCGAAGTTGGCTCCGGCACCGCGGACCGCCCAGAACAAGTCCGGATTCTCCGTCTCGCTCGCCCGCACCACTGAGCCGTCGGCCAGCACCATCTCGACGGCGCGGAGGCGGTCGATCGTCAGCCCGTGCCCGCGGGCCAGGTAACCGATCCCGCCGGCGGTGGCGAGCCCGCCGACGCCGACGCCGCCGTAGTCGCCCGAGCTGATCGCCCAGCCGTACGGGGCGAGCGCGTTCGCCACGTCGGTCCAGCGGGCTCCCGGTCCGATCCGGACCCGGCGTGCCGCCTCGTCGAGCACCGCGACGGTGTTCATCGGCGACACGTCGATGACGATGCCGCCGTCGTTGGTGGAGCGCCCGGACAGCCCGTGCCCGGCGCTGCGCCGGGACAGTGGCAGGTCGGGGTGCCGGCGGGCGAACCCCAGGGCGTCCACGACCTGCTCGACGGTCCCGGCCCGCAGGATGATGCCCGGCGAGCCGCCACGCAGGTAACCCCCGCGCAGCCGGGCGTAGGCGAGGTCCCCGGGTTCGACGGCGACCGGCCCGGCCGGGACGCCGTCGTAGTCGATACCGGGCCGGCGCCGGGCGAGCGCCGAGGACCGGCGCACGCGCAGCCCGGCCGCACCGTGTGGGAGAGCCGCATCGGCGCCCGCCCGGACCGCGGGGACGACCTCACGGGCGAACCGGCGCAGCTCCGCCGGGGCGTCGCGGGCGGAACCGAGATCGAGCACGATCGTCCCCACCCCGTGCTCGACGACGAGTTCCAACAACACGGCCGCCCCGCCGTCGGTGCCCGTGGCGGGAACGGTCACCCACCGGCGGATCTCGCGCGGGTCACGACCGACCTCCCGGGCGGCGGCGTCGACGAGGCGCCGGCCGACGGCGAGGTCGTCGGCACCGGTCAGGGGCACCGACCAGCCGTCGGCGCGGGTCCCCGCCAGCCGCGCCAGGTCCGGGGCGCGCGGGTCCGGGCCGCTCACCGTGATCGGCACGTCGTGGGCCGGTGCCGCCTTCTGCGCCCCGGCGAGCCGGTGCCGCCGCCCGTCCACGCGGGCGAGCCCACCGTCGAGGACGTCCCACAGTCCGGTGACCACGTCGATCGTCTCCCCGCCGTCGTGCCCGGGCTCCCCCACCGTGATCCCGAGCTCGACCCGGCCCCCGCTGAGATGGTCGAGACCGGCGGCGGTCCTGGCGAGCACCGCCGGGTTCCGCGCGGTGCCGTCGTGCCCGTCGGTACCGAGCCGGACCGTGTCGGTGACGGCGGCGACCCAGGACAGCACCGTCCACGCCTCGGCACCCGGGAGGTCCGGCCGGTCGGGGACGACGACGAGGTCCAGCCCCAGCTCCTCGGCCGCCCGGGCGAGCCGGACCGACACCGCCGGGTCGCTGGGCAGCCGGACACCGAACTCCAGACGCTGTCCGTAGTCGGACTCGATCACGAACGGCCACACTCCCCCGGCCCGGCGGTCCACCTGTCGTCGGCAGACGTTAGGGGCGTTGCCGTCCCGGCGGATCGGCTGGTCGATCCGTCGCCGCCCGCGCCGGGACGGCCCGACGCGATCCGCGGGCCGTGCACTGCCCGGGCACGCGCCCCGACAGCGGATAGGACGGCTGATCCGGATTGTCCGAATCGCTCCTAGCGTGCAGGGAGTACGCAGCACCCAGCTCACGTCACCGTCACCCTCACCGGAAGCAGGCCATGACTCACCTGATCGATCGCCCCGCCGCCCGTCGCCCGGGGACCACCGGATGAGCATGGCCGCGCGGGCGGCCGTCCTGGAGACGAGGGACGGCGCCTTCGAGATGCGCGACATCACCGTCGACGAACCCCGCGCCGACGAGGTGCTCGTGCGCATGGTCGCCACCGGCATCTGCGCGACCGACGCCCACGTCCGCGCCCAGCGGATCGCGACCCCGCTGCCGGCGGTGCTGGGCCACGAGGGCGCAGGCGTCGTGGAACGGGTGGGGACGGCCGTGACCAGCGTCCAGCCCGGAGACCACGTGGTCCTGTCCTACCACTCGTGTGGGGTGTGCCCGCCGTGCGTGTCCGCGCACCCGGCCTACTGCGACCGGGTCTGGGACGCCAACTTCGCCGGTGCCCGGCTCGACGGGACCAACGGTCTGCACGCGGTGGACGGGGTCGAGCCCCGCGGGCACTTCTTCGGGCAGTCGTCGTTCGCGACGTATGCGCTGGCGCACCGGCGCAACACGGTCAAGGTTCCCACCGACGTGGCGCTGGACGTGCTGGCGCCGCTCGGATGCGGGTTCCAGACCGGGGCGGGAGCCGTGCTCACGGCACTCGGCGTGGCGCGCGGTTCCTCCTTCGCGGTGTTCGGGACCGGTGCGGTCGGGCTGGCAGCGGTCATGGCCGCCCGGATCGCGGGCGCCGCGACCATCGTCGCCGTGGATGTCGAGAAGACCCGGCTGGACCTGGCACGGGAACTCGGCGCCACCCACGTCGTCGACGCGAGCCGGGTCGACGACCTGGCGGCGGCACTGCGCGCGATCGTCCCCCGTGGGACGGGCTTCGCCCTCGACACCAGCGGCCGCAGCCGGAACCTCACCGCCGGGGTCGACGCGCTCGCCCCGATGGGCCGTTTCGGCTTCGTCGCCTTCCACGACGGTGCCGAGGCGATGGTGGACGCGTCGAGGCTCGCCGTCGGACAGAGCCTGCACGGGATCATCCAGGGCGACGCGGTGTCGGCCCTGCTGATCAACGAGCTGATCTCGCTGCACCGCGACGGGCGCTTTCCCGTCGACCGGCTCACCACCCACTACGACTTCGCCGACATCGGCACGGCGTTCGACGACGTGGCCTCCGGAGCGGTGCTCAAGGCGGTCCTGCGCTTCCCCCCACCGGCCTGATCCCCGGCGGCGAACCGAGAAACGACCTGGAGGACCACACCATGTCCCAGAAGCCCATCGTCGCGACCGACGAGCCGGCGTTCTTCGCCATCGACCCCTACGGTTTCCCGCGCGCCGGGCAGGACGACCCGGCCGACCCTGCGACGTACTACCCCCCGTACTTCCGCAGCGAGCGATTCCAGCGGCTCGGCTACCACGTCCAGCAGCTGCGCGGAGGATTCCACTGGGTCACCAGCGGCGGCTACGACGCCGCGTTCGTCGTGACCGACGACGGCGTCGTCGCCATCGACGCTCCGCCGACGATCGGGGAGAACATG